>JBDKKJ010000001.1:0-4992 GCA_039796155.1 Candidatus Parcubacteria bacterium
TGTTGACTGGAGTGATGTCAAAATCTGTCGCCACTGTTCTGAAGCAGGAACTTTCTTGAAAGTTCGCATCTCTCCACGTTCTGCCTTTGCGATGTATTCTTTATACTTTTCAGAGAATTTAGCACCGTAGAGTTCGTTGAGGTCTGGAGTTTCTGCGGGGTCGAACATGTACCATTCCTGGCCTGAAATAACACGTTTCATGAATTCGTCAGAAAGGAATGCTGCAGTGTTGGCTGTTCGCATGCGGAGATAGTCGTCTCCCGCATTGTGCTTCCAGTCGATGAATTCTGGGAAGTCGAGATGCCAGTTCTCCATATAGAAACAGAGTGCACCCTTCTTCTTTCCTCCACGCTGAATAGCTCGAATCGCTGTATCAACAACTTTTGCAAATGTTGTAGGACCCGTTGATGCTCCACCGAAGTTCGACTTCAAAGGAGAACCTGATGCGCGAAGTTTTGTGATTGAAAGACCGATACCTCCTGAGCTTTTTGAAAGAAGCATCACGTCTGCAACAGACTTTGCGATGTGTTCCATGTCATCATGCATTTCCATAAGGAAACAGTTTGAGAGTGATGGTCGGTTTGTTCCTGCCGCGAGATTCGTAGAACCTCCAGCAATGAAATCATGTCTCGACATTTTCTTGTAGAAACGAATTGCCCATTCTGTAGGATTTGTTTCGTTATATGAAAGCCCCATCGCAATACGCATGAACAAGTACTGAGGAGTCTCAGTAATATTCTGCTTCATGTCTTTAATTGCGTAACGATTCATCAAGCCGTCGAGACCTGAGTAAAGGAAGATGTCGTCTCGTTCAACAGCAAGAGTATCTGCAAGGAGATTGAGATCAAATTTTGACGCCATGTCAGGATGAAGTCGGTTTTCTGCTACACCCTTCTTTATATAGTCAAAGAAACCTGCGCGGTGCTTTGCCTTAAGATCCTGAAAATCTTCAGTATCATAATCACCAAATACTTTCTTATACACAGTCTTGAGCAAAAGACGTGTGGCAACCTTATCAAAATCAGGATCATCCTTAATATTCTGAATCGCGGCGTTGATTGTCGCCTTGTCGAGTTCTTCTGTCGTCATACCATCGTACATGGTAAGGCGCGTGTCAGTCGCAATCTGCGTCACCATAGAAACAGGATCGGCCAAACCGGCGGAAGCTCGTTCAATTGAACGATTTATTTTATCCGCATTGAAGAGTTCCTTTGTTCCGTCTCGTTTTGTGATAAAGATATTCATGGTCTGGGCGCAGGGTTAATAATTTTTTAAAGCTGATTCATTTTACATGAGCTCACACTATAAAAAAATATTTTTTATGCGATTTTTTTCGTTACGATACAGGTGCCATTCTTTGTCTAGACTGATATTAAAGGACGTCGATTATACATTGTGGTTTCAATGCAATTTAGAATATGTCTTTTAGTTTTTTTAGAAAAAAACCCTCTTACCCTCTCGAAAAAAAATGAATAGAATAATTTTACAGAAAAAATCGCGTCTGAAACGCGGCTTTTCCCACCAACTTATTATCAAAAAAATTATTTCCCACCAGAAATTGTAAGCGTGTCTCCAATTTTTGTTCCGATGCGTTCGGTTATGCCAGCAGCAAGTTCCAAAACATATCGGGAAGGTTTCGCTGGATAAAAAACTTTTGGAAATGTAGCTGGCGAAACATTTTTCTCTATAGAGATAACTTTCATAGCACTATCGACCCACACAATGTCGATTGAGAAAAGCATATCCTTCATCCAAAACCCTACCGTATCATCATTATCAAATTTAAAAAGCATCAACTCCTTATCAGAGAGCCCTTTAAAGCCACTTAATCCGTTTTCACGAAGCTTTTCCGTATCAGATACATATGCAGAAAACGTGGTTCCATTTAAAGAAACCTCAGTACGCTTCTGTACGTCACGTACAAGTGATTCCCCTACTACCTCTACCGGTGCATGTACATTTTTATACAAAACCAAACTTAACCCTAAAACAAAAACGCCAACGAGAATTAAAATTCGTGTCTTCATTATGAAAGAAGAGAGAGGAATGCTGTCTTCAAAACTTCAGGATTAGCTGATCCCTTTGATTTTTTCATTCCCTGTCCAATGAGGAACTGAAGGAGGGCGACTTTGCCACTCTTATAGTCGAGAACTACTTGAGGATTTTCTTTAAGTACTTCTTCAGCTATTTTCTTTACAGCACCTTCATCACTTTTCTGTATTAACTGCTTTTCATTGGCAATTTTTTCTGGATCTCCACCTGTTTCAAACATGAAGCCAAGAATATCCTTCGCTCCACGCGATGACACATCCTTCTTTTCAATCATTCCAACTAGTTTTGCAAATTCTTTCGCTCCGAAAGGAAGTATAGAAATTTCACCTTCTTTTCCTTCACCGTGCTTCTTTTTTATAAGACCAAGAATGTCTGTAGATATATAGTTTGAAGCCAAGAGTACTGATTCTTTCTTATTACCCAAAGCCTGTGCAGTAGCCTCGAAAAACGCCCCCACTTCTGGAATAGTCACATAGATGTAGACATCTGTTGTTTTAAGGCCCAAAGCACCGTATCGAGCACGCTTTTCCCATGGCAATTCCGGAAGGGTTTTAGCGAGGTTTTCCTTTGAAAATTCAGGGATTTCTGAGATTTTAAGTTTAGGTAGGTCAGGATCTGGGAAATAGCGATAGTCATGAGAATCCTCCTTCTTTCGCTGTGAGAATGTCTTTCCTTTTTCATCGTCCCAACCACGAGTTTCCTGGACGATCTTTTCACCTGCTTCGAGAAGCTGTGTATGTCGAGCGATTTCATATGCAATTGCCTTTTCAGCAGCTTTGAACGAACCAATGTTTTTGACCTCAACTTTTGTTCCGAGTTTATCTGTATCAGAAATAGAAAGATTTACTTCAAGGCGCATTTCACCTTTTTCCATGTTAGCCTCTGAAACTCCGAGGGTTCGCATAAGGAGCTGGAGTTCACGTCCGAAATTACCCGCCTCTTCAGCAGTATGAATGACTGGTTCAGTCACGAGCTCCATGAGTGGCACGCCCGCACGATTGAAATCAACAAGAGAATAATCTCCTGTGTCATGGCTCGATGAGGCCGTATCTTCTTCAAGATGAATACGTGTAAGTTTTACACCAGCGAGCTCCCCACCTTTAACAAGAGGATATTTATATTGAGAGATTTGGTAGCCCTTTGGAATGTCTGGGTAAAAATAGTTCTTACGGTCGAATTCAGTAAAGTCAGCAAGCTCTCCACCCACAGCAACTCCAACACGCAAAACCGATTCAACAGCTTTTTTGTTTATTACAGGCAACGTCCCAGGGTGTCCCATGCAGACAGGACAAATATTGGCGTTTGGTGCGCTATTAAATGGATCATTCTTAGAATCACAGAACATTTTTGTCTGTGTCTTCAATTCGGCATGTATCTCGAGTCCTATCGTAGTCTTATAGGTTTTCATCCCCAGTATTATATCCCACGAAGCATCTTTACCAAGTCGTCTTTGAGGACCTTAGTCTGCGCATCATCAATAACAGAGACAGAATATACGTCTGGATTAAGCTTCTTTGCCTCTTTTATCTTTGCTTTAAGAGTCTTTTCATCAATCAAATCGTTCTTTGTAAGGAGAAGAATTTCTTTCTTTGTAATCAAGCTAGGATCAAAAGCTTCGAGTTCCTTTCGAATAGTTTTATAGTCACGAGCAAGATCATCACTTTCAAGAGAGATACAGTGAATGAGCATTTTAGTTCGTTCAATGTGGCGGAGGAATTTATCTCCAAGTCCTTTACCTTCTGATGCACCTTCAATAAGTCCTGGAATATCAGCAAGAATAAATTTGTGCATTTCACCGAGGCTTGGTTCGAGTGTGGTGAATTGATAGCTCGCTACTTTTGACTTTGCATTAGTAAGAGCGTTCAAGAGTGATGATTTACCTGCATTTGGGAATCCAACAAAACCGGCATCAACTACAAGGCGAAGTTCAATTGTAATATCAGCCTCTTCACCTGTGCGACCTTCAGTGGTCTGTTCTGGGCGCTGGTTAGTAGAACCTTTGAAGTGTTCATTTCCGAGACCGTAACGACCTCCTTTAAGAATAAGAATACGCTGACCCTCATTGAGAAGTTCATGCTGTTGAAGCGTGTCGTGATTGTAGACAATAGAACCGACGGGAAGTTTCAAGATGAGATCATCACCATCGCGACCATTCATAGACTTCTTGTCACCGTTTCCACCGTTTTCAGCTTCAAGAATCTTGATGTTCTTGTAGTTTATAAGCGCGCTGATATCACGAATACCCTCGATGTAGACATCGGCTCCCTTTCCACCGTTTCCTCCCGCAGGACCCATGAATTCCTTACCTTTTTCATGTAACCAGCGTACGACTCCGTCGCCTCCTTTACCCGCCTTTACGTGAAATGATACTTCGTCGATAAATGCCATATAGTTGTGTATTTAGATTCCTACCTTACCTCAAATAACGAAATAAAGAAAGGGTTGCGTCAAATTAGAGCTTTGAGACAATCCAATTGATGACCGCGACTGCAAGTGCACCTAAAAATGCGGCCATAAAGGTAGAGATAGAGAATCCAGGAACATAGAGAGCTACCAACCAGAGCAATCCCCCGTTTACCAACAAACCGAAGAGTCCCAGGGTGAGCGCATTGATTGGTAGAGTTGCCAAAGTAATAAGTGGCTTTATCAAAAGGTTCACTAAACCAATAACAACCGAAGCGAGGAGCGCATAATAGAAACTAGAGACCGATATCCCCGGAATAAACCTTGGAAGACCCATAATAGCAAGAGCCACAATGACAATTCGTAAGATTATTTTCATATGAAAAAGTATAGCATGTCTAGTATTCCCTAAAGCGCCGAAACGTATATAATGGCAGTCTTAGAATTAGTAATATAAAAACACATGGGAGTAATAAAGGAAGTACGGGCAAGAGAAATCCTCGATTCACGAGGTAATCCAACAGTTGAAGTCGATGT
>JBDKKJ010000002.1:0-175553 GCA_039796155.1 Candidatus Parcubacteria bacterium
CGCAACTCTTCTGTCGCGGTTAATATGTGAATACATACCCGTATGGTTGCTAGTGATTAAACACTTCTAGCGTACCGTACGGGTATGTTCGTTGTCATTGCACTTCAGGGGAGAATTCACCGACCCTATTTGACAAAAACAACAGAAAAACATACTATATATGTATGTAAGTTCGCCCTCCGGGCGGACTTTCTTGCTTAATAGCCTATATATAATCATATGATGTTCGACCTAAAAGTAATTCATTCAGTACTTGGCCAGCTCGAAGAAGAGCGAGGTATTCCAAAGGAAAAGATCCTAGAAGCCATTGAAATGGCCCTAGCTACAGCCTATAAAAAGGAATATGGAAAGCGCGGACAGATCGTTCGAGCTACTTTCAACGTAGATACTGGTGCTACTGAATTCTTTCAGGTAAAGATTGCTGTTGATGACACAAAGGTTATCGACGTTCCAGAAGAAGAGGAAATGCCTGAGCTTCCACCAGAGGACGAACGAGTTCGCTACAACTCAGAACATCATATCTGGATTGATGAGGCTCGTATGATAAAGAAAAATATTGCTCTCGATGAAGAAATGCTCTTCCCTCTTGAACCAAAGGATGATTTCGGACGAATTGCTGCTCAAACAGCCAAGCAGGTCATCATCCAGAAGATTCGTGAAGCAGAAAAGGTTTCTGTCCTCAGTGAATATGGAAAGCGTGAAGGAGATATTGTATCTGGAACAGTTCAGCGCATTGAACGCGGTACTGTATTCATCGATATGGGTCGTGCAACGGGTGTTCTTCCTTTTGAAGAACAGATTCGAAGCGAACACTTTAAACAGGGTGAACGAATCCGAGCATACCTCTTCCGTGTAGAAGAATCTCCTCGTGGCGTCTTCCTTAAACTCTCTCGTTCTCATCCAAAGTTCCTCGAGAAACTCTTCGAAATTGAAGCTCCAGAAATTGCTAATAAAACCGTAGAAGTGAAGGCTGTAGCCCGCGAAGCAGGCTCACGATCAAAGATTGCGGTTATGTCTAACGACTCACACATTGATCCTATTGGTTCACTTGTTGGTCAGCGAGGCGTTCGTGTAACAACAGTTACTTCAGAACTTGGTGGTGAAAAAATCGACATTATTGAGTGGTCAGCAGACCCAAAGAAGTTCATCACCGATGCACTTTCACCTGCAAAACCTTCAAACATTACGCTCGACGAAGTTGCAAAAACCGCAACTGTTGAAGTAAAAGACTCTGAACAGTCACTTGCTATCGGTAAAGGCGGACAGAATGTGCGCCTTGCCGCAAAGCTCACTGGTTGGAAAATTGATATTCGACCAGTTGCTTCAGCTCCCGCTCCTGTTACAGAAGAAACTCCAAAAACTGAATAATAGTAAGCTCTTAACACATGGCAAATATAAATCACAAGCCTTCGAAGTTCATGTATAACCTCTTGCACGTGCTTCCGGCATTTGCAGACGAAAAGAAAGGAATCGTTAACAGTGTTGTAGAAGTATCGTCTGGTTCTATTAACAAATACGAGATTATTACCGAATCAGGTCAGCTCAAGCTCGACCGTGTTGGATACTCTTCTCTCGCATATCCATTCACCTACGGAGCAATCCCAGCTACCTGGGACCTCGATAATGACCCACTTGATATTGAAATTGTTGGTCTTACCGAAGCTCTTGTTCCAGGAGCCCTTGTAGAAGCACGTATTATTGGTGCTATGAAGTTTATCGACAACGGAGAGGTAGACGACAAGATTATTGCTGTTTTGGCAGGTGACAAGCGCGTAGAACACATCAAAACCTATGCAGATCTTGGTGAATACTTCCAAACTGAGACCAAATACTACTGGGAGAACTACAAAGCCCTTAAGAAGCATGGTACTGGTATTGTAGAAATCTTTGTGGGACCAGAAGAGGCTATAAAAATCGTAAATGAAAGTATTGAACGCTACGATAAAGACTATCGCCCACGTCTCGACGCTTAAAATTAGAGTAATTTAGAACAAAAAAAACCCGCAATCATAGATTGCGGGTTTTTGTTTAGGTGTATAATGAGTGAATGACGCACAATGGACTCTTTAACCGTGCGTCTCTAAAATTCATCATGAAAAAAACACTCATATTTTTAACAGCATCGGCGCTCGCGGCCGTTGGAGCATTCTCGGCTCAGGCACAGGAAGTGTCTAACACAGTAGAAGTAACCGCTCAAGTAAAGCCATTAGGCGTACCTGAGACACGAGCAGTTCGTGCAGAGGTTCGACCAGAAGCGCGCGCGGAAGCTCGAAAAGTTATGGATGCAAAGCGTGAGGAAGTTCGATCTATCGCATCAACAACTCGCCGTGAAATTGGTGAAAAGCGTGAAGAAATGAAAGCTTTTGCTTCAACAACACGAAGAGAGATTGGTGAAAAGCGAGATGAAATTCGAGCAATGGCATCATCTACACGAGAAGAACGTGAGGCAAAGCGAGAGGAGGTAAAGGCTTTTGCTTCAACAAGCAAGGCAGGTATGGAAGCAAAGCGAGAATCTATTAAAGCTGAAATCGAGGCAAAGAAGTCTGAACTCAAAGACAAAAAGAGTGAAATCAAGGCTGATGCATCAGCACGACTCGGAGATGTTCTCAGAAATTCAATTGAACGCCTCAACCAGGCCGTTAGCAGACTTAATGAAGTCCGAACAAAGATAGAGACACGTCTCACAAAGCTTGAAACAGCTGGTGCAAATACCTCAGATGCTCGAGCGGCAGTAACAGCAGCACAAGTAAAGATTGAGGCGGCACAGGTTTCTGTTAATGCAATCTCATCAATCCAGATCTCAACAACAACACCGCGCGACACAGCTGAATCAATCAAGACATCGGTAAAAGCGGCCCAGGGTTCAATCAAGTCAGCACAGGAAAGCCTTTCTAGTATCCTTCCTACCCTCAAGACTCTTCAGGCAAGCGTAAAGCCCGTAGCGACGACAACAAACGTTCAGTAACTTATAAAACATAACAACGAATAATCACATGGACCCAATTCAACCTCAAGTACCGGTAGAAGGATCAAAGAAATCGCTCGGACCAGTTATCGGTATCGTAGTCATAGTCGTTCTCCTTGTTGTGGGCGCATTCTACGTATGGGGAGGTAATACAGCCACATCAGCCCCTGTTACAGCACCAAAAACAGAAGTCTCACAAGTAGCTCCTGTATCAAAGTCTGATGAAATTAGCTCAATCGATGCTGATCTCACAGCAAACGATGCTGCAAGCGTCGATCTTTCAGGCCTCGACTCTATCTAATCCTCTCTACGTAGGAATAAAAAACCTCTGGTATCCAGAGGTTTTTTTATGGACAAAACAAGCCTTTGCAGATAGACTGGCAAACACATTAAATATATAGAGCATGTCACACACACATTCATACAAAGCAACGATAAAGAAGCTTCCTGAAACAGGAGAAGTTGAAATTAAGAGCGAGGTTAGTGCAAAGGAATTCGCGGAAGCAATTTCTGAAACACTCGCCGACATTCAAAAAGAAGTTACCGTCCCTGGTTTCCGAAAAGGAGCTGCGCCAGAAAAAATGGTAAAGGATAAAATTGGTATCGCTGCGATTATGCGAGAGGCTTCTGAACACGCGATCTCACACGCATACGGACACATTCTTGAGGCAGAAAAGATTGATGCCATCGGCCATCCAAAAGTTTCTATTACAAAAATTGCTGAAGGGAACCCTCTTGAATTCACTATCGTTACCGCGGTAGTGCCTGAAGTAAAAAAGTTGGACTACAAGAAGATTGCGGTAAAAGAAAACTCAAAGAAATCTGAAGCACTTGCCGTGAGCGACGAAGAGTTTAATAAGACCATTGAAAGCATCCAGAAGAACTACGCTTCAGCAAACGGAATGAAGGCTGATGAGAAGCTTCCTGAATTGACTGAAGAATTTGTAAAAACTCTCGGTGAATTTACAGACCTCGCAGACTTCAAAACAAAGCTCAAGGAAAATATGCTCAAGGAAAAGGAGCACAAGGCTCACGAGAAGAAGCGACTCGAACTCGTTGATGCACTCACAAAGGATGTCGAAGTAGTTGTTCCAGAAGTACTCATCGAATCAGAACTTGGACGAATGACAGAACAGATGAAGCACGACATCGAACGCATGGGTCTCAAGTTTGATGACTACCTCAAGCACCTCAAGAAATCAGCCGACGAACTTAAGAAGGAGTGGAGAGCGGATGCCGTTAAGCGAGTGAAACTTGATCTCGCAATCGTTCATATCGCCAAGGAAGAAAAGATTTCTGCAGATAAAAAGAAAGTTGAAGATGAAGTTAAGCACGCACAGGAACATCACAAAAATGTAGACCTCGACCGAGCTCGCTCATACTTTGAACACATCCTCGTAAATCAGGCAGTGTTCGAATTCTTGGAGAAGCAGAAATAGGTTCCGGCGCGCACGCGTCGCTGCGCCCGTCCTCAACAAAAAATCCGTCAAAGAAAGCCTTGACGGATTTTTTATTTGCGGAGGCTTGCTCACGCGTGCGCGCCGACACCATTTCTACTTCACTAAAAATAATGTAGACACCGCAACCGCCGCGGTCTCTGCTCGAAGCACTGGAGTATTGAGCGACACAACCTTCGCATTCTTTGCTTTAAACATTTCAATCTCTTTATCTGACCACCCACCCTCTGGTCCGACACACAAGACCACTTCACCCGCGACCGGCACAATTTCTTTTTTAAACATTTCTCCCATCACATGAAAAGCGACAACATCTCTTTTTTCTTCGGCAAGGAAATCTGCCAATGTCTGCGGTTCACGAATTGTAGGAACATCACTTCGTCCCGATTGCTCGATTGCCTCAACAAGTATCTTGTTCGCTCGTTCCATATTCAAACCTTTCTTTTCACTTCTCTCAGAGATCAAAGGGACAAACTCAGAGACACCGAGTTCAGTACCCTTTTGTATAACCCATTCGAAGTTGTCTTTCTTTATTAAAGAGAGAGCAAGAACTACTTTTGTTTCAGAGTGCGGTTTCACAGAATATGTTTCAACAACACGAAACACAACTTCAGACCTCTCGAGTGAAACAATCTCACATTCGCAGTCTACGCCCGTACCATCAAAGAAAATGACTTTATCTCCTTCGTGCAACCTGAAAACGTGACTCAATTGATGGACAAGAGAGTCGCTCGAGAAGTGGTTGACACCCTCTCGGACGATCGGCTGAGTAATATAAAAGCGATGTAACCTCATGTGTAACAGTATAGGGAGTTTCACACGAGAGTCAAAACATATAGAACGTATTGCACTTCCCTCTCTTTTTGTATATTGTTTCGCTATCCCTTAATCACAGAAATTAATAACACACTATATGTCTATACTCATTCCAACAGTCATCGAGAAAACAACCCTGGGTGAACGCGCCTACGATATTTATTCACGACTTCTTAAAGAGAATATTATTTTCCTCGCAGGTCCGATTGATGACGCGGTTGCAAACACTGTCATCGCACAACTCCTCTTCCTTCAATCTGAAGATTCAAAGAAGGACATTTCTCTGTACGTAAATTCTCCTGGAGGATCAGTGACTGCAGGTCTCGCAATCGTCGACACCATGAACCACATCAAGAACGACGTCTCAACTGTGTGCATCGGAATGTCAGCATCGATGGGTGCAGTAATTCTTTCAGCAGGTAAAAAAGGAAAACGTTACATTCTTCCCAACGCAGAAGTCATGATTCATCAGCCATCAGGAGGAGTTGAAGGTCAGGCAACAGACATCGCAATTACTGCAAAGCACATTTTGAAAACTCGAGAACGACTTAACAAAATGCTTGCCGACAATACAGGCAAAACAGTCGCTCAAATGGAAAAAGATGTTGAGCGAGATTTCTTTATGGATGCAGAAGAGGCAAAAAAGTATGGAATCGTGGACAAGATTCTCAGCTAAAAAATTTTAAACAAAAATCACCGGCACAACCGGTGATTTTTGTTTCTCTTGCCACCCCCACCCTTTCTATGTAGTATGAGGTCGTTACCACTTTTAAATTCAGGTCGGACGCCTTTCACTCTCTTGAACAGCAACTTTTCTCCCTCGTAACGCAGACACACTTCCCTTTTCATACAGACAAAAAGCAGACGACCTCTTAAGAACATGTCATTAAAAATTGTCGTACTTATCGCTACCCTTGTTGGGATCGGCGGTATCGCTTTAGGTTATTATCTTCGCCTCATTATTTCACTCGGTAAACGAGGTTCAATGGAACTCGAGATAAAGAAAATGGAAGTCGAAGCGCAGGAAGCAGCAAAGAAAGTAGTTCTCGAAGCAGAGGAAAAAGCCGCGGAGACTATGAAGGAATTGCGTCAGGAAATTAAAGAAAAGGAAGAGAAGGCAAAGGTTGTTGAAGAACGCCTCATAAAGAAAGAAGACGGACTCGAAAAGCGTCAGGCGGACCTCGACTCAGAAGTCGAGTCAATAAAATCAAAAGCTGTTGAAATTCGCGCTATTAAAGAAAAAGCTGACAAGCTTCTTCTTGATCGTCAGACAACACTTGAAACAACCGCTCGCCTCACCGAAGCTCAAGCAAAAGAAGAAATTATAAAGACCACTGAAAATAAATACGGCGATGACCTTGTTGTACGTATGCAGAAACTCGAACGTGCCAACCAAGACAAAATCGAAGCACGTGCAAAAGATATTCTTGCGACCGCAATTCACCGCCTTGGTAATGCAGTTACATCAGACATTTTTTCTACCACCATTACTATTGCCTCAGACGAAATCAAAGGAAAGATTATTGGTAAAGAAGGACGCAACATTAAAAGCTTTGAACGTATGACAGGTGTTGAAGTAATCGTTGATGATACTCCGGGCACCATCGTCCTCTCATCATTCGACCCTATCCGACGTCAGGTTGCTCGAATGGCGCTTGAGGCACTCATCGCCGACGGACGCATTCAACCAGCAAAGATAGAAAAGGTTGTAGAAAAGGCACGGGAAGACATTCAGAAAGTTATTAAAGAAAAGGGTGAGCAAGCAGCATTTGAAGTTGGTGTGATGAATCTTGATCCACGCATCATTGCTATCCTTGGCCGCCTCTATTTCCGTACCTCATACGGTCAGAATGTACTTCAACACTCAGTTGAAATGGCACATATTGCGGGTATGATCGCTGAAGAATTGGGTGCAAACGTAGCTGTAGCAAAGGCCGGAGCCCTCGTTCACGACATTGGAAAGGCGCTCGATCACGAGGTTCAGGGCTCACACGTCGAGATTGGACGCAGAATTCTCCAGAAATTCGGTGCAGATGAGGCAATTATAAAGGCTATGCAGGCTCATCACGATGAATATCCATATGAAACAGTGGAATCTATCATTGTTCAGGTGGCTGATGCTATATCAGGCGCGCGGCCAGGAGCACGACATGACAGTGTAGAGAACTATTTGAAGCGTCTTCAGGACCTCGAAGCTATCGCAACATCTATGCCGGGTGTAGAAAAAGCGTATGCTCTCCAAGCTGGACGTGAAATTCGTATTTTCGTAAAGCCAGAACAAGTAAATGATATCGAAGCAAAGAACATGGCACGCTCTGTTGCTGAAAAAATAGAACAGGATCTAAAGTATCCAGGAGAAATTAAAGTAACTCTAATTCGCGAGAATAGAATTACAGAATTCGCGCGGTAATCCCCTCTCTACAAAACATAAAGAAAACACCGATCACTCGGTGTTTTTTGCAAAGTAAAACCGCCATTTCTGGACGGTTACAACTGCGAACTTTATAGTTGAATTCGCAAACCCCAGAACAATCTGGATATTTCATTCGAGGCAAGCCCCGAATGCCGACATGTCGTGAACCTCCAATAGTTCGCGATCAGCAACAGGCAGAGTGCCCACTACACGCAAGGACCCACGGGTAAGGGCGTCTAGCCTTATCTTTGCAAAACCCCTCTCGCGCATCCTGTGAATTGCCGACTGTAACGCAACCTTCGCGAAGCATCTACGGCGAAACTCCGGCAGTGTATAGAGTCCGACAATCGTGGGCTGCCCAGAGTCCATTTCTCCATTAGGAGAAATGGATGCCAGCGCTGCAATACGACCATCGATCTCTACGACAGCTGCCTCGTCGCAGCAGGCCGCGCGGTCTCCCCCAAAGAGGATGGCCAAACACAGCATGAATTTTGGATCGTTTGAAGCGGAGGAGTGTAGAGCTTGAATAGCTGGAATAAAACTAACAATTTTAATGGTATGCATAAGCCCATATTCTTACTTAAGTAAAAACAAGCGCTTATGCATACCACCATTACAATGAACTCACTCTGCATTTATACGGGCTTGTGACCGTTTCTTTTTTAAGAAAGAAGCTGCATTAAGTTTGGCAAGAATGGTCTCTCGCCGTTTTAAATTGTGTCATGATCCATATGACAATGCTCTGTGAGCTAGCGGTTGTTGGGAACGATTCCCTCCATGGCCTTGTGCCAAAACAAACCGCTCGTCAGCACGGAGCACAGCATCCCGGTGAGGATCATCCAAAACCTCACCGGCATATTAAGAAGACCAATAGCGTCTTCTGTTGGTTCGTAAAGCTCCACGCTAATACGGAACCCGATCGCCAGTACCGTCGCTACGGCGGCTGTCCAGGCAAATTTCTTGCCCGAATCACCTCCTGTAATCCACCATCCAATTAGGGGTGCGAATGCCAAGATCTTTACAGTCTCGAGGAGGGGGCGGCCCCAGCTCCCGTGAACTTCGGCTCCGAAGCTGGCCGCGAACAGCCAGCCCCCGATAGCGATGACCGTGGCGACGATCAGTTGGAACGACTTAACAATGGTGTTGTGGTGCATGTGTGTATGGGTTGAATTTTGAGAACTTTTGCAAACGCTCAAAATTCAACCCGTACCACGTATTCAAAGAACATCTACTTTTCACCCTTTTGGACCCATCAGTCGAAAGTGAATAAATTTACCCTCTGCATTTATACGGACTTGGGACCGTTACTTTCTTTCAAAAGCAGTTGCATTACTAAATGCCTTTTTTTATAGAACCGGACTTTGTTCAAACCTTTTTACAGGACTTTTACTCACTACGCACGCACGAACCCTGGCACCGAGATCACTTGACCGTCCTTGCGGATGCAGTCGGGGTGACCCGTCGCTGGTGAAACCAAATCGGCCCGTTTGCTTGCTTGCGCGAGCATGCCGGACACGATCAGGATAACCCCGTCGATCAGCGGCGGAAGGCCAATCGGTTCACCGAATTTAACCTCGGAGACACCGTTCTCGTCGAACGGGGTGTAGGTCGCAGTGACGCGTGCCACCGTGCCGGAAGCAGGGAACTCGGTCCCATTGTTCAAGCGAATGCTGTGCGGAGTGAGGTTGATGTATTTAGGCATGAGATTTTATTACTGATCATTTCAGAAACAAAATCTCATGCCTAAACCAATATGTAATGTTCTAATCTTTATTAATTAAAGCATATAGAATAGATATGTCAATATATTTAACCCCTATAACCTGCTATAATCCCTTATATATAAACACATATTAGAATACGACGAACTATAAGATTAATACTGTCACAAGGCTATGACAAATATTGAAGAAAGAAATTTAACAGAAGCAGGACTATCCAAAGAACACGCAGTAATTTATCTCCACCTTCTATCGTCCGGACTTTGCAGTGCAAAGGTAATTGCATCAAAAACAAACATAGGCAGAACCCTTACCTACAAAGTGCTAGAGCAGTTAATGGAACTTGAACTCGTTGAAAAGAATGATCAATTAGGCAAAATAGCCTTATTTAGAGCGTCCCACCCAGTAAAGATTAAAAATATCGTTGATACAAAAAAGCAAAAGGCTGACCTAGCCTCAGAGGGATTTTCTAAATCTTACGGCCTGCTTACCTCTCAGTACAATTTGCTTGCGGGGAAACCAAACATACGCTTTTTGGAGGGCATTGATGGTTTAAAGGAGATGTACGCTGATATTCTAGAGTGCGGCCAAGATATTAAGCTTTTCAGGTCCTTTCTTGATCATAAGAATCCAGAAGTTACGAGAATACTGCGCGAACACATACTGAAGCAGGCGGCTCTGGGTATAAAAGTCAAAATGGTGGGCCCGTTAAGGCAGGATGTATCGATTGATGTGTTAAAACAAAAAGATCAGGAGAGAATGGTCACAAGAAAGACTATGAAAGAAGGTTTTCTTATGCCTTCACAGGTAATTTTGTACGCAAACAAGGTTTCGATTACTGATTTTCAAAATTTAATAATTACCATTATTGAAAATCAGTGTGTGAAAGATTCCTTCGAAAAGATGTTTGACTATACTTTTGATAGCCTTCCGAACACCTATTAATGTCGCAGGAGGGTGTGTGTAAAATATGGCCCAACAGAGCCGTTGTATGGCTTTGCCCGCGCACCTTATCCCCAGTTGTCAACAGAGCCGTATTTACACCATTTGCCTAAAAAATGGCTTCCTATATAATTATTAGAGACCAAACCTTTTCTCGGGTACCGAGATGTAAATGCTCAACGAAAGTAGAGCGAGGTAAAGTACGTAATTTATTAAGCAGTAATTTTATACTATGAATAAAGCAGCAATCGTAGAAGCAGTACACGGAGTATTGAACACAACAAAGGTTCAGGCAGAACAGGTTGTAGACAAGGTTTTTGATTCTATCGTAGCAGGATTGAAGAAGGGTGATGAAGTTTCAATTGCAGGCCTCGGTATCTTCTCAGTAAAGATGCGAAAGGCACGCCAGGCTCGAAATCCTCGAACAGGTGAAGCAATCTCAGTTCCAGCTATGAAGGTTCCAAAGTTCCGAGCGGCAAAGGCTCTCAAGGACTCAGTAAAGTAATTTACTCAAAAAACCACCTAATAGGTGGTTTTTTGTTGCCTACACTTCCCTCTTGAATAGTAAAAGGGCCAGTTCCTTGCGGAACTGGCACCTTGTTGAGTTACCTTATTAGTAATTCTTGAAAATCAGTTTAAATAGTGCGAACGTCCTTCTAAGGTCGTATCGCTCTGCATTTTCAACAACGCCGTTTGGGGCAACTTGGTATGTAGTAATCATAGTATGTATTTTTGTGAATCCCGTGAACTTACACGAGTCTGGTCGACAGGGATAGGATCGAACTATCGTGGCCATCTTGTAGGATGGTAGTTACCATAACTCCGGTCAGACATCACACAATACATACAGAGCGCTACGTCAACAATACTAGTACTGCCCCGCTTAAAAGTCAAAGAAAAGTACTCACAGTGGTTTTTGATGGCTTAAGCCAATTCCATCACTTTTTTAGATCTAAAGCTCTGTCACCTTATACACCACTTCACAAGCATAGGGTACTGACAGGTCATCCTTACAACGCTCTGTATTAAATTTTCGAACCATAGACTCGATATCAAAACCTTGTGCTGCAAAAGCTTTGATTTGCGAAGAATACCATTCTATTGCTCTTGTTTTTGTATCAAGATCTGTCTCGTCAATGTGCTGTACTACTTTTTTAAACCCTACACCTCCCCACTCCTTTTTATAATCCTTGAAAACAGGAAACTCCGCGGCCAAGGCCTGGCGTGCATCATAAAAATCCTCATATACAAAAAACTGTACGTGTGACTGATCGTTTCTCTTTAACACATCGACAAAAGCGTTATACACCAATCTGTGGTCTACATGAATCCGATCAGCCTCAAATCCTCCAGGTGCATATATTGATATTTCCTTATCTCGATATTTTTCTATGAGCGCCTCAATATCTTGGACCATGTTCACCTGTATCTCTTTTGACTCGTCCAATGTCCGGTACTGACCGTCAAAATACTGGTAATTATTTATACTCGCACCAAGCAAAGCAAGAGCGCCTTCATTTTCACTCACACGGTTCTGAAGCGCTTTATTACTATCAGTAAATCCCGAAAGACGATCCCACTCCGTATAGAATATCTCCTTTGGATTACCGCCAAAAATCGTCGCCACAACCATAGGATCATTTTGACTTGCTATAAAACCACCGAGAGACAAGACGGCATCATCAAAATGAGGCGACAAGATAATCACAAGACGCTCTCTTGTGCGAAAATCAGCAAAATATAGAGTACTCAACAAAACCGCAAGGCACGCAATAAGAAAAACTTTTTTCAATTGGTGCGGGCGCCGGGAATCGAACCCGGACGTACTGCTTGGAAGGCAATCGTTCTACCATTAAACCACGCCCGCATATATCTATATTTAAATACCGCAGAACGATAGTAACAAAAAACAGCGCCCACGGCAACGTGGGCGCTGTTTTCTTGAGCTTAAGCCTGTGGAGGAACTGGAGTTGCTGGCTTTGGCTTCTGAGCTGGCTTTGGAGCATCTGCAAATTTCATAGATGTATATATTTAGTTTATTAAGATTTTACGAAACGAGGTGTACACTCTCCTTTCGTACTCAAAGTATATGCCTGTATGCAAAACGACTAGTGACGCGTCACGACGTTTTTATACTGTCAAAACCGTTCCAAAATGTTGACACAGATTGATTTTTAAGGTATTTAATTTTAAAAGCTAAAGAATCCCCTACTAAGGCCAGCTGAACGTCTAAAATCTTTCACGTAAAAACAAATTAAGACATTCTAAAAAAAAATAGTCAACCAGATATTCCACTTCCCTTCTTTTTATAACTTGACGACTTTCTAAATTGGCTTTATTGAAATTTTAATAACTGTTTCAAAATTATCCGCTTCCGCAACTTTATTTTTTCTTTCAAAAGCACAGCGAGCACACTTGTGTAAGATCACGTACCCTTTTCCTTCTTTCACCACCTCAACCGGCTTCATCAATCCACCACACTCCTCTGCCCTATCACCAGGATTTTTATCAACATGGCGAGACCACAAACACTCCGGACAATGATTTGTATATCCGTTTCCTTTTACTTCTTTTCCACAATTGCCGCAGACAAAATCTTCGATCGTACGTGTGAATTTTTTAGATTCCATTTGTCGGGGTGCCGGGATTCGAACCCGGAGTCACTTCATCCCAAGTGAAGCATGTTAGCCGTTACACCACACCCCGAAATACTTTGAGAGCTTTCACATACTAGCACAATGTCGGTAAAAATCTAATTTTAAAGGATAATATTCCAAAAAACTTTGACACTCGCTTTCTTCTTTACATCGTCCAAGTGCACACAGACAAGATCACACTGCCAGTCATTTACTGTATGAGACATTAAATAGACACTTATCGTCTTCGCCATTTTCCTTTGTTTTAGAGAATGCATGTTTTCTTCAGGTCTCATACCCAACATTTCACATGAAACACTCTTTACTTCGATAAAATGCAGTACACCCTCCTTTTGTGCCACAATGTCGACCTCTCCACACTTCTGGGTATAGTTACGCTCAATAATAAGAAAACCTTTACCCACAAGGTACTTGCACGCAAGATATTCTCCCAATTGGCCCTTTTGCTGTTTTGCTGAAACAAATCTTTTCATGCTCTAAGTATGGCTAAAAGCACATAAAATAAAGATAAAGAGGGTGCACCCATTTCACATGAAACGCACTTATACGTTACATATGTAACATATTCTATGGTTTCAACCCGAATGCGCAGATTTGTAAAATAACGGCCTCATTAAGCGATTTTAAGGACAAAAGACACCCAAAACCTGTACTTTAGATGTCCTGTCTTTTAAACACTATCCCCAGAGTTATCCACAGTTTTATAAAATACGTTGTGGATACTGAATTTTATTAAAACTTTATCTCACGACACAAAAGTCATATGTCCGACAAACGCATTAAAGACTTTTAAAGACAGCCGAGCCAGACGTAAAAAGCTTCTCTAAGATAGAGAAGCTTTTTACCGTATGTGCGGGTAGAGAGAATCGAACTCTCACCTCATCCTTGGCAAGGACGTGTCCTACCACTAAACGATACCCGCAGTGGAATTAATATACACCAAAGAATTACAAACTCAAAGTCCTTGTTATTTTTTGATTTATCTTGTATTTCGAGTATGATGTAGCAGTTGCTCCCGTAGTGAAATGGATATCATACCGGTCTTCGGAACCGTTGTTGGGGGTTCGAATCCCTCCGGGAGCACAAATTGTCGGTTTTAACGCTCTGTACATATGTCAAAAACTTCATTTTCTATCCCTTCTGAAGTTTCACAAGTAACTAAAACCCTTGAAAATAAGGGTTTTAAGGCATATTTGGTCGGTGGTTGCGTTCGCGATCTTATTATTGGTCGTACCCCTAAAGACTGGGATGTAACAACAGACGCAACGCCTGAACAAATCATTTCAACGTTTCCACATACATTTTACGAAAATACCTATGGAACAGTTGGTGTTGTGAACGAAGAAGCATCAGACGAAAAACTTAAAGTCATTGAAGTGACGCCTTTTCGGCTTGAATCAGAGTATTCTGACAAACGACGTCCTGATAGTGTGTCCTTTAGTAAAAATATTGAAGATGATCTCAAGCGTCGCGACTTCACGATAAACGCCCTCGCATTGCAGCTCACAGGGGAAAAGGAGGGAAGTTTCACGGGAAACCTCATAGACCTCTTTAACGGGCAGAATGACCTTAAAGACGGGCTTATAAGAACAGTAGGGGACGCTCATGAACGACTTTCTGAAGATGCGCTTCGTATCATGCGGGCAATTCGTATTTCAGCCGAATTGGGCTTTGCTATAGAGAAAAACACCCTTGAGGCATTGAAAACACACGCTCCACTATTGGCCCATATAGCTAAAGAGCGAGTTCGTGACGAATTTGTACGCATCATGATGTCGGATACACCTATGAACGCCCTTATTCTAAGCCGTGAACTCGGTGTTATTCCGTTTATAGCCAAGGAACTCGAGGAAAGCTACGGTGTAGAGCAGAACCAGGCGCATTCATATGACGTATGGGAACACCTTCTTCGTACCGCACAGCACTCAGCGGACAAGAAATATCCACTCGATATCCGTTTGGCGGCCTTGTTTCATGACGTAGGGAAGCCAGCAACACGTAGGTTTTCACGTGAAACCAACCAATTCACGTTCTACGGCCACGAAGTGGTTGGAGCACGTATGGCTGAAAAAATCCTTAAAAACCTTAATTTTCCGTCAAAAACCATTGAAAATGTCGTGAAACTCGTGCGCTGGCACATGTTTTTCTCAGATACAGAGCAAATCACACTATCGGCCGTTCGCCGTATGGTTGCCAATGTGGGGAAGGAGCATATCTGGAATCTTATGAATGTCCGTATCTGTGATCGTATTGGTACAGGACGTCCTAAAGAAAATCCGTATCGCCTCCGTAAATATAAGGCTATGGTTGAGGAAGCTCTCCGTGATCCAATTTCTGTAGGAATGCTAAAGATAGATGGAAAGAAGATTATGGAAGTTACCAAGATGCCTCCAAATCCTAAAATTGGTCTTGTACTCAATGCGCTTCTCGAAGAAGTACTAGAGAACCCAAAATTAAACACGGCAGAGTATCTTGAGAAGCAAACACTAGAGCTCGTGAAACTACCAGAAGAAGATCTAAAAAAGCGTGCTGCGGTAGGGAAGGATAAAAAAATGAAGGCAGAAGAAGATGAAATTGCAAAGATTCGAGGGAAGCACGGAGTACAGTAAATAACAAAGCCGGCGCGTAGCGCCGGCTTTTGCGTGAAATGGCTCAACAGAGCCGTTGCACACCTCCAGAAACAATAAACCGCCTGAGCAGAGACTGCGCAGACGGCTCACAAAAGTGAGGACTGCTTGGGGTGAACGTGGAGGCAACCTCCAAAACGAGGGCCGAAATACTTTGATTTAAAGCCTGAATGAAGGCGCAAATCTACGTTCGCCTAAGAATCCTACTGATGCAATGTTGAGTCAGAAGACTCACGTTGTTACGCGTGACTCTCGAGGCTCAACAATCTGTGTTCGATATTTCGAGCACACATTGTTGAGCACCGCCGAGAAACCCATAACTTTAATTGACCAAACCTTAAACGATTACCGACTATTTGAAAGAACTCTTTTCCACAAAACTATTTTCCGGAGCGGAGAATCTCTTGTGGTCTGGGATAATCATATCAAGCATAAAAGACATGTAAAGGACAATGCTGTGGATAACTCACTTTCTTTTGTCTTTTATAAAAGACACACCGAAATAACGACTCTACAGAGCGATATCTAGAACGATGGGACAATGATCAGATCCAAGCACATCAGAAAATATTTCAGATTTTTTTACATCTTTGAGTAATTTTTCGCTCACAAAAAAGTAATCAATTCTCCATCCAACATTTCTTTCTCTCGCAAAAGTTTTCATATCCCAGTAGGTGTATCCTCCGACTTTTCCAGGATGTAAATTTCGGTAAGTGTCGACATACCCGGCAGCTATAACTTTATCAATCCAAGCACGTTCAATAGGAAGGAAACCTGTGTTCTCCATATTCTCCTTTGGACGAGCAAGATCTATCTCTGTATGCGCAGTATTCACATCACCGGTGAATATAACTTCATAGCCTTGTTTTCGAACTTTCTCTATATATGCCAAAAATGCGTCATAGTACTTGAGCTTGTATGCCAAGCGATCAGGACCCCCACCACCATTAGGGAAATAGGTATTTATAAAGCAAAACGAAGGTTTTCCCTTTTTATCGTTGAAAAACAAGCTTATTTGGCGGCCCTCCTGGTCCAATTCAGCAATTCCAAAGCCATATTCAGCTCGAGCAACTGTATGAGTAATTTTTACGTAAATAGCCACGCCACTATAGCCTTTTCGGCCTTTTGAGTGATCAAAGTATGATTTGTAGCCAAACGGTACAACAACTTCAGCCGGTAGCTGCGAGGGCTCCGCTTTGGTCTCTTGAATACAGAAAATATCTGCCTTTTGCTGCAAAAACCAATCAAATGCGCCTTTTTTAATATTCGCCCGAATACCGTTTACGTTCCATGAGATTATTTTCATAGATTCATAATAGCAAAGCTCCCAGCAATAGTCTTTAGAAATGCCTTGCGCAGCGCGACGGCGCGAGCAGAGCAAAAAGCCACCAGGCTTTTATGCGTGCATTTCTAAAGACTATTGCTGGGAGTTCTTCTTGTTGTGAAACTGTTTATGAATATTTCGAAGGTGTTTGTCGGTTACATGGGTATAAATCTGGGTTGTTCCGATGTTTGCATGGCCAAGGAGAGCTTGAACTGAACGTAGATCAGCACCGTTTGAGAGTAAATCAGTAGCAAAAGAGTGACGAATAACGTGCGGTGTAACCTTTTTAGAGATTATTCCCGCTTTAGTAGCATAGTGTTTCACGATTCGTTCTACAGACCGTGTCGACAAAGGCAGTGATTCACCACCGTGCTTCTTTTCTAGTGAAACCTTTACGAATAACATGTCGTCCATATCGTCGCGCTTTGCCAAATATGCCTTTACTGCCTGTTTTGCTTCATCAGACAAGAAAACCACACGAACCTTGTCCCCCTTTCCTCTAATAGAGAGCTCGTCTACAGTTAGATCAATTTCACGCGAAAGTGAGCACAATTCAGACACACGAAGCCCTGTCGAGAACAACATTGCCAAAAGAGCTCTATCTCGTAAGGCTTTAACAGAATCCCCCTCGGGCGCATCAAGCAATCGGTGCAATTCTTGATCTGTCATAAACTCAATATGCCGTTCACCTATTTTAGCCAATTCAATTCGCTCTGGAGCCAATGATTTCACACCCTGACGTGCCAAATACTTTAAAAAAGCGCGTAACGCTATCAAATAGTAGTTCTGTGTCTTCTTCTTCAACGTTTCACCTGTCTTGGCATTATTCCCCGTAGCCTGACGGTTGAGCCACAATCTGAATTCTCGGACCGAGGTATCGGTAATATCTGCCGGATTATCCTTTTTAAGAAAACCTATGAAACGTGATATGTAACGGTCGTAGTTTTTGACCGTATTGAGACTTCGACCCTTTTCAATCTCGGTATATTCGAGAAACTGCTGTTTTAGTGTTTTAAGAGATGCCATGTCGCACAATATTATAGCAAAAATAGAGACAAAAAGGCTTACAGGCCCCTGTCCTAGGCTAAAGACTTGCAATTTTAAAAGATATGTGCTAACATACTTACACCATGCTTTCAACGATAAAGAAAACAAAAGTAATAAAAAACACAGGCGTTCACGGAGCAGACACTGGTTCACCTGAAGTTCAGATCGGTCTCTTAACTGCTAAAATTGAGGAATTAGCTAAACACCTCAAAAAGCACGACAAGGACAAGCACTCTCGACGAGGACTCCTCGCGATGGTAGCAGACCGACAAACTCACATGAAGTATCTTTCTAAGAAACACCCAAAGAGATACTCTGAGATTGCAAAGAAGCTCGATCTCAAGAAGAAGTAAACTGAACTAAACGACTTACTTTTTAAAAAGTAAGTCGTTTTGTTTTTACACATGGTATTCTGTAACAAGAATCTTTTCTAAAGCAGTTAGTCATTTTTATATAATTTAAAACAATTTTTATGTCAGTAATTAAACACTCAAATCAACGCGTCGGAGTATTCATCGACGCACAAAACCTCTATCACAGCGCAAAGAACCTCCATCATGGACGCGTAAACTTTGAAAACGTACTCGCGGATGCTCTTGCAGACCGCCAGCTTGTACGCGCTATTGCATATGTTATTACCACCGAATCAGGCGAAGAAAAAAACTTTTTTGATGCGCTTGCTAAAATCGGTATTGAAACAAAAACAAAAGACCTCCAAATATTCTCATCTGGTTCTAAAAAAGCTGACTGGGATGTGGGGCTCGCTATTGACGCAGTTAAACTCGCCGACAAACTCGACGTGGTAGTTCTTGCATCTGGTGACGGAGACTTTGTACCCCTCGTCGAATATTTAAAGATGAACGGCTGCCAAGTAGAAGTAATTACATTCGGAAAGTCAGCGTCAGGCAAGCTTAAAGAAGCTGCTGATGACTTTGTAGATATGGATGCAGATGTACCTCGATATGTTATGGGAGGAAACAATCGTTTCGAACGCCGAGACAATCGAAGGGAGTATCCAAAGAAGTCAGAGGAAAATACACACACTGCACCTATTAAAGAAAAGCCCGTGCAGCATCAGAGCAACGAAAGCCAAAATCGTCCCGGCGCTATGCGAAAGGTGATTCGAAAGCTTAGATAGTTACACGAAGGGAAGGGCGATATACTACATGTATGGAACCAAACAAAATACCTCAGGTACCCCAAATAAATACGACACCCGCACCCGATTCAAACAAAGAAACGTTTGATGTTCTTCATGATGAGGGAATTGATATTGTTCAAGGATCTGGTTTTTCAGAAGAGAACGAATTTTCAAGTTCTGAAACTGCGGTTGATGTTTCGACACCCGTCCCACAACCTGTTGTAGTACCTGTTGTAAAAGAAGTACCGTATACTTCTGCGTTTGTACAAAAACCAGTAGAAGTGCCGGCACCAAAACCAGCACCTGTAGTACCGCCGGCACCAACTCCTGTGCCCGCATTCAAGCCAACTACCGCTCCTGTTGCATCAGCACCAGTGACCGCAGCAGTAACCCCCGCAGAAAAACCATCTCTAACACGCGAGAGTATCAATCTTCTTGCATCACTCCAAGAGATTCCGTCTTCTTTCATACCAAAAGCACCCCTCGCGAAACCTGTAGAAAAACCATTTGTTACAGCAGCGAACGTTGAATCTGTAGCACCTGTTGCAGACACACCACACCCTTTTAATGATCCTTCTATAAAACATATTCGTACATTTAAAAGTGACGCTGAGGAAGCGGTCAAATTTCAGAATGTATCAACAATGGATATCGCTATTGCCGAGCACAAGAAGCGTGAGAAAACTACACCCATAGACTACGAAACACCGAAAACATCTCACACAGGTGCATTCATTATCGTGGTGATGTTCTTCCTTGTGCTTCTTGGCGGTGGTTGGTATTACTGGTTCACCACATCACAAAGCATTACAGTAGAAACCGCTCCAGCAATTACAATTAAAGCAATTATTCCTTACGCAAAAGCATCGACTATTAGTATTGATGAAACGAGTGACCCGTTGATTCTTGTGGGTTCAAAACTACTTCAATCAAATGCGGGGCTTGGAAATGTATTTGCCCTTGTACCCGTGGCAAGCACTACAGCAACATCTCCACTTGGACTTGAATCACTTTTGAGAAATACGGAAATTCCAAACAGACTTCTGAGATCACTTGGAACCTCATATATGATTGGCGTGTACACCTATGACACACAAAGCCCGTTCATTATCTTTAAAAACACCTTCTTCCAGAATGCATTCTCAGGAATGCTAGAATGGGAGCAGAAGATGCGAACCGATTTGTTACCTTTAGTACAAGTTGCACACACAGGGGAGACAAACACAGGAGCTTTAAGTAGTGCGTTTGAAGACATTATTATATCGAATGTCGATGTACGAGTACTTAAAAACGATAGTGGTCAACCAATTCTTATGTATGCCTTTGCAGATAAGGACACTATTGTAGTAACAACAAGCCAGACGGCACTCAAATACATAATCGACAGACTTCTCACGGTGCGGACTATACAGTAAATTAAAAACTCGATATTATTAATACACACAGCATATGAAAAAAAATACAAACATCGATACAGCGCACTTTAAGACAATGCTTGAAAAAGAATTAAAAACTCTTGAAACAGAACTCAAGAGCGTTGGACATATTAATCCCAACAACCCAAAGGATTGGGAAGCTAGTTCAGGTGAAGTTGATATCAACGCATCGGACTCTGCTGACATCGCCGACAACATTGAAAGCTATGAATCAAATACTGCAATATTAAAGCCTCTCGAAAAACAGTACAACGATGTAAAGCTTGCGCTAGAGAAAATAAAGAAGGGGACATACGGAATCTGCGAAGTTTCTGGTGAGCCGATCGAAAAAGGAAGACTCGAAGCAAATCCAGCGGCGCGAACATCGGTTGCACACATGAAGGAAGGGAAGTAATTACATAAGAATAGGAGCGGCTGCCTACGGCAGCCGCTCTTTCTTTATCTTCCCTTTATCTCTCACTTGCTATGATTTTTTCATGGCATTTTCAAAAATCACAAGCGCGCAAAATCATCTTTTAAAGGCTCATCTTATTTCTGTAGAGACAGACATATCAAAAGGAAGCCTTCATGCATTCTCAATCGTCGGTTTACCTGACAAAGCAATTGAGGAGGCTAAAGATCGCGTCTCGGCCGCAATCAAAAACTCTGGTTTCAAATCTCCCAAACAAACCAATGCAAAGATTGTTGTGTCTCTTGCACCTGCAGATATAAAGAAGGAGGGTCCTGCTTTTGATTTACCTATAGCCCTGGGATACCTCCTCGCAGTAGAAGAGATAGTTTTTGATCCTTGTGGAAAAATGTTCCTGGGTGAGCTGGCTCTCGACGGCAGCCTACGACCTGTCTCTGGAATACTCTCGTACGCGCGTTTGGCTCTTGAAAAAGGAATAACCGAACTCTTTGTTCCTAAAGATAATGCATCCGAAGCGGCACTTATTTCTGGAATCACAGTGTATGGAGTGACACATCTCGGTGAAGTGATACAACATCTTTCACGTAAAAAAGACCGCACTCAAACCCTCATTACACCAACAGAGCCAATCGATCTAAAGAAACTTCCTCATAAAGGAGAATGTGCAAACAATCTAGACGACGTGGTTGGCCAAGATACCGCAAAAAGAGGACTTATCATCGCTGCTTCAGGTGGACATAACATTGCGTTGTTTGGACCACCAGGAACCGGCAAAACAATGCTTGCGCGAGCCCTCCACAGCATCCTCCCACCACTTTCTTTTGAAGAGATACTTGAAGTTACAGAAATTCACTCTGTTGCCGGCTGCCTCGAAGGAAACTTTATTACCCATCCGCCCGTACGTTCACCTCACCATACATCTTCATACACATCACTTGTGGGCGGAGGATCAGTGCCACGACCAGGGGAGATCACACTTGCTCACAGAGGCGTCTTGTTTCTCGACGAGTTTCCTGAGTTTGATAGAAAAGTAATTGAATCCCTACGCCAGCCGCTTGAAGATAGAGTTGTATCCATATCTCGAGCAAAGGGAACAGTACGATTCCCAGCGCATTTTATTCTTATTGCGGCTCTCAATCCGTGTCCGTGTGGAAACAAGGGTATATCAGGTAAAGAATGTATTTGTGCGCCCAAAGACATAGCAGGCTACGGACGGAAAATGTCTGGACCGATTATCGATCGCATTGATATGTGGATTGAAGTATCAAAAGTCACCCACGATAAGCTTTTACAAAAATCTCACAAGACTGATGAAACCGCACACGCAAAACACACAGTCATACGTACCCGCTCTATCCAGAAAAAGAGATTTAAAGATCTCTCACTTTTAAATACACTCAACTCAACAATAGCTGCTCGTGACATAGGTAAAACATGTATTCTCTCAGTTGAAGCGGAACAAACCCTTAACACAGCTGCAAAAATCCACGACCTATCAGGCCGTGGCTATCATCGCACTATTAAACTTGCACAAACCATTGCAGATCTTGAACAATCAGATCACATTGAAACTAAACACGTATTAGAAGCCCTTCAATACCGTCAAAAACATTTTAGAATGGGTTAGTAGCACCTCGAATTTCAAAGTGGATGTGAGGACCCGTAGACTTACCAGAGTTTCCAAGAAGACCGATAGTCGTACCCTTGGTTACGTAGCTACCCTGAGAAACTATAACCTTGCTCATGTGAGCGTAGAGAGTTTGTGTGCCGTTTCCGTGTGAGATAACGACATATGATCCGTAGCCTCCGTTATATCCAGAAGATCGAGCAATAAGAACCAAACCGTCAGCAGAGGCATAAACAGGAGTGAACATTGGTGCAGCAAGGTCTACGGCATTGTAGCCGTGAAGTCCCTGTGACTTCCGTCCGCCCTCAATAGGACGCATATAGTAATCCTTGTATACAGGACCCCCTGCGTTTCGGAGTGCCTCTGTAGGCCTTGAAGCTGCACCAGAAGGGAGAGACTGCATTTCTCCATCGGGAATAATAAGAGAAATACCCACTACGAGTGTATCAGAGAGCTTAACGTTGTTATGCGCCATAATATCGTCCATATCTGCCCTGTACTTTGTGGCAAGAGATCGAATGGTATCGCCCTTCTTAACAACATGAGTCACTCCTGAAATAGGGAGGATGATCAATTCATCGCCTTCGCGAATCGGACCCTTAATGTTATTAGCCCAAACAATAGTATTTACTGAAACACCGAACATTTTTGCAATCTGACC
This sequence comes from Candidatus Parcubacteria bacterium, assembly GCA_039796155.1. Lineage (GTDB taxonomy): Bacteria > Patescibacteriota > Minisyncoccia > Phycocordibacterales > UBA6065 > UBA6065. The sequence continues at coordinate 23,244 of JBDKKJ010000002.1, forward strand.
CAAAGAATCACCCTGACGTACCACATAGAGGCTGATTACTGTAGATTTACCATCCACAATGTCTGCCTGGGTACCAATAACTCCTGTTTCCTGAACAAGAGCACTGCCGTCGACAATGGCAATGATACCGTTTGTGATTGGTGCAGTTGCACTTGGTCCAAGGTTTGCCTGTAATACACTCATGGTCTGTGACGTCACCATACTTGTACCCGCGTCCGCTTCTTTACCTTCAACAAGGTCGGATATAAATGAAAATACACCTGCGTGGGTGGTCAAAGGTGTCATTGTAGCCCCAAATACGAAAACAAGCTTTACTGAGTAAAGCCCTATGTTAAGCCATATATTAGATTTTGTCCCTCCCAAACCGAACTGCTGGGACAAAAGAGATGTAGGGGTCTTGAAAATCACGTGTATCGCACCAGAAAAGAGGATGTTTTTAGATATTCTATGGCTTTGTTGAGCCATATTTCAGGTCAGCTGCCGTTTCGGTGCTCTCTTACTATACTCAGGCTAAATCTTTCGTCAACCATGGTTTTCCCCCTCATATCCCCAGTTACTTTTAATGGGATTGCATGCCAATATACCTATATTTATAGCCATAATAAAGATTTGTCTCCTTTCGTGCTAAAATCATTTGATGGATTATCTCTCGACTTTAAATGATCAGCAAAAAGAAGCCGTCCGAAAGACCGAAGGGCCGGTTCTTATCCTTGCCGGAGCCGGAGCGGGCAAAACAAAGACGATTACCTACCGAATTCTTCACCTTATAAAACAAGGAGTGAAACCCTCAGGTGTTTTGGCTATCACTTTCACCAATAAAGCTGCTAAAGAGATGCGAGAACGCGTCTTTAAACTGATCCAGGAAGACAAAGGTCTCAATGTTCCTATTTCATTTACCGAACGACCGTTCGTAAGCACCTTTCACTCACTCGGAGTTCATATTATTAAAGAAAATGCCCAGAGACTTGGGCTTACTCGGCACTTTACCATCTTTGATCGAAGTGACTCTCGACGTGCCGTCAAAAACGCCCTCGAAGAGCTCGGCCTTGATCCAAAACAGTACGAACCAAATACGATTCTCTCCATAATTTCAAAGGAGAAGGGAAATAGTGTGAACCTAACCAAGTTTTTTGAAACCGTGGGGCACGACTACATGCGAGACATTATTTACAAGGTCTGGCAGAAATATGAAGCAGCACTTCGCAAAGAGAAAGCGCTCGACTTTGACGATCTTCTTCTTAAAACAGTCGAACTTCTCGATAATCACGAAGAAATTCGGAATCACTATCAAAACGTGTGGCAATACGTTCACATAGACGAGTATCAAGACACAAACAAGGTTCAGTACCGTATTGCTCGACTGATTGCAGGGGAAAAAAAGAATATTTGTGTTGTGGGTGATGTCGACCAGAACATTTATAGCTGGCGAGGTGCTGATATCAAAAATATTCTTTCGTTTGAGAAAGATTATCCAGGAGCAGCCATGGTTGTACTCGAAGAAAACTATCGTTCAACTCAAACAATCCTTGAAGTTGCCAACCATATCATAAAGAAAAACAAAAATCGTTTTGAAAAGAATTTGTTTACACGACAAGGGGCAGGGGAACTGATCACTCTGTATCAGGCGTTTGATGAGAATGACGAAGCGCGATTCATAGCGGGCAGAATTGCTGAAATTATTGAAACAGGCACAGATCCGCGAGAGATTGCAGTGCTCTATCGTGCAAACTTCCAATCACGTGCACTTGAAGAAGCAATGATTTCTAAAGACCTTAAATATCAGGTCTTGGGTACAAAATTCTTTGAGCGAAAAGAGGTTAAAGATGTGCTTTCATTTATTCGGGTTGCCCTCAACCGTGAATCTCTGTCTGACTTACAGCGTGTAATCAACGTCCCTGCGCGCGGTATAGGCAAGGTAACTATTGCGAAGATTTTCTCCGGCATGACAAGCGAACTTTCCCGCGCGCACACAGACAAATGGAACACATTCTGCACCATGCTCGATGACATTGGTCAGAAATCGGGAAGTGAGAAACCATCTGAACTTGTGAAGTATGTGGTTCAAAGAACAGGCCTCGAGCAATCATTTAAAGAAAGCGGTCTTGAGGAAGACCTCGAGCGACTTGAGAATGTACGTGAACTCGCAACACTCGCAACCAAATATGATTTTATGATGCCTGGTGAAGGCGTTGCGAAACTCCTTGAGGATGCAGCACTCGCCTCTGATCAGGATGAGATGGAAGAAGACGCTCCTGCGCTTCGTATGATGACTATCCACGCATCGAAAGGGCTCGAATTTCAATACGTATTCATCACAGGACTCGAACAGGACCTTTTTCCGCACAAAGCTATGGGTGGAAAAAATGAAAAGCGTGATGATGAAGAAGAGCGAAGGCTTTTTTATGTAGCGCTTACTCGCGCAAAGAAGAAGCTCTTCCTCACTCAAGCATCAATGCGCACCATATTCGGTTCAAGACAAGTTACCGTACCTTCTGAATTTATATTTGATATACCTGACCAATACCTTGAACAAACAGAAAAAATAGCGGGGCCAAAAAAGGTCGTCTACTTCGACATATAAATAATGATCAGTGTTTCAAGAGTGAACGCTGGTAAAAGACGCGCTCCAGGAACAACCTCCACTATAAAACCAATAATATAGGGAACGGACTTCTTTAAAGAAAAAACATTAATACCGTACCGAGAAAAAATGAAAGGGATGACCATTTGTCCGACCACACCCACAAAGACAATCCCACCTGGTATTAAAGAAAGAATATCGAAAAACACGGCCACCGCTAGCAATACAGCCATATCACGCTTTCTTAACGTTCGTTGTTTTGCAGGTGTGTGTTCCATAACCTAATAGTAGCAAATTAACCATTTTCATATATAGTTCGTCTATGGTATTTGCTAAAAAATCTCTTGGTCAAAACTTTCTCATAACTCCACGGATAGTGGAGATGATAGCCCTTGCCGGGGAAATAAAGCAGGGCGAGACCGTCATTGAAATTGGTCCCGGCAAGGGCGCCCTTACAGCAGAACTCCTTAAAGCAGGAGCACGTGTTGTGGCGATAGAAAAAGACGATCGTCTCATTCCTATTCTCTCTGATCTCTTTAAAAAAGAAATCGAAAACAAAACCCTTGTACTCATCCATAAAGACGTAATGGATATTTCAGATGAAGATCTCTCACTCATCACTTCAGACGAGACATATAAAGTCATCGCCAACATTCCGTATTACATTACCGGACAAATCATTCGAACCTTCCTCTCTCGAACACATCAGCCGGTAACCATGATACTTATGGTCCAGAAGGAAGTCGCAAACCGAACCATTGCACGCGACGGCAAAGAAAGTATTCTTTCTCTTGCAGTTAAAATCTATGCCACGCCGTCGCTCGTCATGAATGTGTCTCGAGGAAACTTCTTTCCAATACCAAATGTAGATTCTGCTGTACTAAAACTTTCAGATATACAGAATCCATTTAAAGACAAAATTACTGAAGACCGTTTCTTTGCTTTCGTAAAATCTGGATTCGCCCAGAAACGAAAAAAACTTATTTCAAACCTTGCTGCGGTTGAAACAAAAGAAAACCTTCGTGAACTCTTTAAAAAACTTTCACTCGATGAGAATATACGAGCAGAAGATCTCACGCTTACGGTCTGGAAAAAACTAGCGGAAAAATAAAATTTTATAAACCACCTCCGGGGAGACCTGTTCCTACGAAGGCCATTACTCCGATAGAAGGGAGGGGCACGCAGGCAACGCCCACATAAATCCAACACGCCTGAACACCAGGAATATATCCACCAAGGTGAGGTGCTAAAGGCACCGATGGCATAAAATTTGCGAAGGGAACAGTTGCATAGGGAACATATACCATGGGACCGGTCATTGGTATAGATGTAAGGTAGAGCGGTGCAAACCAATTCCACACAGAAGCACTACACACGCAAGGAACCCAAAACACAGGAGTGCCTCCAAAACTGAGAATTGGTGGAATGGTTGCGTGTGCCATTGCAGGAACAAGCATAAAGAAGAGAAGACTCACTGATACAACACATTTTTTAAGAGAAGGAATCATGTTTTAAAATTGTATATCAAAGGTAAAGGGCTGACCAGAAACACCATTCTCGTTGTACACATAAATAAAGAATGAAACCTTGCTTCCTTTTATACCTGGTGCATTTTTAACTTTGTCGTAGAAAGTCAGGTCAGATGGCTTGAGTGTAAATGTCCCACCTGTAGCAGAGACAGCTTCCTTATTTCCAAACGTTGTTGCCACATTTACCATAGAACTAAAATTCTCTCCGGAAAAAGTAACCGTGTCTGCATCAGAAGGCAGTGCAGGAGAAATGCTTCGTATAACTGGTTTTGGTGTAGGAGAGTTAGTGATCATCAGCATAACCTTTCTATCTTCTTTTCGACTCGAGCCGTTCGTGTTTTCTACCCAACCCTCATAGGTACCAACATTAAGGCTTGGAACCGTAAATGAAACCGTTGTACCATCTGAGCTTTCAAGACCTGAAATAGAATATGTTCCGAGATACAACGTATTTCCTGTTTTTGTAAATCCAACACCCTGTGCGGTAATTGTTGTTCCTGGTGCCACTTGGTATTCAGAAAATGCATACAAGGTAATTCCTTGCGAAGCTGCAAGTCTCTGATAAAAACCATCAGCTGTATAGTTGGGATCTGGATTCGCTCGCGTATCCGCCGCACTTTGCTTCATGTCTTCAAGTAAATTATTAAACCAAGACGATGCTTGTGCTGATGATGTGCTTACACGTGGTGATATGAGTTGGTTATTTGAAAAACTATCAGTCTTTAACGCATCCTGATTTACAGTCGGCTTTGAGAAAATTTCAGTAGTTGGCTTCTCCACACGCCCAACAGAACTTATACAATCAACTTTATTAAGAGTGCTCTGTATTCCTGAACATAATGCAGGCTTTTTATTTTCAACCGCAACTTTCTTTACACACTCATCTGACGTCTGCTGATCAGGAGAGGTACATGAAACAAGTAGGAGTTTGTCGGTAAAAGATAAAGACCCCGTAGAAGAGCCACCTGTTATTGAAGAGTCGGGAAGGGTGGTAGTAGTTCCTGGTTTAGCATTGTTCTCAATATAACAAGGTTTTTTAGCATCTAAACTCTGAAATAAAGCACAGTTGTCTTGATTTTGAGTCTCTGTAGGGGCAATTTCTGACTTTTTTGAGAAAAAAATGAAGTAGAGAACTACCAAAATAATCAAAATGAGACACAAAAGTGCAATTCCTAGTTTCTTACGAGATGTCATAGCTAAAGTATAACCCGAGCGGAAATCAATGGCTATGAAGGAATAGACTGTCTTGCTATACTTATTGTATGATTCGCAATTTTCTCAAAACAAGGATTGGTATTTCTCTTATTATCGCAATACTTTTCATTATCGGGGCAGCCATCTTTAAAATTTCCCTTACTTCACCCGTAATAGAGAGCGACTTGGGCAAGCAGGTGAGTGTAATCGCCACTGAAAGCGTCAAAAAATCTATACAAGACGGCTCATTTGGTTTTGAGGATGCGCTTAACCTTCTTGGTTCAAGCACTGAATCAGCTTCAGATCTCAAAAACGCACTCGGCACAACAACAATCGTCGCAACTGCTGATACCACGACGGCAACTGATCGATTTGCACGTGAATTATTCACAAAATACGCAGAAGCCAAGAAAAACGGCCAAGCAATTGACTCGGTTACTCAGGAGCAAATCGCAGAAATGGTGCTTTCTAACGATTATTCAGGCCAAAGAAAGCTTGTTACTGCCACGGACCTCAATGTAAGTACAAATATAAGTGCATCAAATGCACGCATATACGGTAACAAAATCGGAAAAATTCTCTCTGTTGAGCCAGTTAAGGGAGATCATGAGCTCAAAATACTTCAGAGGGTACAGGAAAGTGGCATGAGTCAGGCTGACGCAACGACACTGGGCCTTATTTTAAAGCGCTACAACGGTTTTTCAACAGCACTCACCGCTTTGTCGGTACCTGAAGACGCGGTATCTGCACACGCAGCGGTACTAAACGGTATAAATCTCCTTATGGATGGAGTAGAGGGGATGCTCACACTTGAGACCGACCCTGTTGGAGCACTTACAAAGATAAAATTTTATGAAAACGGTATAAATTTGGTGAGTGCTGGTGCATTGAAGCTCAAAGTCTACTTTATGTCCAAGAATATTACGTTTTCACCAGATGAAGGGGGATACAAAATTACACAATAAGGTATACTAATAAGGATATTCTCTCTATAGATATGAAGAGCACCCTCAAAAAAATAACAGCCCTCATCCTTGTTCTTCTGTTCACGATTACGAGCACGAATTTTATTCTCCCCCCAAAGCAAGTACAAGCTCAAGCAAAAGCAACAGCTTGCGTAGCAGCATATATCTCAGCGGGTTTAGCTGGTCTTGCGGCTGTTCCACAAAATATTCTTGGTGTATCAAAAAGTAGCTTTGGTGACTCAGCCACAGCGGTACTAAACAACGCAGGAGTTCAGGCACTATCCTTTAACGAGTGTGTTCTAAAACCTCTCGCAAAGGTAATGATAATTACCATCATTCGAAACATTGGCTCGAGTGTGGTGACTTGGGTAAACTCAGGTTTTGAAGGAAAACCTTCGTTTGTGACCGATTTTGGAGGAACACTTCTCGACGCTGCGGACGAAACAGTCGGTAAATTTATTGAAGGAAGCGAGCTTGGATTTATGTGTAACAATTTTTCATTCCAAATTCGTATTGCACTCGCACTTAAATACAGTCAGCCTTTTAAAGAAAAAGCTCGTTGTACATTTACAACCATCTCTGGTAATGTGCAAAACTTTGCCGATAGTAATGGTGGGGTAGGTTGGGATAATTGGCTTAAACTCACAACAGAACCGCAGAACAATGTGTATGGCGCTTTTGCGGTTGCTGACAGTGAAGTTGCACAACGAATGCTTGCGGCTGTTACACAGAAAAAAGATAAAATTTCAATCGGGCAAGGATTCCTTGATTATGAAACATGTGACAAATTTGAAGATCCTCAGGAACAGTTTGAACGCGAACAAGCAGGTCTTGATCCAGCGGTAGAAGTACTTAACAACAGCACGTCATTTGGTGCTATTCAATCGAGTTTTGCAACGAGTTCTAGAAACGGAGCGGTGACTGCGCCTGTAACAAAAGGAACTCGTTTTGTCGATCCGACAGGAAATAATAGAACTTGTACCAAGAAGTCTACAAAAACTCCAGGGAAAATTATTGCAAGCAAGCTTGAAAGCACACTCGGATCAAATGACATTCAAATGGCTGTTGCTTCAGAAATTGACGATGTTATTGCTGCAACCTTGAATCAGCTGACTCAAAAAATGATTCAAGGCGCAACCGGCCTTCTTGGGTTGAGCAAGAAAAACAATACCAATAAACAAAGCTACCGCCAGAAATATCAAAATCAGTTTTATAGCGAAACCGCAGGAGCAACATCAGATATCGAGGATTACACGATTGAGAATTATGACGAGGCTGCGAGCCTGATTGAAAGCAATGGGCTCGTTCAGGAGATCTATACCGCAACTGATAGTACTGTAGGTACTGCTGTTGCTGCGAATCGCGCTCAGCAAAGTGCAATTAATAATGCTATTGGAGTAGACGGTTCGTCTGAACAAAATCTTGCATTCTATAAACCAACATCACAATCAAGCGCTGGGGCAGGGACCTCTGATAAAGCAACAAACGGTGTTAAAGACCAAAACATAGGTCAGTATAATAATTATAATTCTAGTCAGGTGGCAGCAACCAGTGAAGAGCAAAATCCGTGGTGGGAAGTTGACCTTGAAGCTTCAAAACAAATAAAAGAAATTCGTATCTGGCGAGTGACAAACAAACCTGTTGATAAAACCCTCGGAACCATTCGCGTGGTTGCTTCTAATGCAGGTGGTACAAACGTATGGACAAGTGGTGCAATTACCCCGAATGGATCTACCGCAAACCCAATTGTAGTCCCTGTAAACGAATCACGGCGTTATGTGCGCATAGAGAAACAAGGAACACTTGATGAAACATGTCGAACTATTCGATCTTCGTACCGCTATGATAATGAATATGAGTATGAATCATGCTATCACCCTCTTGAACTTGTAGAAGTAGAGGTTATTGGAGTAATACCAAGGAGCGGTACTGGAACAATAGGTACTGTTGACCCTATAGCAACAGGAGGTGGAACAAATACGGGGGGCACAGCGACTGTACAAAAGACCCTTGACCTTGTGGTTTCATCAACGAATTCTCCTACTCTTACTTCATCAGTTCCGTTTGCGTATGACCTACAGGTCGTAGCAAATCACTCAACTTCAAGCCTTTCTGTCACACACACCTTCAAGAAAAGTGGCCAGAGAATTCTCACGGGCAACATCTTTTCAAGCCTTAGTGTTACAACTCGACGCGGTTCTGGTTCATCGGCGGTTAACTCTGTCCCAGCAAGTTCACAGAGTCTGACGGTCAACAGCATATCAGTGAGCGCTACCGAAAAATTCACTTTTAGTTTTGCTGGTCAGAAAAAACCAGGTATCCCAACGGGTACCTATATAATCGAAAGCGTACTCTCTGACAGGTTTGGAAATATACTCCAGACCAAGACGACGGACTTCGTAGTACAATAAACCCAAATGCGACGATTCTTCCTTAAACATAAAGCAGTAATCTCGACACTCTGTATTGTTGCAGTGCTCTTGATTGCGCCCCATTTTGCGCACGCTCTTGTAAATCCTTTTAGTTCTGTAGACATCATCACGTCTTTTGTCACTGGAGGTGTTGGGCTTCTCCTTGAAGTGCTCATACTTCCTTTGGCATCTGGAATGCTAGCGCTTGGAGGACTTCTTCTTGATGTGGCGATTAACTTTAGCCTCCATACCGCATATATCTTTAGTCTTTCACCAGCAATTAATCTTGGTTGGACTATTGTACGAGACCTCTGCAACATCTTCTTTATATTCGTACTTATATATATCAGCCTTGGAACAATTGTCCGCGGTACAAGTTTTGGAACAAAAGATTTACTTACAAAAGTAATTATTGCTGCTCTTGTGATCAATTTTAGTCTTTTTATTACGAAAGCAGTTGTTGACGTAAGCAACGTGTTCGGACTTTGGCTTTACGGTGGAATCAAAAACTCCCTTGTAGCAAACTCATTAGATGCAAGTAAGCCGGCGAGTTTGAGCGATCTAATTAGTACACGTTTAGGGGTAATACAGTTCCTTAGACTCGGAACAAACGCAACTGAGAACGCTAGTGCGGCCAAGACAGTATCTGAGGGACTTACAAGTCCAAGTCAAAGCTTTGTTGCACGAATATTACGTCTCGCAGTTATCCTTATTGCCACATATATATTCTTTTATTGTGCGATTATATTCATCGCACGAAGTGTTACGCTTCTTTTCCTTATGGTATTTTCGCCAATAGGATTTATGGGTGATGTGTTGCCGCAGTTGAAAGAATACGCAAACGACTGGAGAAAAGAACTTACGAGCGCAGCCATGTTTCCTGTTGCGTTCTTACTAATGCTTTACATCGCACTACAGTTTATTAATAGCCTAGGAGTTCTTGTTAAAGATCAAATAACAGATCAGTCAGTTATCGGAGGAGTAAGTATTTCAATATACTTCCAGTATTTTATTGTAATCATGCTTCTTAAGGCCTGCCTTGAAGTTGCAAAAGACAACGAAGGAAAAATGGGGAAGGCGATGGGCGGATTGGCGGATGGTCTTGGAAAGTTGGCTGTGAGGGCCGGAGTGGCAGCTGCTTCTGGCGGTTCGGCACTTGCAATTCGAGCCGGCCTTGCGGCAGCGACCGCAAAAACAGGAGAGGGTTGGAAAGCAGCAAAAGATACCCTACCACCATCACCGCGATTTATTGAAAGCTTCAAAAAAGATGGGTTTGCAGCCGCGGGCAAAGATATATTTGACAGCACAGTAAAAGCGGCAAAGTCTGGTACTTGGGATGTGCGTAATGCAAAAATACCCGGTATAGGTAAAGCAACTCTTGGTAGTACTCTTGGTAACCTCGTGGGCGTAGAATTAAATGCCCAGACTGCAAAGGAACTCAAAGAAACTCGTGGAGAGTGGGCTGAGGAGCGAAAAGTTGAAGAAAAAAATCAGGAAATTCTTGCACAGATTCGAGACATCGAAGATGCAAAGGCATCATATGAACGATCAAGAAAGACAACTGTCGATAAAAAATTGCTTGACGACAAAGTTAAGGACGCAAAGGGTAAAATGTCTGACGCGTCTTCAAGTCTATCAAACAAGCAACTTGAAAAACTTGGAAAAAGTACGCTTTCCAACGAACACTTTATTCAGTCTATTTCGCAAAACCAGGCAGAGCATCTTGCTGAAAAAACTGAAGCATCAGATGATGATAAGGCAGAAGTTTGGAAATATAGACTTTCAGACGTTAGTGAAGCACTTAAACCTGGAGGTACTGGTGATGTTAGCAAGGCAATAAAAAATCATTCAGATAAAGAACTTGAGAATTTGCCACCAGAGGCTCTTAAAGACCTTAAATTTGTTAGCGCTTCAAACATGAATTATGAGAAGTTTAATAATCTCATGAAGAGCACAAAGATAAGTAACGCAACGAAGGCGGAAATGAAAAAGCTACGATATCAAGCGTTCTACGAGGCGATAAAATCAAGAAAATACGACGATGTTGAGAAGGAACTTAAAGATTTGGAGGCTCCTGAAATCGCAAAGATGGACTGGATCAAGAAAGAAGATGACGGTACGGAATTCAGAGCGCTTGCGAACCCTGAGGTACTTTACCGTCTAGACACAAAAACACTTGGTAAGATGTATGAGGAACTCAGCACAAGCCAACTTGCTGATGTCAGACTAGCGATAGAAGCGGTCGTTACTCGCACTCCAAAACCAGGAAATTCTGACAAGTTTACCCACACTGCTAGCGCTTCAATTACGAACACGGCAATGCGTAAACGTCTTGAAAAAACCTCTGAATGGCTACTTACAAATAACATAGGTAAAGAATTCTAAATTTATGGACTTTTCAAAAGATCAAAAAAAGGAGGCCTATAAAAATCTCAACGAGAGACAAAAAGAGTTTGTTTCTTCTGAGAGTGTTAGTCAGACCCTTCAAGCGATAGGGGAAAGACAAGGATTTCTTCTTGATAAAACAGGAATTCTAAGTGACGTAGTCTTTGCTGCACTTCTGGGGCTGGTAAAGATTACTGAAATAAACTCTGTGATCGAAAGCAAGCTTGGGATTTCTGGACAGAAACAACAGGATCTACTTAATGATATAAATGAAAAGATATTTTTGCCATTTAGACAGGTTCTCGTAGAAGGTACTACCCCCACTGAAGAAAAAATTGAGCGCGTAAGCACTAGCACCGAACCCAATCGCGAAGACATCCTCGCTGAAATTGAAAACCCAACACCAACCGTTCACCCTATATCTATAGCCGATCACACCATTGCAGGACCGGCACAACCTCTTGAAATCACCCCTCCTGCAACTGAAACAAAAGAGGCTGTTGCTCAAGCCTTTATTGGAAGCAAACTCACTGAAACAGTAAACCTACCTTCACAAAAAGCAGTCGTAACCCTCAAGGCGCCTGAAGTAAAGCCTAAAAACTACGGCCCAGACCCTTATAGAGAGTCGATTATGTAAGAAAACACAGACCTCACTGTATTACAATGAGGTCTGTGTTTTTTGAGGTATAATAATTCTATGAGATTTCAAGTTCCTCAATTCATCGAAGTCGAAGACAAAATATTCGGTCCACTCACTCTCAAACAATTCATATATCTCCTTGGTGGGGCAGGACTTTCCTTTATTCTTTACAGTTTTATAGGTAACCTCTATATCAGTATCTTTTTTATACTTCCCGTAATTGGCTTTAGTCTGACATTGGCGTTCTACAAAATAAATAACAAGCCATTTATTAATGTCGTCGAGGCAGCCTTCAATTATTACGTTGGAAACAAGCTCTATATTTGGAAACACGTTGAAAAACCGATCATAGCCAAAGAACAGGCCGTAGAATCTGCACCAGACTTCTATGTACCAAAGCTTTCTGACTCAAAACTAAAAGATCTTACCTGGTCACTGGACATTAAGCAGAGTCAAAATCCTGCACAACGAGCAGGCAAACAAACGTTCTAGTATACTTATCTTATAAATCCCATGGCAGTCAACGCAAAAACAACACAAGAGTTCGTTCCCATCAAAGAAATCCGACAAGGAATGATTATCCTTAAGGATGATTCTATGCGCGCTATTGTCATGGCTTCTTCTCTCAACTTTGCACTCAAGTCTGCAGATGAGCAGCAGTCGATTATCATGCAGTTTCAGAACTTCCTCAACTCTCTCGATTTTACAGTACAAATATTTATTCAATCACGAAAACTCGACATCAGGCCGTATATAGCCCTCTTGGAAGGGAGACTCAAGGAACAAATGAGTGATCTTCTTAAAATCCAGACCCGTGAATACATTGCCTTCATAAAAAACTTTACTGAAAACTCAAACATTATGACAAAGTCATTCTTTGTTGTGGTTCCATACTCACCGGCAGCACTTACCGCCGGGGGAGTGACAGATGTCTTTAGTAAAAAGAAAACCTCAGCAGAAAGTGCTGAGAAGAAGATTGCTGACTTTGAAGAACACCGAAGCCAGCTCGAACAGCGCGTGAGCGTTGTTACACAAGGACTTGTCCGCTGTGGTATTCGTACCGTTGAATTAGGAACAGAAGAGATTGTTGAACTCTTCTACAAGATCTTCAATCCCGGAGATACTGAAAAGCCAATACCGCTAACATAAAACTATGGGAATATTTGATTTTTTAAAAAAGAAGCAGAATCGGGTAAACATTGCACCAATCCTCCCACAGGAAATCTATGAGGCTGGTGTTTTGGAACTCAAAGACGTTATTGCCCCGTCTGCTTTAAAGGTAAGTCCTCGTGAACTCTCGCTCGGAGACAAAATTGTCCGTTCTTTCTTTGTTATTTCATATCCACGATTCCTTGGAGAGAGCTGGTTTGCACCAATCATCAACCTCGATAAAGTTTTTAACATTTCTATATTCGTACATCCGGTAGAAACAGCAAAAGTTCTCCGTCAGTTTCAGAAAAAAGTAGCTGAAGTACAAAGCCAGATCTCGATCAGAGAGCAGAAGGGACTTGTACGTGATCCAATGCTTGATACCGCATACCAAGACCTTGAAAACCTCCGCGACCAGCTTCAGCAAGCACAGGAAAAGCTTTTTGATGTGGGTGTCTATATCTCGATATACGGAGAAAACGAGGCAGAGCTTGATAAAACAGAGTCTGAAATCAAATCAATCCTCGAATCAAAGCTCGTGTATGTAAAGCCAGCACTCTTCCAACAAGAGCAGGGCTATAAGAGTAACCTTCCAACAGCAACCGATGAATTGATGGTTCATTCAAAGCTGAATTCATCTCCACTTTCATCGCTCTTTCCATTTATTTCATTCGACCTCACGTCTGACAAGGGAATTCTGTACGGTATAAACCGACACAACTCATCACTGGTTTTGTTCGATCGTTTCTCTCTTGAAAACTACAACTCTATTACCTTTGCAAAATCTGGTGCTGGAAAATCATATACAGTGAAGCTTGAAATTCTTCGAACACTTATGTTCGATACCGACGTGATTGTTATTGACCCTGAAAGGGAATATGAAAACCTCGCCGAGGCAACGGGCGGTAAATACTTTAATATTTCTCTCAACTCTGAACACCATATCAACCCTTTTGACCTGCCAATTCCTCGTGAAGACGAATCTGGTGCTGATGTACTCCGTTCAAACATCATAAACCTCGTAGGTCTGTTCCGTATTATGATGGGGGGCCTCACTCCTGAGGAGGATGCCATTGTTGACCGTGCTATTTCAGAGACCTATGCCCTCAAAGACATTACTCCTGACTCTGATTTCCGTGGAACTGAGCCACCACTCCTGTCTGATTTCGAACTCGTGCTTGCTGGTATGGAAGGTGGGGAATCCCTCGTCCAAAGACTGACAAAATACACCAAAGGTACCTGGTCTGGCTTTATCAACCGTCCTACCAACGTAGATATCGGTGCAAAATTCATTGTATTTTCACTGCGTGACATGGAAGAAGAGCTCAAGCCGGTGGCTATGTATATCGTCATGCGCTATATCCAGACAGCGGTGATGAAAAACCTCAAAAAGCGCCTCCTGGTCATCGATGAGGCGTGGTGGATGATGAAATCTGAGGATACCGCATCATTCCTCCTGGGTTTGGCTAAACGAGGCCGTAAACACTACCTCGGTATTGCAACAATCACTCAGGATGTGGATGACTTCCTCAAATCACCCTATGGTCTCCCCATTATTACCAACTCATCTATACAGGTTCTCCTTAAACAGTCACCGTCATCTATAGACAAGCTTCAGCAAGTATTCAATCTTACTGATGAAGAAAAATATCTCTTGCTCGAATCTGATGTAGGGGAGGGTATATTCTTTGTAGGGCTCAAACATGTGGCTATAAAAATCATTGCTTCATATACCGAAGACCAAATCATCACCTCAGACCCATCGCAAATCCTGGCAATAAAAGAAGCAAAGAGAAATAATCAGCAGTAAAACAAAAGCCACCTCTACACAGGTGGCTTTGTGCTCTTGTGGTACAATAATTACATGTTTCGCGCGTTAAAAAGCACATTATTCTCTCTCTTTATATTTTCTTCTTTCTTTCTCTCTGTACATGCCCAGAGCGTGCCTGGTATCAGTGATCCTGTAACATTCCGAATGGTTCCTGAGTATCCAAACCCAAATCAAAGAGTGACACTCACCGCCCAAAGCTTTAATACAGACCTTAATAAGGCAATTTTTAAATGGTTTGTTAACGATAGGGTGTACAAAGAGGGTGTTGGCATTAAAGAAATAGACATAAACAGTGGTAACGCAGGATCTTTTACAGCAGTACGTGTTCAGATTAAAACTCCAGATTTTGGAACTATTGAAAATGCATTCTCGTTTAGACCAGCTGAGGTTACGTTGTTATATGAGGCAGATACGTACACTCCTCCGTTTTATAAAGTAAAAGCACTCCACTCTTTTAATGGTGCTTTTAAAGTAACGGCCATTCCTGAATTTTTTGATGTGAGTGGCAAAAGAATAAATCCAAAAGATCTTATTTATACCTGGAAGAAAAACGGCGAGGTAGTAGGAGCGGCTTCAGGTTTTGGAAAGGATTCGTATATCGCTTCTCAAACAAGCTACCTTCGCGATGGGGAAGAGGTAAGTGTTGAGGTGTCCTCACCACGTGAAAGCCTTGCAGGTTCAGCTTTTATAACCATAAAGCCGAGTGTGCCGGAAATCATATTCTATGAAAACAGTCCACTCTATGGGGTTGTATACGAGAAGGCTCTTCAGAGTACTTATAGACTTATAGACGAAGAATTTACTCTTCGCGCAGAACCGTTGAGCATGTCTACAGACAATCCACTTTCAGGACTCCTTTCACTTACTTGGGACATGAACGGATCAACCGTCTCAAATTTTAGTAATAAAAATGAGATTACTCTTCGTAAAACAGGTACAACTGGTGGGCGATCAAGTGTGAGTCTTGTGGTTCAAAACAAACGAAAGGTACTTCAGGGAGCGGAGGCGAGCATAATGATACTTCAATGATTAAAAGAAACTCACAAACCATAATAAAGAAAATATCAGTAGGAGTAGTTTTTTCTGTCTTTATTTTCCTTAATATTTCTTTTACACAAATTGCATTAGCACAGACTGATCCTCAAAAAGACCCTCGACAGTATGTTGCGCTTACAACCATCCCTGGTTTTACCATCGGTTGTAAACCATCAGCAGATGGTAGTACAACGGCCTGTCCCTCAATAAACCCAGTTGATAAAATAGTAAATATTTACGGTGTAGCCATTGGTATAGCAGCCATTCTTGCGGTTGTTAGGATTATCATAGCAGGACTCAAATACGCAACCACAGAAGCAATAGACGGTAAGTCAGATGCTAAAGACACTTGGCAGGGGGCCTTCTACGGCCTTGGTCTGCTCCTTGTTTCATTTCTTCTGCTTCGTACTATTAATATTGATTTAGTGAACGTAAATCTGCACCTTGGCACACCATTTGTTGACAACACTGAAGGCGCTAGAGTTGCATCAAGACTCCTCACTTCAGCCGCAAGAAAGATAGAAGAGAATGCAGAAAAAATTACTACCGCAATTTCAACACAAAGAGCTGTAATAGAGACTGCTGAACAAAATCTTGAAGCAGCTAAAACCTCTGGTGACCCAGAAAAGATTGCTGTGGCGCAGAATACCTTGAACACAGCACAAGCAACAGCGGTAACAGTTGCCAAGTCGGTAATTAAAGACACAAATAGCCTTGTGGATTCGTCAATTACGGCCGCTGAATCATTTATACCTACAGGTGTAGAGAAGTCTTTAAAGGGTGAGTTTTCAACAAAAGTTAATCAAATAGATACCGCACTGGATAACGCTATTGCAACTTTAGAGAAACAAAAAAGCGCGGCAACAACCGACACAGAGAAACGAGTAATTGATATAGCGATCAAGAATGTGGCTGATAAAAAAATAATGACAGATGTTGGATTAGACGCCGCATGGAGAACCTCAAGTAACATAAAATACGCTTCGACTCAGACTGATTCATTGGCTGCATTTCAGCAATCTCTCATTAATCAAAGAAACTCTACGCTTGCTAGAGTTAGCGACAAAAACTCTGTGGACGCAATCAACTTCCAGAGAAATATGAACACCCTTATTTTAAAGATTGGAAACGTTATTAACTCTCCGACAAAATAAGATGTCAAAAAAATCCTTCATATTTTTAATACTCATCATTCTAATCATTTTTGGTTTGATTGGTTGGTATTTATACACAACAAAGACAGGTCCACAGGGTACAACTCCAGGTACCACGAATAATGATGATCTTTTTCCTTTTGGTCCCGGTGGAACAAATAATCAAAACAATGGAACCTCAACATCTGGTGGGGGAGATGGGTTTGTGGATCTCTCAGTAAACGGAGAAGTACGTCTTCCACGACTTCGCCAGATATCTTTTGTTCCTACAGCAGGTGCAACAGCTTCTTCAACCGCATCTTCAACAATTATTCGTTACATGGAGCGTGCAACGGGACATATTTATGAAACAGATAGTGAAAATCCAAAGGTGACAAAAATCTCTACTATAACTATTCCAAAAGTGCACGAAGCTCTCTTCACCGCAGACTCAACAAAACTTCTTGTGCGTTACCTTAACGATTCAACAGGTGCAGTGAGAACTTTCTACGCAAAGATAGCAACAACCACACGCCCAGAACAAGCTATAGAAGGTCTCTTTCTTACAGATGACATTAAAGATGTAACGGTTTTTGGTAACAAAATCTTCTATCTTTTATGGAGCGATACAAATGAACAGGGGATAGTGTCTGATATGGATGGAAGTTACAAAACAGTGGTATTTAATTCGTCATTCGGTGAGTGGACCGCAAACTGGACTTCACAAAATATTATTAACCTATCTTCAAAGCCAAGCAGCGCCGCTCGTGGTGCTTCGTACATTCTTAACCCGGGAACAGGTAACTATACAAAAATGGTTGGAGACCTTAACGGTCTTGAAACCGTGGCAAATAATGACGGTTCTCTCATACTTGTTTCGAACAGCACGACAAATTACTACAGCGCCTCGATTCTTGAAACCAAAACAGGAAAGACCCAAAGACTTGGTCTTTCAACACTCGCTGGAAAATGTGTATGGAGTAAGAAAGATATAACCACTATTTACTGCGCCGTACCTAAAGAAGCTAACCGAGGATCATATCCTGACGATTGGTATAAAGGTAAAATGTCATTCGACGACAGTCTTTGGAAAATAAATGCGGTCAGTGGTGAAACAACCGAAATTCTTACCCCGGAACTCAGCACAGGAACCTCAATGGATATAATGAAGCTTAGTCTCGACCAGAAGGAGAATGTGATCCTCTTTACGAACAAGAAGGATATGACGACATGGAGATACAATCTCGTAGAATAAAGACTTCTCTCGCAAGCTTTGCTTGCCCGTCCTCAACAAAAAATCCGTCAAAGAGAGCCTTGACGGATTTTTTGTTTGCGGGGGCGCGCTCAGTCTTGCGAAAGATGTCCTTAATTACGAGCCTTTAACTCTGTCTCTCGTGCCATCTGCTTTCGTATATAGAGCTCCTGTCCAATCGTAAAGAGGTTTGAGGTAATCCAGTAGAGCGCGAGTGCTGAAGCAATGTTGTATGAAATGAAGAAGATCATGACAGGGAAGATATACTTCATTTGTATCTGCATATTTCGCGCCAAATCGTCCTGGAAGCTTCCACCTTCGGTCTTTTTTGCAGTTATAGGCACTGAGAACTTTATTTGATAATACTGCGACGCTGCGGCGAGTACAGCAAGAATCACACTCTTTTGAGTTACATCAACAAGACCCAAGAAAATAGTGTTTATATGAGCCGGAACCCCTACAAATGAATAGAGGATATCTGTATGTATTGTAGAAAATCCCGCTGAGTAGAATATTTTATAAAGAGCAAAAATAATAGGGAGCTGAATAAGAAGAAGAAAAATGCTCGAGAAAGGGTTTACCTGCTTCTCTTTATACAACTTCATCGTCGCAACAGCTTGCTGTTGTTTATCGTCCTTATACTTCTCTTTAATAGCCTTAAGTTCAGGTTCAACAAGCTTCATCATAGCCTGTGTGCGAACAGCCTTCTTTGAAACAGGGAAGAGTACGAGCTTTACAAGCACTGTAAAGAGGATGATAAGGAAACCAGCATCAAGAAACGGCAAACTGTCAGCCAATAGAATAAGGCCGTTATAAAGAGGATCGTAAATAAATGTTGTGTATAGATAACCCATATATATGTATTAGAGACTCAATAGTAGCTTACTTAGTAGTCTAGCTCAACAACCCAGCCTTTTTAAAAACAATCTCGACTTCTTTTGAAATATCAGTAAACGGTGCTTTTATGAATTCCTTTTTTGGCATAAGCATGGCGTAAACCGGAAAAGAGAGGTTTCCTTTAACCCTCTCAAGAGCTGAATAAGCTCTACGTCGAATCCTGTTTCTGTCTACAGCAAGCGGGACAACCTTCTTTGAAACAGCCACAGCGAACTTAGATTTTGAGGCAGGGGTATAGCGCATAGAAAAAAGCGTCCCAAAGACGCTTTTTCCTTGAGAAAGTGCTTCTATATCGCTAACTGTAAGCCTTTCTACCTTTTTGAGCATTTTAAACTTTGAGCAACTTCTTACGACCCTTATGGCGTCGGCGGGTGATAACCGCTCTTCCTGTAGGGGTAGATTTTCGTGCGAGGAATCCGTGTGCTCGTGCTCGCTTTCTGTTTTTTGTTTTGTATACGATTGCCATAAAATCAGTTATTAACAACTTGTTCACATATTATTAACACATTTAGGCCTTGGTTTCAAGTACTACTATTCCCATAAGCCATTATACTTACGTTACTTCGGAAAATAATACTTATATGGATAATAAAAAAATATGGGAGAGTGTGCTTGGAAGCATCGAACTTCAGGTATCAAAAGCTAACTTTACGATGTGGTTTAAAGACACCTATATCCATAAACAGGATGATGGGGTGGTGTATGTTTCTGTGCCGAGTGTTTTTGCTAAAGAATGGCTTTCAAGTAAGTTTCATAAAACAATCCTCAAGTTCTTGAGAGATGAAGGTAGTGATATCCGATCTCTTGAATACGTCATATCAAAGTCTTCTGAACGAAAAGAGGTTCAAGAAGAGCCTCGAAAACACGTAACACCCGCACATGAGCTTCCATTACAGGAATTCTATGTAAGCAAGGATGATAACCTTAACCCTAAGTACACGTTTGATACCTTTGTTGTTGGTCCATTTAACGAACTCGCTCATGCAGCAGCTCAAGCAGTTATAAAGAACCCAGGAGTCGCATATAACCCGCTTTACCTTTACGGAGGAACGGGGCGTGGAAAAACTCACCTTATGCAGGCAGTAGGGAATCACATAAAAGCCAACAACCCTGCAAAAAAGGTATTCTATGTTACCTCTGAACGCTTTGCGGTTGACTACATGAACTCAATTCAGCTTGGTAAAGCTAATCAGTTTAAGGAAAAGTATCGTAAGTATGATGTTTTGATCATGGATGACGTTCAATTCTTCTCAAGCAAGGAAAAATCACAGGAAGAATTCTTCCATCTCTTCAACACCCTTAAAGAAAACAACAGACAACTCATTTGTTCTTCAGACCAACACCCGAATCACATGCCGGATATAGAAGACCGTATAAAATCACGCTTTGGCGCGGGAATGATTGTTGATGTATCTGCACCTGACTACGAATCACGCTTTATAATTCTTAAAACAAAGCTCGAACGCCAGAATATTACGCTTCCACAAGAGCTTTTGGAGTTTCTTGCACAGTCAGTGGAAGGAAATATTCGAGAACTTGAGGGAATTGTGAACTCAATTGCTATGCAGACGCAGGTTCGAGGTAGGGAACTTAATATTATTGAGATTAAAAATCTCATAAAGAACAGTGCAAAGCCAAAGAAAACAATTTCTATTAAAGAAGTAGTTAAAATTGTGTCTGATTTCTACAACATTGAGGAAAATCACATATACGAGAAAACTCGTAAGAAAGAAGTGGTGAAGCCACGTCAGGTAATTATGTATATTCTTCGCGAGGATATGAATATTTCATATCCGTCTATTGGTGAGAAGCTTGGAGGCCGTGATCACACGACAGTTATTCATTCTTGTGAAAAAATCAAAGAAGATATAAAGTCGAATCAAACACTACTTCAGGAGGTTAATCATATTCGTTCTTTAATCACCTAACAGCCTGTGAATGGGGTGGGGATAGTAAGTGAGAAACTGGGGATAAAAAGAGGGTTTTAAAGAAAAGATAAAAAGTTATATTTCTGGGCAGGTGGATATCCCCAGAATAAAACAAAATAAAATCTAGAATATGTATATAACTAGCCTTATAAAAAGTTATACACATATACACAGTGATAATAGTAATAATAGTCTTCTTAATAGAATATAAGAATATATACTGGGGATATGAAAATAGAATGCATTAAAGAGAAACTAATAGAAGGAATTGCAAAGGCAGACCGCCTTACAGGTAAGAATCTTTCTTTACCTATTCTTTCTTGTATCAATCTTTCTGCAAAAGGTAATTCTTTGATTATACGAGCAACAAACCTTGATTGTGGTATAGAGATCAAGATTGCAGCTAAGGTAGACGTAGAAGGCGAAATAGCCCTTCATGGAGGGGTTATGAGTTCACTCCTTGCCGGTCTTCCAAAGGAAAAAAACATTACCCTTGAATCAAAGGAGGGAAATGTTGTTATTTCTACATCTGCCAACACAACACTCATTAAAACATTTCCACCGGATGATTTTCCAACTATTCCAAAGCTTGAAACACAAAGAACAGTTGATATAAGCCCAAAACTTCTTGTTAAAGGTTTTAAATCGGTGTTCTATAGCGCTTCACAATCAACAGTAAAGCCAGAGCTTTCAAGTGTGTATGTGTTTAAAGAAGACTCAGACCTTGTGTTCGTGTCAACAGACTCATTCAGACTTGCTGAGAAAAGGATAAAAATTAAGGACACTCTCGATTTCCCGTCAGTTATAATCCCAGCCAAGAATGTTGCTGATATTATTCGAACTCTTGAAAACACCACTGATGATGTAAAGGTTTTATTTGATAAAAACCAAATTGCTTTTGAGGCAAAGGATATTTACCTCATGTCTCGCGTAATTGACGCTACGTTCCCAGACTACAAACAAATCATTCCAAAAACATTCATCACAGAGGTGGTTGTATTAAAGCAGGATTTTGTTGATTCTCTTAAAACCTCACATGTTTTCTCTGATAAGTTTAATCAGGTTAATGTAAAAGCGCTTCCTTCGAAGAAATCATTTACCATTTCTACAAAAAATAGTGATGTTGGTGAATATACCAACGCTATTGATTCAAGTGTGACAGGGCAGGATGTTGAAATAAATTTTAATCACAAATACATTGCAGACAGCTTCCAATCTATTGATTCTGATAGTATTTCTATTTCAATCAGTGGAGCAAACAAACCTCTTGTTATGAAAGGTGTATCTGATAAATCATTCACATACCTTGTGATGCCAATGAATC
Organism: Candidatus Parcubacteria bacterium; assembly: GCA_039796155.1. Lineage (GTDB taxonomy): Bacteria > Patescibacteriota > Minisyncoccia > Phycocordibacterales > UBA6065 > UBA6065. The sequence goes on from JBDKKJ010000002.1 coordinate 45,498, forward strand.
GTTAATACAAGCTCTTGTGTTTAACATTTCTGATTATTTTAAGAAGTTTACCAAGATTGAGAAGGAGGGTTTAGTTGAAAGTGACGCTATTTTATCGGCACTTAATGAATCATGTGGGACGGGGACTGTGCGGTTTGAGATAAAAAAAGACATTCTTTATATTAAAGGATCACCGGTTCTTAAATCGGCACTGTATACCAAAAAGTCTCAAATACTGGCTTCAATAAAGAAAAAATTACCTCAAAGCAGAATTGTGGATATTAGGTAAATAAAAAACCGAGCACATGCTCGGTTTTTTATTCTTAATTATCAAGCGCTACAGAGAAGGTTCCCGTCACTTCGCTTTTGTTAAAGACTGAATCGTACGCCGTGATTCTGATTTGGTTACTTTCCTGAATTCCTGAAATATCTTTAGGGTTAAATCTAAACATAAATGGTTGAGACTCAATTATCCCAACAAAGACATCATTAACATAAAGGGTTGCTTTTGCGAGAGGGTATCGACCAGCAGAAGAAAGAGGAATAGCAATTGTATCGTTCAGTGTATATTTTGCATCATTCACACTTTGAATATTCACCTTAAATATATTTACCGCAGTGTGAACATCATCTGTTTGTTTTGGTATAACAGATTCATCCTGGTCGACATACTTGTTTTCCTCCGCCCATTTACGCACAGGAGCCTCCCAGCGCTCGAATTGAGGGTCGTCTTGAGGGTTTGTTGGTTGTGCACCCAACGGATCAGCCTTGTTCAACCAGTAGAGTATTGAGTGAACAGAAGTTATGGCAACATCTTTGCGTGTTTCTGGTGGTGTGAGGTCGGTGGCAAGCTTTTTTGAAATAGTATCAATAGTGTATGTTTTTCCTCCTTGCCAAATACCTTTCATAACAGGTTTGAGAGTGGTTGGATCTGCTGGATTTGGTGGGGTGAATCGTTCATCGCTTACAGAAGCCAATCCTTGTTTCATAAACGAACTCCACATTGGTGCAACAATCTGACCTGCAACCTTTTTAACCATGGGGCTGTTATCGTTGTTTCCAGCCCATACACCTACAACAAGGTTTGGGGTATATCCCACGGTCCATGCATCACGTGAATCGTTTGTGGTACCTGTTTTAGCCGCTACATCACGTGTAGGGAAGTGGAGAACAGAGTTTGGACCATACCCTGGTGTTCGTGCCACATTGTCACTAAGGATGCTTGAAATAGTTCGTGCTGTTTCTGCGGGTAGAACCTGATTTTGTCTTTGTGAAGGAATAGAAATTTCAGTACCTTTCGAATCAAAAATCTGAAGAACTGGTCGGCTAGCAACTCGAACCCCGTCGTTAGCAAAAATTCCATATGCGCTGGTCATTTCAAGAAGAGAGACTTCGCCACCTCCGAGCACGAGGGTTAGACCGTATTGATCTGCATTAGTGAGGCTGGTAATACCCATGTTTTTAGCCAACGTAATAGAATTTTTGATACCCGCAAGGTAAAGAGTTTTAATAGCAGGAATGTTGATTGATTGAGCAAGGGCGTCACGGAGAGTTATTGGCCCACGGAAATTATCGTCGTAGTTGCCAGGCATGTAACATTGCTTTGGATCGCCTTCTGGATCGAGTGGTTTTCCTTCGAGATCACAGGTTGTTGAGAACGAGGTTTGGAGATCAAACAAAACCGTCTCGGGTGTGTAACCTTTATTAAAGGCTTCTGCATAGATAATAGGCTTCATTGTTGAGCCCGGTTGGCGGTTTGCTGCAACCGCAACATTAAATTGACCATCAATTATTTTGTCGAAGTAATCACGAGAACCAACCATCGAAAGAATGTCTCCGTTGTGTGGGTTTATTGCTATGAGGGCTGCGTTTGTAGCGTTAAAATCCGTTGTATTTTTAAGAGCGGTGGTTTTTACAAGGTCTTCTGCTTTTTCCTGAAGGTTGGCATCGAGCGTGGTGATAACTTTGTAACCCCCATCATCAAGCGACCCTTTGCCGAGTATGTTTTCAAGATAGTCTTTAACAAAGAAAACAAAATGAGGTGCTTTTATACCAAACCGTCCTTGGGGTTGGAAGACAACCTTCTCTTTGAGAGCGTTTTTGTATTCAGTGGTGTTGATCGCGGCTGTATCAAGCATTTTTTTCAGCACGAGATTTTTTCGAGCTTCAAGTTTTTCTTTATTTTTTCCGTATGGTGAATAGAAGGTGCTTGCCTGGGGAATGGCGGCCAGGTATGCGGCTTCGGCAAGTGTTATGTCTTTAGCCGTCTTGCTAAAGAATTGCTTTGAAGCTTCTTCTACACCGTACACGTTGCCTCCATAAGGGTTTTCGTTGAGATAGCTTGTGAGAATGGTGTCTTTTGGTAGTGCGCTGTCGAGTTTTACGGCAAGAACCCACTCCTTTAATTTTCGAGAAATAGTTTTGTCTCCCGTCAAAAGTGTGTTCTTTACCACCTGTTGGGTGATAGTTGAACCTCCTTGGCTGTATCCACCACTTACAACATTTGCCAATACCGCACGCATGATTGAGGAAATTTTAATTCCTTTGTGGATATAGAAATCTTCGTCTTCGATTGCCACTGTTGCCTTCTTGATAAAAGGGGAGATATCGGCAGAGATAAGAATGGTTCGTTTTATGCTGTCGTGGAGGTCGTAGAGAAGCACTTTTCCGGTTCGATCAAAGATTTTTGTTGATTCAGAAACTTTTCGCTGTTCAAACGATGACAGGTCGGGGAGGCGGAATGATGAAATCCAGAGTGTACCAGCGCCGAAGCAGAGAAAAAAGATGGATAGAATGACAACAGCGATGTCTTTTTTGGTGTGCGCTTTTATATGATGCTTTATTTTTTTAAAAATACTTTTTTTCTTAGACATGGGCTTACGATATCACTGAATGAAAAGCCTCACAAGACAACAAAATACCGCCATGTTAAAGTAAATCCATGAAATTTTTTACGGCTCAAACAAAGGTTAATACAAACCCACAGGACATAGAAAACTTCCTCGGAAGAGGTGTTGAAAATGTGTTTCCCTCAAAGGATGCTTTTGCTAAAGCGCTTGCTTCAGGAAAACGTCTTTCAATATATCTTGGTATTGATCCAACGGGTCCTACGCTCCATATGGGCCATGCTATACCACTCATGAAGCTTTCCACTCTTCAGGCCATGGGACATCAAATCATTCTTCTGATGGGTGATTTCACTGCAATGATAGGGGATCCTACTGATAAGGCAGCTACTCGAAAGCGCCTTACACGAGATGAGATACTTTTAAACCTTACGCACTACAAGGAACAGGCTGAAACATTTCTTTCTTTTAAAGGAAGCAATGCAGCAAAAATAAAGTTCAACAGCACATGGCTTGGCAAGATGAGTTTTGCTGATGTTGTTGATTTAGCTTCACACACGACTGTTCAGCAAATGCTTGAACGAGACATGTTTGATAATCGCATGAAGGAAAATAAGCCAATATACCTTCATGAATTTCTATATCCTTTGATGCAAGGTTACGATTCTGTGGCTATGGATGTGGATGCAGAGATTGGTGGTAATGATCAAACCTTTAACATGCTTGCAGGACGTAATCTCATGCGAACCCTCAAGAACAAAGAGAAATTTGTGCTTGCTACAAAGCTCCTCGTCGATCCAACAGGTAAAAAGATGGGTAAGTCAGAGGGGAACATGATTACTCTTGCTGACACAGCAAAAGATATGTTTGGAAAGATTATGAGTTGGCCGGACTCTTTGATTGTTCCAAGCTTCGAACTCTGTACCAAGGTTACTGCTGAAGAGATTGAAAAGGAAAAAGCGTATCTTGCGTCAGGTGCAAATCCTCGTGATGCAAAGGTGCGTCTCGCACTTGCAGTGGTTGAACTTTATTACGGAAAGAGTGAGGCGGAAAAATCTCGAGATTCTTTTGCATCAGCATTTTCTGCAGGAACAATGCCGACGGACGCTTTGGAGGTAAAGGTTGAAAAAGGTGCCTCGCTTTCTCAGATTTTGATTGATAATAAAATCGTGGCTTCAAAGACTGAATTTAGAAAACTTGTGGGTGAAAAGGCTGTGAAGGATGTGGCTACGGGAAAGGTGGTTGAAGCACACGACGCTCTTGTGGAAGGAAATATGGATATAAAAGTAGGGAAGATGAGGTTCCTAAAGATTCGAGTGTAAGTAAAACAAAAACCGCACATGTGCGGTTTTTGTTTTACCAACTCTCTTCTTCGTCTGTCATGAAGTCTTTGAGCGGATCATCCTCGTCTTCTTCGTTCTCAAGCGAATCATCAACATCAGCATCGTCTGTTGCTTCATCGTCATCACTTGCGACCTTCTTGGGGCTTGGATCATCACTTTCCTCTGTCTCTTCCTTCTCCTCTTCTTTAACGGCGGTCTTTGGTGCTATGACCTCGTCTTTTTCTGTTTTCTTTCGTGGCATATAACTTTTTGGTTTCTAAGTGCCTCTATTTGTAACAGATATGAATTTTTTTGCAAATTTTTGCCTCTGTGGAAAAGTCCTTAGGAGAATCTTTCGGTCGCAAAGCAGGTAAGCCCTACAGCAATAGCATCGTATTCATCGTCATGTTTTATCTCTTTTGTGAGCTTTATAAGGCGTGGAATCATCGAAATAATTTGATCTTTATCGCTTTTTCCATAGCCGGTAACAGCTACTTTAATCTGCCCTGGTCCGTATTCGTATACGGGGAGATTGTGAGTCGCTGCTTGATATAAAATCACTCCGCGTGCCTCAGCGACGGTTATGGCCGTCTTTTGATTGTTACTAAAGAAAAGATTTTCGAGAGCAAGTGCGCTCGGGTTGTGTTCTTCGATTATCTTTTTAATCTCATTTCCTATGAGACCGAGACGTTCGTGATGGGGCAGGTTTTTGGATGTTCTAAAACAATCTGAATACACTAAAACTTCCTTCGAACGAAGTTCTTTTTCTATTACTGCTATACCGAGTCGTTCGTATCCCGGGTCAATTGAGATGATTCTCATCTCTCTATTCTACTCTACGTTTGTATAGACTTCCTGTACCTCTTCACTTGCATCGAGTGCATCAATAAGTTTCTCAAGGAGTACAAGGTCTTCATCGGAGAGCTCAACAGTCATGGTCGGTTTCCAGGCTGTGCCTTCACGGGTGAAAGCCCACGCAGCACTACCAATAGCCGCAAGCTCATAGCCATTTGCGGTGAGAATGTGTTTTACCTCCTGTGCCGCTTTGTTTTTATTCGTTGTAAGGGCTTCGATAATAAGCGCGCATCCACCAGGGCCATATGCTTCATAGAGGATTGATTCAAGGGAAGTCCCTGGTTCACCACCTTTTTTGATGGCACGCTCAATAACTTCGTTGGTTACGTCCTCTGCTTTAGCACGATCAATAATTGCACGCAGGCTTGGTGCGTTTTTATCACTTTTTACTTTCTGTGCCTCAGCTGAAATCAATTTTGAGTAGCGAGAATAAAGTTTAGACTTTGCTCCATCTGTTTTCGCTTTCTTTCGTTTAATTTGTGACCATTTATTATGTCCTGACATGATTTTGATACAAATATTTACTACCAACAAGAACTATTGGGTTCCAATAAATTTACCATTTTCCAAGACCCGTTTTGACATTAAAAGCATCTTCAAACCGTTTGTTTGCATCTTGAGGTATATAGTAGTTTTCACACTGGTTACTCACTGTGATTGTGTTTGCTATATTATTTTTTGACAGTATGTGTGCTAAATCACTTATCTTGTTAAACGGGATAAGTAGCGTTAAGGTGCTGTCGGAGGTTTTCAGTGATAGCCAGGTTTCAAGGAAACATTGAGACGATCTCCGTGTACCACTTTTTCTCAGGATAAAAAACCCGACTGTTTCCGAGCTTACAACCTTTCTGTATTCTATCTTTTTGAGTATTTCACCCGACAGCAAGTCAACCTGAACGATTCCTGACTCAGTGAAGATAGCTCGGTTAGAGAATAAACCAAATATTATGAAGATAAAAGAAAATATCAAAAGAAAAGCCTTTTTTACCCATAGTTTAGAGGGCGTGAGAGTATTTTTGTGACTGTCTTTACCAGTCAATCCAGCAAATAGCCATCCGACGAAAACAGACAGAAGAAATATTCCAACGGGCAAAATAACTATATTTGATTTCGTCAGCGAAAAGATCAAAATAGACTCATCTATAATTATTTGCATGACGTAATTACCTAAAATAGGCAGTGTGTTTCCGAGCACAATTACCGAACAGACCACTCCAACAAAAAAGAACCAAAACTTTTTAGATGTTATTTTCATAAAATAATTTTACCACGGCAAATCCCAATCTTTTGGTCGACGGTTTTATGGCTTAAAGTTTAATATTAAGATGACCGAACGCCTTCTCTGTTGCTTTGCGTCCGCGCGGTGTTCGTTCAAGAAGTCCAAGTTGAAGGAGGTATGGTTCATGAACTTCTTCTATAGTCGCTTCCTCTTCTGAAAGGGAGGCAGCAAGGGTGTTGAGTCCCACAGGCCCACCACCAAACTTTTCTATAAGTGTTTTAAGAAGGTCGCGGTCGCTTTGGGTGAGCCCAAGCTGGTCGATACCGAGCATAGTGAGCGCACGATCAACGATAGCAGGAGAGACAGGTACTTTTTCAACCTGAGCGAGGTCGCGAACACGCTTGAGGAGGAAGTTGGCAGTTCGTGGGGTAAAACGGCTTCGTTCAGCAATTTTTCCTGATGATTGTGGGTCTATTTCGATGTTGAGAAGCTTTGCTGAACGGTGAATGATTGATTGGATCTCCGGAGCTGTATAAAATTCGAGTTTAAAGGTGCCTCCTGAGAAGCGAGAACGGAGCGGAGCAGAGAGCATTGCCACACGAGTGGTGGCAGCAATGAGTGTAAATGGTGGAAGTTCAAGCTGAATTGTTCGAGCGCTCGGTCCTTTACCAATAATAATGTCGAGAGAACCTGATTCCATTGCAGGATAGAGAACTTCTTCGATTGCTTTGTTGAGGCGATGGATTTCATCAATGAAAAGCATGTCGCCTGGAGCGAGGTTAGTGAGGATTGATGCAAGGTCACCAATTTTCTCGATTGCAGGACCTGAAGTTGCCTTGAGTTGCGATGCTGTTTCTTTAGCAATCAGATGAGCGAGCGTGGTTTTTCCGAGACCTGGTGGGCCATAAAAAAGGATATGCTCGGGCGGATGGTTTCTTTCTTTAGCCGCAGTGAGGAGAACCTTGAGGTTTTCTTTAATGGTTTTCTGACCAACATAGTCATCCCACTGGGAAGGGCGGAGTGTGGTGTCGAGGAAAAGTTCATCATTAGTAAAAGACCCTTTATTAGAGCCATTTTTACCGCTATTTACCTGTGGTTCTGCAGAGGTACTTGACATTTCTGTTGCTTTATGCTAACATACTCTATGTAAAGCTGAATCGAAATACGTTACTCCAGCCTATAAATCTCTAAGCAATTAAACCTCACGGTTTACTAGCTGATACTCTCGGGACGTTCTGGTTACACTCCGGTGTTCCTACTGGGTCTATCCTAAGAACTCTGCTTAACTTTGGATGCACATCTTTAAGTATTGCTTAGAGATTTATATTCTGGAATCTATTTGAGGGAAACCTGCACACTGTGCGGGTTTTCTTTTGCTCTTTTCTTCCTTCATACTACTCCTCTTATATCCTCGTGCAATAGCATTTTTTCAAGAGAGCACAGGCTTGGCAGGGGACGCAAATCAGTGTCTTAATCACTGAAAGTACTTGCGTAAAAAGAGGCTATGCGGCGAAACCGTGATGTTCACCTGGTTTATTTCCACCTCGCTGGATTTTTGAAACTTCTGCTTGGAATTCCATGATTTCGTGCTGGTGTTCGGTGTGTTTACGTACCAATTCAGCATGTTCTGTTTCGGTTTTCTTGAGTTCTGCATCGTGTCGGGGACCTTCTGACTTGAGCTCGCTCATTGCACGCTTTAAGGCAACAATTTCAAGCTCTTTTTGTTTGATTTCATTTTCTTTTTCCTTGAGTTCGAGTTTTGCCTTTTCAGCTATCTGATGAAGTTCGCGAATTTTTGCATCTTGCTCGTGAAGTTTTGAGTCTTCGCTCATTACTTCGCGTTTGAGAGTATTGAGTGCACCGAGAACGTCTCCTGTTTTGTTTATCATGTTTTTATTTTAATCGAGGTCTATTACGCGTCCAAGTTCATCTATGGTTGTAATACCATTGAGTACTTTTAGTATACCGTCTTGAGTCATTGTGAGAATGCCTTGGGCTGCGGCAATCTTGGCGACGTCCTTTTCATTGGTAGAGAACTCAATCGCTTTGTCTATTTCTTCGGTAGTGAGAATACCTTCGTAAATGCCGAGGCGGCCTTTATAGCCGGTCATATTACAAGCCGCACAGCCCACTGGTTTGTAAACAGTATCTCGTTTTGTGGGCATTTCGGCAGGATCTACAATTGTGGCAAGAACCTTGTCAACAATCTCTTTATCTTTACCTGCGAGAGCTTCTTCCTTTTTACATGCAGCACAAAGTTTTCGAACAAGACGCTGTGCGAGAGTGATATTGATAGCAGATGACATCACACGAGGGTTTACTCCAAGGTCAACCAAGCGGGGGAATGAACCAGCGGCAGAATTGGTGTGAAGTGTTGAGAACACAAGGTGACCTGTAAGTGCAGAGTCGATGGCAATCTGTGCGGTTTCATTGTCTCGGATTTCTCCCACCATGATGATGTCGGGATCCTGACGAAGTGCCGAGCGGAGTCCAAGAGCGAATGTGTAGCCTTTATCAACGTTGGTCTGCGTCTGAGTAATGCCAGGGAGGTGGTATTCAATAGGGTCTTCAATGGTAATAATCTTCACATCAGGGGTGTGAATCTTTCGAAGAAACGCATACAGGGTGGTTGTTTTTCCAGATCCTGTCGGTCCTGTGGTGAGGATCATGCCGTTTGGCTTTGTCACCTGTTCAAGAAGAATACCAAGAAGCTTCTTTGGAATACCAAGGTCTTCGAGGGGCACTTGAATTGATTTTGGATTAAGAAGTCGGAGCACGATTGATTCACTGTATGCACCGGGGAGCATAGAGGTACGAATTTCGATTTCATCTTCGCCGACTTTTACGCTAAAGCGGCCGTCCTGTGCTTCTGACTTTACGTTAAGCTTGAGACCTGAAAGGAGCTTGATACGAGAGAGAATGAGGTTATATGTTTCAAGATCAAAAGACATAATATCGGTAAGTACTCCGTCGAGGCGGAAGCGAAGGCGAGTATACGCTTCTTCTGGTTCGATGTGGACGTCTGACGCCTTGGTTGCGAGAGCGCCAGAAAGCACAATTTCAAGAATTTTAGAAATACGAAAACCCTTTTTAAGTTTAAGAATCTCTGTCATCGAAGCCTTTACGTCTTCAACAGTATGGATTTTACCAATAAATTCTTGGATATCTTCGTTTGAAACATCGAGAGCGCCAGCTTTAGTAACAGTAGAGAAGGTAAGGTCAGAATAGCGACTCCATGCTTTTTCAAGACTTGTAAGAGATGCTACAGCGATGGTAATCTCATAACCTTTATTTTTTATAATATCGAGAGCAGCAATAGTTTTTTCATTTACAGGTGAAACCACGGCAATTTTTGCGCGTTTGCCGATAAGTGAGAAAGGGGCAAGAAGATTGGCACGTGCGTCCGCCTCAGGGATAAGTCGAAGAGCATCCATGTTAATAGGCACGGGTCCGAGGTCTACATATTCAAGCTCATGACGTGAGGCGAGGATTTGCGCTACATCCTCCTGTTCCCGGCGTTTGAATTCGTCGAGTTTCTTGTCCTGTTTTTCTTCATCAAAAGTGACTGTCATGGGAATATTTTAGCACGAGCGGGGCTGTACAACACGTGCTATTCTATTTTCATGATTTCAAAGAGTGTAGAAGAAACGGGGAAAATTGCTCGGGATATTGTTAAAAAACTGAAGCCACAGGCTACGGCGACGGTTTTCGCTCTGTCGGGAAACCTTGGATCAGGGAAGACTACGTTTACTAAAGCTTTTGCTGAGGCTATCGGTATTTCATCGAGTGAGATTACGAGTCCAACCTTTGTCATACTAAAAAACTACGACATTTCTTTTTGCGGTTTCAAGAAGTTTACTCACATAGATGCATATCGACTCGAAAAAGCTGAAGAGATTGTACGGCTGGGTTGGGAGGCTTTGGTTTTTGATCCGACAAACCTCATCTTAGTTGAGTGGCCTGAACATATTTCAGCAGTGTTACCTAAGGATTCGCACACCATCACTTTTAGTGTTGTAGATGAAAATACCCGTGAAATAGGCTTATAATAGACGTATGTCTAAACGCCTTATCCTCCTCGACTCACACGCAATTCTTCACCGCGCTTATCACGGCATGCCTGACTTTGCGACATCTGGTGGTGTTCCTACGGGGGCTCTCTACGGCCTTTGTACTATGATTTTTAGCGCGGTTGATATGTTAAAGCCCGACTACATTGTTGCTGCATATGATTTACCAAAACCAACGCATCGCCACGAAGCATATAAAGACTACAAAGCAGGTCGTGCAAAAACTGATAATGAATTGGTAAGTCAGATTATAAAGTCTCGCGACATTTATCGTGTGCTCGGTATTCCTATGTATGACAAAGAAGGATTTGAAGCTGACGACATACTTGGAACTATTGTTGAAAAGACGTTGGAGGATAAAGATATTGAAGTGATCATTGCGTCAGGGGATATGGATACACTTCAACTCGTCTCAGGAAAGAAGGTCCAGGTCTTTACGCTAAAGAAAGGAATCAAAGATACTGTTATATATGATGAAGATGCTGTTCAGGCCCGATTTGGCTTCGGTCCTGAGCTTTTACCTGATTACAAAGGGCTTCGAGGTGATCCATCAGATAACATCAAGGGAATTAAAGGTATTGGTGAGAAGACGGCCACAATTTTGATAACAAAATTTGGTGGTATAAAAGGTATATATAAAGCCCTTAAAAAGGATAAGGAACAGTTTATAGATGCAGGAATCACTCCACGTATTATTGAGTTGCTTGAGACCTGTAAAGACGACGCTGAATTTTCAAAAGTGCTGGCAACGATTCGTCGTGATGCGCCAATTGAATGGAAAATCCCAGAAAAAACATGGAAGGACGGTGTTGATATAGAGAAAGCCTCCGCACTTTTTGCTGAACTAGAATTCAGAACAATGACTTCACGTCTGAAAAATGTTCTCGGGCATCAGATTTCTGCAGAACAAGAAGATGGACTTGAAAAAGTAGAGGAGAAAGCACCAGAAATAACTGAAGCAGAAATCGGAACCATAAAATTTCGTGAAGCGTGTTTAATGTTGTGGCTCGTGAACTCAACTCTGACAGATCCGAAACCTGAAGATCTATTGTCGTTTACCAAGTCACATTCCCTTGATCAGGCGTACGACATTTTGAAAGCCGAGCTAGCAAAGAGGGGGCTTACAAAAGTATTCGAGGATATTGAGAAGCCCCTTATTCCCGTTGTTGATCGTATGAAAGAGGTGGGTGTAAAAATTGATGGCACATATCTCAAAAAGTTAGGAGAGGAATACCACAAAGAACTAGCAAAACTTGAAAAAAGCATATGGCGCATGGCTGATATGGAATTTAATATTGCGTCGCCAAAACAGCTTGGTGAAGTGTTGTTTGTGAAGCTTGGTTTGAAGTCTAAGAAGAAGACTGCGGGCGGGGCGCTCTCGACCAAAGAATCAGAATTGGAAAAGCTTGCGGAAGAGCATCCGATCATTGGGGAGATATTAAAGTATCGTGAGCTCGCAAAGTTACTTGGTACATACATCGATACCATTCCAACAATGCTTGATAGCGACTCTCGAATACACCCAACATCAATTCAGTCGGGTGCAGTGACGGGACGCATGGCGACCAAAGATCCTTCGATTCAAAATATTCCTAATCGTTCGGAACTGGGCCGAAAAATCCGCAACGCCTTCATTGCTCCGAAGGGTTGGAAGCTTCTTGCTTTTGATTATTCTCAGATCGAACTTCGAATCGCTGCTTTTCTTTCAAAGGATGACAAATTTATTGATATCTTTCGTCGTGGGGAGGATGTTCACTCGGCCGTTGCCGCCCAGGTATTCGGTGTTTCTGTAGAACAGGTAACAAAGGCTATGCGAAGCCAAGCAAAGACAATTAACTTCGGTGTGATGTACGGAATGGGTGTGACTGCACTTCAGAAAAACATGGGTGTCGATCGAAAAGCTGCTCAGAAATTTTATAATGACTACTTTGAAAAGTTCCATGGCTTGGCCGGCTATTTGGATTCTGTGAAAGCGGCGGCGGAGAGGGACGGTTACACAGAGACGTACTTTGGCCGCCGCCGCTACTTCGAAGGTCTCAAATCAAAACTGCCATTTATCCGTGCTGCTGCAGAGCGCATGGCAATCAACGCTCCAATCCAAGGAACTGAGGCAGACATCGTTAAGATCGCCATGATTCGCATTGTAGACTACATTCGTACAAAAAAGCTTGATGATAAAGTTCATATTCTCATGCAGGTACATGACGAAATTGTGCTTGAAGCCAAAGAAGATACTGCAGAAAAAATCGTTGCAGACATAAAGAAAATAATGGAAGACATTATTTTACCTAAAGATATACACGGTATTACGATTACAACTGAAGCCAAGATAGGGGACAACTGGGGAGAGATGGAAAAGATATAATATAAAGTATGCTTTACGTCATTTACGGAACAGATATTGAAAAAGCGCGCGAAAAGTCACATGCGCTTTTTAATGCGCTCCGTGAAAAGAAACCAGATGCATCCGCGGGCACGCTTACCGCCGACAGTGTCACTCCTGAAAAAATCGAAGAGCTCACACAGACACAGGGTCTTTTTGAGAATAAACAAATTCTCTTTATGGATCGTACGCTTGAGAATAAAGATGCGCGCGAAGTCATGCTTGATAAAATTGATGCTATTGCCGAGTCACCAAACATCTTTATTTTCTTTGAGGGTAAGCTTACTAAAGAAGTTTTAAAGAAACTCGAGAAGCATGCCGAAAAAGTAACTGAATATGAATCAGAGACCGAAAAACCAAAAGAGGTGGGGAGTTTCTTTGCCCTTGCTGATGCATTAGGCGCACGAGACAAGAAACGTCTATGGATGTTGTATCGAGACGCGATTGATAAAGAAGCGGTTCCTGAAGAAATTCATGGAATACTTTTCTGGCAGGCAAAGGCACTTGCTCTCGCACAAAAGACATCTACTGCGGGTGAAGCGGGTCTCAATCCGTTTGTATACAGCAAAGCAAAACGATATGTCTCTAACTTTAAAGAAGGGGAGATAGATACCATGGTATCGAGATTGGTCCACATGTATCACAAAGCGCACCGAGGCCAGGTTGATTTTGAGATTGAACTTGAAAAATTCGCTCTCGACCTCTAAATCATTGAGATTTGAGGGTTTTGTGGTATTATCGGTTTCATTCCGCGGGTGCTTAAAATTCAATACATCCGCCCATAGCTCAGTCGGTAGAGCAGCTCCCTTTTAAGGAGAAGGTCGTTGGTTCGATTCCAACTGGGCGGACACTCATGCGATAGGTTCGGAGTCCGAGAGGGTCTATGCAACTTTTTGTAGTTTCTTTATTCGCTAATCTGATATTATTTTTGTATGGACGAAAGCAACAAGGAAAAATTAGCAGTCTTACTCAACACTGAAGAGTGGCAAGTTTTCGAGTGTAAGGGTGCGGCAATAAAGCCTGCAAAGCTCATGGAGACCGTTATTGCTTTTGCTAATACCAACGGCGGCACAATTGTCATCGGTCTAGAAGATCCCAAGAAAGCAACAGGTGAAAAAAGATTATTAGGAATAAGTAAATATGCCGACAATGTATCGAGCTTTTTGGCTCTTCTTGCAAAAGATATAGAGCCACCACTTATAGATTTTTCTCACGAAGAATTTGAGATAACAAATGTAGAGGGTAAGGCAGACAAGCTTATTCTCTTTAGGATAGATAAAAGCGATGATGTGCATTCGCTAAAGAATGGAGATACCTATGTAAGAAAGGGTAATCAGAATCAGAAAATCGGCGCTTCTGAAATAATTCGGCTAAAGTACGAAAAGGGCTCGATCAAGTTCGAATCTGAGATGTCTAATTTGGATCAATTTGATGATGTTGATACTGATTTACTAAAAAAGTTTAAAGATGATACCGACGGTAAAGGTAGTGATTGGCAATTCTTTAAAGACAACGGCCTCGCTATAAAGAAGCGCAACAAGTTCTTTTTAACCAAAGGCGGAGGACTGCTCTTCGGAAAGAATCCATCTGTTCTTCTTGGTAGTAAATCGAGCATAAAAATATCAAGATTCTTTGGTACGAAACAATCATTCACCGGTACGCCGAATTTGGTTCATAAACCACTTACTCTCGAAGGTCCTCTTTTGCTACAAATAACTGCCGCTGTTGATTATTTCAGGCAAGTGGTTAGGACGTCTCCTCCAAAACTCAGTGGTTCAACATTCAAGCCAAGTCTGCTTATTCCTGAGTCGGCATTCCAAGAGGCCGTAACCAATGCCGTGATACATAGAAATTATTCTATACAGAATGATATTCAGGTTAGATTTTTTGATGACCATATTGAGATCGAAAGCCCGGGAACATATCCTGGACACGTTACTCCTGCGAACATAAGGCGAGAACGATTCGCCCGTAATCCGATAATTCAGAGAACTCTAAATCGGTTTGGTGATGCTCCGAACTTGGATATCGGAGAGGGAGTGGACCGTATGTTCAAGGTTATGAAGCAAAAGAACTTGTATGAGCCGCTTTATCAGCCAGCAACTCTGTTTCCAAATTCCGTGATGGTGGTCTTGTTTAATCTTCAAAAAATGGAGGCTTGGGATACGGTAAGCAATTATCTCGATAAGAATTTAAAGATTACTAACGAGCAGTCGAGAAATATCACAGGTATCACTGATACAGTAAAGATGTCACGTCTTTTCAAACAGTGGGTTGAAAATGGTCTTTTAAAAAAGGCAGAAGGAAGATCCAAAAGGGATATGTATTATTACAAGGCGGGGCAGGAGCTTTCTGCGGTTCTATTTTCATAGGCCTTGATAATAAAACCTTAATACCTATAAAGGCCTAAAAATAAGGCTATTTAGGAATCTTCATTTTCACAGGCCTTTTCAGCTAATTTGATTTGTTTATTCGCGAGTAGGATTTTACTCCTCAAACATCCTAACAGTTCTCGTTTTTCCACCATCGTTCCTTCCCGTAAAACATATTTTGCATAATTTCGTATATCGATATCTTCGACTTTGATCACTTTAGTTTTCACGCCAAGCATCGCTGATTGAAACCTCTTGTTTCGTTCGATTTCCGTTTTGATTTTCTCTTTCATACCTATCTCATTGAGGTCGATTGTATCGGCCACAGACGTTAGTTGTTCTATAAGAGCCTCTTCCGATATATAGCCACCTTTGCACGCTTTATCATTGTACTTGGTGCAACCGTAGTAGACGTATCGATGTATGTTGCCGTTCTTCTGTTTCTTGAACTTCTCGTCGGCCGTGATGCCTGAGCCGCAGAGCCCACAGCTCATGAGCTTGGTGAAGGCGAATTCCTTGCTCTCTACCCGTATGACATGCTGACTTATAGCTCCCTGTACCTTGTCGAAAAGATCCTTTGATATGAGCGGCTCATGCTTGCCTTGATACCAGTTACCGCTTCCTCGTGGATATTCGAATGTACCGTAATAGAAATGGTTGCGGAGGATCAGATATACATTGGAGAGGGTGAGGGGTTTGTCATATCGCGATTTGAAATGCATGTCGTCTTTGAGCCATGAATAGATTTTACGGCCGCTATACCCCTCATATGCCACCTTATGGAATATCTGCTGGATTATTGCCCCTCTCTTCGGATCAATCTTAATCTGGCAACATTCATCCTTGTTCTTTGAATTGATATAGCCTGTGGGCGCTACGCAGGGCCAGAGGCCCATCTCGACTCTGGCTCGGAGGCCTCTCTTCACATTGATGCGACGGTTATCATTTTCAAGTTTTGCTTGTGAGCCGAGAATCATGAGGAGGAACTTTTCATTCGGGTTATTAGTGAATCTCTGCCCATACGTTCTGATTTCTATGAGCTTACCCGCATCCATGAGATCGACGATTCGACCAAGGTCGCCTGCGTTTCTCGATATACGATCCGGTGCCCATGTGAGTATTCCGTTGAACTTTCCCGTTTTTATTTCCTCCACGATCTCATTGAATACCGGCCTCTGCCCAGTTTCCTTGGCTGAATGTGACTCCTTTTTTATCTCCGTTATGTCGAGCTTCTCGCTATCAGCAAGGCGAAGCATCTCCTTGATCTGCGAGTCGATGGAAAGTACCTGCTGTTCCTCTGATTCCGTCGATTTCCTCGCGTACAGGCAGTATTTCATCTTTATAGGAACTACTATTTTGGCCGGGGTCCCTAAAGGCGCTTGTATCGTATTGTTGTTCATACATACAAGGGATGACGCAGACCCGTTAGGGAGTCAAGGAGGGAAGTGTTGGTAATAAGCCTTGTTTAAAGCCATTTTTAAAATATTGTCTTGACAAGTAGCTCTACAATGTATATAATATAATAGTAAGTTCTTTGATATTACTTGCATGTAGTCATAGCCAAAAGGCCTTATTTCATGAGGCTTCCTGGCTATGACTACCACTACGGTGATCAAGCTCAACCAATCGAGCATGCTTCTTAACGAAGCTCGCTCAAAACAGGGAAAGTAATACCATGAATAACATATTCACAATGAGTCAGGGCGCCGGCCAAAAACTTGAATTCGCGTTCGAACGCAACGACGGAAACACGTCGGACTTGGACTGGCTGTCGACGGGTGAAAACCTCAAGTCGGTCATCCTGCTCGCGCGAGGCGAGGCGGAATTAACCGTTAAGGCCAAACCTGTCCCAACTCCTGAATCTAAGGTTGCGAGCGACACCATCATCCGTGTCGACCGCTCGGTCAAGCCAACCTATCCCGACTGGGTGAAGGAAGTCCTTCATCCTGATCTGGAAAAGTCCGGCCCGACCGAATATAGCATCGCCACAATCGACCAATGGCTCCACGAAGGCCAGAAGAATGGCAAATGGACCACGGGCAACGTGATCTATGCAAACCTGAAGGACAACGATGAGGTAGCCCTCAAAACCTGTCTCGGACTGCGCGACCTTGAAGAAATCCAAAAGAAAGGCATCGCCTTTTTCCGGAAATACTTCAAGGGCAAAGCAGTATTTGGATGGGCTGGTGCTGTGCGGAACCGTCGCGACGACCTGAGTGCCCCGTATCTCTGCGAGCGCGGTGACGAGGTTGTCCTCGGCTGGAGCTGGGCTGACGGCAGTTGGAGCGGCAACGTTCCAGCTCTCCGCCACGCAAGTAGTCCTCAAGCCTAAGACACTGAGATTTAGCTCTTTGTACTTAGTTCTTAGCCCGGCGTCGCGCAAGCGATGTCCGGGCTAATTTTTTATTAAAATAATGAACGAAGTGAATATATTTTCATTATCCCCTTTGGGGATTTTTTATATATCGATATATAATAATTTCGGTAGTAGGCGAATCTGCCGGCGGTTACGGCTTCTGGCGGCCGAATCCAGTATCCATGCGCTGAGAGCGAAGGAGATTAAGATTTCTTTCGGAGGGCGCATGCAGACACTTCAAAAAATGAAGCTACTTGGTGCAGAATGCTATGGCATTATGATGCCGAATACGATTCAACCCTGAGATCGGCGTGGGCCTTCAAGGGGTGGTGGCATGGAAAGCATTGTGCACGTAGTGTGCGGAACCGTAACGACAACCTGAATGCCCCGTATCTCTACGAGAACGGTGACAAGGTTGTCCTCAACTGGAACTGGACTGACAACAATTGGAACGGCAACAATCCAGCTCTCCGCCACGCAACTCGCTCATTTCTCTCTGGCTTTGGCTGGGGAGTTTTGTTTGACAAGTTGCCCACTCCATCCTCCGAGGTTTCGGCCAATCTCATCAAGTTTCACTGAGAGCTCAATATACTTCTTGTCGTCGAGAGACTTAACTTCCCAAAGAATCATGAGTAAGACATTAAGTGCGTCGAGCTTGCGTATGGCCAGACGAACGTATGGATATTTTTCCTGGGACGATAGGAAACTGGCGGCGGCGATAGCCTCGATCGCTTCAATAAACAAAGAATCTATGCGATATCCAAATGAGTATCTGTCTTGTTTCGGTATATCATTACAAAATCCATGCCACAACAAATAAGTCTCTTTGATTTTCCGCATGACGGGCAAGATTCCGTTGGGGGGGGGTTCGCCTCAGGGTTCCGGCCACATCAAATGTATTCATACCTACAAGGATATCATTTCTCTTGAAAATCTACTTGAAGCATGGAAAGAATTTAGAAATGGCAAGCGCAAAAGGAGAGATGTTTTAGAATTCGAGAGGGACCTCATGCAAAACATCATTTCGCTTCATGATGACTTGGTCGCAAAATCTTATAGACACGCTCATTACAAAGCATTTAAAATAAACGATCCGAAGCCGAGAGATATCCATAAAGCCACGGTGCGTGACAGGTTGTTACATCATGCAATCTATAGGAAACTCTATCCATTTTTTGATAAAACATTTATTACCGATTCATATTCATGCAGGATGGGTAAGGGGACGCATAAAGCTCTCGACAGATTTAGAAATTTTGCAGGGAAAGTATCAAAAAATCATACACGTACAGCTTGGGTTCTCAAATGTGATATACGCAAGTTTTTCGCATCAATAGATCAAAAAATCCTGGTATCGATTCTTGAAAATTATATATCTGACAAGGATATTATTAATCTTTTTTCGCACATCATCAGTAGTTTCCATTCCACAGTGAAAAACGTTGGCCTTCCTCTTGGAAATCTTACATCGCAGCTCCTAGTGAATATATACATGAACAGGTTCGATCGGTTCATGAAACACAAATTAAAAACAAAATATTATATCCGTTACGCTGATGATTTTGTTATCTTGTCTTGCGACAGGATGTATCTCAAAGGATTGATTTCGCTCATCTCGAATTTTTTGAAAGATAGCTTAAAATTGAGGTTACATCCTGATAAAGTGTTCATAAAGACGTCTGCTTCCGGTGTTGATTTTCTAGGGTGGGTACATTTTTCCAATCATCGAATATTAAGAACAAGTGCAAGGAAAAGAATGATGAGGAATATCAGGAAGAACTGTGGAAAATCTGAGTCCGTGCAGTCATATCTTGGACTCATACAACACGGCAATTCCTATAAACTTACAAAGGAAATAAGCAGCTTGACTGTCTTTTTATAGTGTCCACTCTGTCCACTTTCCCTGTAAATGAGACACTGTCAAAATATGGCATAGGAGTGTCTCATTTGTCTCATTCACACGAATATTAGCCCTATTACGGCACAAATGTGACAGTCATAAGACACGTATAAAAGTGTCGGATTTGTCGGATTTTGACCCGACCGACTTGCTTCATCGCCCAGAGCCGAGCATAATCCAAAGTATCCTTATGAAGTCTCACTTTACAATTTCCGAGACCGATTCGGGGGACAGATACAAAAACCACAGAGAGATCTGTGGTTTTTGATTTCTAGGATGTTTTTCTATCTTCTTTTACCAAAAATTCTCAGTAGTTTAAGGAATAGGTTTATAAAATCAAGGTAAAGGCTAAGGGCCCCCATAATTGATTCTTTTTTATCCTGATCAGAAGCCGCGTTGCCTATAACATTATAATTTTTAATTTTCTGAACATCGTATGCAATAAGCGCGGTGAAAATAAGTATTCCAACGTATGTAATAACCCAATCGAGCCGCGGATTATTGAGAAACATATTAGCGATAGAGGCGAGTATAATTCCCCAAAGTCCCATAAGTGCAATGTTGCCGGTTGAAGTTAGATCTCTTTTTGTAACGTACCCATAAAGACTCATACCACCAAACATTCCCGCAGTAATCAAAAATGTTGTACCGATAGATGAGAGGGTGTAGACGAGGAATATGACCGAGAACGTAATCCCGTTTAAGATTGCATAGAGAACAAAAACGATCGCGGCCTGTGTGCTGGTTATGTGAGTAATTGCCTTTGAGAGATAGATCACGGCACCAAGTTCCAAGAGAATCAGGATGAAAAAAGTGATTTGGTTACCAATGAATATATTCACTAAAGACTGATTGCTAAAGACAATAAACGAGGTAATAGCTGTAACTGAGAGACCAGCAAACATCCAGAGATAGACTCTGTTTATAAAGCTTACGGTTTCGAGTTTAGCCGATTCAACAGTAACTTCATTCATTGTTGTGGTGTGAATTGATTAATACTCTAAGTATATATCACTCCTAGCAACCTGATTATGGTTGTTGTAAGGTACGTATATGGCACGACAAACCTATTTACTCCTCCACGATATCCGTTCCGTCTACAATGTCGGCGCTATTTTTCGTACTGCTGATGCTGTGGGTGTAACAAAAATATATCTCACTGGGTATACACCAACCCCTGTTGATCGTTTCAATCAACCGCGTCCAGATTTTGCTAAATGCGCTCTCGGTTCTGAAAAAACTGTTGCTTGGGAATATGCGAAATCACCAACAGCACTCATCACTCGGCTCAAAAAAGAGGGGATTCAGGTAATTGCTGTAGAGCAAAGCAAAACATCTATTGATTATAAAAAAGTAAAACCAGCACAGAAAACTCTGGTGGTACTAGGTAATGAGGTGACAGGTGTTTCAAAATCTATACTTAAAAAATCAGATATCATCGCAGAAATACCTATGCGGGGCATGAAGGAATCGCTCAATGTGTCGGTGTCTGCGGGAATAGTACTCTTTAGACTTTTTGATAAAGCCTAGTAGCTCAGAGCGTCGATAGTGTTTCCTTTGTTATCAAGGAGGCGAATAATCTCGGCGCTATTTTTCCAAATTCCTGTCGACTGATCAAGGAAGAGTCTCCATTCGTCTTTGTAAAAATCAGCATCAGTTTTATGGGCGATAGCACACGTGTTGTAGTTGAGTTTTTCACTTACGAAAACTTTACACGCACTTGAAATATCTGAAGGAAACTTTCCTTGATAGATGCGGCAACGGGGAAGGGTCTGTACAAATGCCACACAAGCACTTTCACCAGCGAGTGTTGTGTTTGCGATTTCTTCGCTCGGGCTTGGACATTCCTTTCTGAGTGCTGGTGTATATGTCTGGAATTGACCAAGGTAACCGGTACACATATTTACACGGAATGAAGTTCCAACAGGTGACCTACCTGAAGTTACAATTGCGCGTGCGTTAGGCGTAAGGGATACAGGGGTTTTAAGGGCGGTTACGCCAAGGGTAAGAAACTCAACCGCTTTTGGAAGGGGTGTGTCTGCTTTTGTGGCTGTTCCACGGAGCGTTGTGCTTGCGAGCGATACTGATCCTTTGGCATACTCGTTAGCAATAATACGAATATATTCTTCACCAGGATCACTGTTTCGCACACCGGCAAGTCCATCAAAAGATAATTTTTTTGCGAGGATTGAACTAATTTCAACCTTCTCGGAATTTTTTGCAGGAGCAAAAAATCCTTCGATTGTTGATGTGGTGCCTTTTAGAAAAATAGTGGGCGCTTCAGGAAGATCAAGTTTGGTTTTTCCGTTACCATCAGAACCAGCGTATGCATTTCCATATGCTTGTCCACTGTTGAGTGGAGCGGGGGGTTTAAGAAAAACGCCGTCGTGAGCAATTTGTCGCTCTGCACCACCGGTAAAGAACCAGATAAAAGCCAGGCCAACGAGACCCCATATAAACCAACCGAACTCATCATGTAGTGCTTTAAACATAGGTACTGTTAAGTATTGAGCAGACTGGCCAAAGTATCAAGCTCTACTTCTTTATAGGCTTCTGATGCGTACCGCAGAAGTGCGCGCTTCTTCCGCCCATTTTAAGGCGAATAATCTTTCCTTTGCAGCCTGGTTTTGAACATTTCTCACCAGTTTTTCTGTAGGCATTATGCTTGTTCTGGAACTCTCCACGTTCACCTTTGATGTTTCGGTAGTCAGACATGGAATCACCGCCGAAATCAATTCCTTTGTTGAGGACATCCTTTGTTACTTTCAACAAGGCAGGCCATTTTGGTTCGGGAATGTTTTTAACTTTCTCTAAAGGATGAATTCCAGTGAGCCACAGTATTTCATCAGAATAAATATTTCCAATTCCGGAAACAATTTCTGGATTCATAAGAACAAGTTTAATGGGACCGTTGGGCTTTTTGAGGACAGCTTCTTTAAATTCTTTTACACCAAAAGAATCTTCGAGCGGTTCTGGACCATGTGAAGAAAGGTGAGGGGAGGTGTGGAGCTCTGTGCTTTTAATGAGTGTTACTTTTGCGAATTTACGCATATCTGACATCACCATATGGGTTTCGTTCGTAAATGCGAGTACGAAATGAACGAATCGATTAAAAGAATCGTTGAGTGCTTTGTTTGTCGGATCAGCAGGTCTCCATGTTTCTCCCTGAGCATCTTTGTGCGGGAGTTTTTTATATGCGCCATGCATAACATGTCCCGTCATCTTCATGTGAATGAGAATCGTCTTTCCGTTTGAGAGATGGATCAAGACGTTTTTTCCACGACGTGAAGCGTTTACGATTTTTGCGCCAGTAACTTCTTTTTTAAAGTACGTAAAATAAACAGTGTCTTTGATATTATCCGCACCTTTATGCGAAGCACTGTTATAACCACTCCACGCATCAGAAATAGTGAGTCCTTTAAGATATTCATTTATACCGTTAACGGTAGTCTGTACTTCAGGTAGTTCGGGCATGCCGAAAGACTACGCTTGATTTTGCAATTTGAGAAGTTCCTCACGTGCCACCTCAGCGTCACTCCACGGTATTTTGCTGTTGTTTGGACCCATAATAAAAGGGTCGGTACCTTTACCTGTAATCAATACAGAGTCACCTGTCTGGGCAAGGGAGAGGGCGGTAGCAATAGCTTCACGGCGATCCATGATGACACGCGGAGTCTTCTTTGTGAGAGCACCGGCCATGTCGGTCACAATCTGCTCCGGGTCATCGTCGTACGGATCTTCGTTGGTGAGAATAATTTCATCGCATTCGTTTTCTGCAATGAGTGCCATCTCATCGCGCTTCCAAATGTCACGACCACCACCTGTATTTCCTAGGACGCAGATACGGCGGGTTCCTTTGAACACGTTGTAGAGTTTCTGTAGTGAGTCAGGTGTGTGCGCATAATCAACAACGACAGTAAAGTTCTGACCGGCCTCAATTTTTTGTACACGTCCACGAATCATTTCTATTTTCTCAATAGCGTTTCGAGCTACTTCAACAGTCACACCCTGTGATTTGGTATAGGTAATAGCGGCGAGTTCATTGTAGATATTGAACTCTCCTGAAAGAGGAGATTTGATGAGCACACCACCAACGGTCATAGCGAAACCTTCTTTGAAAAGATTGAATGGTTTTGCATCCGCGAGTGTATAAGTGAGCTTTTCAGTAAAGTTCGGAGCGAGGAATTTTGCAGACTCTACATCATCAGCGTTTGCAACAATGATGCGACGAGCTTTCTTTGAGCCGGCTATAGCGCGGGCGATACCTAGCTTTGCCTCAAGATAATTTTCATACGAACCATGCGCCTCAATGTGTTCAGGTGCCATATTGGTAAAGATGAGAGCGTCAAAATCTATGAACTTGTGGCGTTTCATGAGAGCTCCTTGTGAGGTTGCCTCCATAACCACGTAATCACATTTTGCTTTGACCGCATCACGTAAAAACTTTTGCATAAAGAAACGACCAGGCATCGACATTTTATAAAGATTGTCTTTAGAGACGGTGTCGACTTTAAATCGAATGGTGTTTGAGAGAGCGGTGCGGTAGCCAGCTTCTTCCAAAATTGCATTAGTGATTTCACTGACTGATGTTTTTCCTTTAGTACCCGTGACAGCGACTATCTTTATAGAGCGAGAAGGGAATCGATATACAAGAGCGCCCAACAAAGCCATACCAAAGTGGTATGCAGGCTGAGCAAAGCTAAAAAGAGAAGCAGGAATTATCTTTCGGATGTGGTAGAGGATGGTATCAATCATATTATTTTCCTAACATTTTAAGAGCCTTCTTTACACGTTCACCGGTATCAGTAATAGAAGGGTCAATTTCTTTGAGTGCTTCACGAGCGTCATTGTGTTTATACCCCAAAGCCTTGAGCGCTTCAAGTGCATCAACTTCGTCACGGAGTGAAATACCCGAATCAGCCTCTGCCTCAAATTTACCTTTGAGTTCATGAACAATCTTTTCTGCCATCTTCTTTCCGATGCCAGAGACTTTAGTGAGGTGCGACGTGTCGCCGGTCGAAACTGCTTTACGAATATTTGAAACAGAAGATACGTTTAAAATTCCAAGAGCGGTCTTTGGACCAACGCCAGAAACTGACGATATAAGGAGTTCAAAGAAGTAGAGATCTTCTTTAATAGGGAAGCCGTAAAGTGTTTGTGAGTCTTCACGTACAGCAAGGTGAGTCCAGAGCGACGCTTCTTTACCTTCCTTTAATCCTTCAATAGTAGGAATAGTGCCGAAGACTTTATAGCCAACACCTGAAACGTCTATAACAACGGAACGTTCCTCTTTATCTATAATAGTGCCCCGTAGGTGTGTAATCATGGCTTTATCATAGAACACAATAGCCAAACGCCCAAGGTACGGCTTAAAACTTGCAAAGTTCTCGTCTTCCTGTTAATGTAATCGCCACATATGCCAATCACATCAAGCGCAAAAAAAGCTCTCCGAGCATCAAAGCACAAGCGAGTATTTAATATTCGACACCGCGATGCAGTTTCTGAAGTAACCAAGCAGGTTAAGAAACTCGCAAAGGAAGGTAAGAAGGCAGAAGCAATGAAGCTCCTCCCTCAGGCTTACAGCGAGATCGACAAGTCTGCAAAGACTGGTTTCATCAAAGCAAACACTGCTTCACGAACAAAGTCTCGACTCTCAGCTCTCGTAAAGAAGGTAAAATAACAAAAAATCCCCGAAAGGGGATTTTTTGTTGAGACTACTTGGAGAAGAAAGTCACGTAAAGATATATGCCTCCAATGAAGATGCCGATAACAATGAGTGGGAACCAGGTATAAATAGTAGAAACGAGAGGAGATACATTTTTGTGATTCACGTGAGGCGTGGAAGGTATTCCGCTAATAATTTCTTTTGCTTTATCCACTTGATCTTCTTCCACAAATACAGAGTAACCAACATTTGGTCCTCGTAAGACGGGATGACTTCCAGGGATACTATTATTTCCGGGAGCTATTGAAGCACCTATACCAGCACTTTCGAGCAAACCCTTTATAACGCTCGCGTCCATTTCGCTTGACGTCGAGGTGATTTTCATTTTCATATGGTGCTCCTGATAGGAATCGAACCTATATTTCTCCCTTCGCAGGGGAGTGTCCTATCCATTGAACGACAAGAGCATTGCCCTAACTTACACGAAAAACCCCAAAAATAAAAGCTTTTAGTCGAAACTAAAACCCGAGTCTCTCAAGGATTGTGTGTAGTGCTCCTTGATCAAATGTGTCCTCTCTAAGATGTTCAGCAAGAAATACCTGCAGGTCTTCAGAACTCTGTCCTGCGAGTGGAATGGTAACGAGAGGCATGACAACTTTTTTTGACTTAAGAAAGAGGCGGGCTCCTTGAGGGTTTTCAGTATCAATACCAAATGCATCGAGAGAGTTAAAAGGGTAGAGCATCTTGTCGACACGTATACCCTTGTCTGTAATTTCTACTTTTAACGTATTTGGTTTTCGTAGGGTAAAGAGGGTGAGGCTAAAGACGCCAATCGCAAGAACGATTGCAAAGAGGAAATTACCAAAAATCATAGAGGTAATGACGAGAGCACCTGTTATAATACCAACGGTCCAGTACCAATCAGAGGTCTTTGGAGCGTGAATGTATTCAGGTGTCTGCCATGAAAAAGTTTTCATGGACATCAGTATACCATTAGCTTTTTGCGAAAGCCTTTGATGTTTTTCCAACTTTAGTGTACTTTATAACCCACGGATGGGTGCCAGAGTGGTCTAATGGAACAGTCTTGAAAACTGTCGCCTTCGAAAGGGGGCCGTGAGTTCGAATCTCACCCCATCCGCACAATGCGTCTTCTTGGAATTGATTACGGTAAAAAAAGAGTGGGAGTAGCTCTCACCGATGATAAAGGCCTCATGGCATTTCCAAAGGCTGTTTTGCCGAACGATAATTTTCTCATTAGTGAGCTTCGAGATATGGTTAAGAACCAAGGTGTTTCTTGTATTGTAATTGGCGAGTCCAAAGACTTTAAAATGATTGATAATCCAATCATGTCGCAGATAAAGCTGTTTAAAGATCAGCTCGAGCTCGCGACAAAGGTAGAGGTGCTCTATGAACCAGAAATGCTGTCATCGCATCAAGCGACACATTTCCAAGGAAAGAACGCTATGATAGATGCATCAGCTGCCGCCATTATTCTTCAGAGCTATATAGACCGTACAATGGAGTCACAGGGTAATCGAACATAAAATTTATGATTTCATACGATGATTTTTCAAAGGTAGAGATAAAAGCAGGAAAGATTCTTTCTGCAGAAAAAATTCCTGAGACTGACAAGCTTTTAAAGCTCTCGGTGGATTTTGGCGTAATTGAAGTTCCTGTAGTGCCGGCGCCGGTAATCGTCCCTGGCGCAGAAGTCACTGCGGTTGCCCCGGCGCCGGCCGAACCACGACGTGATATTCGCCAAATTGTTTCAGGTATCTCAATGTACTTTCCTGAGCCTGCAACTTTGATAGGGAAGACATGTATGTTTGTTACCAACCTTGAACCACGAAAGATAAAAGGCTACGAATCAAATGGAATGCTTTTTGCGCTTTCTACTAAAGACGGAAAGTTTTCACTTCTTGAACCAAACAAAGACATTCCAGAGGGAACAAGAGCGTATTAGGCGCGCGACAAAAGCGGCTTGCTTTTTCCTAATAATCATGTACTATATGCCTACCAAGCCCCTCGGGGCTGCTTTTATTAAGAAAAATTCCAATATATGAAATTAGGAGAATATCTAAAGGAAACACGGAACGAAATGAAGCACATGAACTGGCCTTCAAAGAGCCAGGCTATGAATTACACATTCCTAGTAATCGGTCTCTCAGTTGTTACCGCTCTTGTCCTCGCTCTCGCTGACTACGTTTTTTCTCTCGGTATCGAAAAGTTCATTCTTAATAACTAACCTCTACTTTATTTACTATGTCTAAACAGCAAACAGGCGGAGAGCGACACTGGTACGCGATCCACACATACGCAGGATACGAAAATGCAGTTGCTCGAAATCTTCGACAGCGCATCGACTCTCTCAACATGCAGGACAAAATCTTTAATGTTCTCGTCCCTACAGAAACAAAGATAAAGGTGAAGGGAGGTAAGCGTGTTGAAGAAGAAGAAAAGATCTTCCCTGGATATATTCTTGTAGAGATGGTTGTGAGTGATGAATCATGGTTCGTGGTTCGAAACACTCCTCGTGTTACAGGATTCGTTGGTTCAGGTGTTCACCCAGTTCCTCTCAATCAGAAAGAAATTGATCAGCTCATGGGACGAATGGATCAGACTACTGTTAAGCACACTATTGATCTCGCTCTCGATGATGCAGTCAAGATTGCAGACGGCCCATTCAAGGACATGGAAGGTAAAGTTTCAGAAGTTGATAGCGAGAGAGGTAAGGTAAAGGTGTTGGTAGCAATGTTCGGTCGCGAAACTCCTGTCGAACTCGATTTCTTGCAAGTTAAGAAGCTTTAATATAATCTACAAATACTATGGCAAAGAAAGTAACAAAAATGCTCAAGCTTCAGATTCCAGGCGGTAAAGCCGTTCCTGGACAGGCTTTGGGACCAGCACTCGGTTCTGCAGGTATTAACATTGGTGAATTCGTAAAGCGTTTCAACAGTGAAACAGCAACTCGAGTGGGTGAGATTGTTCCAACAATCATCGAAGTGTTCGATGATCGAAGCTACAAGATGACCTACAAGACCGAACCAGCATCAAAGATGATTCTCAAGGTTTTAGGTAAAGAATTAGGTTCAGGTAAGCCAAATACCGTAAAGGTAGGTACTCTTACAAAAGCTCAGGTAAAGACAATCGCAGAAAAGAAACTTCCTGACTTGAACACAACAGAGATTACCGCAGCAATGAAAATGATAGAGGGGACTGCCCGAAACATGGGAGTTGAGGTAAAATAAACAACAGAGCAAAACCCGCACGTGTGCGGGTTTTGCATTTGTAGTCATTTCAAGTAGTATCGAACCATAATTCCTCAACCACAACCTACGCTCCTCCAACGATGAGTAATGAAAAGTATTGTGTTCACTTTGGTTATAAACTGATCAACGCTACGCTGGCGTTTTTAAAGAAAATGGCTGAACTGAAAATGTTTCTCAAAAGCCAATTGCCTGAATGCGAGTTTCTGGAAATCTTGGAAGTTGTAGACGTCACCGCAGGTGACGTCTACAAGAAAAACATAAGTGAAAACGTAGCGATCTGTGATCTCTTTATCGTATTTATCGACGAAGAGTCTACGGGTGCGGGTATTGAGTTTGGCGCTGCTCTCTACGGCTACGGTAAACCAGTCTTGGTTCTCGCCACTGAAGGCTTGAAAGTGTCTTGGTTGTGCCTCGGCGCAGAAGAGCACCATTCAGAGCAGATCATGGTTTCGCGAGTTGTCAGTCCCATAAGTGTGGTGATAGCTATTCGCGAAGCAATCAAAGCCTTTAAGCTTGATACCGAAAATCCTGCAAGATTTCAAGGCCGTTATACCTAGGGCTGATCAGAACCTCGCTCCGCGCTTTGCGCGGGGCTTTTTTATGCCGTGGACATCTTTTCTTAAAGGAATATACTTTCGATATGCCAAAACACATTCCAAAAAAAGAAACTGTTCCGCACCTTGCGAACCCGCACATCCGCCCGTCGTGGGATGAATACTTTACCAAAATCTCAGAAGTGGTGGGGGAACGAGCGACCTGTGATCGTGGACGTTCTGGGTGTGTGATTGTTAAAGATAAAAGAATCCTTGTAACAGGATACGTTGGTGCTCCGGCTGGTGTAAAACACTGTGATGAAATGGGTCATGAAATGCATACGGTTGTTCAAGAAGATGGCACACAGTCGAAGCACTGCATCCGTACAACTCACGCTGAACAAAACGCTATAGCCAACGCAGCTCGAGAGGGTGTACCGGTAAACGGAGCAACTCTGTATTGCCATATGACACCGTGCTATACCTGTGCAAAGATTCTCATCAATTCAGGTATTACCCGAGTGGTTTCAGCAAAGGACTACCACGCATCAAAGCGCAGTAAAGAAGTTTTCAAAGAAGCTGGTGTGGCTCTCGATATATTAAATTCTGAAGTAGAGACGTATAAGAATATGAAATAAAAAAGCCACCTCTTTAAGAAGGGGTGGCGGGTTGAAGTGTGAGTGCGAGTTCGTCTTGCACTTCGCGCGGAGTGACGTCGGCGAGGGCGGCTTCAATCGCAGGCTTCATATCGTCGAAGTCGTTAAACGGCATGATGTTGGCGCCAACTTTTTTGAGGCAGTCAGACGCGTAACGGCTGACCCTGACGCCTTGTTTTGCGAAAGCGACGACCGCTTTACCCGAGCGCTCGACACGATTGACCACTTCACCACCACGGCCATCTGAGCCTTCGTTGGTGAGATAGAGTGCGATCATGAGATCGGACCCCAAAACTTTTTCGGTGTCGAATTCGTAGATATCGGCGACGGGCTCCGGTGTCCAAGTTTCCGTGTTGAAAGCCCAACGGAGAAGGGTAATGTCGAATGTTGTTTCGAGCCAGGAGAGAAATCTCCTGACGGCATCTTTTTCCTCGTCCGTGCGGACGTGACTAAGCGAGAGTGCAACGTAGACGGTTGGTTTCATCTTTGAATCCTCTTTGTTTGGTTTACTGTTTCTATAAAAATGTATATGAGTTCGTGGGGTGAGTCAATAAAAAATCTCGAGTATGACTCGAGATTTTTTATATGTCTAATTCTTTTTTACTATATCCTGCGCTCCTCGTTTGATATTCCATGTACCAGGGCTTGTATCATGGTGCATTGCGATACCAGGAACTGATTTTTTAATAGCATCACCCATACGCTGTGCTTCGATGCGAAGTGTCGGGTGAACAGTGTCTGATGACCTCAATTCTGCGATATACACCGCTGAAGGGAGGGAACACGACATCTTTACAGTTACGGTATAACCCATGGCTGTATAGTACTGTTTTACTTCTTTAGGGGCCTTTAGCTTTGCGATGCGGGCCTTCTGAGCTTTAAGTACAGCAAGAGCTTCTTTTTTAAGCTCAGGTGTGAGCTGTTCGAGGTACCAAGGGTGGAAACCATGCTTGGTTGTGAGAAGTGGCATTTCCTGAATAGCACTGCGCTGTCGCTGAAGGTCACGGTACGAGCCAAAGTCGAGAGGGAATGAGAACACCATGTCACCGTACTGGCGGAATCGCTGATGGAGTTCTGCTTTTGGTGGGCGGCTCGAAAGAAGTTTTTTGTGTTTCTTGAGTCCCGCGATGTCGAGTCGACCTTTGTAGGTAAATTTCTTTATTGAAGCATCATCAAAGTATGCAAACTCTTTGATTGATTTCTCAACGTAAGCTTCTTCAACAGGATATTCCTTGTGAAGAAAGCTTGATGAATATTTTGCCTGAAGTGATTTCATAATTTCACCTGCGGTGTCGCGTGCTTCAGCGAGAGGGTGGTGGCGCATTTCTTTGAGATGGTCAGCAGCCTGACGGAGGTTTGTGTGCCAGCTTGCGAATGTGGTTGCTCCTGCTGGGAGGAATCCGCGAGCAATATCAAAAGCGCGAGCTTTGATGGCTTTTTCGTATACCTTTTCATTGTCCCCGTCTTTCATAGGGAAGCGAACCTTGAGGCTTGGTACAAGCGCGTCAAGAATGTGTGTATAAAATCGCATCCATTCATCCTGAATTGTTTTACCTTCAGTAGATCTGAGGGGATTGAGCACTTCTTGCTTTGACATATCGAGGTAGCGAGTAGAAGCTTCCTGTCCGTTGTAGAGCGCCCAGTCTTGAACTGCTTTAGCAACGAGCATACTGACGTTTTCCACAAAGATAGAAGTGGTTCCACAATCTCCGATAGATTTGTGACCGTAGCCGACATAGTACGAAGCCATAAATTTTTCTGCTCCGGATTTTCGGACAACTTCGAGGTGCTCTGTTACTGACTTTGGACTTCGTGAATAAAGGGCCTGAAGCATTGCATTTGCCTCAGGAGCTATGTCGTCAACGATTATGATTTTCATAAAGTTATTGTATATCGCGGTGGGAAAAGAAAAAAGCAGTTTACTTTTTTAAGACACGCTATCGGCATATAGACAATAATGCTCTAAAAAAGACCGCATGCTATAGTTTTTTAGACCAATTAATCTCTATACCCATGAAAGACAAACAGATCGAAAAATTGATTAAAGCAGAGAAGGCCCGACAGAAGAGTGTGGTGAACCTTATTGCCTCTGAAAACTATGTTTCTCAAGATGTCCTCGATGCTCTCGGTTCAGAACTTACCAACAAGTATGCAGAAGGATATTCAGGTAAACGATACTATGGTGGAAATGTTGTTATTGATAAAGTAGAAGATCTCGCGGGGGAACGAGCACTCAAACTTTTTGGTCTCAAACCAACCGAGTGGCATGTAAACACTCAGGCTCTTTCTGGCTCACCAGCAAACTTCGCTGTCTATGTGGGTCTTTTGGAAAAAGGCGACAAGGTGATGGGTATGTCGCTTGATCAT
Organism: Candidatus Parcubacteria bacterium; assembly: GCA_039796155.1. Lineage (GTDB taxonomy): Bacteria > Patescibacteriota > Minisyncoccia > Phycocordibacterales > UBA6065 > UBA6065. The sequence goes on from JBDKKJ010000002.1 coordinate 77,290, forward strand.
GGTGGACACCTTACTCACGGACACAAAGTGTCTGCTACAGGAAAGTTTTTCACACAGGTTCCATTCGGAGTTTCAAAAGATACTGAAGTTTTGGATTACGATAATCTCCTTGATATCGCTCTTCGCGAAAAGCCAAAAATGATTATTGCCGGATTCACAGCATATCCTCGAGTAATTGATTGGAAAAAGTTTAAAGAAATTGCTGAGGCGTGTGGGGCATACCTCATGGTTGATATGTCGCACATTTCTGGGCTCGTTGCGGGTGGGGTATATCCATCACCGTTTCCATATGCTGATATTGTGACCACAACAACTCACAAAACTCTCCGAGGTCCTCGAGGCGCTCTCATTTTTTCTCGCATTGATGCTCGCGAATTGTATAAAAAGATTGATAAAGCGGTATTTCCTGGTCTTCAGGGTGGTCCACACATGAATCAGACAGCGGCTATTGCTGTAGCTCTTAAAGAAGCAGTGACTCCTGCCTTTAAAAAATATGCAAAACAGATTGTAAAAAATGCTGCTGCTCTCGCTCACGAACTTTCAAAACTCGGTTGGAGAATCATTTCAGGAGGTACCGATAGTCACCTCATCCTTGTTGATGTGTGGATGGATGGCAAAGGTATGGGTGGTAAAGAAGCTAATGACAAACTTGAAGCAGCAGGAATCATTGTGAATAAGAATGGAATTCCGTACGACACTCGTTCTCCAATTGATCCATCAGGAATCAGACTTGGTACAGCGGGGGAGACAACACGCGGACGTAAAGAAAAGGATATGGTGGCACTCGCACGCAAGATTGATAAGGTGCTTCGCAAAAAATAATTACGGGATATACTCAGTACGGATATTATGAAAACACTTCTCCAAACAATCTTCGCGTTATTCTCTAAGAAGAGGAAGAAAGGTGTTTTGATAGTCGTTGATGGTGGTGATGGTTCTGGTAAAGCAACACAAACAAAGCTTCTGCTCGAGAGGATTGCTCGTATGCGCAAAGCACAGACGACTGATTTTCCAAGGTATAACACAAACCACCTTGGAGGACTTATTCGTGAATGTCTTGATGGCAAGCGAGGCAACTTCATTGCTCTCGATTCACGAATCGCTTCTGTGCTCTATGCAGCCGATCGTTTTGAAACACTTCCGATGATTCGAAAGTGGCTCGAAGAGGGCAATGTTGTGATACTCGATCGTTATGTGAGCGCTAACCAGATTCATCAGGGTGGCAAGATTCAGGATCCGGAAGCTCGCCAAGAATTTCTCTCATGGCTCGACAAGCTTGAGTTTGAAATTTTTGGTCTGCCTCGTCCTGACATCATTGTGTATCTTCACGTGCCGGTAGAAATTTCGGTTGAATTAGCACGAGCGCGTGCGGCCGAAAAGGGTCAGGCGCCTGACAGTGCCGAAAAAGATACACGACATCAGCTCGAATCTCAGCAGAGTGCTCTCGCCATTGTGAAGGGAGCAAATAACTGGGTAAAAGTTGAGTGCGCACCAGAAGGAAAGCTTCTTTCTCGGGAAGCTATTCACGAAAATATATTCAACGCTATTAAACATTTGATCTAGATTTGCCCGCGACCTTCAGTCGCGGGCTTTTTTGTTCGTTCCCTTGTGGATTGAGGCGGTTTCTATATACTGGATATATGAGAAAGACACTCAAGGTAGTAAGGATTTCTGACAAGGTTCCGGCGCCAAGTTTTGGAATAAAAGGTGATGCCGGCTTTGACCTTTTTGTGAGTGAGCGGCTCACTATCGAATCTATGGGCAGAGCTTCTATTAACACCGGCTACAAAATGGAAATTCCAAAAGGTTGCACGGGTATTATTTACGAAAAAAGCGGGCTTTCTTTCAAACACGGAATTATTACTTATGGAAATGTTATTGATTCAGGATACCGCGGGGAAGTGCACGTTGGAGTTTTTAATCTCAGCAAAGAGCCTTATACGTTTGAACCGGGTCACAAAGTGGCTCAGATGATTATCCACTCATATGAAGATGTGAAGTTTAAGGAGGTAAAGGAAGAAGATTTATCGAAGTCAGATCGGGGAGACAGAGGTTTTGGAAGCACTGGAAAGTAATTTTCAAACGTATACACATTATGGACGTTCAAATAAAAATAAAGTCGGCGATACAAGTAGCGCTCAAGTCGCTTGGTATTACCGCGCCTGAAATAACGCTCGAACATCCGGCTGATGCGGTAAATGGTGACTTTGCAACAAACGTTGCCCTTGCTCTCGCAAAACAGACCAAATCAAATCCACGTGAACTGGCCGAGAAAATCGTAACCACATTACGCGACACACGAATCGAATCAGTGGATAAAATAGAAATGGCGGGTCCGGGCTTTATTAATTTTTATCTTTCAAAAAGATTTTTTACTGCCGAGGTAGAAGCGATCCTCAAAAGAGGGGAGCTCTATGGAAACTCAAACGAGTGGCGTGGCCGAAAGATGTTGGTTGAATACACTGACCCAAATCCTTTTAAGGAATTTCACATTGGACACCTCATGTCGAATGCTATAGGTGAATCAATCGCACGACTTATCAGCTCACAAGGCGCAAAGGTCCGTCGTATGTGCTATCAAGGTGACTTTGGAATGCATGTAGCAAAAACCATGTGGGCTCTTCTTAAAAACGAGGCAGAAATGCCAGGTAAGCGCGCACCTTTGGCTGAGAGGGTCGCCTTTCTAGGTAGGTCGTATGTTGAAGGCTCAAAAACCTACGAAGAAGATCCTGTTGCAAAGACAGAAATAGAAGCTCTCAACAAAAAGATTTTTGAGGCAAAAGATAGAAGGCTTATGAAGCTCTATAAACTTGGACGAAAGTGGAGCCTTCTTAACTTTGAAGAAATCTATAAGAAGCTCGGTACAAAGTTTGATTATTACTACCTTGAAAGCGAAGTAGCTCATGACGGTGTTGCCTTAGTAAATGAATTTCTTGAAAAAGGGATATTCGAAAAATCAGAAGGAGCTGTTGTGTTTAAAGGTGAAAAGTTTGATTCAAAACTTCACACTCGTGTGTTTATAAACTCACAGGGTATCCCAACCTACGAAGCAAAAGAACTTGGACTCAATACCAAGAAGTGGAAGAAGGTGCGTGCAGATAAATCAATTATTGTTACTGCAAATGAGCAGGCTGATTATTTCCGTGTAGTTTTGAAGGCGCTTGAACTCATTGAACCAGAAGCGCGAAAGGCCACAGAGCACGTATCACACGGTATGCTTCGTTTTGCTGATGGAAAAATGTCATCACGAACAGGAAATGTGATTACGGGAGAGTCACTTATAAAGAGTATTGAGGCTATGGTAATGGAAAAGCTCAATGAACGCGAAATGGATGACAAGCAAAAAGCGAAGACTGCTGAAATTATTGCTGTTGCTGCAATCAAATACTCAATCCTCAAACAGGTCACTTCATCAGATATTATTTACGACGTCGATAAATCAATTTCATTTGAAGGTGATTCTGGTCCATATCTTTTGTACACAGCAGTACGTGCGCAATCTATTCTTGAAAAGGCAAAGAAGGAAAAAATAAAACCTGTTGTTACAAATAAAGATGAAGGAACAAGTCCACTTACACGACACCTCTCACGATTCGGGGAAGTGGTCACACGATCAGCGTACGAGAAGGCGCCTCATTATGTTGCTACATATTTGATTGAACTCTCTTCTATGTTTAATGCCTGGTATGCCAACACTCAGATTGTGAACAAAGAAGATGCTGAATCAGCACAAAAGGTGGCTACAACACAGGCGGTTCGAATCGTTCTCGAGAATGGATTGAAACTTCTAGGAATGAAAGTGCCGGAGAAAATGTAAAGACAAAAAGCCGGGCGGCCTGCGGCCGCCCGGCTTTTGTTTGACTTTTATGGTGATATAGAGAGAATGAGTATGAAACATGACCTCTCAACAAGCATTGCTTCAACCCGTCTACGGAGAGCTTTTGCTCAACGTGGGCGACCTCATCGAACGCGCCCTTGCTATAAAGCGAGCGGCCCAAAAAAAGAAATTTCAATCCTTTAATCCATCTACTGACAATTTTCAATTCTTGCTACAACAATCAGGTGTTCGTGATGTAGGTCGCTATCAGCAACGTTGGACTCCAAAAACTGATTTTGAAAAGCACGGCGGATACAGTGCATATAGTCATTATCAGCTCAAGGGTATGAAAGGGCACAAGCCCCTTACAACACTAGGCGTTCTCGGTCAGCTTAATGTTCGCCCGAACATGCATGCAACGACACGGGAACTAATGGGTTTGTTTTTGAATCACCACGCGGAAATGGTGATGTTCTTGAAACGAAAACATCGTTTGATAGCGTTAGGAAATGACATGTTCCATCAGTATGGAGCAGCGATTCTAATTCTCAAGAGGCGTAAATTTTTATTACAGGATCTTTCGTGTAGACTCACAGTTGCCTGGTTGCCATCTGATATTTTTGTGACTCGCATTGATCCCTCATAGGAGGGGTCTTTTTTTTGTAAGTTCCTTTCAAAAATCTCTAAAAATTGCTAATCTAAGCCTCTATGGCAGATATTGATAAACCAAAGCCCGTAACAGCTCCAAAGACCAAACTCGTCGACATCGAAGAGAAGGTTTTGGCGTTCTGGTCTAAAGAAGATATTTTTTCAAAGTCACTCGAGAAGAAGGGTAAAGAATTTGTATTTTATGATGGACCTCCGTTTGCAAACGGTCAGCCTCACTACGGCCACATGCTTACAAGCTTTATTAAAGACACAATCCCTCGCTACAAAACTATGCAGGGTTACCATGTCGCACGACGATGGGGTTGGGATTGTCACGGTCTTCCTGTAGAAAACCTTATTGAAAAAGAACTCGGTCTCAAATCTAAAAAAGATATTCTAGATTACGGTCTCGAGAAGTTTAATAAAGCAGCAGGGGACAGTGTGCTTCGTTATGCAGACGATTGGCGAAAACAAATTCCGCGTATCGGTCGTTGGGTTGATATGGAGAATGATTACCGAACCATGGATGCAGGTTACACCCAGTCTGTTTGGTGGGTATTCAAAAACCTCTATGACAAAGGCCTCGTGTACGAAGGTTTCAAATCAATGCAGATTTGCCCTCGTTGCGAAACAACACTTTCAAACTTTGAAGTAAATCAGGGATATAAAGACATCACTGATATTTCGGTGTACGTAAAACTTGAACTGGCTAAAGAACCAGGTACATATTTTATTGCCTGGACGACGACTCCGTGGACTCTTCCTGGAAACGTAGCTCTTGCTGTGGGTGCAGATATTGATTATGCACGTGTTACCTCAGAAGGTATGACATACATTGTTGCTCGTGATCGAGTGGCAGATGTTTTTGCTGGAAAGAATCATGACCTTACAACGGTTGTAAAAGGTTCAACGCTTGTTGGTACAGAGTACAAACCAATTTTCTCATACTACAACACCAACGCTACAAAGAATGTTGAAAACGGTTTCAAGGTTTACGCTGCGGAATTTGTTACTACCACCGATGGATCGGGAATAGTGCATATTGCACCTGCGTTTGGTGAAGATGACATGAAGCTCGGACAGAAAGAAAATCTTCCGTTTGTTCAGCATGTAGGCATGGATGGTCGTTTCAAATCTGAAGTACGAGACTTTGTGGGACTTGAGGTAAAGCCAAAAGGTGCAGCAACCGGAGATCACCAGAAGACCGACATTGAAGTAATAAAATGGTTGGCGCACAACGGTTTTCTTTTTGAAAAGAAGAAAATAATCCACTCATATCCTCATTGCTGGAGATGTGATACACCTCTTCTTAATTACGCTGCGTCTTCGTGGTTTGTTAAGGTTACAGATTTTAAAGACAAACTCGTTGCTGCAAATAAGAAAGTTTCTTGGACACCGAATGATATTCGAGATGGGCGCTTTGGTAAGTGGCTTGAAAATGCACGCGACTGGGCAATATCTCGTTCACGATTCTGGGGTGCACCGATTCCTGCGTGGAAGGGGATAAATTCAGGTACGCTCTATCCTGTAGGAACTCTCGACGAACTTTCAGATCTCATAAAGAAATCAGGTAACTCATATACACTGCTCCGTCACGGAGAAGCAGAGTGTAATGTGCTTGGTGTTTCAAACTCTGAAGTGCTCGATAAATATCACCTTACAGAAAAAGGACGTAGCGAAGTTGCTGCTCAAGCACAAAAGATTGCGAAAATGGGAATCGATGTAATTATCGCTTCTGATTTCATGCGTACTAAAGAAACCGCACGAATCGTTGCTGAAGCCTGCGGTATGGATTCAAACGAAATTGTCTACGATGTTCGACTTCGTGAGTACAGTGTTGGCCCCGACAGAGAAGGAAAGCTTTGGCGAGACACCGAATCACATGTCCGCTCACAGGGATTTTTCCCTGGAATGGAAAGACCAGCTGATTTAAAGAAGCGTGTTTTTGAGGCTCTCTATGACATCGACAAAAAGTATTCAGGTAAACGAATATTGATCATAAGTCATGGTTCACCGCTCAACAACTTACTCCATGGTATTGATGCAACTGCCGGAGAAGACAAGGTCTTTCATGACGAGCGACGTTATTTCCAGACAACTGCAGAAATGCATCCACTCGAGTTTGTCCGACTGCCTCACAATGATAGTTTCGATCTCGATCTTCACCGACCATTTATAGATCGAGTGGAGTGTGTTGGGCCAGATGGGGAACAGCTCGTTCGCGTTGCTGAAGTTTTTGACTGCTGGTTCGAGTCAGGTGCTATGCCATACGGTGAGGCGTATTATCACGGCTCACGACAGAGCCATTTTGATCCAAAGGGAAGTCTCTTTAAAAAGAAGATCGGTTTTCCCGCTGACTTTATAGCAGAAGGTCTTGATCAGACACGTGGGTGGTTCTACTCAATGCTTGTGCTTGGTGTTGGACTCTTTAATACAAGCCCGTACAAGAACGTTATTGTTAACGGAATTATTTTGGCTGAGAATGGTGAAAAAATGTCGAAGCGTCTTAAAAACTATCCAGACCCAATGGAAGTTATCGGCAAATATGGTTCAGACTCACTCCGTTACTACTTGTTATCTTCACCGGTTGTTGCCGCTCAAGATCTCTGCTTTGTAGAGAAGGGTGTTGATGATATTTCAAAGAAACTTCTCCAGCGACTTGATAACGTGCTTTCGTTCTATGAATTGTACGCGGATGAAAATGCGTCTCAGATACCTGTTACCAACACGTCTTCAAATGTTCTTGATCGATGGATTGTTGCACGTCTCGTCGAGACTCAGGTAGCAATGACCGAAGGACTCGATAAGTATCAGATAGATAAAGCTGCACGACCGCTCATGACTTTTGTTGATGATCTTTCAACATGGTACACACGCCGTTCTCGAGATCGATTTAAATCAGATGATGCTTCAGACAAAGCGGCCGCCCTCGCTACAACACGGTATGTTCTGAGAGAATTCGCTAAAATATCAGCACCTATTCTTCCGTTCTACGCTGAATATTTGTTCGGTAGGGTAAAGGCACATGCAGAAAGCCAGAGTGTTCATTTAGAATCTTGGCCAGAGTACAAGAACCATGATGCAGAGGTGATTTCAAACATGTCTGAAGTTCGACGATTGGTAACACTTGGTCTTGAACAGCGTGCAAAGGCGAATCTTAAAGTACGTCAGCCTCTTGCAGCACTTTCAGTAAAGGTAAAAACCCTTACGCCTGAATTCTTGGATCTTATTAAAGACGAAGTGAACGTAAAAGAAGTTGTTGTGGATGAAAAAATAGAGAGCGACGTTCTTCTTGATACGAAAGTTTCAGAATCGCTTCGAAAGGAAGGTGTTGCTCGTGACCTCATCCGTGCAATTCAGGAATTAAGAAAGACAGAGGGTCTCACCGTGGGGGACAAGGTTGTGCTCATCCTTGATTCAGATGAAAAGGCAAAAGAACTTGTTCATGCATTCCTTCATGATATTAAAAAGGTGACACTCGTTACTGGTGTTGAATACACGCACCTTCCACATGCAAATGAGCTTGTGGTTGAAGAATACAGATTCAAGATTGGATTTAAGAGGTAATCATATACCCAAGAGGTATAATAAAAAAACCGCGGACAAGAGTCCGCGGTTTGCGTTGGTTATCGAACTGTTTCCATATCGATTAACCAACGTTGAACAAGGTGTGTCAGAAGAGCTATATTGTCATCGAACTCACCATCGAGATTTTGCAGCGTTTTGTTGAAGTTCAGTTTGCGCGCACGCTTAATCTCGCTGAGCGAGCGCCTGGTCCTGCGACCAAGCTCCTCGTCGGCCATACCGCCCGGCCTGTTGATTGCTCGCGCCACAAGATCTTCTAATGGTGCTGTAACAAAAATACTGCGCAGGGCTTGTTTTATCCGATCATCTTCACTTCGTAACAAGCTTTCGTAGCCCTGGATATCAATTGTGAGGATGAGGTGATCGCCCTTTTTAAGGGCATCGTTGATGGTCGCAAGGCGTGTGCCGTAGAAGTGTTCATTGATGGTTGCTGTCTCAATGAACTCTCCTGATTTTTCAAGTTCAACAAACTTCTCTCGAGTGGTGAAGAAATAATCGACACCATCGACCTCGCCAGGACGGGGAGATCTTGTTGTCATAGTGACACTTTTTTTGAACTTGAGTGATTGGGTGAGTCCGTTGGCTATAGTGGTTTTACCCGCCGCAAAAGGACCGACAATAACGAGGAGGAATGGGTTCATAATTAGAGTGATCTGCAATTCTGACGTTTGCTGACGAAGACCGTGTTAGGCACAGTTCTACCTGAAATATAGGACATTTGCAAGTTGAATCTTTGTTACAATTAACAGATGTCATATGCGGTTTATACAACTCGAGGTTTTATTCTTGGGAGCGCGCCCTCTGGTGAGGCTTCAAAGATCTATCATATATATACCGAGGACTTTGGTCTCATTTTTGCTAAAGCACAGAGTGTTCGACTTTTAACCTCAAAACTACGCTTCAATCTTGAAGAGTATTCTTTTGCAACATTCTCATTGGTACGTGGAAAAGAGATTTGGCGACTAACTGGGGCGACTGAAAAGCTCAATAATGCTCGATTTAATAGGGTGTATGCTCGAGTGCTCAATTTGATGCGCCGACTTGTTCAGGGAGAAGAAAAAAATCCTGGCTTATTTAGTACGCTAGTTTTTATGATGCAGGGAATGGAGAGCGAAGCACCTGAGGATATGATTGCATTCGAGTCTCTTGTTCTCATTCACGTCCTCTCAACTCTTGGGTATATCGATCCAAAAGTTCTTGTTGGTATTGGTCGCGATACAAAACCATCACTTTCTGATTTGGAGGCAGTTAAGGCAAAGAAGAGGGAGGTAATAGCTGAAATCAATAAGGCACTTAAAGAAAGCCAGCTCTAACGTGGGATTTCTACGTCTCAATGGTATAATTCCACCATGTTTGAAAGTGAGAAAAGAAGTCCTTTGGACCGCCTTAAAAAAGGCCTATATTCAAGAAATGATTCTTTTGGAGATGCTCCACGTCACGATATTCACCCACAAAAGAGTGTGGTTCCTGAGTCGTGGGTAGCACCAGAATCAACCGAACCTGTCTCGGCACCGTATACGATACATAAAACACGAAAGGCGTATCACATTGTATTTATTGCCTCATTCTTTTTCTTTCTTGTTGCTGCGGCCGTTGCGGGGTACACATTTTTTGGAGGAAAAAACTTTGTCTCGGCTGACAATGTAGATATTTTGGTGGAAGGTCCAGCTTCTATTGGTGGAGGTGAACCTCTTTCTTTAAATATATCTGTGGTAAATAAAAACTCGACTGATATTCAGTTGGTTGATTTGATTGTTGAGTATCCCGCAGGATCAAAAGATGTTACTGACCCTGCAAAAGACATATCAAAATTCAGACTTTCTTTAGGTGACATCAAATCGCAATCTCTAGTTCAGAAAACACTTTCATCTCTCATGTATGGCGAGGAAGGGGACAAGCGTGAAATACGTTTTGCTGCTGAATATCGCACTGCAAACTCAAATGCAATTTTTGTTAAAGAGAAATCATATATTATAAGCATTTCTTCTTCGCCGGTTACTGTTTCGATAGATGCAAGGGGTAAAATACTTGGCGGTCAGGCATCAGATATCAAGGTCACCGTGTCTTCAAACACCACGTCAGTGATAAAGAATCTTTTACTCTCACTCGAATATCCTTTTGGATTTACTGTTCTCTCGGCTTCACCTGCCGCTACGTTTGGTGACGGTATTTGGCGTATTGGGGATTTGGCTCCTGGAGCAAAGAAGGTTATTACCCTCAAGGCGTCTGCCGAAGGCCAGGATGAAGAATCAAAGACAGTTAAAGCGCATGTTGGTATTCAGAGTGATACAGACGAGCGTGAAATAGCTACAAATATTATTTCTCGTAATCACACATTTACCATCGAGCGCCCATTCCTTGGACTCGATCTTACCCTCGATGGAAACAGAGGAGACGCGACGACAGAGGCGGGAAGAACAGTACGTGCAGAGATTATATGGACCAATAACAGCCTTACAAAAATAACTAACGCACGTATCGAAGCGAAACTTTCCGGAAATGTTTTGGATAAAAATTCTGTGAGTGTTGATGGTGGATACTATGACTCTCTTACAAATACTGTTATCTGGGAAGCAGGTAGAACATCAGGATTTGATTCACTTGCACCGAGTGGTACAGGCCGAGTTGGTTTTAACGTTCGATCAATGAATGCGTCATCGGGTAGTATTCCGCAAAACCCTTCTATTACTGTTTCTGTTTCAGGAAAGGGTGACAGACTTGATGAAAACGGTGTGCCGTCAGAAATTACCTCAGGTGTTTCTCGTTCAATTAAGCTCGTTTCAAATATGGCCCTCTCTGCTCGAGTGCTTCGAGGACAAGGACCAATCTCAAATACGGGTCCGATACCACCAAGGGTTGATGAGGTAACCTCATATACAGTCATATGGACAGTAACCAATACTTCGAATAGTATCACTGGAGCACGTGTTACGGCCGCTTTGCCACCCCAGGTATCATGGACAAATGTTGTATCTCCAGCGGATTCCGGGCTCACATATGATTCGAATGGAGGAAATATTACGTGGGTGGTCGGTGCAGTGCCTCGAAATGCGACTGTGGGAAGCGGAGCTCGACAGGTTTCTTTCCAGGTTGCTATTCGACCAAGCGCAAACCAAAAGGGTACAGCACCAGAAGTTATAGGTACAGCAACACTTATCGGAACCGATACCTTTACAGGTGCAACACTTCGAAACTCTACGTCAGCACTTTCGACACGAACATCAACAGATTCACTTTATAAAAATGGCGACGACTTAGTGACTCAGTAAAACTTTAATAACAATACAATGAAGAAAGAAGAAAAAAATCAGGTAATGGAAAACATCATCTCTCTTGCAAAGAGAAGGGGATTCATATTCCAAGGTTCTGAAATATACGGCGGTCTTGCGGGTACTTGGGACTACGCTCCTTTCGGCGTTGCACTTAAGAACAATATAAAGAAGATTTGGTGGAAGCGATTCGTTGATGATCGTGATGACATGTACGGTATGGATGCTGCTATTTTGATGAACCAGAATGTCTGGAAAGCATCAGGACACGTGGGTGGATTTGCTGATCCGTTGGTTGAAGACAAGAAAACAAAGAAGCGCTTCCGTGCAGACCATCTTCTCGAAGAGGCGGGTGTAGATCCAAAGGGTATGACGCTTGATATGATGTCGGCCGCTCTCAAAGAAAAGAAAATCAAAAGTCCTGATGGTAACGACCTTTCAGATGTAAAGCAATTCAACATGATGTTTAAAACTCATGTGGGTGCCATGGAGGATGAGACTGCTGTTTCATACCTCCGTCCAGAAACAGCACAGGGTATGTTTGTGAACTTTAAAAACATCATGGATACCTTCCACCCTCGTTTGCCATTCGGTATGGCTCAGATTGGAAAGGCGTTTCGAAATGAAATTGCTCCTCGCGACTTTATCTTCCGTACTCGTGAATTCGAACAGATGGAAATAGAGTATTTTGTCGACCCTCGAAACGAAAAGGCGGTAAATGAAATGATTGATGCGTTGTATGCAGAACAGTTGGCATTGCTTGCTGACATTGGACTCGACGCAGCAAAGATTCATAAAATCGAGATTGATCCAGCGGACCGTGCTCACTATTCAAAGCGTTCAATCGATACCGAGTTTGATTTTCCTTTTGGGCAGAAAGAGCTCCTTGGTCTTGCGTATCGAACTGATTACGATTTGAAAGCACATACGAATGCGAGTGGTACCGATCTCTCGTACTTTGATGAGGAATCAAAAGAACGTTTTATTCCGCACTGCATTGAACCTACGTTCGGACTCGACCGACTTGTATTGGCTGTGTTATCACAGGCATATACCGAGGATGAATTGGGTGGGGAAAAACGCGTGTATTTGAAACTTGCTTCAGCTGTTGCTCCTATTAAAATCGCAGTGTTTCCACTTCTTAAAAATAAAGAAGCGCTCACGGGTAAAGCTCAGGAATTGTATAAAGTTCTCCGTAAAGAATTTGGTGCTGTTGAATATGATGAGACGGGCTCAATCGGGAAGCGCTACCGCCGACAGGATGAAATTGGTACACCGTACTGTGTGACAGTTGATTTTGAAACTATTGAAAAGGACGGTAGTCCTGTGACTGTTCGTGATCGAGATGCAGGGGCGCAGGAAAAGATTGCTCTCAAAGACCTCGTCTCATACCTCGAGCAGAAGTTGGGTAAGTAATATCTAAGAATTAATATGCATCCTACAAAAACCACTCTTCCAAACGGTGTGCGCATTGTGACTATTCCGATGCAGGGGAATCCAACGGTGACGGTCATGATAAACGTTGCAACAGGAGCCTTTTACGAAACTGCGGAACAGTCGGGGCTTTCGCATTTTCTTGAACATGTCTGTTTCAAAGGTACAGTAAAGCGACCGTCACCTCGAGATATTACAACTGAGCTCGATTCTATTGGTGCTGTATACAATGCGTTTACCTCACGTCAGGTAACAGGGTATTGGGCAAAAGCAGATGTGCGACACTTCCTGAAAATTGCAGACGTGTGTGCTGACATCTTTAAAAATTCTGTTTTTCCTGAAGCTGAAATTAAAAAAGAGAAAGGCGTGGTGATGGGTGAAATCGACATGTATGCAGATGATCCTCAAGAGAAAATTTCTGAGGCCCTCATAAAACATATGTACAAGGGAGAGCCAGCAGAACGAGATGTGTTGGGAACAAAAGAAACTGTCGGAGCAATCACTCGCGACGCTATCGTTGCATATCAAAAGTCTCAGTACACGGGCCCAAACACAGTTATTACTATCGCCGGAGGAATAGGTGAAAAAGAAATGATTGCCTGGGCAACTGAAACTTTTTCTGACCTTTCAAATATACCTGCGCAACCAGAGTTTCTTACACACGACAGGGAACAAGCTGGGCCCGAGACGGTCTTTATTGATAAAGACACTGATCAGGCGCATATTATTTTGTCGTGGAGAACTTTCCCGCACGAGAGTAACGATCGTTATGTGGCACGAGTTATCACAAACATTTTGCGTGGTGGTATGAGTTCACGCCTCTTTATAAAACTTCGCGAGGAGATGGGTTCTGGGTACTACATCGGTGCCGGCCATCATACATACAAGAGCTTTGGTTCTTTTGCTATATCTACTGGGACGACATCAGAACGTGTTGTTGAAATCATCGATGCAATTCTCAAAGAGACTGAAAAACTTAAAAATGAACTCGTATCAGACACCGAATTTTCAAAGATTAAAGAATTCATGCGAGCTCACAGAATAATGGGTCTTGAAACATCTGATGATGTGGCTGATTTCTATGCAGATCAAGAAGTTATAAACGGCACCATGCTGGAGCCCTCAGATTTTGAAAAAATATACGAGGCAATTTCACTAGAAGATATTATGCGTGTTGCCCGAATTATTTTTGACTCTAAAAAGCTCACCGTTGCTGTTATTGGAAAGGGGATAGATAAAGAAGGGATAAAAAAAGTTTTGTAGTATCATTAGCGTTATGAAAGACACTCGAATAGAAATAACCACAGGTACTATAGTTAAGGCCATTCTTTTGGTTATATTGGCCATTGTGGTTTTTACGCTGAAGGACCTTGTTCTTGTAGTCCTTACGGCAGTGGTTATTGCATCTTCTGTTGAGCCTTTTATTCAATGGTTTATGAAGCATGGTATATACCGTGTCTTTTCTGCGCTCATTGTTTATATAATCATAGCTGGTGTTTTGGTAGGTTCTTTCTACACTGTTGTTCCACAACTTTTGCAGGATTCATCTGAATTTTTGAGTAAGGTTCCTCAATATCTCGAATCTTCTTCACTGTGGAACCCTCTCGATGAAGAAACGACCGATCGATCAAAGACCGTCGCAACAAACATGGTGCAGGGGATTGCAGAGTCTCGGCAGGCATTGAGCACAGTTAACAACACTTCTTCTATTCAGGGTGTGGTCACCAGCATTAATGAAGCGATAAATTCTGTGTCAGCTGGGTTTGTTCATTCCGCTAGTTCGATTTTTGGAGGTATTCTTTCATTTATTTTGATCGCGGTGCTTTCTTTCTACCTTGCAGTACAAGAAGATGGGGTTGAGAAGTTTTTGCGTATAGTTATTCCTGACAAAAATGAGAGCTATGTAATTAACCTCTGGAAGAGAACACAGGTAAAGATAGGGCTCTGGATGCAGGGGCAAATTGTGCTGGCGCTACTCGTGGGTATTTTGGTATACCTTGTGCTCATGGTTGTGGGCGTCCGCAATGCACTTCTCTTTGCGGTGCTTGCGGCGGTGATGGAAACCATTCCGTTGTTTGGACCAATTATTGCAGCGGTGCCTGCGGTGGCGGTCTCATACAACGACATGGGCGCTTCGTCAGCATTAATTGTAGGTATCTTGTATCTCGTCATCCATCAGTTTGAAAATCACTTGATTTATCCTCTTGTGGTAAAGAAGATTGTGGGTGTTCCACCAATACTTGTTATCCTGTCGCTCTTGGTCGGATTTAAGCTCGCTGGATTCCTTGGAATCATTCTTTCTGTACCTGTGTCGGCGATGCTTGTTGAATTTCTCGATGACCTCCAAAAGGATAAGAAGGCGGCAAAGCCTCTCTAAACTTTGTTAGACTTTTCACCTGTAAACCTATAGTCTTAATCTATCTATGAAAAAGCCTTTTTATATCACCACTACACTTCCGTACGTGAATGCAGAACCTCATGTTGGTTTTGCTATGGAAATCATTCGTGCGGATGTCATAGCTCGCTACAAGACGATTTCAGGCTTTGATGTCTTCTTTAACACTGGTACTGACGAACATGGCCAGAAGCTTTTTGAAGCAGCTGAGAAAGAAGGGATACCAGTAAAGACATATGTTGATAAGCATGCTGCACGGTTCCGTGAGCTTTTGCCAAAGCTCGGTATCAGTTCAGGCATTCACTTTATCCGAACGACTGATGCACATCACGAAAAAGCTGCTCAGGAATTCTGGATGCGAGTCTACAACAATGGTTTTATATACAAAAAAAACTACAAGACAAAATACTGTGTTGGTTGTGAGGAAAATAAAACAGATTCAGAGCTTGTGAATGGACGTTGTGCGATTCATCAGAATCGCGACCTTGAGATTCGTGACGAAGAAAACTATTTCTTTAAATTTTCTGAGTTTGGCGACAAATTGATTGCGCTTTATGACGCACGAAAGTTCCAAGTCGTACCGGAGTTTCGCCTTAATGAAATGCGAGAGTTTATAAAGAGAGGGCTTGAAGACTTTAGTATTTCACGACTCAAAACAAAGATGGCGTGGGGTGTACCTGTTCCAAACGACGCAGATCACGTCATGTATGTGTGGTTTGATGCGCTCGTAAGCTATATTTCAACGTTGGGTTGGCCAGAGAAGTCTGTTGATTTTGAAAAGTTCTGGAAGAACGGAACACCGGTGCAGTACTGTGGTAAAGACAATACGCGATTCCAGTCTGTGATGTGGCAAGCAATGCTTTTAGCAGCTGAACTTCCTTCGACGAATACGGTGGTGGTGAATGGTTTCGTAACAGGGGATGGAGGTGTAAAAATGTCGAAGTCACTCGGCAATGTAATCAATCCTTTTGATGTTGTTACTGAATATGATGCGGTGACCAACGGTCGCGGTGATGAGGTTCTACGCTATTTCGTATGTCGCGAGATCGGATCTTTTGAAGATTCTCCGTTTACTATGGAACGGTTCAAGGGTGCGTATAACACGGCGCTTGCTAATGGGTTGGGGAATCTTGTTTCTCGTGTCATGAAGATGGCGACAACCAATCTTGAGGCGCCAGTACAGATTTCAGATGACGTACTTTCTCCCGAATTTAAAAAAGCTCTTGATGGATTTGATATTCAGGCGGCGGTAAACGTTATTTGGAAACACATTACTGATGCTGATCAGATGATTCAGGAGAAGGCTCCTTTTAAACTCGTAAAGACAGATAAAGCTGCCGCGCAGGAGATTATTAGTGATCTTGTACGTCGTGTGCATGCGATTGCTGTAATGCTTGAAGTGGTGATGCCGCAGACTGCAAAAACTGTTCAAAAGCTTGTTACTGAACACAAAATGCCTGATGCGCCGCTTTTCATGCGAAAGGATTAGTAAAGATAAAAGCCGCGCCTTACGGCGCGGCTTTTATTTCCCAGTTTCATCACCGAGCCAATCTTAATAAATTTCAGGTGACTATTCAAGTGTCGTGTATGGACATGACGGGGATCGAACCCGAACTCCCCAGGTGATGAAACTGGAGGTCTGAGCCATCAGCATGCCCATGACGTAAGACAATCAATCTTCGTCTAGAATGATGATATAAAAGCAGAGTTAAAATCTTTATAAAAAGTTACTGGCTTTTTTGCACTACTCCACGTATTCTTTTTACATGCAAGAAAAACCTCTCTACATAGACATACACGCTCATACGAACTTTACAGCCTTTGATGCTGATAGGGCAGAGGTGATTAAACGCGCTCTCGATGCTTCTGTGTGGATGATAAATATTGGAACTCAGCAGGCTACTTCAAAAAAAGCGGTGGAGATGACACATGAATTTCCCGTGGGTGTGTATGCGATTGTCGGACTTCATCCTGTGCATGTAAATCCGTCGTTTCATGATGTTGAAGAATTGGGAGAGGGAGGAAAGGTGTTTACGTCACGAGGGGAAAACTTTGATATTGAATTTTATCGCAAGCTTATTGCCGATGATCGTGCAAAAGGTAAAAGTAAGATTGTGGGCATTGGAGAGTGCGGTTTGGACTTTTACCGTATGCCAACCGAACTCGAACGTACAAGGCAAATAGAAGCTTTCAGGGGTCAGATAGAGCTGGCTTTAGAATGCGATTTACCGCTCATGCTTCACGTTAGACAGGCTTATAGCGAGGTGCTCGACATACTTACCGAATACCGTGAAAAGCTCAGCCAAGGCCATTTTAAAGGCTGGGGGCCAGAACGATTGCGGGGAGATTGTCACTTCTTTGCAGGTAGTGTCGATGACGCACGAGCGTTTCTCGCTCTTGGTTTTCATTTGTCATTTACCGGCGTCGCAACATTTGCCAAGCAGTATACCGAGCTCATCAACGCGACGCCGGTCGAACGCATCATGTCTGAAACCGATTGTCCCTATGTCGCACCGGTGCCAGAACGAGGTAAAAGAAACGAACCTTCCTTTGTAATTCATATCGCACACAAGATTGCTGACATCAAAGGTGGTCACATTGATGATGTAAAACGACAACTCGTACAAAACGCCTTTAACCTTTTTAAATTGACAGTCTAGAATGGGGGAGTAGTATCAGTTCTGAGAAGCCGTGAATTTCTTCACGACTACAGTTAACCCTTGATCCAGAACTATTCGGATGAATGACCAAGAGTCAAACACTGACCAATGGAAACGGTTCAAGAACCGACCCGAGGACAAGGCCCCTCTTTGGCTCCTTATTCTCCTGGGTATCCTCCTTGTTGGAGGGGAGGTGGGTGTGTTTGGTTTTACCCACGGTTGGTTCCGCTGATACCGTATTCGCGCCCGCCTTCTAGGCGGGCGCTTTTTATTCCCATATTTTCATTCAATCCTTGCAAAATCGAGGTTTTCTGGTAATCTAGTCCGTACTTGCTTTGGATAAGTTTTCTGCCAAGAAAACGGCTTAATGCAAGGTTAGTCAGACGAATTTATAAGCTTAGTCATAAAAACAATGACAAAAGAGACAGTTAAGACGGCAGGCACCGTCTACGAAGTGGGTTTCCACATCGTTCCCGCTGTTTCCCCAGAGAAACTACCTGCAGAGGTAGACGCTATCAAAGCGGTTCTTGCCGGAAACAATGCGACGATCATAGCTGAGGAATTTCCTAAGCTCCGAAACCTTGCTTACCAGATGGTAAAGGCAATTGGTCCAGCACGACATAAATACGATACAGCACACTTTGGCTGGATCAAGTTTGAGGCAAGCGCTGAAGCAGTTCTTGAAATCAAGAAGGCTATGGATGCAAACGAGAAAGTTCTCCGTTACCTCCTTGTAAAGACTGTTGCTGAAAACACACTCTACGGTGCAAAGATCTTGCCACCAGAAGAGAAGGTAGCAGACGATGCAAAGGTAGAAGCTCCAAAAGAAGCTCCTGAAGCAGACAAGGTTGTTGCCTAAAGTAGGAAAGTTTTTGGTGTGGTAAAATAGATCAAGCTTGGTTTACTTTACTAACGTTAGTTCACACACAGTATGTATCTCAACAAAGCAATCATTATCGGTAATCTCACACGTGATCCAGAGTTAAAGGCACTCCCAACAGGAATGCAGGTAGCTTCATTGTCGCTTGCGACAAATCGCGTATGGAAGGACAAAGCAGGTGCAAAGCAGGAAGCATCGGATTTCCACAATGTTGTGGTGTTCGGTCGTCAGGCAGAAACATCAGCCCAGTACCTTAAAAAAGGTCAGCAGGTAATGATCGAAGGACGAATCCAGACACGATCATGGGATGACAAGGCAACGGGCGAGAAAAAGTACCGTACCGAAATCGTCGCAGAATCAGTTCAGTTCGGACCAAAGGCAGGAGGATTTAGCGGTGGGGCAGGTGCTTCATCAGCTCCATCTGAATCAGGTTCAAAATCTGCTTCAGCACCAGCCAAGAAAGATGCTGTCGACACCATCGACTATCCATCAGAAGACATCAATCCAGAAGATATTCCATTCTAAAAGTTTAATTTAAAATTATGAGCAAGCAATGTTTCTTCAAACAGAACAACATTCAGCACATCGACTATAAGGATACTGAGATCTTGAAAAAGTTCCTCAATCCCCACGCTCGAATCTTGAGCAAGAAGCGCAGCAGCGTTTCTGCTACAAATCAGCGAAAGTTGGCTGAAGCGGTAAAGCGAGCACGATTCATGGGACTTCTCCCATACATCGCTCGATAGTAAAACAAAAGAACGGCGCCCTTCGGGTGCCGTTCTTTTGTTTTATTTTTTCAAATACTACTTCGTCAATCGTTCTCGGTATTCACCTGTATCGGTGTTTACCTTAACAACATCACCAACGTTTACGAAGAGGGGAGCTGTAACGACGAGTCCGCCCTTAAGGATAATCTGCTTACCACCACCGCGAGCGGTGTCACCCTTGATACCTGGAGGAGCTTCAACAACTTCAAGGTCAACTGTCGCAGGAAGTCTGATGTCAAAGATAATGCCATCATCTTCATCCGCACCTGGAGCAATGTATACCTGAAGATCGTAAATTGAATTTGCCTGGAGAAACTTTGTCTTTATGCCGAGGAGCTCTTCAGAAATTTTGAAACGCTTAGAAGCAACTTCTGGATCAACGAACCACCATTCGTTCTTTGAATTGTAGAGAAACTTTGCTTCTCGAGTATTAATTTCAGCTTCTTCTACTTTGTCGGCTGCGTGGAAAGTAACATCAGAAATTCGTCCTGTGAGGAGGTTTTTGATTTTGGTCTTGTTCTGAGGCTTTCGCTGCTGCATACGAAAGATGTGGTTTTCAAGCACCTCGTACGGTTCACTTTCGTAAACAATGTATTTTCGAACTGTTATTTCACTGTAATCGAGCATCGACATAGGTTTTTATAATATGGCTTAATAGGGCTTTATCCTAGCCTAAGAGAGGGAACTTGTCTACCAGCGCATCTTTATCTTATTTTTATCCCTTATTTCGTATGCTGATTCGCGGAATCGTTCTTTGTAACATATAAACCAAGCACTAAAAATCCCGACCATGTCGGGATTTTTAGGTAGTCTTTTTGTTATACTTTAGGTATCCTCTATCTATGAAAATAATTGCGGTCATACCCACTTACAACGAGTCTGGCACGATTGCTGACATTATAAAGGCTGTGTTTTCTGTTGACGTGAGTAAGGAAAACTCTCTTGGCATACTTGTTGTAGACGACTCATCTCCTGATGGAACCGCTGACATTGTTCATGCTTTACAGAAAACATATTCAAGCCTATCCATAGTTTCTGGAAAGAAAGTTGGTCTCGGCGCTGCCTATATTCGGGGGATAAGTTATGCTCTTGCTACACTTAAAGCCGACTGTGTTATTCAGATGGATGCAGATTTTTCACATGATCCAAATGACATTCCACGTCTCATTGAAGGATTAGGCCACGCTGACATGGTAATAGGTAGCAGGTATGTTTCCGGAGGGACCATCCCCAGAGAATGGGGTATTGTTAGAAAACTTAATTCAAGAGTGGGGAACATGGTTGCTCGGTACGTTGCTGGTCTTTATCCAATTAGAGATTGCACGGCGGGATTTAGAGCCATTCACGCACGAATTCTTAAAAGTGTTGATTTTTCTGCAGTGAAAGTTCAAGGTTATGTTTTTCAGGTGGCACTTTTACATGCCATTCGGGTTCAAGGCGCCATAATTAAAGAAATTCCAGTAGATTTCAGAGAGCGAACTATAGGTGTTTCTAAACTCGGTCTTAAGGATGTTATTGAGTTTATTCTTAATTGTTGGTGGATACGCCTTCAGAGATTTGAAACCTTTTTACGTTTTTCTGTTGTTGGTTTGTCGGGGGTGGTAGTTAATCTTTCCACGTTCTCACTTTGTATATTTTTCGGGATTCATCCGTTTGTCGCTTCGCCGATTGCAATTGAGTTATCAATTATTTCTAATTTCGCTTTTAACAACTTTTGGACATTCAAGAAGCGTGATACTGGACAGGGTATATACATGAAAGGGCTTAAGTTTAATATCGTGTCTTTAGGCTCGCTCGTCATCAGTTATGGTACTTTTTTAGCACTTTCGTCTGTGTTTCCTCATATTTCACCACTCTTTAATCAGGCTGCAGGAATAGTGCCTGCAATGATTGTTAACTATCTTTTCAATTCTTACTGGACCTTTAAAAGCCGTTCAGAGGGAACTCTGTAAACCTTAAACATCTCTTTACCTGCAAGGTTTTTTATAATATCACCCTGTATCTTTTCCTCTTCGAGCGCTTCCACAAATTTATCTACGAGGTCGATTTGTCCGGCTGGAATTATACGTTTTGTATCTAGCACCTCTTTTGAAATAGGAGATATAACATAAAGGTCTTTACGGCTGATTGCTACCAAGTCTATGAGATTAACTCCGCCCTGTGTTGGATCGAAATAAACATCTGATAGGATAGGGACTGCGTGGTAGTTGATGTACCTAAGGAAGTACCAATTCTGTGCAAACCAATTAATTCTGTCGTCGTATATAACAACACTTCTACCTGCAACGTCTTTATTTGTGAAGTTCAAATCTTTTGGCGACCGAATAGATTTTTTTAAAGGAAGCCGGGTTATTACATTTTTACGTAAGTATGAATCAAGCTCGTTAAAGCCATAATCTGAGAGTTTTGATTTTGAGTAGAAAACACCGTGTACTCCAATTGGTTTAACCAAGATGTTTGTGTTTATTGCATAGAATGCTTCAAATACGCAGATGAGCACTATTGTACCTACAAGGATATATCTCTTACTCTCCCTTGTGCGGTTTTTCCAATCACAAACAGCCAGGGCGGTAAGGATAGCGATGATCGGTGTTAGAACTGAATCGAAACGTGTTCCTCCAGAAAAAAATGCAGACATCAACAAGAATGATAAAAAAAACGAGAGGGTGTGTTCTTCGAATCGATCCGAAGTTCTTCTGATACATTTATAAATAATCCAAAGCACTGATAATGCTGAGAGAAGCGAGAAGCCGAATGAGTTGTTTTCAGCAAAAGATGAGAATGTTGAAGAGATATTTTTAAGCGGATTAAAATCAATACCGCGACTTGATATTGCTGAAAAATCCGCCGGATGCATACCGACGATCGAGGAAAGAGCTGCGTCAAAATGTCCGCGCTCTTGGTACATTGCGATGTTATATATAACAACAGGCAGGATTATTACAATAAATATACTTAAGGCTATAGACCACTCTTTTGTTCTAAAACTGCCAAGTACATTCTTTCGGTATCTAATGAGTGCAAAGAGAGCTGGAAGAAATATAAATATTGCGGTGTACTTTGTCATACACGCCAACGCAGAACTTGCTGCACCTATATAGAGCCAGTGCGGTTTTGCATCTTCATTCGTGGTCAGGAAATATAACGCGAAGAGGGATGTGATTATAAAAAGTTGTTCAATTCCTTCAAGATAACCTGCGAGACCCGCCCATACTGCATACGAGTTGATTGCTAACAGACAGGCTGCCCAGATGGCCTTTTCTGTTCCAACGATTCTTTTGACTGCAATACAGAGTGCCAATACAGAAATTAATCCAGCAAACACAAAAGGTGCACGGGCGCCAAAAGGCGATCCTCCGAAAAAAGTAAAAGAAATATTCTGGAGCATGAAGGCTACTGGAGGTGCATCATGGAATGAAAGTAGCGCCCAAGAGGGGATATGGCCAAGCCAGTCAATAGGAGCTTGTTGCCCGCCCAGAAGTCGATCAAACCATCCATAGGCTCTAAATGAATTGAGTGCGTTGTCTGAATAAAGGTCGCTTTTGTTAATACCGCCAAACCATAAGAAAAGGATGAATATGACGGCTATAAACGCGATTATCTTCTTGTGCTGTGTCTTTAACATTTGTTTATGGTAGCAAATAATTAAAGAAAAAACTGCTCAATGGCAGTTTTTTCTAAGATCTATCTTTGTTTAAATTTCCTTCAGTTTTTCTCGGATCTTCTTCAAGATTTCACTCGTGATTTTTGTGTTTTCTTTGAGGAACTGTCGAGTAGCGTCGTATCCACGACCGAGAGGAAGCTTTTCACCACCTTCAGGCTGGTATGAGTATGAAGCACCGGATTTTGCAATGATTCCGTGGCTTTCACCGAGGGCAATGATTTCACCTTCACGAGAAATTCCTTCGTTGTACATAAGATCAAATTCAGTCTGCTTGAATGGGGCAGCGACCTTGTTCTTTACTACCTTTACACGTACGCGGCCTCCGACGATCTCTTCACCCTTCTTTATCTGAGCGATGCGTCGGATATCGAGGCGGACAGATGTGTAGAACTTCAAAGCCTTTCCACCTGGAGTGGTTTCAGGATTTCCGAACATCACACCAATCTGCATACGAATCTGGTTGATGAAGATAACTACGGTCTTAGACTTTGCGGTAATTGCAGTGAGCTTTCGAAGAGCCTGTGACATAAGGCGAGCCTGCTTGCCCATATGTGAAGCACCCATGTCACCCTCAATCTCATCCTTTGGGGTGAGGGCAGCGACAGAGTCAATAACAATAACGTCGAGTTTCCCTGAACGTACAAGTGACTCTACGATCTCGAGAGCTTGTTCACCTGTGTCAGGCTGAGAAATCAAAAGCTCATCAATCTTTACACCAATCTTTTTAGAGTAGTCAGGATCCATTGCGTGTTCAGCGTCGATGAAGGCGCAGATACCACCTGTCTTTTGTGCCTCAGCGATGATGTGAAGGGAGAGGGTAGTCTTTCCAGATGATTCAGGTCCATAGATTTCAATGATACGTCCACGGGGAACACCTCCAATACCGAGGGCGGCATCGAGTCCAATAGAGCCTGTAGGAATAGCATTAATATTTACCTTCGGCTTTTCACCGAGTTTCATAATTGACTCGTCACCGAACTTTGTTCGGATAGCTGCAAGGGTGTCGTCCATGTTAGGCGCCGCCTTCTTTGCAACAATTTCTTCACCATCTGTTCCGATTATCTTCTCCGCAACTTCTTTTACTTCTGAACCTTTCTTTTCTTTTTTTGCCATATTATTTATAGATTAGCTGTAACGTCTTTTGTGCCGTCCTGCCGAACCGATCTTTTGCCTCGAGCGTCATTATATTATATCCGTAGGAAAGAAGTATCTTTTCTGTAAACACCCCCGACTCATCGGTAAATATTTTATTCCCGTTGAGTGTCAGGAACGAAATATTTTTTGCAGAACCTCTTACGGTAATAAGTGATTCTGTCGACGTGGCCCCATTAAGAGGGGAGGTGATGTCTATGTAAGGACCTTCTACAAGACTCTTGGCTCTAAAAGCACCATAACCAACAATAAGAGAGATGGCTCCGATAGCTATCCATATTCTTACCCATAATTTTACTTTTCGGCGGTCGGTCATGTGCTTCTCGGATTATTCTGTCAGATGGCTGTTAAAGGAATTATAAATTCTCCTCGTCGCTCTGTGGATTAATTGGGGCTTGTGTAGGTGTAGGGGTTGCGGCACCAGTAAGGATCACTGGTCGAGGTTTTGAGCCGTCAGCTTCACCGATAACACCTCGTTCCTGAAGAAGATCCATGAGTCGTGCTGCACGTGAATATCCAACACGAAGTTTTCTTTGAATGTATGACGTAGATGCTTTACCTGCTTCGATAACGACACGTTTTGCTTCATCGTACATGTCGTCATCTTCACCTGGTTCATCTGTTCCCATGTCATCGAGTGTTGCAGAGAATATTGCTCCATCACTCTTTACAGCAGAATCCGTAAGGTTGATTTCATCATTGAGTTCGTCTATATGACTGTCGATAAGGAACTTCACAACCTTCTTTACCTCGCTTTCAGAGATGTATGCACACTGTATACGTGTGGGCTTAGACATTTCGCCACCTAAATAGAGCATGTCTCCTTGTCCGAGAAGTTTTTCCGCACCTGGCTGATCGAGAATGGTGCGTGAATCGATCTGAGACGCCACCTGAAGAGCGAGGCGAGCAGGGATGTTGGCTTTAATAAGACCGGTAATAACGTTTACAGACGGTCGTTGTGTTGAAAGCATGAGATGGATACCGACGGCTCGTGACATCTGAGCGAGACGAACGATACCTGCTTCGAGTTCTCGAGGGTAGGTCTGCATGATATCTGCCAATTCGTCGATGATAACAACAATATAAGGCATTGGATCGAGACCTTTTGCTTCTTCAGCTGTATCACCATCCTTCTTTACCTTTACTTTCTTCAATGATGGCTCATATATAGTCTTGTGATATGAATCGATGTCGCGCACAGAAGATTCTTGGAGAACGTTATAGCGTCTATCCATTTCTTTTGCAGCCCATTTCAATGAGAGGATAGCTTTCTTTGCATCAGTAATAACAGGGGTGAGGAGGTGAGGAATCTTATTATAAAGAGTAAGTTCCACTCGCTTAGGGTCGATCATGATGAACTTGAGCTTCTCAGGTCCGAGACGATAGAGGAGAGAGACAATAAGTGCGTGAATGGTCACTGATTTACCTGAACCTGTAGCACCTGCAATGAGGAGGTGGGGCATCTTTGCCACGTTCTGGAAGTGAGACTTACCAGAGATACCTTTTCCAAGACCTACAAGGAGTGGTTTCTCAGACGTCTGGAATTCTTCAGCACTAAAGAGCGTACCAAGACCGACGGTGGTTTTAATAGTGTTAGGAATTTCAACACCCACGAGTGACTTGCCAGGGATTGGAGCTTCGATACGGATTGAAGGAGCTGCGAGGGCGTAGGCGAGGTTGTCCTGGAGTGCTGCGATGCGTGAGAGCTTCACACCTTCGGCTGGCTTGAGTGCATAGCGGGTGACTGACGGTCCGATTGAAACCTCATCCATTTCTACATCGATACCGAAATTCGCGAGAGTTCTCTTTATAATGTTTGCGTTTGCTTTTACATCTCCTACAACAGGTTTACCCTTATCCTTTTCGAGAAGAGAAAGTGGGGGAGGAGTATATTCTTTCTCAGCATCATGCTTTGAAGGTTTGATAAAGTCCTTGCCGTCTTCTTCGGTCGCAGTGAATTTAAGGTCCTTTGGCTTCTTCTCTTCTTTAACCTTTTCTTCTTTTTTCTCTTTTTTAGGCGCCTCTTCTTCAGATGGAAGAGAGAGTTTGAGGTTTACATCGTCATCAACGCTTACTTCCTCTTCTTCGTCCTTGTTTTTCTCTCTATTAAAGCTAAAGAGTGACTTGAGGTCGAGTTCTTCATTAAAGGCTATGAGGATAGATACAACGACGAGTGCGGAGAGGAATACGAGTGAAGCTGAAACATCAAACATAAGGACAAAAGGTTTTGCCACCCATGTACCAATAAATCCACCTTGAGTCTTTGAGACGATATCTATAATACCGAGCGTTGCGATAAGAAAGAGGAGTGATCCGTAAAGTTTTGCTATATCAAAATGGCGGTGAAGGTTTCGAAGGAATGTAAGTCCAAGGACAACGGCGATAAGAGGGAGGAGGTAGTATCCAACACCCAAAAGATATGAGAGACCAACGAACGTATAGTGACCAACAATACCTGCTTTGTGCCACGGTTCAATTGCGAGGGATGTAAATATCGCAAGAACAAAAAACGCCACTGCAAATATACCTTGAACTGTTTCGTCAGGAAGGTTTCTAATAAAGCCCTTTTTCGACTCCTTTTTCTCCTTTTTTGAAGTCGGTTTTGTAATCTCTTCTTCTACCTCAATATCAATCTTTTTCTTTTTCGCCATAGTGTTGAAATTATATCACGTTTAAATGGTGTCCTATTGCACGTCTCTTTCTTTTGTGTCGGAGAGTCTGTTAGACCTTTACGTCCTAGATACGAAAATCTATAATGGACACATCTCTTGACATTTTTCAATAAAGGACATATTATATAAAAGACAAATTATGTCCGATTGTAGGCAGATATAAAGGACTTCTCTTAAAGACAAAGTTTAATTAACCTTAATTTATAACGATTTTATGGAAGGGACACACCAGAATCAAAATAAACCACTCGAGAGCCGATCAGAAATCGGTCTTTCTCCAGTCTTGTCTTTCGGTTCGAACGCTCACTTCTCATACCTCTACAAGAAGACTGAAAAACTCGTGACAGCGATTTACATGATCACTAATTTCATTAAAGACAATGAGCCTCTTAAGTGGAAGTTCCGTGACAATGCACTGAAGCTTCTTTCTCATAATCGTGCATTCACAAACGTATCGCTTTCTGAACGAAAAGATCTCATCAAGGAATACCAGGGAATAGCACTTGAAATTGTTTCTCTTTCAAGTATTGCTTCACACGGAGGTCTCATTTCCGAGATGAATGCTGACATTCTTTCTCGTGAGTTTACAAACCTCATTTCACTCATAGAAAAAGAAGAGAACAAGAAGGCAAATGACGAGACTGTTTCTCTTTCATCTAACTTCTTCCAGGTGGCACAACCGGCAGATCGACCGCTTCGTTCTGAAACACTAGCAACACCGGTTGTAGCACCAACTTCAACACCACGAGAGAACGTCCTTTATGCTCCTGAAATTACAGAATCTGTCCTTGATAAAGGACACACCCCCGAGAGGATTGAAAAGAAGCCTGAGTATTTGTCATATAATAAGGAGGTAAGGGATAAACCAGCCGTGTCAAAGTCTGCAGACTCAAAGGATGGGCGACAGGCGGTGATCCTCAAACTTCTCTCAAAAAAGAGTGGTCTCAATATAAAAGATTTCGGTGAGTCAATTAAAGGTGTCAGTGCAAAGACGATCCAGCGTGAACTTCTCTCTATGGTAGCTTCTGGTGTCCTTAAGAAAGAAGGGGAACGACGGTGGAGTACATATTCTCTCGCTTCATAAACCCAAGCAGGCCCTGCACGAGCAGGGCTTGCTTTTTGTCCATTTTTGGCATATTATAGAGGGGTGGCTAATACCCCATGGAATAAGGCTTTTAAAGGTCTTTTCCTCGCTTATCCACATGTATGTTGCGCCTCATAGGCTAGACATATATACTTATTGGGTTACGGCATTCCAGACCAGTCTGTATTCTTGACCATTGAAAACAGCATAGCGATTATAAAAGTTACAGACGATCAGTTTGTTTCCGACGGTGTTCTGCATATCAGACAATCCCTTACATCCCTTGCCGCTATCTCCAAGCTTTGTGTCGACCTACTTGTTGAAGGTTAAAAACTTCAGCAAAGGAAAAATAAAGTTTGGTGAATAGTCGAGGAGCAGGCGAATAGGCGAAAGCTTAGTCGTTGCGCTCTACACTCCCTCTGTTGCTGTCGAAGCGCAGGGAAGAGTGAAGATTATTTAGTTAGTTTATCCACGGACCGGAAAGAGCATTCATTATTAGTTCAAGTCTCTTTCCGAATCCATCATTACAAGAAGTACACACAATTATGAAAATTTCATCAAAGATTGCTGTAGGTGCATTGAGCCTTGCTCTTGCTTTCTCAGTATCTTCAGGCGTTTCTGCACAGACTATGTCTTATGCAGATCTTATCAAGGCTTTCGTTGCTGCTGGTATCATTTCTGCTGACAAGGCAGCTATGGCAACAGCACTTGTCTCTTCAACAGCTTCAACTTCATTCTCTAAGGACCTTACAGTAGGTTCATCAGGTTCTGAAGTTTCAGCTCTTCAGGCGGCTATCGGAGTTACACCAGCTACTGGTTACTTCGGTTCAGTAACAAAGTCAGCAGTTATGAAGTTCCAGGCTTCAAAGGGAATTTCAGCAACAGGTTTCGTTGGACCACTCACACGAGCTGCTCTTAACGGATCAGGTTCATCTGTAGTAACAGCTCCAGTTGTAACTACTCCAGGTACAACTTCAGTTGTTAACTCAGGTGTAGAAGGTACACTCACTGTTGACCGATTCTCAATCTCAAACACAACAGCGTACGAAGGTGACTCAATGGTTCCTGTCCTTGCTATCAAGCTCCAGGCAAAACTTTCTGACCTCACAGTTCAGCGCGTTAAGCTTGATCTCGGAACTTCAACTTCAATCTACACAAAGGTCTACAAGACTCTCTATGTAGTTGACGATGCAGGTAAGGTTGTTGCTCAGGCAGACCTTAACTCAAACACAGTTGTAAAGAACGACACACAGTATGAAATCACTTTCGGTGGTTTCAGCTACGTTATTGCTAAGGACTCTTCAAAGGTTCTTACTATAAAGGCAGATGTTTACAGCTCTGTAAAGCCGGCAGATCAGGGTTCACGAACAATCCGACTTGCAGGTACAGACAAGGGTGTTCGAGCGGTTGACGGTGCAGGTATCGACCAGTACGCTGGTGGAACAACTGTAACTCAGTCAGTTACGATCTCAACAACACTTGCTGATTCAGCAACAATGAATCTTTCGACAAACTCTTCAAACTACAAGACAACTGAAGTTATCGCTTCAGCTGGCTCAAGTGAAGATGAACTCGACAAGCTCGCTGTTCTCGCTTTTGACCTTAAGGCAAACAAGGCAGACCTCGATGTCACAGACCTCGAAGTTCGCTTTACTTCTTCAGGTTCAACAGCTACAACAACTACTGCTTACCTCTACGACGGGTCAACTCTTATCTCAACTGAATCAATCAACGCTGGCGTTGCTTCATTCAACGATACGAACCGACTCTTCTCTGTAGCAAAGGATGCAACAAAGACACTCACAGTTAAGGTTGATGTTCGAGGTGCAACAGCATCACAGACAACTATCGCAGCTAACGTGCTCGCATCAGGTGTATCAGCTGAAAATGCTTCAAGCGAATCAAAGACTGTTTCTGGTTCAGCTACTGGCGAGAACATGGTTATCCGAAATGTCGGACCAGTATTCTCACTCGTAAGCAAGGGTATTTCAGTTAGCGGTACAAACAACTCAGGTACAACTCTCTCAACATCTACAATCACAGCGACATTCTCGCTCCAGATTCAGGCATTGGGTGGAGACATTAGCTTCGGTTCACAGGCTTCAGCAACACCTATGTTTGGATTCAAGATCTACGACGTAGCTGGTACTGATGTAAGTGCTGCTGCAGGTGCAGGTGCAACTACAACTGGTTTCACTATCCCTTCATCAGGTGTAGTAACTCCAGTAAACGGAGATGCAGCTTCATTCACACTCCAGGAAAACAATACAGTTACTCTTAATCCGATTACTGTAACTATCCCTGGTAAGACAGCTGCTGGTATCCAGCCTCAGGCTGCGGTTTCTGTAGGTATCAGCTCAATCAAGTGGATTGGAACTGTTCCTCAGACTTCAACATTCATGGCAGGTAAGACTGAATGGAGAACAAATACACAGACTCCTTAATACGGAATCTGAGTATCGATCAAGTGCTAGTCCGCAAGGATTAACATAAGGTTAGAAAAACACCACATCGAAAGATGTGGTGTTTTTCGTTGTCTAAAACTCTAAGATGGCAATTGATTGTGTATAATAAGGCTATGAAGAAAGATACACGCGAGCAGGGTTTTGCACTAAAGTTAATGGTTATTGTTGTTGGTGTTTGTATTATATTTATCGTTCTTGCTGGACTTGCAAGTCGTATTGGCTTGGGTACAGGATCTCTTTCGCCAAGTATTCTAACTAACTACAATCCTTCAAGTGATATTGAATCACGGACAAATCCTATGCTTGATTTTGGTAACGATTCTGGGTTTGTGAGTTCGGACAATAGTTCAGCACGATCTGTCCCTAACACAGATGGTACAGGTAAGTCGCCATACTACGGTAAGGTAAATATGTCAGTCGGTAATTCCTATACAATCCAGCCGTCTGATGAGTATTTGATTCTTACAAACAATACAGCTGTTCCAGTTAACATAACAGGCTGGGCGTTTCTAAACAGTAAGGGTAGTAGGCCAATTCAGAATAGTGGCAATAGTTATTTTTATCCAAGTCCCGACACTGCAATTATAGGAAAGGGTACTGAGTTCCTTAATTCAAACGGAGTGTTCAATACGGGCCCGATTATGCTTAAAAGCGGGGATACTGCGTATGTTGTCACAGGCAAAAACTTTGCACAGTTTCCGTTTTCAATCTGGACTTCGTTCCGTGAAAATATATGTCTAGGGTATCTAGAAAATTATCCGTTCACTCCGCGTGTAAACCTCGCGTGTCCTGCTTTGGTTAACGATCCGTTGGTAAAAACTTTAACTGATGAATGTTACGACTATGTCGCAACTCTTGGTCGTTGTGAAAATCCAGAAAAGAATAACAGGAAAGTGTACGATCAGCAGCCGTCACACTGCAAGAACTTTATTGCTGCTCGGGTGGGGTATGCACAGTGTGTTGCTCAAAACTCAAATGTGAATGGATTCTCACTTAATCAATGGCGAATTTTCCTTGGTCAGAGTAAGGAGATGTGGGCTTTGCAAAGAGAAACTATTACTCTCTACGATGCGAAGGGACTTATTGTAAGTCAGCTAAGTTATTAACAGTTAGTTTTTTGTCTTTTATTTTTTTTTGATGGCCTTTGTCGGATGATGGGTGAATGAATCCAAGAAAAATAAAAATAGTAGGTGGTCTTTTTTGTGTTTGCACCTTGCTGCCTTTACAGGTTTTCGGTCAAATTGTGCTGACGGAGATTATGTATGACGTAGAGGGGACCGATATAGGGAGGGAATGGGTTGAAGTTCAAAATACAGGAAGTTCCGCAGTGGATCTTTCCTTGTGGAAATTTTTTGAGGCCAACACAGCTCACAAGCTTGTGCCTTTAGGTGATACAGCGGTGCCACCATCGGGTTTCGCGGTTATTACAGACAATGCTGACAAGTTTAAAGCAGATAACCCTGGATTCTCGGGACCACTTTTTGATAGTACGTTCTCACTGAGTAATGAAGGGGAGACTTTGGTAATTAAGGATCCGGCCGGCGCCGACAGCGATTCGGTGACGTACCAGCCTGCGCTTGGCGGCGCCGGCGATGGCACCACACTGCAGAAAACCACCAGTGGATGGATTTCCGCACCTAGAACCCCAGGGTCTGCTACGACAGCGACCGAATCAGCACCAACAAGCTCTACACCTGCAACAAGCACTCCGATTGGTACCACTGAAGACACTGAAACAAGTGAGGCAAAAGATATTCCTACTGTCATAGACACTCTCTCAACGCATTCAAGCCAATCTGTTGCACTTGTGGCACAAGACAAAGAAGAGTTTCAGGTAACGGCAGGCAGATCACGTCTTGGTTTTGTGGGAGTACCCTTAATTTTTGAGGGAAAAATAAAAATAGCAAAAAACACAAGTTCCGGCTCACTTCAGGGGGTGTGGTCATTGGGTGATGGCACCGAACAGACAGGGGATCGGGTAAGCCATGTTTATGAATTTCCAGGTGATTATATCGTGGTGCTAAACTCCTCACTCGGTAACTCATCGGCAGTTACAAAAGTAAAAGTAAGGATACTCGATCCGCAAGTTGGTCTAGCTTTAAGCGGTGAACACTCTGTTGAGATTAAGAACGAATTAAATTCAGAGCTAAATATTGGTGGCTGGATTCTTGAAACAGCAAGCAAGAGATTTATTGTTCCACGAGATACTCTCATAGCCAAAAAATCAGCAATAAAGATATCGCTCAACGTGGGTGGTCTCTATCCTGTAAAAGAGTACGTGCGATTCGCCAATCCTTCAGGGAAGATTTTGTCGACACTATATGTGTCTCAAGTACGAAAGAGTGAACCTGTCGTCCTTTTACCTGACGGAATCGACTCAGTACTCTTCATGCGCAAAATTAAAGAAATGCTATGATTAATCCATGTTCGACAAAACTTTCTTCAAGTTTGCGTTGGGATTCACTGCGATTGTTGCCTTTAGTATGGGGGCAATTTATATTAGTAACCATCTTTCAAGCCAGACCGACTCAAACCAAGCGGCTGTATCTCGTTAAGTTTTTTGTAATTAGTATTCTTATTTTCTGCTCTCTAAAAGCATCCATTGCGGATGCTTTTGTTGTTTCTCCACACGAAATATTCACAGACACCACGTGGAGTAAGGTTGAGGGACCCTACCTTGTTCCATGGCCACTTACTATTCACGCAGGAGCGACTCTTTCAATTGAGCCTGGGACAGTTGTTGCTCTACAAGGCGCGCCAATATACGTGGAGGGTGCGTTACGTGTAGGGGATGACGCTTCAGAGAGCGTGGTGTTTGAATCTACTCTTGAATCTGGGATTATTTCGCCTGAAGCTGATCCACCGAACGATACAGCGTATCTACAGCTTGTAGTAGAGACCGGGCAGATTGATGTATCGAATGTAGAAATACGTGGTCATCTGTCACTTCGAACACGAAACGGTCGGGTGAAAATAAACGCATTGTCCGCTTCGTCGAGTGATATGTATTTTGATGGCTACAGCCAGGCGACTGCAACTGTCATGTTTTTAGATCAAACTGACTTCATTGTTGTATCCAACAATAGTTCACTGTCCCTCCAAGGATCTACTATCCATGATGGATATATAAATATTGATACTCAAAGCAGTTTGTCGCTCCAATATACTGAACTTTTTGATATTGAAAAAATACGCATTCTGAATCAAAGTTCTTGTGTAGTCGAGTCCGTGTATATCTCTGGTGGCGGCGGTTTTCTAATAAAGAATAAAAGCACTGCGGCTATCGGTAATTCAGTCGTTGAGAATATTTTCGCTGACTCAGTCTTTTCTGTATCGAATCAATCGAGGATTAATTTTACCGACTCAGCAGTATCACCCTTATTTTCAAATTTTGTGCTTTTGGTGGATGGTTCGACGCTTGCGGCAACATCAACAGATGTTACAAATATGTTACAAAAGGGGATACAGGCTGTGCGAGACGTGTCGGTGCATCTCTATGATGTAACGATAGCTCACACCCTGGCAACCGGATCTTTTGACACTTTTCTTGTGTCTCTTGTTGGATCAACTCTTGTTGCATCCAAATCATCGTTTCTTTCTACATCCGGCAATGCTCTGGAACTGTATAACTCAAATACAAAACCGTATTCTACTATTTCTATAAATGATTCGACGATTAAAGATTACGGTCAGTCGGGAGTGTATGCAGTACAAGCAACGGGAACTATCGAACATACATCAATACGTAATGGTCGAAAGGGAATCGAACACATATTTTCTCACCTGAATGTTGTGCAATCCTATATTTCTGATAATTCAGAGTATGGAGCCGTGGCGTACGTTCCCTCATATACTCTTTTGGCACAAGATAATTTTTGGGGAGACTCATCAGGGCCTCATCATGAAGCCATCGCATCCTCGGGTAAAGGTGACACTGTTTCAGATAATGTTCTATTTGCACCATGGCTTTCAAAAGACCCTTTAAACCCTTGCTGCTCTAGTGTCCTATTTTTACCTGGACTTATGGCAAGTAGGTTGTATGCGTCAAACACAGATGCTAAAGAGGAGAAGTTGTGGGAACCCAGTACCCTTGGAGGGGGTCGAATATCAGAATTGCATCTAGATGATATGGGGCAAAGTATGCGCGGTGACATATATACCCGGGATGTAATCGATGAAACTCCTTTACCTTTGTTGGGTGTAAATATTTATAAATCATTCACACAAGACATGAGTGAAATAAAGGATTCTAGTCGTATCCAGGATTGGGTGACAATTCCTTACGATTGGAGGCTGTCCATTTATAACCTACTAGATAAGGGCCTCAATGAAGAAGGTAATATCTTCTACTCACAACCAACTACCTCTCCATACATTCTTCAAGAGTTTAAACGATTGGCACGTGAATCCAAAACAGGAAGAGTTACAATCGTCGCTCATTCAAATGGAGGACTTGTTGCAAAAGCACTTGCTGTAAAATTAAAAGTTCTTGGAATAGATACGCTTATAGATAAAGTTATTTTGGTTGCAGTGCCGCAAATAGGTACACCTCAAGCGGTCGGCGCGTTATTGCACGGTTTTGGACAAGGTATACCCAAAGACTCTTTTCCATTTCTTGCATCACCAAAACGTATGCAGACGTTTGGCTTTAATATGCCTGGTGCATATGGTCTGTTGCCGTCTTTTTCATATTTTGCTGCAGTGGGGGATCCTTTAATTACTTTTGACACTTCGCTTATTGCGACGTTTCCCAATTTTTTATATTTTTTGCGTGGACTAAACCCGCATCTTCTTTCATACAGTCAGTATCTACACGAAGAAATAGATGTATGGATGCCACCACCTCATATTCAGGTGGTACAAATCGGTGGGTGGGGTAGGGATACGGTGAAAGGCATTTGGTATTACCAAGGTGTTAAAAACAAAAAGCCTATTACACAGTACGAGCCTTTGTTTACTGAGAATGGTGATCAAACGGTAGTCATTCCAAGCGCTTTGTTTATAGCGACTTCAACTTCAAATATCAGCCGGTATTGGATAAATCTAAAACAGGCAAACAAGGGCTCGTTTATAAAAAAATCACATGCAGACATTCTGGAGCTATCTGAAATGAGGAATCTTATTCAGAAGGTCGTACTGAGTGAGCCTGTTGCGAGTATGGATACTATTGCTACATCTTCACCTGTTTTTGCGGTTGATAAAAAAGTACAAATCCTTCTTCATTCTGAAGCCGCAGAACTTGATATGTATGACGCTGAGGGAAATCACACGGGTATTTCCACTACAACAGGATTGATAGAGGAGGGTATTCCTAATAGCTCGTATGGGCGACTAGGCAATGTGGTGTATATCCGTGTGTCAGATGATGGTGCTTATGTTCCAGTAAGTAAAAAAGCATACGTGACGACGCGTGCACCCACTACTCAAGAAGACTCGTATACCATTGATGTAACTCAAATTGAGGATAATGGTGTTGCCACAACCACATCGTTTGTTGACGTATCTGTGACCGGAACAACCACTGCCTCTTTTAGTGTTCCCAAACTTTCAGACGAGACACCAGTTCTTGAGATGGATGTAAATAACGATGGTCTCATGGACTATCAAATCAAGCATCATGAAAATGATGTACCCGTGATTCCGGCTCGTGAGGCAAGAAGCCCGCAGGGCGGTACCCGTCGCCACACTATTTCAACTTCAACAATCAAGGTAATTCAGAGGTTGGAGGTGGCTGGCACGGGAGGCAACTTTACTGGCCGGTATTTTCAGTTCACTCCATCAACAAGTCAAAAAAATGGTGGTGTAATTCTTACTAATCAGACCGCTTCAGTTTTCAATGCGCTATCGCATGATAAGATGTTACGTGTCAGTTCCTTTTCGTCTAATTATAAACATATGAAAAAAATACTCGGTGTTATTATTGCTATTGGTATTCTCGGGGGTATCGGGTTTGTGTATGTTGCACGACCCGTTTCAGCACCAACACAAGACATTAACACCGCTGTATCTGCAAAGCTTCCTGCGGACTCTGCTACCTCAAGCATGTATCGTATCTCTCAAGAAAAGTCTTTGGTGAAGTTTACAATGAATGAAATGCTTAACGGTTCACCATTCTTGGTCGTTGGTACAACTACACAAGTTGCCGGTGACATTGCTATTAAGGATGGTAAGTTTCAGATAGGTGAGCTCGCTATTAATGCAAAAACACTCGTAACAGATAGTTCAAGTAGAAACGCTGCTATTGCACGATTTATTCTAAAGTCGGAAACACCGGGTAACGAATTCATCACCTTTAAGCCAACATCAAACAACCTTTCAGGTTCAGTTGAGGTGGGGAAGATCGTTTATTTTAACCTTTCTGGAGACCTCACTATTTCAGGTGTTACAAAGCCTGTAACGTTTACTACAAGCGCAGTTGTAAGCAATACTCAAATCGTAGGTACCGCTGAGACTACTATAAAAAGATCTGACTTTAATCTTAAGATCCCGAACCTCTCGTTTATTGCGAATGTGGACGATGCTTTTCCTGTGACAATATCGATTGTTGCTGACAGAATAATGCAATAAGAGTTACACAAATATGAAATCGATCTTTAGGTCTAAAAAACGAAAGCTTCTTGTCGGCACTCTTATTTTCCTTGTTGTGGGCGGTACTATTGGGACGTATGTCTTTATAAAATCGACCCCAAAAGAAATTGTATATAAAACTCCCGAGGAGAAGGATCTTTATGTTCGTTTCCTGATGGAAAGTTTTGACACGATTAAACAGAACTATTGGGCAAAGACTGAGGAGGGTGATATGGCTACACACTTTCAGCAGTCACTTCAGAAAGCAGAAAACTCAATTACGTTACCAGTCCTCGTAACTCGAGATAGAGCAGGTACAGCCAAAATGCTTTCTGTGGCCTTCTTAGCTGCAACTTCTACTGATGCAAGGAAAAATCTCGCACTCAATACACTTAATGTCGCGTTGTATAATCTGCAGCCATACGGTAGAAATGGCGCACTGTCACAAACACAAGAAACAGCATTTCGAGAAAATGTAGCAAACGTGAATCCAAATAAAGATTTGTACAAAGACCTCGGTCTTGAAAAAGGTGCCACGGCTGAAGCGGTTACTGTAGCGTACGAGGAGAAGGCTAAGGCGCTCGCTAAAGATCCGACGCCAGAGGCAAAGGCCGAATTGGCGAAAGTGTCACATGCAAAGGAGGTGCTTGCGAATCCAAACACTAAAGATTTGTATGACGCTGCAAAGATTGAGCCAACATCATCGACAAATATTCTAGGGAAGACCTTGTATGTAAAAATTGATCGTATTTCTCCGACTACTCTTTTGGAATTCGGACGCACGGTGTATTCTGCAACAACAACACCGGGACTCAACAGCATGATTATTGATTTTCGACAAAACCTTGGAGGTGCTCTCGATTTTGCACAGAACTTTCTAGGACTTTTCTTGGGACAAAATCAATTCGCCTTTGATCTATTTCACCAAGGAGACTACAACGCACAGCGAACAAATCAGCCTTATTTTCCAGAACTTGCTCGTTATAAAGATATTGTGATTCTGACTGATAATATGACACAGTCTACAGCTGAAGTTACAAGTGCCGCATTTAAGCGATTTAAATTGGGGACAGTGGTGGGCGGTACTACACGTGGTTGGGGAACAGTTGAAAATACATTCCCGCTACAAACAACGGTTGATGAAAAGGAAAAGTACGCGCTTCTTCTGGTTCATAGCATTACATTACGCGAAGATAATCAGCCTACTGAAGGAAGGGGAATTGATCCAGATGTAAATATCTCAAATCCTAACTGGAAGAAAGAATTAGAAGGTAGGCTTAAATCGTCAGAGTTTACAAAATTGGTTGAAAAGCTCGTTTCAGCGTCACCAAATAAATAATAAAAAAGGCCGCGACAGAGTCGCGGCCTTGCTGTTCTACGTGCCGAAGCTATCGAGCCTTGCCACCGCCCAGTAATTTGAGCATTGCGGCCTGTTCGTTGAAACGCTTTTGTGCGCGGCCGGCTACTGTGAGGCGGTTCCTTCGGGTATTAGTTTGATTTCTTTTCATGGGGGAGCGGGATAACTGCGTAGAACATCCTACAACCGGGATGGCTATAGGAGTCGCGTATCAGTATAGTTTTTGGCCCAAATATGTCAACGCTTGAAAAAGAGCCTTTAATCTGATAGTCTCTATCTCGAAAGGCCGGAGAAAGTAGGTGGCCCAATACAAGGCCATAATCCTCGCAAGAGGCACTCCTACTGAGGTCGAAACGCGTTACAGCGTCTCTACTCCGTTCTGCCTTAGGGCAGACCTTTTTATTATTAGCGGTAAGTTGAAATATACATGCCAATCACAAAAGACAAGAAGAAAGAACTGATTTCAGAACTTGAAACAGTTTTCAAGAATTCAAATGGCGTCGTCTTTGTGGGATTCAAGGGTCTCAAAGTAAACGAGGCGAACAATATGCGAAAGGGCTTCAAGGCTCAGGGCGTAAACTTCATCGTTGCTAAGAAAACTCTTATGGGTCGCGCACTCGAAGCTGCAAAAATTACAGGAACACTTCCTGTTATCGGAGCAGAAGTCGCAGTTGCGTACTCAGCAGACAACCTCACAACAGCACGCGAAGTCGGAGGATTTTTGAAGAAGAACAAAGATAAGCTTTCTGTCCTCGGTGGAATTTTCGAAGGAAAGTTCATCACAAAGGAAGATGTTATCGCGTACTCTTCAATCCCAGATCGACAGACTCTCTACGCTCAGGTGGTCAACCTATTCAATTCTCCTATCCAGGGATTTGTTATGGCCGCAAGCGAGATTGCAAAGAAGAAGCAGGCTTAATTTATTTATCATTTATCAAAACGTATGGAAACTCCAGCAAAATTTAAGGCAATCGTAGATGCTCTCGAAGCGATGTCAGTTCTTGACCTCCACGAGCTTGTAAAGCACCTCGAAACAAAGTTCGGTGTATCAGCAGCAGCAGTTGCAGCTCCAGCAGCAGCAGCAGGCCCAGCAGCAGAAGAGAAGTCTACATTCACTGTAGAGCTCAAGGACTCAGGTGCTTCAAAGATCAACGTTATCAAGGTTGTTAAGGAAGCTCTTGGCCTCGGACTTAAGGAAGCTAAGGACCTCGTTGATGCAGCTCCAAAGGTGCTCAAGGAAGGTGTTAAGAAGGAAGATGCAGAAAAGCTTAAGAAGGACATCGAAGCAGCAGGAGGAAAGGTTGAACTTAAATAAGTTCATTCGTTCTCTTACAAAAAAACCACCTCAGGGTGGTTTTTTGCTGCTATATTTTTGGAATTGTTTTGATTGCTATTCTGTGAGATTCTGGAGGGTATGGATAAAGCACTTATAGGTATCATGGTTGTCGTCGCACTCTTTATACTTGGTGGTTCAGGTATTCTTTCGAGTCCTGTAGTGCAACCTTCGTCTAAAGAGGAAACATTCACTATCCCTGTGCCGACTGATTTTGCGCAAAGCACTGAGACACCGGTGGTTCCTACACGACCCGTTGAATCAGCTGAAGAGGGATCGGTTCGTATTACGTCAGGAGGCCCAAATTCTATAACTGTTTCTCAGGATCAGACAACAGGCATTTTCTCACTTGGTGTACAGGCGGTTGGTTCGCAAATATCTATTCAACGTATTCGAATTGATTTAGGGGCGACTAAAGATGTGTGGCTGAGAATCTTTAAGACACTGTATGTTGTTGATGGTTCGGGAAAAGTTTTAGCTCAAAGTGAACTTACGAAAAGTACTGTAAGTAATATGAACGGTCGCTGGGTTGCGACGTTGGCAGGTTTTGATTTTGCGGTAAAAAAGAATGAAACAGGTACTTTGTATATTAAGGCCAACTCATACCCTTTAATAGATTCAAATTCGACAGAAACCTTTACGTTGGCTATCACAGAGGGTGGTGTACGTGGCCAGGATGCTCGAGGTGGCAATATTTATGGCCCAGCAAAGACCATTTCTCTTCAAGTAGTACATCCCGTTGAGTAGTTTTAGGGTACTTTTCTATTCCGTTCCCGTTTTGTTATACTCCCCTTATACATTTATTCAGCAATCAAACATACATGGACACACTTTCACAGCTTTTCGGAACTACACTTAAAGTAAAACTCTTGCGACTCTTCCTATTCAATAAGGGCACGTCGTATGACGTAATGCATATTGAGGACAAAACCGGCGCGCGTGCTCGCGATATTGAAAAAGAAATAGCGGCCCTCAAAAAAATGGGTCTTATAAAAGCATCATCACTTTCTCGAATTGTTCAGATTAAGAAAGGGAAGAAGATTATTGAAAAGAAGAAACAATTTAAAGCATGGACTCTTGATAGCAATTTTGAATTTGCTGAACCGCTTTCAGATTTCTTAATAAAAACGCATTCACTCGAAGACAGAGCGATTGTCCGTCGACTTGAAAAAGTGGGGAAGATAAAGGCAGTTGTTGTTGCCGGCATTTTCCTCCGAGACTCTGAGAGTCGAATTGATATGTTTATTGTTGGCGACAATATCAAGCAGTCTTCACTGGATAAGGTTATTAAATCTATTGAATCTGAGATGGGTAAGGACGTCCGTTACGTAATGCTCACTGGATCTGACTTTGAATACCGGATAAGTATGAATGACAAGCTTGTTCGCGATGTGCTCGATTTTCCACATAAGCTTCTACTCAATAAAATAGGTATTGTAAGCAAATAGAGAGGGGTGGATAAAAAGCGCGCTTGAGCGCTTTTTTCGTTGTATAATTATCCTTGTAGTTATATTTATCAGTTTTTACCTTTAATATTTATGGTATTGCAAACATGGGGTAACACAATTTCAGGCGCTTTCCAGGGAATCTGGGCTGGCGTAATTGCGTTTATTCCGAGTCTCGTTGCGGCTCTCGTTATTTTTATCATCGGTTGGATTGTTGCTGCACTTGTTGCAAAGATCATTGCGCACGCAATCAAGGCTATCAAGCTCGATCACGCTCTTGATCAGGCAGGTTTCGGTGCAGTGGTAAAGCGTGCCGGCTTCACTCTTGATTCAGGTGCTTTTATCGGTGGAATCGTAAAGTGGTTTATTATCGTTGCATTCCTCGTTGCTTCGTTTGAAGTACTTGGTTTGAGCCAGGTAAACACATTCCTCCAGCAGGTAGTTCTCCTTTACTTGCCACAGGTATTGGTTGCAGTCCTCATTCTCCTTGTTTCTGTTGTCATTGCTGACACAGTTTCAAAGGTTGTAGTAGGTTCAGCAAAGGCGGCAGGTGTAAAGTCAGCTAACTTCCTTGGTACAGTTACCAAGTGGGCTATCTGGATTTTTGCTCTCCTTGCTGCGCTCGTTCAGCTCGGTATTGCAGTAGGATTCATTCAGACTCTTTTCACAGGAGTTGTAGTGGCTCTCTCACTCGCGTTTGGGCTCGCGTTCGGACTTGGAGGACAGCAGGCAGCTGCAGGTTATATTGAAAAGATGAAGCACGAAATTGCAGATCACAATAACAATTAATATTTTTTAGTTACACTTACTCGTTTATGCGAAAAGACATTTCATCACTCGTTGTTAGACTCATTATTGGAGGAATTTTCATTGCAGCGGGCTGGATGAAGGTCTCTGACATGGCGGGTACCCTCGGTTTCTTTAGCAGTCTCGGAATTCCAGCATACCTTACCTATGCAGTTTCATACCTCGAACTTATCGGAGGTGTGGCAATTGTTCTCGGTGCATGGACATGCATTTCTTCTGCAGTACTCGGAGTTATCATGATTGTTGCAGTTGGAATTACATACAAGGGCGGTCTCCAGGCTTTCGGATATCCTCTTGTAACTCTTGCAGGTCTCGTTTCACTTATTGGTTCATGTGGAGGTAAATTCTCAGTACTCAAGTGCGGAGGATGCGACTCATGTTCAAAGTGTGGTGGTGAAGACAAAGTAGGGGAGGCTCCAAAGATGATGTAGTTGTTCGGTCGTAAGACCAAGAGCAAAAGGCCGGTTGCCGTAGGCAACCGGCCTTTTACCTATAAAAATAGGCCGTATTATGACAAAAGATTATAAAGTATCAGACACAGCAAATAACATTATGTCAATATCTGTAAGGTTCTTTTGCTAAGACCGTCTTAGATACCTTAGACAAAAGAGAGGAATCGTGGTTTGGGGCTTGACGAATGAAGCGCCATCAGTATACTTAGCTCTACCTCTAATTATGGTTATTACATTCACTTCAGCGCGAACGAAATAAGGCCATTCAATTGGCTCTATTACGTTCCGCTCAACTGAGCGGATTTCTTTTTTTAAAGGTATGTTGTTTCTTTGAAAACTAAACCCCACCGCATTAGTCTTTAGATCCGGTTCAGCGTTCTCTGCGTTTTTTATAAGCGCGCAGAACGCTGGGCCGGACCTTTGGTCTTTTCAAGAGTGCAGGTGGCTACTACGTTCTATAGACGGACGTAGTAAAACCTACTTTTTATCCAGGAAAGATAAAAGTAGAAACAGGTAAATTAAAGTATTAAGTCTTTATTCGTTGTAAGCGAATAAAGATCACTGAGACAAGTTAGTTTAGTGGTTTTTAAATTTCCTAATAGGAAATTTAAGAGCATATGGTGGATGCCTAGGCTTCTGAGAAGCGATGAAGGACGTTGTGTAGCGACGATAATTTCGGGGAGC
Organism: Candidatus Parcubacteria bacterium; assembly: GCA_039796155.1. Classification (GTDB taxonomy): domain Bacteria; phylum Patescibacteriota; class Minisyncoccia; order Phycocordibacterales; family UBA6065; genus UBA6065. The sequence goes on from JBDKKJ010000002.1 coordinate 120,427, forward strand.
CGCTGAACAGGCTTTGATCCGGAAGTTTCCGAATGAGGCAACTCCTCTCGTAGAGATACGAGAGACATTCACGTTTAACGTGAATGAGCACACCCTGGGAAGTAAAACATTTCAGTACCAGGAGGAAGAGAAAACAATGTCCGCGTACTGCGGACACCATTACCTTAGTAGTGGCGAGCGAAAGGGTAAGAGCCCAAACTCGGTCTAAATCGTGGATTATGTCGCAAGACGTAGAACACGATTTAGATCGGGGGTTATAAGGTGATAACGTCTCTATTTATAGAGGAAAAAGTCAAAAAATATTTTGTTAACGGAATTGGCTGGAAAGCCAAGCCCTAGAGAGTGATAGCCTCGTACGTGAAAATAAAATATCTTTTTTGTTGTCATTCTTGAGTACCTCAGGACACGAATAGCCTGAGGGAATTCGCCGGGACTAACCGGCAAGGCTAAATATTCCAGAAGACCGATAGTGAACTAGTACCGTGAGGGAAAGGTGAAAAGCATCCCGGAGAGGGAGGTGAAATAGAACTGAAACCATATGCTTACAAGGAGTGGGAGCGGACTGTCGCAAGACATGATCCGTCACCGCGTGCCTATTGAAGAATGAGCCAACGAGTTGATGCATGCTGCAAGGCTAAGGGCTTGAAAGCCCGGAGCCGCAGGGAAACCGAGTGTGAATAGCGCGAATCAGTAGTATGCATCAGACCCGAAGCCGAGTGAGCTTGCCATGTGCAGGTTGAACGCTGTCGAAAGACAGCGGAAGGACCGAACGCTAGAGACGTGCAATACTCTGCGATGACATGTGGTATGGAGTGATAAGCTCATCGAACTCGGTAATAGCTGGTTCTCTCCGAAATATGTTTAGGCATAGCGTCGTTTGTTCCCAAGGGGGGTAGAGCACTGGAAGATTCTGACAGGTAGAAATATCGCAGAACCTATCAAACTCCGAATACCCTTGGTTAAAAGAACGGCAGTAAGTCCGTGGGGGCTAAGCTCCATAGGACAAAAGGGAAACAGCCCGAATCTCAATTTAAGGTCCCAAAATTTATGCTAAGTACTAGGGAGGTGGTGAATCTTCTTTGACGGTGAGGATGTTGGCTTAGAAGCAGCCATCATTTAAAGAAAGCGTAACAGCTCACTCACTTAGAGGGTTTGCGCCGCAGATGATCGGGGTTAAAGCATAATACCGAAACTGAGGATTGCATCTGTCTTCGGACAGGTGCTCTGGTAGGAGAGTATTCTACTCTGCGATGAAGGCAAAGGGGTGACCCATGCTGGAGCGTGTAGAAGTAAGAATGTTGGCACAAGTAACCACAATGCGGATGAGAAATCCGCACGCCGAAAGATTAAGGTTTCCTTCGCAATGGACTTCAGCGAAGGGTTAGTCGGGCCTAAGGGGATGGTGAAAACCGTACCTGATGGACACACGGTTAATATTCCGTGACTTACAGTTGGTGCGATGGCATGACGGAGCACAATATATGTAGCCCCTTATTGGATTGGGGTCTTTGGTCAGAGGGTGTGGTACCAGGAAAATCCGGTACCCGGTTGTTTAATCAACGAGCCTAAGGACAGGAGGGAAGCTCTAGCTTGCTAGAGGGAACTACATAAACCGAGCTTTCAAGAAAAGTGTCTAAGCATAACCAAAGGTAATCCGTACCGAAAACCGAAACAGGTGATCACGTCGAGAAGACGAAGGCGAACGAGTGAAGGTCCTCCAAGGAACTCGGCAAAAAATCAGCCGTAAGTTAGCGATAAGGCTTGCCTCCTATTTATTTAGGAGGCCGCAGCGAAAGTATGCCTGGCGACTGTTTATCAAAAACACAGCTCCCTGCGAACTCGTAAGAGGATGTATAGGGGGTGACACTTGACCAATGCCAGAAGGTCAACCATTTGCGGTGCGATTATATCAAGCTGATGAATGTAAGCCCTGGTGAATGTCGGCGGTAACTATAACCGTCCTAAGGTTCTGTATCTTTTCGCAAGAAAGGCTACAGAAGGACTAGGACGGTCATAGCAGTGTTAGATAGATACGAGCCTAATAGATATGTTACACAGAAGCTACCTGATATCGCAGTAATGCAGTATCAGTCCACACATGATTAACGAGAGACCAACGTCATGGATCCGAACTCGCAAGAGAGGATAAAGATAGAGTCCAACTTTGAGGAATAGTTGAGCGCAATTCCTTGTCAGGTAAGTTCTGACGCGTTGAATAGTGTAACGTCTGGGCAACTGTCTCGGAGGACAGCTCGGTGAAAATACAATCCCGGTGAAGATGCCGGGTACCTGCAGTTAGACGAAAAGACCCTAGAAGCTTTACTATAGCTTGATATTGAATATACGATTGCGATGCGTAGCATAGACGTGAGACTTTGAAGTGCGCTTTCGGGTAGCATGGAGTCGCCAGTGAAATAGCGTTCTTCGTTGTTGTATATTCTAACCCCAAGGGCAAAAACCATGGGAGACAGTATCTGGTGGGTAGTTTTAGTGGGGCGCTATCCTCCTAAAAAGTAACGGAGGAGCCTATTAAGGTCAGCTAGTCGCGAATGGAAACCGTGACGATAGTGTATGGGCATAAGCTGGCTTAACTGTAAGACGTACTTGTCGAGCAGATACGAAAGTAGAGCTAAGTGAACCGACCTTTCGCATTAGATGCGGGGGAAGATTATCGGACAAAAGCTACTCTAGGGATAACAGGCTCGTTCCGCCTAAGAGTTCATATCGACGGCGGAGTTCGGCACCTCGATGTCGGCTCGTCTTATCCTGGGGGTGGAGAAGCTCCCAAGGGTTTGGCTGTTCGCCAATTAAAAAGGCACGTGAGCTGGGTTCAGACCGTTTAGATCGTGACGATTGCGCATTTTGCGCGGTGGTCATGCGCTAGACAGTCTGAATCCCTCGGACATCAAGGACACATGAGACACAACCAATCACGGCGGTCGCACGGGGTAACCTTTGCGTACGTCATCAACTTATTTCGGTAAAATCCACACATAATATGATATGTAGGGACTATACCGAGGGAATTTTTGTTACACGAATCTCGTGTTATGAAATGCCCGTAGAGACTAAACGTTGATCTCCTTACTAACAAAATAGGTAAGGATGAAGATATAGTCCATTCCGCACAGCAATGTGCGAAAAGAAGCGTGAGACAGGTTGGTCTCCTATCTACTGCAGGCGTTGATTCTTGAGGAGCTTTGCTTCTAGTACGAGAGGACCGAAGTGAACGGACCGCTGGTCTATCTGCTGTCACGCCCGTGGCAACGCAGAGTAGCTATGTCCGGAATGGATAACCACTGAAAGCATCTAAGTGGGAAACCAACTCCAAGATAAGGAATCGTTTGAGAGCCCTAGAAGACTACTAGGTTGATAGGCTTTAGGTGTACGCACAGCAATGTGTTAAGCCGAGAAGTACTAATTGCTCGATCTTATTAGGAAATTTATGAATCACACGGGTGTATCAAGGGGATACATGCCGGTTCTAATTTTCTCAGATTTTAATATACCTGACTTACTGTATTTCCAAATAAACAACATAATTGAATTCTCTGTTCTGGTGATTCAACGCGATGGAACCACCTCTTCCCATCCCGAACAGAGAAGTTAAACGTCGTAGTGCCGATGATAGTCCTACAGGGCGAAAGTAGGTAGTCGCCAGTACAGAGAATTCAATTCAAAAAACCACCCGCAAGGGTGGTTTTTTGTTGCCTATATACACCAGCACTCTTTCCCTTTATACTAGTTAAATATATGGCATCCTGGTCAACTAAACGAAAATACGGCTATTTCTTCGGACTCATTTTTATGGTTGTCCTTCTTGGAGGAGTTCCAGCCTTTTTTCTATTTTATAAAGCTCCAACATGTTCTGATGGGAAACAAAATGGTGGAGAGCGGGGAGTAGATTGTGGAGGTAAGTGCGCACGACTTTGTCCTGCTGATTTTACATCTACACGGGTACTTTGGAGTCATTCAATGAAGATTCTTCCAGGTATATACAACTCGCTCACATACATTCAAAATCCAAATCAGGCTGTTGAGATAAAATCTCTTGATTACAGTATCAAACTCTACGATATAGAAGGGATTCTTATTGCTGAACGAAAGGGTTCAACATTTGTGCCGGCAGGACAAAAGTTTGTTGTTTTCCAAGGAGGTATCAAAACAGGTGAGCGAACTCCTGTAAAAACTACATTTGAATTCACCGCTGAACCTCTGTGGAGACCAGGAAACGTTCTTTCAAAGCTTCGTGTGCTTAATTCTGAACTTGAGCAAAGTAATTCACCAAAGGTAGAGGTAAAGATTCAGAATGATGCAGTGGATCAGAGTTTTTCGAACATCGATGCGTATGTCATTTTGTATGATAAAGACGACAATCGTGTAGCGTTCTCAAAGACTGTTATTGAGCAGATAGGAGCGACAGAGGTGCAGTCACTCTACTTCACCTGGCCTGAAGCCTTTGTACGGCCTATAGTGCGTACAGAGGTCGTATTCATGGCTCGTCCTCGTAACTAATATGCCAGACATTGTTAAAGGCTTTGGCGCACGGATTGCGCGTTCTCCTATAGATTGGGTAATGCTTGGCGCTGCGATTACCCTCGTGCTTTTTGGTCTTGTAACCATGAACTCGTTTGTAGGGTCAAATTACTACTTTGAGAAGCAGGGGATTTGGCTTGTTGTCTCTCTGGGCGTCTTCTTCGGGGTAAGTCTAATTGACTGGTCTTTTCTTAAGCGTACACAAGTTCTCATCACACTTTTTGGAGCGCTCCTTGCACTTCTTGGGTCACTTCTTTTCCTTGTGCGGGCTATTAAAGGTGCTCAGAGCTGGATCGACTTTGGCCTTTTTTCATTTCAACCAACAGATTTTGCAAAGCTTCTTTTGATTCTCATTTTGGCAAAATACTTTTCACGCAGACATGTTGAAATTGCCCGCATACGTCATGTAATTGTCTCAGGTGTGTATGCGTTTATACTGTTTGCTCTGGTTGCATTACAGCCTGACTTCGGAGGGGCGGTTATTATTGCCTCGGTATGGCTCGGTATGGTGCTCATCTCGGGTATTTCAAGAAAACATATTCTCATCCTTTTTACCTGTGCGGCAATTGCTTTTACAGTGCTCTGGAATTTTGGTTTTAAAGACTATCAAAAGGATAGAATTCTTACATTTATCCATCCGCTGGCTGATATACGTGGTACGGGATACAACGCGTATCAGTCAACTATTGCCGTAGGATCCGGAGAGATTGTAGGCAAGGGAATTGGCTACGGTACACAGTCGAAATTGAAATTCCTTCCCGAATATCAGACAGACTTTATTTTTGCAGCCTTTGCTGAAGAGTGGGGATTTCTTGGCGTAATACTTTTCTTTGGAGCTTTTGGAGTACTTATATGGCGCATTATCGCTAATGCACGAAGGGGTACAACTAATTTTGAGATACTCTACGGTCTGGGTCTTTCAATACTGTTCATGAGTCATTTCTTCATCAATGTGGGTATGAATATGGGACTTCTTCCGGTTACGGGAATTACACTGCCGTTTGTTTCGTACGGAGGATCACACCTTTTAACATCGTTCTTCGCTTTAGGTATTTTGCAGTCACAGCGCAGATATATGCGCGGTGTTCATAAAGAAGAGACCAAAAACGAATTCCTCGGTATATAACTTATTTCGTCTTGTAGACTTCAACGGTTTTCTCAACCATCTTTGTAAGAGAGAATTCATTTTTAACCCTTTCGTTGAGCGCTTTACCAAGGTTCATGCGGTTTTCAGGATTTCCGTGAAGAGAGGTGAGTGCTCGTTCTATTTCTTTATTATTTTTTGAATGAATCAAAATACCCGACTTCAAGTCCTCGATTATTTCAGGAATTCCACCGACAGATGTAGCCACCACAGGTACAGATGCGAGGCCGGCTTCGAGTAGTACGTAACCAAATGCCTCCGAAAGCGAAGGAAGAAGGAAGATGTCGAAAGCTTTCACATACTTTGAAGCATCAGGGAGAAATCCTGTGAGGTGAACTTTCGTTTCAAGTTTTTTATCAGCGATTTCTTTTTCGAGTGTTTGTTTGAGATCACCCGTACCGATGATGGTATAGCTGAAAGGGAACGTAAGGGTGCGCACGGCATCGATGGCGTACGTGAGACCTTTAACAGGATGAAGTTCTGCGATGGTTCCAATAGAGAATGTGTCGTGGGCAATACCAAGGTGCTTGCGGGCTTCCTCTTTATCCATAGGATCTGAGGCTTCAAGTCCAAGATGAACAACCCGGATTCTCTTGTCCATATACGGCATGTGTAAAATCTGGCGCCTTACCGCATCAGATACTGCAATAGTCGTATGTGAGAGCATGACGGTCGTCCAGTGAAGAATGGTAATGAGCCACTTTGAAATGGTTCCTCGATCTTCGTTAAATGCCCATGCGTGTGCGGTAAAGATAATGTGTGGCACACGAAGTATCCGTGCAGCAAGTCCACCAACACCTCCGATTTTTGAACTGTTCACGTGTACGACGTCTGGCTTTTCCTTTCGCATCACATTCCAGAGCCAAAAGAAGACAGCGATGTCTTTAAAAGGATTTACGTTTTTCTGGAGAAAGGGAATAGAGATTGTCCGCACTTCTACTGCATCTAGTTTTGTCTTAAGAAGACCATCACCACCAAGGGCAACAGTGACTGAGTGGGTGTCTTTGAGTGAACGTGCTATGTCGAATACATAACGCTGTGCACCTCCGAAGTTGGATTTTGTGATGAGAATCAGTATTTTTTGTTTTTCCATAAAGGTAGCTTAAATTATAGCTTTTTTTAGAGAAATAAGGAGCTTTGCGACTATATTTACCCTTATCCCCCTTGGGGAAAGAGTTTTTCGCTAACCCTTGTAACCTGCAAGCGTTACTGTATATTATAGTTCTATATGAATACCCTTGGCCGAAAGACCCCATTTATCCTGCTTGTCGGCGACATTGTTATCTGTGTTGTAGCTCTCTGGCTTACGCTTCTTATTCGGTACCAGGTAATTCCAGACCCTGAATTGTTTTTCAGTCATCTTGTGCCGTTTTTAACCCTCTTTCTTTTGTGGGTCCTTTCATATTTTATTGCCGGCCTTTATGAAAGAAGCACTGCGATACTCCGTGCATCAACCTATCAGACACTTTTGTACGCCCAGCTCGCTAATGCTGCGCTCGCGGTTGGATTCTTTTACTTTTACCCAACATCGATTGCACCAAAGACAAATCTTCTGTTGTACTTCATCGTTTCAACACTCCTTATCTTTGGATGGAGAGCTTTTGTCTATCGTTTTGTTATTCGAGAAAAGCGCGAGGAGTCTATTGTTATCGGAAGCGGGGTAGAACTTAAGGAACTCAAAGAAGTTGGCTATACACAGGTGTTTGACCTTGATGCGCCGTCTAACAATCTTGAAAAAGATGTGAAATCTATTGTCTCAAAAGGAGCTTCAATGATTGTAATCGACCTGTCGCACCCAAAGGTACAGGGACTTCTTCCTGAACTCTATAATCTCTTGTTGTCGAAGATACGTTTCATTGATATTCACCAAGTGTACGAAAGCGTGTTTAATCGAGTTGCTCTCACGCTTGTCACACACAGCTGGTTTCTTGAGAATATTTCAGCATCTCCGAAACATGTCTATGACATCATAAAAAGGGTGATGGACTTTACGTTTGCTGGGATTGGAAGCCTTGTGTCGCTTGTGGTATATCCGTTTGTATACATTGCCATTAAACTCGATGATAAAGGGCCGGTGTTCGTTGTTCAGGAAAGAATTGGTAAAGATAATAAAGTAATTAAGCTTCTTAAATTCCGAAGCATGCGAGCAAGCGACAAGGGCGTGTGGGTAAAGGAAGGGGACGATCGCATCACTCGAGTGGGCAAGTTTATTCGAAAGACACGTATTGATGAACTGCCTCAGCTTTTCTCGGTTGTTAAAGGAGATATGTCGCTTGTGGGTCCACGACCAGACATCTATGATCTTGGTGTGAAACTTTCTGAGGAAATTCCGTATTATACTTTACGCACCATCATAAAGCCGGGGTTGTCAGGATGGGCGCAGATACGACAGGAATTGCCACCACAGTCACTCGAAGAGACAAAGGTTCGTTTGGCCTACGATTTTTATTACATAAAGCATCGATCACTCTTTCTTGATATAAAGATTGCACTTCAGACTATTGCAACTCTTCTTTCAAGAAGCGGAAAATAACACCATGTCTAAATTATTCATTACAGGAGGTTCGGGATACGTCGGTGCAATGCTCATTCAGCAGTTTGTTGAGCGACCAGATGTGTCTGCTATTTTTACGGTTGATAAAGAACTAGCTTCTGAACTCTATGCAGGGAATAAGAAGGTCACATTCATCCAGTCAAACCTTGCTGATACAGAAAACTGGTTGGCGCAGGCAAAGGCATTTGCTCCTGATGTTGTTGTACATACCGCGTGGCAGATTCGTGAAATGTACGGCCAAAAAGATACTCAGTGGAAGTGGAATATCGATGGCTCTGATGCTGTATTTGATTTTGCTTTTGGAACTCCATCTGTAAAGAAGTTGATTCATTTTTCTACTGTTGCTTCATATGGCGCGTACCCAACAAACACCATTGATCATTACTTTAAAGAAGCGGAGGGTTTTAGAAAGACTGATTACCTTTATGCAGAAGAAAAGAGAATTACTGAAGAACACCTCGAAGCAAAATACTCTGAAGCAAAGAAGGCGGGGAAGATTCCTCAAGTGTTTATTGTGCGCCCAGCCGCAATCACCGGCCCTCGCGGTCGTTACATGCGTATACGATTCGGTCTTCAAGCAGCCCTCTCGGGACAGCTCCGTGAAAACTTTATTCACCGAGTCATCTCAGCGATGGTTTCGTTTGTGCCTGTTACTTCAAAGTGGCTTCGCCAGTTTATTCACGAGGACGATGTAACTGACATTGTTGCGCTTCTCGCACTCACGCCGGTAAAGGGGGAATACGAAGCGTTTAATATCTGTCCTCCTGGAGCACCAGTGCTTGGTCCCGATATGGCACAGGCAGTTAACAAAAAAGCCATTCGTGTGAGCCCATATCTGATCCGACCCGTATTCTTTATCATGTGGCACATTTCTCGAGGAAAAGTGCCTACATCAAAAGGTGGTTGGAAATCATATTCGTATCCAATCGCTGTAGACGGTTCGAAATTGACTCAGATGTACGGATACAAGTACAAGTTTGAACCAAAGGACGCATTTGTTAAAAAAGAAGGACGCTATGCCAAATACATCAAAAACTAAAAATTCAGTTACAAAGAAAGCTCTTGTTATCGGCGGTGCTGGTTTCATTGGTTCTCATTTGACCGACGCTCTTATTAAAGACGGCTATGAAGTGTTGGTGTTCGACAATCTTTCAAATGGCAAGAAAGAAAACGTAAACAAGAAAGCTGTTCTTCAGGTGGGGGATATTCGAAATGCAGAAGATCTCAAAAAGGCTTTCATGTACCTCGGTCCAGGGGTATGTGTATTTCATTTAGCATGTCTTCCACGTGTGCAGTTTTCTATTGATTTTCCACGTGAGTCCCACGATGCAAATATAAACGGAACACTTAACGTGCTTCTAGCTTCACACGAAGGTAAAGCAAATCGAGTTATTTATTCTGCATCAAGCTCTGCATATGGCGATCAGGATGTTTTGCCGCTTGTTGAAACTATGAAGCCAAATCCAAAGAGCCCGTACGCGCTTCAGAAACACACCGGCGAGCTCTATGCGAAAGTTGCGTTCGAAGCATACGGCCTTGGCACTGTGTGTCTTCGCTACTTTAATGTCTACGGTCCACGTCAGGAGCCAGATGGTTCATATGCTCAGGCTATTCCAAAGTTTATTGGACAGCGAAAGAAGGGGATATCTATCACTATCACGGGTGACGGTAAACAGACTCGTGACGCAACACATGTCTCTGATGTTGTGCGAGCAAACATGTTGGCCGCAAAGAGTAAGAAGGTAGGAAAGGGAGAGGTAATCAATATCGGTTCAGGTAAGAATCATTCAGTGTTAAAACTCGCCGCGCTTATTGGTGGACCAGTGGTTCATATCGAAGCTCGATTGGAACCTCGTAATACTCAAGCAGATATTCGTTTAGCAAAAAAGTTACTCGGTTGGGTGCCAAAGGTGACTTTGGAGAAGGGGATAAAGGAGCTTAAAAAATTAAGTGGGTTGAAGTAGAAAAACAAAGGCGGCGGGGACTTCGTCCCCGCCGCCTTTGTTTTCTTTGCAAAAACCTATAATAAGAGCTAGTATAGCCCTACATTAATACAGTAATTCATATGTGGAAAAAAAGAATTTCAGCCCTTGTGCTCTTGGTTATAGCGTTCGGTGTCGGTTATTTTACGTACGATAAAGCAGGAATCGAAACTCGATTCCCTTACAAGCTTGGTCTCGACCTTTCAGGTGGTACACACCTTGTGTTCCGTGCTGATACTACAAACCTTCCTGATTCAGAAATCAGGGACGCGATGACTTCTCTTGCAGAGGTTGTAGAACGACGTGTAAACCTCTTCGGTGTATCTGAACCAATTGTTCAGGTGGAGACTGGGGGTACTGTGGGAAACACTGAGCATCGTCTTATTGTTGAACTCCCAGGTATTACTGATGTTAAGGATGCGGTTGATTTGATTGGTAAAACACCAACTCTTGATTTTCGTCTTATGAAGCCAGGAGCAGATAAACTTACTCCTGATGAACAGAAGATTGCTACAATTGATGATATTTTCGTAACAACAGGACTCACAGGTCGCTACCTTAAAATTGCTCGATTGGAATTTGATCAGACAACATACGTTCCACACGTAGCTATTGAATTCAATGACGACGGCGCAAAATTGTTTGCAAAAATCACAAAAGAAAATGTTGGAAAGGTTCTTGCCATCTTCCTCGACGGCGCACCTATTTCTACTCCAGTTATTCAGACTGAAATCTCTTCAGGGCAGGCAGTTATCAATGGTTCATTCAATGTAAGTCAGGCAAAGGCTCTTGTTCGCGATCTCAACTACGGAGCACTTCCTGTGCCAATTTTACTTGCATCTACTCAGACTGTAGGTGCGACCCTTGGTAAAGGTGCTCTTGATGCAAGCGTGTTCGCTGGTCTCGTTGCTCTCATTGCTGTGGCAATCTTCCTTATCGTTTGGTATCGAATTCCTGGTATTATTGCAACAATTGCACTCCTCATCTATGTTGCACTTAACCTCGCACTCTTCAAGCTTATTCCTGTAACTCTTACGGCTGCAGGTATTGCTGGATTTATTTTGACCCTCGGTATGGCCGTAGATGCGAACATCCTTATTTTCGAAAGAATGAAAGAAGAACTCGCTCGAGGTCACGCTTTACCTTTCGCTATTAAAGAAGGATTCCACCGCGCCTGGAACTCGATTCGAGATTCAAACTTGTCGTCTATTATTACTGCGATTATTCTTTATTACTTCGCATCAACTCCAGTTATCAAGGGATTTGCCCTTGTATTCGGGCTCGGTGTTGTCGTATCAATGTTCACTGCTATCACAGCGTCTCGAACGCTCCTCATGGCAGTAGGTGTAAAGGGAGAAAGTAAGTTTGCGCGATTCTTCTTTGGCTCAGGATTTATCCCGTCTAAGAAGCATTCTAATTAATACCTACATATATGTTTATCGTTACATACAGAAAATTCTTCTATACGATCTCAGGCATCATTTTGGTGGCTGCTATCGCCGCACTCTCACTCTGGGGTCTCAAGCCAGGTATTGATTTCAAGGGTGGATCAATCATTGAAATCGAGTACGCATCATCAACTCGACCAACAACTGAGTCTTTCAAACCTGCTCTCGATGCTTTGAATCTCGGTGAATACTCAGTTCGCGAAACAGGAACAGCTGGATTTATTATCCGAACAGCCGAACTCTCACCAGAAGCTCATAACACAGTTCTCGCGGCTATCTCAAACAACGGCACTATAACCATCTCTGAAAAGCGCTTTGACTCTGTGGGTCCTATCCTCGGAAAGGAAGCTCTCGAGAAGTCATGGATGTCTATTGCACTCGTATTGATTGCGATTGTTATCTTTATTACCTTTGCTTTCCGTGGCGTATCTAAACCAGTTGCTTCATGGAAGTACGGTCTCATTGCTATCGTCGCCCTCATTCACGACGTGGTTGTCCCAGCGGGTGTGTTTGCGGTTCTCGGTCACTTTGCCGGGGTAGAAGTAGACACACTCTTCGTTACGGCACTCCTTGTTATCCTTGGTTTCTCAATTCACGACACCATCGTGGTGTTTGACCGAGTTCGTGAAAACCTCAAGCATAATTTTGATGGAAAGCTCAAGAAGTCATTTGATGTCATTGTGGGTGAGTCTATTAATCAGACATTCGTCCGATCAATCAACACATCTCTCACAACACTCATTGCCATCTTCGTGCTTTATCTTGTTGGTGCTGAAGCGACAAAGACATTTGCGCTCGCACTCCTCGTGGGAATCCTCATGGGTACATACTCATCAATCTTCCTTGGTTCACCGCTCCTTGTATCAGTATTCAAGTGGCAGGAAAAGAAAGCAGGAAAATAAGTATTATAATAAAACCGAGACCCACGTCTCGGTTTTATTTTTACAAAAATGTCATTCCTTAAAAAAGTAGAATATACAGCAAAAGGTGTGGGGCATATGCCTCTGCTTGTTCCGCATATAAAGCATGGATTTTCTTGGGGAATGCCAAACATGTCGTTTGCTCACGGTGAGCCGCTCGAAGTTGAACAATCTGAAGCTGAGTTTTTAAAGATGGCGGGTTTGAAAGGTGACCAAGGAATCGTTGTTATGGCGCCTGAACACGGTGTGCGTATTGTGGAGGTCTCACAGGACGATGAAATGCGTCGTACTGTTGATTGTGACTGTTTAGTAACAACCGAAAAAGGTCTTACTCTCGCTGCAAAACCAGGTGATTGTATTGTTGCGATAATAACTACAAAGAAATCTATACACAGGCAGGCGCTCGCTTTGGTACACGCAGGACGCAAAGGACTTGATCACAATATTCTTGAAAAGGTTATTTCATACCTCACGGTAAAACATTTAATCAAAACCGCGGATCTGCTCGTGGGCGTTGCTCCATGTATAACACTTAAAAATTATTGTATTAAGGATGTGGCAGAATTGCAGTATCCTGAAATTTGGAATGGATATATGCATAAACGTGAAGACTTATATTATCTCGACCTTGTGGGTTTATTTAGACACCAACTCCTATCTGCAGGGATTAAAGAGGAGAACATGGTTCAGTATGATGTTGATACATTTGATGCCGCACAGACAGGAGAAACCTTTTCACACAGACGCTCACAAGTCTACCCAGAATTCAAAAATGGGCGTTTTATTGTAGCCGCACAACTGGACTAAGATTGCTTTTTCCCTAGAGTGGAGTAGATTTTACGTATGAATATAGCCTTATATATAGTTTTGGCGCTCGTATTGGTAATACCATCATCTGCACAGGCAGCATGGTGGAAGCCTGTATCTTGGAAAGTGTTTCAAAAAAGCACTACCACGCAAGCATTCGCTACCACCACGCAGGCACTCGCTACCACCACGATAGCAACAACAAGTGTCCAAACATTTGCGCCTCCTTCAACAGATGAATTATTAAAGAGAATTGCAGAGCTTGAAGACAAGCTTGATAAAGCATTGGGCAAAAAGACTGGAACATCTGTACAGGAAAAAGTTGTGAAAGTTGCTATAAAAGAAGACACCTCTTCTTCAACTGGTCTTTCGGAAAAACAACTTATAGCAAAGGTGCGTCCCGCAATTATTTCTGTAGATACAGCAACTAGTTCAGGAAGCGGAGTAATTATTGATGCGCAAGGACACGCACTCGTTGCAGCTCATACGCTGTGGTCAGTAGAAAAAGGTGTTGTTGTCGGCGCCGCGGATACGATGTCAGTAACGTTTTCTGATGGTTCAAAGAAGACCGCGAAGTTGATTGGTATTAATGAAGCAAAAGATATCGCGATTATTCAGATTTTGGGCAAGACCTCATTTTCATATCTAAAACTTGCTCATGACGCAGGTGTAAGGACAGGTGACACAGTGCATGTGTTTGGATCTCCTGCGATGCGCGGTGGTTCGGGCGGTATAGATATAGCACAAGGAACTGTCTCTCAGAAAAGTTCAAATTCAGTTGAAGTACTTTCGAGTGTAAAACCACTTGATAATAGTGCGGCGCTCGTAAATTCAAAAGGTGAATTCATTGCTCTGCCACGAAACCCCGTCTGTAAAGTATTAGAAGAGGGCGAGATCTGTCTTAAATATAAAATCGCAAATGACGTGGTAGCTTCAACGTTTGCGAAAGTACGTGACGGCATGAAACTATATAAAAACAAAAAGTACTACACCAAGGAAGAGTACCTTGTTCACGGCCAACTTGAGGGCGTCTATAACAATGCTCGAGAAAGCGGTTCGATTCAGTATGCGATTTCTGGTTTGTCAGGTAAAAATTCGTTTGATTACTTTAACGGAAAGCTTACTGACGATCAGGAAGGGAAGATTACAAAGCTCTATCTGAACAAACTCAAGGTTGGCGCCGATAGCCTTTCTAAGGCGGCTGATTCTCTTAAAGCGAAATCACACGGTCTTAATATTTTCTTTATCGATGAAGTCGCATCTGTTGCTACCCTTGGCGACTATCAGAAAAATATTCTTAAGCAAATCGAAATAGAGAATCGTGCAAAGTACAAAGAGTATGAGAAAAAGGTGAGTTACTGGTCTATAAAAAAGAACGAATACGATAGTCTTTTAACACGTCTCGAAGACGCAACGCACGACTATCTCACAGAGCAGGGTGTGCTCATGGAGGCAGAAGTAAAGTACTTTGTTGCAGAGCAACAAAGAGTGCTCAACATGGTTTCAGCTGAAACTATAAGTCTGTTCTAAAAGGTTAATCTCGAATCATTTTTGAGAACTGGGGACTATCTGCATACTTTTCTGCACGGGCATTGATATTGAATCGTGTACGAGCCTCTTCGAAAGGGAGGTCGGTGTTGATGAGGCCTAGTTCGTAGGCATAGCGGTCAGAGTAGCCGGGAAGGAGAATGCGGAGATCGTATGGTATGCGATCAGGTACCAGTTTATTCACGTGGCTTACTATATTGGTTGTACAGGTTGAGGTAAGGGTATTATAAAACTCTGGTTTCTGCTGAAGTTTATCTGCGCGGGCGAGCATGTCGAGGAAAAGTGATTTCATACCCGCCTTGTCTGCCTTAATTGGATACAGGAACACTTGATCGCGGCGGTAGTTTGCTCGCAATCCGATGACATCGTGCTCATCGGCGATTACGTATGCAAGTTCATACTGTCGAAGGAAACCTTTTGTTGCAGAAAAATTCTCACCTTTTTCTTTACGAATTTCGACAGAGATTGCTACATGGCCACCATCACTAAAGCCGAAGGTAAGGAGGGTGTGCGCAGCACCGGGATTAGTTGAAAATGGTTCAACCATAAAATCCACCGATGAAATTGTGTCGAGATTAAATGTCTTATCGTAGTAGCCAGGAGTGTAATCAGATGTCGTACGGTAGGTAAAATTACGAATATTCTGAATGGTGACGAGGTTGTCGTTAATAGATATTCTTGGATCAACCGCCTGGTCTGTATTCCAGTCTCGGTTGGTTTTTGGGGTGGTGAGGAGGATTAATATCCCATAACCAATAATCAGTAGACCAATAAACCGAACACACCATTTCAATATTGCTCTTATAATTTTCATATACGTATTGTAGCCTATATTCAAACGTCTCCAAGGTATTTCGTTTTAAAGTGATATCTGTGGTCAAACCGGTCACTTTTTTGGCTTAAAATATAGCTTTAAAAGCGATGAGGTATAAATCCCTTATATAAGGCCCTTTATGCTTGACTCTGCTTAGGCCGTGTGTATAATAGACCCTACCTCTGAAAAACTTCGGTTTGAAGAAAAAAGACTTCGAAAGATGTCATTTTTCTTTAAGGGGGAAGGCACTGTTGGACTTTGAAATAATTATTGTTAAATAAAGATATTGAAAACGTACAAGTGAAATTTAGAAATTTCCTTCGTAAGTGCAAGTTCAATATTTCTTTGAGTAGTGTTGGATACTGCGACCAGTTCAGATTCAGTTCTGGCGCAGATGATAGGATCGTGGAGGCGGGAAAGCACCCGTGAATCTCCCAGGATAAAGTAGTCAGCAGTTTATACTGTCGTCTATTTTGTTCCGTTCGCTTTAATTAGATTCTTCGGAATTTCTTTAAAGTTTATATTAAGAGTTTGATCCTAGCTCAGGATGAACGCTGGCGGCGTGGATAAGGCATGCAAGTCAAGGGGGCCCGCAAGGGCAACCGGCAGACGAGGTAGTAATAAGTAGGTACGAACCCAAAAGTCTTGAATAGCCCATCGAAAGGTGGGGTAATACAAGATGGTCTCTACGGAGTAAAGATTTATCGCTTTTGGATCGGCCTGCTCGGTATCAGCTAGTTGGTAAGGTAATGGCTTACCAAGGCAATGACGCCTAGGGGACCTGAGAGGGTGACCCCCACCGATGGGACTGAGACACGGCCCATACACCTACGGGTGGCTGCAGTCGAGAATCTTCCGCAATGGACGAAAGTCTGACGGAGCGACGCCGCGTGCAGGATGAAGTTCTTCGGGATGTAAACTGCTTTTATAGGGGAGGAAGTTATTGACGTTACCCTACGAATAAGAGGTTGCTAAACTCGTGCCAGCAGCAGCGGTAATACGAGTGCCTCAAGCGTTATCCGGAATCATTGGGCGTAAAGGATGTGTAGGTGGTCGCATTAGTCTTTTGTTAAATTTCCCGGCTTAACCGGGAACCTGCAGAAGAAACGGTGCGACTAGAGGATGCAAGGGGTCTGTGGAACTCATAGTGTAGCGGTGAAATGCGTTGATATTATGGGGAACACCAAAAGCGAAGGCAACAGACTGGGGCACTCCTGACACTGAAACATGAAAGCGTGGGTAGCGAATGGGATTAGATACCCCAGTAGTCCACGCCCTAAACGATGACAACTAGCTATTTCGAGTATCGACCCTCGGAGTGGCGTAGCTAACGCGTTAAGTTGTCCGCCTGGGTAGTACGACCGCAAGGTTAAAACTCAAAGGAATAGACGGGGACTTGCACAAGCGGAGGATCATGTGGTTTAATTCGATGGTAAACGAAGAACCTTACCAGGGTTAGAAATCTAGTTGAAGACGAGCAGAAACGTTCGTCGCCGCAAGGCAATTAGACAGGTGCTGCATGGCCGTCGTCAGTTCGTGGTTTGAATTGTTCCCTTCAGTGGGGTAACGAACGCAACCCTCATTGCCTGTTACAAGTGTCAGGCGAGACTGCCCTCGATTTTGAGTGCAAACAGTAAAATGTTTGTTGGCAAAATCGAGGGAGGAAGGTGAGGATGACGCCAGGTCAGCATGGCCCTCTGATACCCTGGGCTACACACGTGATACAATGGCGCATACAACGCGACGCGACGGGGAAACCCTGAGCAAATCGTAATAAAGTGCGCCCTAGTTCGGATAGGAGTCTGCAACTCGACTCCTTGAAGCTGGATTCGCTAGTAATCTCGGGTCAGCTATACCGAGGTGAATACGTTCTCAAGTCTTGTACTCACCGCCCGTCAACTCAAGGGAGTTGGGAGTGCCCGAAGTCCGCGCTTGTCGCGGCCTAAGGCAAGCTCAATGACAGGGAGTAAGTCGTAACAAGGCACGGGTAGCGGAAGCTGCTCGTGGATTATTTCAAGTGAAAAACACGCTTATTGTCTTCGGACAATAGCTTACAGAGTCGATCGTTTTAATACGGGTTTGCGAGATACCTATAACTCGATGGAATCAGGGAAGACTGATACCGACCTAGTAACCTTTATTGGATACTAAGGTAAGAACGGAACAAAATAGAATACAGTATATTTTGAAAGAAAACCGCCCTAAAGGCGGTTTTCTTCTGGTTGGAAAGCGCTTGACAAAATCGTACTATCTGATATAATAATAATAAGACACGTTCGGGAGGCTCTATCAAGAGTCCATCCCTTTGGCAAAGAAAATGCACAGTAACACTCAATTCATGTGAATATGAAGTTGGTTCAATATCGCAAAGACTGGCTACAAAGCCTTGTCGACGCGATTCTGTTTGTGTTCGACTGCATGGCGAAATTATTCGTCTGGCTTGTCTCAGGTGCTCTCTTGCTTTCGAAGCAGGGTATCGCTGAGGCTCGCAGTGACCCCAAGAAGGTCTATGCAATCATCGGTGGTCCTTTGATCACCTACGTCGGACTTGGAATGATTCGCTGTCTCAGCGTCATCCTGTCCAACAACCCAACAATATACTACATGCCGGTCCTCGACTGGTGGTGGGTGTATCTTATGAAGTTGCTCCATTAACTTCAACAAAAATGGAAACTGGCGCCGTGTCTAGCACACCGGCGCCTTTTTGTTTTAAAGAAAGTCATTTTTCTTGAAAAATAAGGGCTTTTCTGCTATATTTCTGAAGCGTCATAAGGCCCTGTCGACCTCGTATCAACGACAGATATAAGGGCCCTTGTAGCGATAATATGCGCGTATAGCTGTTTTGGTAGTTAAACGGATATGTAGCACATTTGAGACGGGTAGGTATAATGCGCGTATAGCTCAGTTGGTAGAGCACATCACTGATACTGATGGGGTCCTAGGTTCAAATCCTAGTACGCGCACAAAGTAAAAAAGAGGGGGCGAGCGCGAAGCGCCCGCCCCCTCTTTTTATGCAATCTGCTACACTAGAGGGGACAGTTACTAATCGTAAAAAATACACACATGCAACCTCTATTTACCATCAAAGAAGCTCTTTCATTCGGTTGGAAGAAGACCGTAGAGAATCTTTGGTTTTTAATTATCCTCACAGTCGCGACAATTATTGTTAGTTTCGCCTTTGATAACGTTAAAGGTGACTTTGCGCCCCTCTTTAGAATTTTGAACATGGTCGTAAGCTATCTTGCGATGTATGTTGCGATAAAGGCAGGGCTTAAGATTTTTGCTGGATCAAAGCCAGAAGCAAAAGATGTACTCGACGTAAACTGGTCACAGTTCGGCTGGTATATTCTTGGTCTCATTCTTTCAAATATTGCTATCGTTATCGGGTTCGTCCTCTTTATCATTCCTGGAATATACCTAGCGGTGCGTTTGAACATGATGACTTTTACTCTTATTGACCAGAATCTCAAACCTGTTGATGCTTTCAAGAAAAGTCTCGAGCTTACTCGAGGTCGCTTCTGGAAGCTTCTTGGATTCGGGTGTGTAATTGCCCTTATTAATGTTCTTGGTGTGTTGGCAGCTGGTGTTGGAATTCTCATCAGTATTCCTGTATCACTTCTTGCGACGGTATATGTCTATGAAAAATTAAAGGCAGCACCGGTTGTTGTGGCTCCTGCACCGACAACACCTGTAGCAACGGTCTAACTTAAACTACATGTCTATCCTACTCATTCTTGGAATTCTCGCGGTTATAATATTCTTCTCAAGTATCCGTATTATTGAGCAGAACTCTGTTGCGGTGGTTGAGTTTCTTGGTAAATACAGCCGCATGATGACTGCAGGTTTCAACTGGAAGATTCCTGTGTTTGAACGTATCGCTCAGAAGGTGTCTTTGCGCCAGCAGAACTTTTTGGTAAATGGACTCTATCCCTCAAAAGACAAAGTGATGGTCACTGTTTCAACTAACCTTATTTATACTGTAAGCAACAGTGACGAAGGAATAAAGAAGTATACGTATGCTCTTGAGAATCGACATGAGTCTATTGCAGCAGGTATTGAAAACTCGCTCCGAACATACATTGCTCGTGAAACTCACGAAGGAATTCTTGAGAAGAAGGAAGAGCTCGCTATTCATATCAAGAGTGATTTGGAACGACAGTTCGATGAATGGGGAATGGTTATCATGAGTTTCCAGATTACTAACATTGCATTCCCAGCAACTATTACTGATGCGATGTCTGAAGTGGTTGCGTCTGAGCAGTTGCGCCGTGCAGCAGAGAACAAAGGTGAAGCGGTAAAGATTCAGTCTATTAAAGAGGCAGAAGCTGATAAAGAGCGAAAGCGATTGCAAGGAGAGGGAATTGCGCTTGAACGAAAGGCAATTGCAGAAGGCTTCAAGGAGTCAATTGAACTCATGAAGATGGCGACAGGGCAAAATGCTCGTGAGATTATGTCGGTACTTACACTTACTCAGTATCTCGACACTATGAAGGGTATTGGTACATCAAATAATTCTAAAGTGATCTTCTTGGATTCAAATTTGGCAAAGACTTCGGAACTTGTTCAACAGCTTTCAGGGGCTATCGAAGCATCGGTGGAGCGAAAGCATTCTAAGTAGTCGGTAAAGGGTTGATGGATAAAGAAAAGGGCCGGGCGCGCAGCGCCCGGCCTTTTTCTTTGCCTTCACCTTCACTATGGTGCAATAGTTTGAAAAAAACCGATTTTTCTGTATGATAAGGACTCGTTATTTTAATAAAACCATGATCACAAAAAAGACCAAGATACTTGTAAAGATTGCAGATAATCGCTCAGAAGTGCCTTTTATTAAGTCACTATTTGATGCTGGTGGTAATGTTGCATGGCTCAATACCGCTCATCAGGATGAAGAGGCAACACTCAAGGTTATCAACAATATCCGTGCTGTAAGCAGTCTCATTCCAATTGCTATCGATACAAAGGGTCCAGAAGTACGAACAAAAAATATCGAGGTTCCTTTTGAGGTAAAGAAGGGTGATCATATTACTTTCACAGGAGATGCTTCTGTAAAAGGAAAGAATGTTGTGCTTGTAACATACCCAAATTTTCACAATGAAATTCCTGTTGGCGAAGTCATTCTTTATGATGATGCCCTCATTGAAACAGTGGTTGTGGAGAAGCTCTCAAAGGGAATCAAATGTGTAGTGAATAATCCTGGTCTCATCAAGAACAAGAAAAGTCTTAACATTCCAAACGTTCATATTAAACTTCCTGCACTTTCTGAGAAGGACAAGGGCTTTATTCACTTCTGTGCAAAGCATAATGTTGATTACATCACACACTCATTTATGCGTGATCGAAATGATGTTGCGGAAATTCGAAAAATCACAGACACATACCCTGATTATGCTCCAAAGATAATTGCAAAAATTGAGAATCGTGAAGGTTTCAAGAATGTTCGAGATATTCTCAAACACTGTGACGGGCTTATGGTCGCTCGAGGAGATCTTGGTGCAGAAGTTGGTCTCGAAAATGTTCCATTCATGCAGAAGAAAATGGTAGAAGCATGTCTTGATATGGGTAAGTATTGTATCGTTGCAACTCAAGCACTTGAAAGCATGATCAAGAATCCTCGACCAACTCGAGCTGAGGTGTCGGATGTTGCAAATGCCGTCCTTGAAGGAACAGGATCTGTATCAATGTCAGGAGAGACAGCATACGGTGACTACCCTGTAGAGGCAACGACAACTATGGCAAAGATTATGAAGGCGGTTGAAGATAAGCGATCAGAACTTCCTCACTTCACAGCCACTCCGGTAAAACCAAATGCAATATTTAAACTCGCTCAGAGCATTCTGAAGAAGTCTGAATCAGGCAAAGCAAAGGCTATCTTTGCTATAGGATCTGACATAACTCTCCTCCGTGCTTTCGCAGCGTACCGACCATCTGTAATGGTTATTGCCGCATGTGAAAAAGAATCAGATGTTCGAGAGCTTGGACTTGCATATGGTATCGACGCACACCTTGTTGCTGAGCCGACCGCAAAACATGTTTCAATGGCCCAGAAAGATTCTTTTAAAGCAAAGGATGTTGTGTTGGTGGTGGAGAAGAGTGGTAAGGGATACAAAACATCTCTCAAGGCTTTTGGAAGCATTAAATAGTTTTTAGGTAGGGTTCTTTGAAGAGGGAACGAAAAGATAGAGAAAAGGCCGGGGACGCGAAGCGTCCCCGGCCTTTTCTCTACCAAATACAGGCTATTGACAGATACTATATAAGGGTGTATAATACACTAAGTATAAAGTACCTTTACAGAGCATGCGGTTGCAGAATCGAGGGCTCGAAAAAGCCTTGGATTCTGCAACCGACACCATCCTAATTTATTTCTTTTTGCCACGGCAAGGAGAATCTCTCATTCCGAGAGAAGGACGAACCGTCGTTGCCAGAGCAATCCATCATGACAACTCCCACTGCTACTCCTGATACTGCTCCTGCTGCTCCGGTTTCAGTCTTCTCGGAGATCGATCTGAGCGGCGCCGGCAGCATCAACGTTCTACTCCTGAAGTTCACGTTCACAAATGCTAAGCGGATTCCGCCAGGCATCGAAGAGCGGAAGCGCGACAGCGACTTCACCTTAGACATGAAGCGCGCATCGGCCCATGGCATGCAGCACTTCGGTGCTGTCCGCCAGGGTCGTTTCGACAACGGTAAGCCCGTGGTTGAAGTGAAGAACGGTATCTGTGCTCGGACGCTCCGCAAGAGCCTCCGTAACACAGGCGCTACTCCGCTCAAAGCGCACTGGTTCCAGAAGACGGACGGCAAAGTTGTTGTCGTCCTTGAGTATGCCCTTCCTGGGCATAAGTTTTGGGGAGAGCCTGCGGAATTTCCACCGGCTACCCTCGAAGCGATTCGGGCCTTGGCCCGTTTCTCCTGGCAGTTCTGCCAGATCTATAAGAACACTCCCCAGGCGACTGGGAAGGAGAATGGAACCATCACGGTGAACTTCGGTGGGCTTCAACCCGAGAACCAAGCGGTTAAAAACATGCTCGAAGTCGAAGGCCATCAGTTGATGGTCACTCCGTTCGCGGAGTCCACGGACTGATTGTCCGAGACTCGGAACGGGATAGGGCGCTTCTCACGAAGCGCCCTTTCTTATTGTATTGACAATACTATAAATTATGCTATAATATTATTTGTAAGCTCGTTAACACTCCTTCGATGAGAGCCACCAAAGATTTGATGCTTTGATGGCTCTCATCGAGCATCTCGTAGCAACAGCTACGGGATTCACCCAATACATTGACAGGAAATACCACAATGAGTAAACAACCTCAGGCTGCGAACTTCGCAGTTAGGCAGACTTCCGGTAACGGCAAGTCTTTAGTTAAACGGTCGGGCGCACACGCTCCTGACCTTAACCGCAATCCGCTTACGCGGGAGGCAATCTCGTTCTACGAGAAGCATGGAGCATTGAAGAAGGATGTATATCCCATTCGGTGCTACGTGGCTGCAGAGATGCTCCGTCGTCTAGCGATGGCACTGGGACGACAAATCACCGTCGAGGATCTCAGGCTCTTCATCGGACTTGAGCTCACGACGGCGACATGCAAGATCAGCGGGCAGAATTTTCAACCTGTCTGGTGGGCGATTATCACACAGCAGCTCATCGACTGTGCTGCGCGAGACAAGAAAATCGACAATGGTCTGATTGTCAAAGTTGGCTGCTTCTACATGACGCGGAATACCGGTTCGGATGAGATTCTTGTCTTTTCCGGGTATCCCTATTCATGGGGTTATGGCCACCAAGACAAGCCTGCGGAAGACAATCCTCTCATAATTGGTTACACGACCAATAAAGAACGGTGGGGTCTTCCTCTCGAAAAAGTAAACGAGATGATTGTGACGCGCAGGCAGGAGCGCGCCGGGAAAGCATTCGTGCCGGCGGTGAAAAAAGGAGAAGCAGGATTTGCTACCCTGGGAGAGTTCTTTAAGCCAAGCAAAAAACTCCGTGGGCAGTAAAAAGCCTTAAGGGCAAAAAGGGCGTTACCTCGGTGACGCCCTTTAGAATTTTGTAAATTTAGATCAACTCCGTTTCCTTGTTCATGTTTTCTAATTTTCTGAATATATCTACAGTGCGAGCGCGCTCTGGATTTGAGGATACTAGGGAACCTTCTATTTTATCTGTCGACATGCCATCAGGCAGACAGTCTCCTATGATATTTATATGGTGGGACAGAAAAGTCGTCGCATAGGCTCCCTTTGGCAAGCTGAACGAGATGAATGATCCTTGTGCAGCATGGCGCACTTCGATGTTTTTGGCAGTCTCGGTGGTTTGAACCATGCGGTGAGCGAGTCTTATGAATGGCAGAGGTTTGAGATTCTGAAACGGAGGTGGAAATATACCCAAAGACTGGAGCTCTGCTCGGTAGGTATCAATATCTCGACGCTCGTTAGAGAAAATGAGCGGTAAGTGGGATGGAGGTTGCATGCCTGTTTGTATGTAGCTTGATATCTTCTCATTAAAGAGGAGAGATGAAAGACCGTAGAGCCAGAGCTGGACTTGATCAGGGATTGTGCTGAGCGCGCCGCTATAGTCGGTCGGATGCTTCACCAAATGATCAAGGATCGGAGCCTCGCAAATCATGATATTAAGGATCGGTTCAAAGACATTTCTTACTTCAGCCCAGGTTTTCTTTGTTTTTGCCTCAACACGGAGATTTGATATGAAAGGAAGTTCGCGAGGCTGTACATCGAACATGAGACTTCTAACTGTTTGTTCGTAGTTACCCCGGAGAAGCTCGTAACCCCAGAGATAGTTTATAAGACGGGGACTACCAAATCTTTGCAGGTAGAAGAAGTTATAAAAAGCTTCGCTCTCTTTTGGTTCGATGTCGAGAGTGGCTCCTGGATTCATGCGGACAAATATGCCGAAACGATTTCCATTCAGGTTAGTCATGCTAATTACACCTTTTCCGCGGAAAACGTCTTTGAGGAAATAGAATGGAGAAGCAATCTGTTTGAGTTTTTCTTCGTCGCAACCGCGTATTGATATACGTTGAGAGGTGATAGCGTGCTTATCTTTAATACCCGCATATCCGATTGAGCGTTCGGGCACATTAAGCTTCTCAGCCAACTCTTTTATGACTTCGAGAGTAGAGAGGCCACATTTTACCAAAGTCGCGTATATTGTTTCACCTTCGCCAGGAATAGTAGCGTTGTTTTCAAGGACGTCCTGATAATCTATCGTTTGAACTTTATTTTCTGTATCTATCTCCTCGACGATAAAGTCTTCTGGATAAAGCTTCATGTATCCATTCGGAAATGATTCCTTGCCGGGAATACGAATACCGAATCGTTGCACGTCCCGAGCGTCTTCGATAAAAGATTTTTTATGAAAAAGTTCGGGTGTTTCTGCGATTGTCTTTTTAATGATGGGGTTGTTGCGATTGATCATTTGCCTGTGATTATGCACGCGATTGCGCCGCTAAATGTTTTGCCAGAGGCACGAGCTTTGAGGAGGCCGGCGAGCGAGAGCGAGCCGTTACCAGTCGTGTCTATACCAGCTTTTTCCTTTAACATTTTTTGAGCAGAAGAGATGTAAGAATTTTCTGCGATAAAGGCACCGCCACCAGTTTTAATGAGCGCTTCTGAAAGAGCGGTTTTACGGTGGGCGACACGATCGACGATTGCGTCTGCCAAAGAAATCTCTTTTGGAAGTGAGGTGGCAGAAGTATCGAAATCACTAGCTAATGGCGCAGTTTCAGTTGTCTGTACGATAAAGACAGAAACAGCCTTCTTGAGCCTTAAAAAGTGCTCTGAAAGGGCCTGTGCGGTCGTTCCTGACGAGGAAGCTATAAAGACAGTAGAAAGCTCAGGAATGGCCAAAAGCTCCTCTGCAAGGGCCCTGTAACCAACAAGAGCACTATCATCAGTCGACTGACGGAGGCTTGCAATTTTAGTGCCTTTTATGAGATTTAAAAGTGACTGAAGTGGCCGTTCTGTTTCTGTAAGTGTGATACGTGGATCGGTAATTTCAGAGAGGAGCCAGTTCTTCTTTGAGGGGTTTATATTTTTTCCTACAAGGACAGAGAGGGTGAGTCCGCGGCCCTCGGTCGCGTTTAGTTTTACAATATACCGAACAGCGGCGAGGGCCGCATTCCCCGACGACGAAATAGCAAAATGCGTGATGC
This sequence comes from Candidatus Parcubacteria bacterium, assembly GCA_039796155.1. Taxonomy (GTDB): domain Bacteria; phylum Patescibacteriota; class Minisyncoccia; order Phycocordibacterales; family UBA6065; genus UBA6065. Next base: position 146,343 of record JBDKKJ010000002.1, read on the forward strand.
CCTGAGCAACCTGCTCATCAATCATGTGTGGAATTGAGCGACCCTTGTGAGAACCAAGAGGATGGAGGTCCTCACGTTTAAAATAGAGTGCAGGGACTCCGATTTCCTGAGCTAGTTCTGGATGTGATGTCTGGGGCGTTACCATGGTTGTATACTATCGTTTTTCGGCTATTATATAAAGGCTTACGAAATTTAATTTTTTATACATCTATGAAATGCGTCTGCCCTGAATGTAAGAATGATATTGATGTTTCAAAGTATCCAAAGCTCGCTGTTGGACACGTTATTGAATGTACTACCTGCGGAATCATGCTCGAGGTTCGGGCGATGGAAGGCGGAGTAATCACTACGGAAATAGTAGACGAAGGTAAATAAAAAATCGCAAAGTACTTTTCTCGGGCACGCATATCCGTCTGCTGACGGATTGCTCTGCTCGGCCCGTCGGCCTGCGCAAGGCCCGAATAAAAGTACTTTGCGATTTTTTAATTTACTTCAGCGCCAATTTCTTTATCGTTTCCTCAATCATTCCGCGGAATCCGTGTGAACCAAGAAAGGCGATTACGTCACCCTCGTTTCGTGCGAGAACAAGGAAGTCTACGAGTGCCTCGTCATCATCAATGTAGTGAACGTCTTTATGGCTTTCGAGAATTGTTTCTGCGAGCTCATCTCCTTCGAATGTTTTTTCAGGATTTGCGGTATCTACTTTGAGTTTTGAAAGACGGGGGATAACAACCGTATCGGCATCCTTAAATGCATGTTCGTAAGCTGGCTTTGACTGAGGTGTTCGGTTTCCAATATTTGGCTCGTATACAGCAACAATGAGACCAGAATAGATTGAGCGAAGGTTTGCAAGAACTGACTTTGCTTTTTCTGGGCTGTGCGCAATGTCATCGATAACTGTCACTTTATTCTCATAACGCTTTTCGAGGCGGCGCTTCATTCCAAGAAAGCTTTTTACACCATCGCTGATATCGCCCGGAGCAATACCCGCAACATGTGCCATGGCAAAACAACCAGTAATGTTTTCAGCGTTGTATGCGCCAAGGAGGGGACATTCAATGTTGTAAGTTTTGCCGTGGTAGATAATATCGAAAGCGATTCCTGTTGGTGTTGAGACTACTTTTTCATAACGATAGTCAGCATTCTTATCTTTACCGTAGCTCACGTACTCACGCTTTGCAGACTTTAATAGCTTCGGCAATGTTTCTGTATCGAGACATGCAACAACCACGCCATCTTTAGGAACCATGGTGATGAGTTCCTTGAACGCATTGAAATACTCTTGTTCAGTAGGATAAAGGTCGGCATGATCCCACTTTACTGCCGTAAGGAGAAGGTGGGTTGGTTTGTAGTGGAAAAACTTTGCGCGCTTGTCCCACTTTGCTGTTGAATATTCATCACCTTCAACAATAGACCAGTCACCAGTATCGACAGCCGCTGACGGTGCACCGTCCTGAGTAAGTCCTCCAACCATGTATGAAGGTTTCTTGCCTGTATGTTTAAAGATATGAGAGAGAAGTGCGCTCGATGTTGTCTTGCCATATGTTCCTGATACAACAATCGAATGTTTCTGGATAAGGTATTCACCGGTTACTTCAGGGAAAGATTTAAAAGGAATGTTGTGCTCCTTTGCATACAGAAGTTCCGGATTGTTTGATGACGCAGCATTTCCTACAACAACAAAGTCAGGCACACCACCTTCAATCATTTTTTCAGGATGCCATCCAGAGTAATAAGGAATACCGAGTGTAGTGAGGTGGGTTGAAATAGGTGGAAAGAAACCGGCATCAGAACCAGTTACTTTAAAACCTTTTTGCCAGAGAGCTGTCGCTACGGCTGACATTGCCACGCCGCAGATGCCTATAAAATGGACTTTTTTCGGGGTATTCATAGTAGAAGTCCTATTCTAAGCCATTCGTTACGAATTTAAAAGCTTATTCGTGATGATATTTTTCGTTTTTAAGAATAGTGAACGCTCGGTAGAGTTGTTCGAGGAAAATGACGCGTACAAGGTCGTGAGGGAAAGTCATCTTTGAGAGGGCAATTGTCCCATCAGCAAGGTCGCGAACTGCCTGTGTAAATCCAAATGGTCCGCCAACAACAAAAGCCAAACTCTTTGGACTCATGTTTAACTGTTTTTCAATAAATTGAGAGAGTTCCATTGAAGTATATTCACGACCCTTTTCATCGAGGAGGTAGACTCGTTCAAATTTCTCTAAAGTTTTCTCGAGTTTGTCGTCCGTTGTTTCAATGAATTCAAAAGGGCTGTAACGGCTAATACGTCCCGCATAATCTTTAATAGATTCCTGGAGTTCTTTGATATTTGTTTTACCAACGGTTACGAGTGCAATTTTCATATTATTTGAGGATATCTCGTAATGGTGTCGTATCTACCTGCCACGTTTGTCCATCAAACCATTCGCCTCCAAGAAATTGGAGCTTGTAGGTGTCAGATGTGCGTTGTAGTGAGCCAAGGTACACATATTCTTTACCTTTTGTTTTCGCCCATTCAATGAGTTGTGTCATCATGCCAAGTCCTCGCGAAGGTTCTGTTTCATCTTCAATATAAAAAGGGAAGCTGTAGTGAATCGCGTGATCTGTTTCAACGCAGATGACGTAACCTACAACCTGTTCAGTTTTTGCATTGGTAAAGACGAGGAGCTTATTAAAGTTTGTCTTCTCACCATCGGTGAGTATTTCTTTTGCTTTATTTGCAGAAAAAACATTGTCACCAAATTTTTCATAAAAGTCCTTTGCGAGCTTTCCGATGCGCCATGAGTAGTCGGCATAGGGGATTGGCTTTACCACAAGATACATGTGTTCTGATTTACGAAGGATTCGACGGTTCTCGCTTGAGCTTGTGTACGCGTTGAGATTCACACGAAAGCTTCGCGTCCTATTCATCACACCTTTATCTACACGGGTAAAGACATAGCCGGCATCGTACATTTTCTCGATGTTCACTGAAGAAAAGTCAGTAATTATTTTAGTATCCCAGTTGAGGTATGTCATAGGTTTAGTGAAGTCCAATCCAGACTCCGAGAAGGACGAATCCAAAATGGATTATCCAGAGACGCATAATTGTTTTTTCTTCGCTCCATCCGCAAAGTTCGAGATGGTGGTGAAGAGGTGCCATACGGAATACTCGTCGACCGAATACGTGGCGACCAATTGTTTGAATAATAACTGTGATAGCTTCGGCGTAGAACATGAAAGCAATAAAAGGAAGGATGGCCATTGAGTTTACGGCAAGGGCATTAATCGCAAGTAGAGCTCCAAGCCCAAGGGAACCAACGTCACCCATTTGGAATCTTGCAGGTTTTATATTGAAGTAGGTATATGAAATCAACGACCCGGCAGTAACTGCATTGAGAACCGCGAGTGCATCGTAGCCAGATATCCAAGCCAAAAAAGAAAGCGCACCGAATGTAGGAATCAGCATTCCACCAGCAAGTCCATCCATGCCATCAGAAATATTTACGGCATTAGCGGTAAACATCACGATAAGAATGATAAGTGGAACAATCAAAATGCCGATACTGATGTAGCCATGGAAGGGAACATAAATGTCCTGCCACGCTTCACCGAGTTTGTAATAAATCCACCATGCAGAAACCGCACCGGCGGCAAACTGCAGGAGAAGTTTCTCGTGAACGAGGACGCCGGTGCGCTGCTTTGAACCAAAAATAGTTGTTGCTCGCTTAAAAAGTGTCCACGGAAATGTGATTACAAACCACGCTTTTACATACCAGCGTTTATGAACACGAATAAGTGTAACGACCTGAGCAAGTGATCTCTGTCGTCGCTCACCTCCAAAGATATTAAGCAGATCATCAATTGCTCCAAGAAGAGAGGCGATGACGAGTACTCCAATTGGCACCCATGTGTACTGGCGGTCCCAGTTAAAGAAATAGGTGGTGATAATAATAGTGGCAATCACAAGAATACCTCCCATGATCGGTGTATTCATTTTTTCAGGATGTGCATCGAGTACGAGTGATTGTGCGCTTACACTCTTTCGTGCGATACCATATCTACGAAGTATTTTAATGAGGAGCGGAGCACACAAAAGGCTTGCAACAGCTGATGCTATGGCAAAACCAAGAATATGGGTAAGGCTCTCAATCTGAGAGGGCAAGAAATCTGTCATAAAAGCAGTATAAAACAGTATGAGTAAAGTATAAAGCCTGTATCTTTTATATATTGAAGGCGAGTCGGCGCACTGAAACTTCCTGAGCTGTCTTTGCACTCTCGAGGGTGTAGTTGTCGTTTCCTGTAACTCCATCCTCGTGCCAAGTTCCATTCATAATAGTGTCATCATGAAGCGTAATAGATCCTTCCCGAACACCATGATTATAAAGACCATCAGATGGCCATGCGTACGAGTGTGCGTATGAAATTTTTACTCCATGCACATCTTCGTTTATTCCTGTAATAACTAGAATGTGATTATATGTTTTCTCTTTACCTGTACCCATAAAGGTAATGATGTCACCTGCACGTGCATCTGAGATTGAAATTTCAGAACTATTTGTATCGTGTCTAAAAGAATTCACTCCAAGGTTTTCAGCAGGGCGGAGACGTGCCAAGAAGGACCCGATGATTCCCGTACGTGTTGATGTTACAAAACTAGTAATATTCTTACCGGTTTTTTCCTGTGCAAAGGCATTGAGTACGTGATATGCAAAACCTGAGCAATCGATTCCGAGGTTGCTGGTTACTAAAAACTCTTTTGTTTTATCTGTAGAAAGGCTCTCGATAGGCACGCGAGCAAGCTTTGCAATGATATGTGCTTCCTCAACAATTTCTTCAGGACTTCCTTTGCCTATAAGCACACGTAAATTGCCGCGAGTTTTTTTGCGTCGATTATTAAAGTAGGGACATGAAGGCTTTGCACTTAAAGAAAGCGAAAGATAGGCATCAATAACACTTCGTGCCTTTGCTCCGATAGTATGTGTTTCTACTGTATGCATGATGCGATGAATTTTCCAGACTGATTTAACGTATTGTGGCTCTCCATTATACCTAGAGATGACTGAATGCGAAAAAGTTCTTTATTGTGCATAACATTTTTATACTCAATTACAGTGAACCCCTTTTCTTTAAGCGCAGAAACATTCACTCTGTGGGGCACGTTTGTGACTCGTTCCACTATCTGAGCACCAGAATTGATCTGTGTTGTCGAAAGTGGCATCCACTTTTTCAGCAGAGCAGAAATGTGTGTTTCAAAAATAGTTAGAGATTTTGGACGGGCTGATTTTTGAAGAGTTGATTCAAAAACAGTCGACGCAGCCTGACGCGCATTTATTTCGAGAAGATAGATTTTGCCAGATACAGCGTCTTTAATAACATCGACGCCAAAGAGCCCGCGCCACGAATCTTTTTTAAGTCGCAGGCCTATGACGTGGGCGATCCGAGCAATCTCTTTTCTATCTTCTTTAGAAATAATTGACCAGTCATTACCTATAGTAGAGAAGGGCAGGTCGGTAAAAGGAGAAAGCCCGGTAATTTGGTAGCTCGGCGAACCAACAATAATTGCAAAGCGATTCACTGAAGCATTCACGGTATATACAGGTCCTTCGATAAAATCCACGATACGGCATTCTCGTTCAGGAAACTTTGCTTTAAGGGGTTCTAGATCAGATGAAGAAGTAATGATGTATGTCCCTTGTCCGGTATGGGTATGATTAAACTGAAGTACAAACTTTTTATTTTCAAAAACTACATCTTTAACGAGTGCGACCCGGTTTGGTGGCAACAGGTTTGCATCAGTACCAAGCCACGCAATCTGTGAGATTTTTTCTTCTACCTTTTTTCCAAGTTCTGCTGAAGGATTTAAAAGGTTCCAATGCATCTGCTGCGCCAACCGCTCTATACGTGGAGTGTTTTGAAATACAACTACATCAGCATCGTGAGTATCGATAATTTTTTGAACTTCAGGAAGGAGGAGTAAATCATACGTATCAAGGTCACCTGATTCAAGGGTGTTTTCATGAAGCCATACGTTCTCAGGGTGCTGTGCCTTTATTTCTCGGCCATATGCAGTGTCGTTAGAAACTATAAAGTAGTTGCTTGTAGGTACCATACCTAAAGCCCGCTCAATATCGCGGGTAACGTAGATAAGGGGTTTTTTGAGGACAAGAGACATACCTGATAGTATACTGAACGCACAAACTATGGCTACTCTATATATAGTCGCAACACCAATCGGCAACCTCGAAGACATCACGTTTCGAGCTGTTCGCATATTAAAGGAAGTGCACGCGGTCTTCTGCGAGGATACCCGTACGTCACGTGTACTCTTTTCTAAATACGGAATTACCACAAAAACAGAGAGTTTCCATGCGCAGAGCCCGCTCTCGCGTATTGATTACATTTCTGAGCTTCTTGAGGGAGGTAGAGATCTAGCTCTTGTATCTGATGCGGGCACTCCAGGCATTTCTGATCCAGGAATGGTACTAGTCTCGGAGGTTCGAAAGAGACTTCCATCTGTTGCGGTGGTTGCGATTCCCGGTGCGTCTGCTTTAACTGCTGCGGTATCTGTTGCGGGTCGACCTCTCCATGAATTCGTATTTCTCGGATTTTTACCTCATAAAAAAGGCCGACAAACTATCTTTGAAGAAATAAAAACAGGGGAACGACCGTATGTTTTTTATGAATCTCCACACCGAATCGAAAAAACTCTTGAGTCACTCAAAGATATCCCTAAGACAGTAACTATTCTTCGAGAAATTACTAAAATGTATGAATCATATGTTTCTGGAACGGCGGAGGAGGTATTACTTTCATTTAAAAATAATCCCGACACCCTTCGCGGTGAATTTGTAGTGATTGTTGGATAAAAAAAGTATATACTGGCTTTATAATTTTTTTACATACAGATGAAATACAGAAATCTTATAATCACCCTCGGCTTTATCGTAATCTTTATCCAATTTTTGGGTTTTCCTCAAGCATGGCGTGATGTGCTTTATATCCTGAGTGGTCTACTTGTCATAACGTTTGGTTACCTTTCTGAAGCAGAAAAGAAAACAGCTCCTACTCAACCTTAATATTTGTGGCAAAAAACAGAACAAAAGAAAGTATACGTGCTTATAGAATTGGAGCATCGCTCGTAACACTTTTTATTTTTCTGTTTGTTCTCACGTATGTAGGTGTACCAGGTGTGGGAGATATCAGTTATTCATCCTCAGATTTCAATGTCTCAGCCACCAGTACTCCAGAGGAAGTTATTCCTGAGGTTGTACATATCAAAACACCTTCTGCGGTAAAGGGTATATATATGACTTCGTGTGTGGCTGCTACACCATCTTTGCGAAGCAATCTTGTAAAGCTAATTGATGAAACAGAGATTAATGCGGTCGTGTTAGACGTAAAAACGTTTGATGGATATATTTCATTCGAGCCACGTGATGAAAATTTAAAGCATGCTACAGGAGGTTGCTTTGTGAAGGACATGAAGGAGTTTATCGAGCACCTTCATAGTAAAGACATTTATGTGATTGGTCGTGTGGCTTCGTTCCAAGATGCACTGCAGGTAAAGTTGCGTCCAGAACTTGCAGTTAAGAAAGCTACTGCAACCACAACCGTGTGGAGGGATTACAAAGGAATTCCGTGGATTGATGCATCCGCGCAACCGCACAGAGAATACCTTGTTGCAATAGCAAAAGCCGCACATGAGATCGGGTTCGATGAAATTAATTTTGATTACATTAGATTTCCGTCAGACGGAAACATGAAAGACATCATGTATCCGTGGAGTGGAAAACAAAAAAAGAGTGATGTTATGCGTTCATTTTTTGAGTATCTTCATAATGAACTTTCACCTAAGGGAATAATTATTTCTGCGGATACATTCGGTATGACAACTACAAATACTGATGATTTAAATATTGGCCAGATTCTTGAAGACGCTCTACCGTTCTTTGATTACATCGCACCGATGGTGTATCCATCGCACTATCCGGTAGGATTTATGAATTTTCAAGATCCAAATAAGCACGTCTACGAAATAGTAAATTATTCAATGAAGGTAGCTGTTGAAAGAGCACGGGCCACAACCACGACTGTTGCATTACCTGGCGCACGTATTGGTACAACCACACCAGCACTTTATGCAAAACCGTCGTTCGACATACAAAAATTACGGCCGTGGCTTCAAGATAATAACTATCCTGTGACCTATACCGCTGAAATGGTTCGAGCACAGATCCAAGCAACGTACGACACAGGACTTACATCATGGATGCTCTGGAATGCAGGGAATAGATACACAAGGGCAGCTTTGACGGAAGGTCAATAATACGGTATATTATTGACGCGGCAGAAATTCTGGCTAGATTACCTACACCACATGCACATTGCACTTACATCAGTTCGTGGGCTCGGACAAAAGCTCGCTGCGCTGAGGGACCGTCTCGGTTTCACTATCACTCGTGACGGAAAAGTAATCCGACTGCGTGATGTAAGACCTTGGGGCGTTATCACCTGTATTATTCACGGTTTAGCCGGAATCTTCGGGTGGGAAGGTCGTCCTCGCCGTTAACGAAATCGTCAGTATGGTCGCCCTCTTCGGGCGACTTTTTTATAGAAATAAACGACTGGACACTTTTTTAAAAGCAGTGTACTATATTTATCGGCAGCAGATTCCGTATACCAGTTACCGGAGTCCTTTTTGAGACAGTTCGGAGTCTTAAACAAGATTGTACTGGTTGTTTGATCATTAGTTATATGGCACACCCGCACAGCAATACACAGTTCATGTCCGGCGGATATGGACGGTCTTCCTCATCCTATCAGGCTCCAGGACAAGCAGCCGCAGAGCAGCGTCGTCGCGACGCTACCCAGCAGCAGCAAGTCCAGGTCCAGAGTGTTATACCGCATCGCGGTGAATACACAGGAACGCTTGATCGGCGACGGATTGGTTTCTTGCAGCCGGCGGCTCAAGAAACCAAGTAGCAGGTTGTATTAGAAGCGCGGGAGTTCACGTTTACGTGGGCTCCCGCTTTTGATTTTGTTTATATTCTTAAAAAATGGCACAATAGAGGAAATGACAAGCGACGACAAAGTAACATATTTCGGTCAGACTGATTCCAGAAATAAACTTGTTAAATTCGGCATCAGAGCCGAGGATCGCACCCGACACGTCTATGTGATCGGAAAGACAGGTATGGGTAAATCAAACTTATTGGAGGTTATGTCGGTACAAGATATTCAAAGCGGGGAAGGCTTGTGTTTTATAGATCCGCACGGCAAGACGGCTGAGCTCCTCCTCAACTATATTCCAGAAAATCGAATTAAAGACGTAGTGTACTTTGCACCGTTTGATATCGAAAATCCTATTTCATTTAATGTGATGGAAGATGTGGGTTATGACAAACGACACCTTGTTGTGTCCGGCCTCATGTCTACTTTTAAAAAGATCTGGGTTGATGCGTGGTCTGCTCGTATGGAGTACATTCTTTCAAACACACTGCTCGCACTTCTTGAGTATCCTGATGCAACACTCCTCGGGGTGAACAAAATGCTTTCAGACAAAGTATATCGAAAGAAAGTTGTTGATAACATTACCGACCCGGCAGTAAAGTCATTCTGGGTTGATGAGTTTGCAAAATACACAGAAAAATTTGCAGCTGAAGCAACTCCTGCTATTCAAAATAAAATTGGGCAGTTCACAAACAATCCACTCATTAGAAATATTATTGGTCAGCCAAAATCTTCTTTTGATATACGTAGGATGATGGATGAGAGAAAGATTCTCATTGTTAACCTATCAAAGGGAAGAGTGGGTGAGTCAAACGCAAACCTTTTGGGTTCGATGCTCATTACTAAAATATATTTGGCTGCTATGTCTCGAGCCGATGCTTCAGAAAAAACAATTAAGTCTTTGCCAAACTTTTACCTGTACGTGGACGAATTTCAGTCTTTCGCCAACGAATCATTTGCCGATATTCTTTCTGAAGCACGAAAGTACAAGCTTAATCTAACTATTGCTCATCAGTATGTTGAACAAATGTCTGAAGAGGTGCGCGCGGCGGTATTCGGAAACGTGGGTACAATGATTGTATTTCGTGTTGGATCTTTTGATGCTGAGCAGTTTGAAAAGGAGTTTGCGCCAAAGTTCACCGCTGACGATATTGTGAACCTTGGAAAGTATCAAATGTATTTACGACTTATGATCGATGGTGTTGGATCACAGCCTTTCTCAGCTACAGGATTGCCACCGGTTGTTTTGCCACCGATTTCATATAAATCCCAGGCGGTCGAGTCGTCACAAACAACATACGGACATCCTCGTGAAAAAGTCGAAGAATATATTAAAAACTGGATGGCCGGGAATCCTGAAGGAAAAGCTGAAGTGAAAACCGATAAGGTAGTCATACCAGCAAACTCGGCTCAACCAGCTCAGCAGAATCAGATAGGGCAGCAAACACCGCGGCCGGTTCAAGCTACACGACCACCGCAAGATTTTCGTAAGCCGGTACAACAAATTCCTGTACAAAATAACCGCCCAGCAGGAGAGGTGAAGCAGCCGGTAAGAGATGATCGAAGCCGGCAATCTGTCCCTGTACCTCCACCACTTGAAAACACAGATGGTTTTCAAGGTCTTGCTGCTCTTAAAAAGATGGGTAATGAAGCACCTGCACGTATACACCGTTTGCCAGAACGAAAGGGTGTTACTCCCGAGTCACGTAATGAGTTAAAGCAGGCTCTCGCGGCACTCATCAAACCCCCGCAGTCAACTCAGATGCCGGCAGCCCCCGCAGCAACAACGACAGTTCCGGTTACTCCTGTTCAAGCACCTAAACAGCCAATCCAATCTCAGTCTCAGACAAAACCTGTAGAAAAGCCGATACAACAAGAAAAGAAGGAAAGCCTTAAAGAAGTTCCCGAGGACGTGCTCAAAAGGATTCTTGAGGTATAGTAACCTTGTGGGGCAGGACGGAATTATAGAAAGAACACTACTGATATGGCTAAAAAACGAGTTCTCATATTCTCATTTGTATATTATCCTCGCTTTATAGGCGGGGCAGAGATTGCTATTAAAGAAATCACCGACAGGATTGGTGATGATATTGAGTTTGACCTTATTGCCCTTCGACTCGATAAAAAGCTACCGAAGATGGAGAAAGTAGGGAATGTCACCGTTCATCGTATTGGTTGGGTTGGTAAAACTGATGCGTCTCCAGATTCTCTGCCACTCTATCTTCATCTCAACAAATACGTTTACCCATTTACTGCAGCTCTCGCAGCTGTACGACTGCACGCGCAGGAAAAATATGATGGAATTTGGGCGATGATGGCAAATTATTCTGGCTTTGCCGCTTTGTTCTTTAAACTCTTTCATATGCACGTGCCTTTTATTCTGACTCTTCAGGAAGGGGATCCAATCGACTATATTCAAAAGCGAGTTCGACCTATTTCGAAAATCTTCAAAATGATTTTTACGCATGCGGATCGCATCCAAACGATTTCACATTATCTTGCCGATTTTGCTAAAACTATGGGTGCAACATGTCCGGTAACTGTTGTGCCAAACGGTGTTGATATCAAACATTTTTCTCGAGAGTATGATCCGCAGGAACTCGCTGTACTTAAAAAAACGTTAGGTAAAGAAGAGGGAGACGTCTTTATAATCACGACCTCTCGACTCGTTGTGAAAAACGCGGTCATAGATATTGTTGAATCACTTGCGTACCTACCTGAAAACGTAAAACTACTTGTTCTCGGGACGGGATATGAATTATCTAATTTAAAGAAGCGAGCACATGAACTCGGTGTTACATCTCGGGTAAATTTCCTTGGCTACGTATCACACGCAGACATGCCAAAGTTTTTGAAAATTTCAGATATCTTTATTCGACCTTCTTTGTCTGAAGGTTTTGGTAATTCATTTATCGAAGCCATGGCTGCTGGTCTACCGGTAATCGCAACTCCCGTGGGAGGCATCGTTGATTTCTTAAAGAATAAGGAGACGGGTATTTTCTGCGAGGTCTCGAATCCAGAGGATATTGCTCGTAAGGTTGAAGTTTTTATGCACGATACGAATCTCCGAAATGAAATCGTTGATAATGCCATGCATATGGTTTTAGACCACTATGATTGGAAGCTTGTGTCAAAAGACATGAAGGAAAAAGTATTTGATATACTGGAGGCATGAAAATTCTGATAGCTACCGGCATATTCCCGCCCCAGATTGGTGGACCAGCAACCTATTCAAAGTTACTTTACGATGAACTCCCCAAGAGGGGGATTAACGTAGAGATAGCAACGTTTGGTGATTATCTTGATAAGCCAAAGGTTGTTCGTCATTTTCTATATTTTCTCGAATTGTTACGAAAAGCAGCTGATGTCGATATGGTCTATGCACTCGATCCTGTATCAGTTGGTTTGCCGGCTCTTATCGCTTCTCAGATTCGAGACAAAAAATTTGTACTTCGTGTTGCTGGTGACTATGCATGGGAGCAGGGAACTCAAAGATTTGGTGTAACTGACATTCTCGACGAGTTTGCAAAGACTACTGAAAAATACTCATGGCAGGTAAAACTTTTGAAAAAAGTTCAGACGTATGTTGCAGAGGGTGCATTTCGCATCATTGTGCCCAGCAATTACCTAAAAGGTATTGTTTCAGCGTGGGGAATCAGTCCGGATAAAGTTACTGTCGTGTATAACGGTTTCCATGTAGCGCTTTCAAAAACTCTTCGTACAAGTGTGCGAAAGAAGCTTGGACTTGAAGGTTCCGTGATTGTCAGTGCGGGGCGTTTGGTTCCATGGAAGGGAATGAAAGAGTTGATTGAGACTTTGCCGCACGTAATAAAGGAGGTTTCAGATGCTCGATTGGTAATTGTAGGTGACGGTCCCGAGAAAAAGAACCTCGAGGAATATGTTGTTTCTCTTGGTTTGTCTGAGAGGGTTAGATTTACGGGTAAATTGAGCCAGAAAGAGCTTTTTGACTATGTGAAGGCTGCCGATGTCTTTGCTCTTAATACAGCGTATGAAGGCCTTTCTCATCAGATTCTTGAAACCATGGCTATAGGTACACCGGTTATAACAACAGGTATAGGGGGAAACCCTGAAGTAATACAAAACGGCAAGACGGGTATATTGCTTGCACCTAACGATATTCCTGCTTTTACCAAAGCACTGACCGATCTGCTGTCATCTCGTGCGGTAGCATTCAGTATTGCTCAAGCAGCAAAAAAAGCAGTAGGAAAGTTCACTGATGAAGCAATGCTCACTCGTATAACCGAAGAACTCAAAAAATTATGATTAATGTACTCATGATATCGACCGACGCAAAAATCCTTGAAGAAGGGAGTGACGTGCGTGCGCGAATGATTGAATATGGAACACTATTCTCTGAGCTTCATATTGTTGTTTTTTCAACAGGTTCTTTGTCTAAAACAATACACATTGCACAAAATGTATTTGCATACCCAACCAATTCTCTTTCGAAATTTCTTTATATTAAAGATGCCGTATCTGTCGGTTCAAAAATTATTAAAGAAAAAGGATTCACTTCAGCCACAAGTGTCATAACGACACAAGACCCTTTTGAAACAGGAGTGGTGGGGCGCTTACTTTCGAATGCTTCAAAAATTCGTCTTCATGTACAGATTCACACTGATTTTAAAAGTCCTTACTTTAAAAAGAGTGCGTTAAATAAAATTCGCATCGCCCTCTCAGAGCGAGTGTTGCCAGGTGCTCAGGCGATTCGTGTTGTGTCCGAAAGAATTTTTAAAAGTTTACCTGCTGATGTGAAAAGCAAGACATCTATTCTTCCTATTTTTGCAGATGTAGAGGCAATAGAAAATGCGCCCATAGGTATGGACCTACAGAAAATGTACTCTCAATTTGAAAAGATTGTACTTATTGCATCTCGAATTACTAAGGAAAAAGATATCCCAACGGCATTAAAAGCATTTAAAGGGTGTCTTGAGTCACAACCTAACACAGGGCTGATTATTGTTGGATCTGGTCCAGAAGAGGATGCTCTTAAAAAGGAAGTGCGCTCACTTGGCCTGGAAAAATCAATTGTATTTGAATCGTGGGCAGATCACGATACCCTTATCTCATACATGAAGAGCTGTGATGTGTTTCTTTCGTCATCTCTTTATGAAGGTTATGGACTTTCTATGTTGGAGGCTCACACGGCAGGAGCTCTCCTCGTTGCTACTGATACGGGAATTGCACCTGAACTTGTTTCAGAGGAGGCACTTGTTGAAGTAGGGGACGTAGAAAAGATGAGTGTTGCCCTCGATAAAGCGCTTTCAGGTAAAGTTGCTCGCAAGCCATATGAGTATTCGTATTCTTCAAAAGAAGATTATTTGAAGCAGTATCAGATAGATATTGAAAGGACTTTAAACTAACCACATGAAGATACTTATTGTCACTCAAACGGTAGATAGTAAAGATCCAAAACTTGGGTTTTTTCATCGATGGATTATTGAATTCGCAAAGAATTTTGAAAAAGTGACGGTTATTGCTCTGGGTGTGGGGGAGTATATGTTCCCAAATAATGTCTCGGTCTTTTCTTTAGGTAAAGAACAAGGTGTTGGTCGTCTTGCATACATTAAAAACTTTTACGCACATGTTATTTCACAGAGAAATGAGTATGATGCTGTGTTTGTGCACATGAATCCAGTGTATGTGATACTTGGTTTTCTCCCGTGGAAACTTTTGAACAAGCGAATATCACTTTGGTATGTACATAAAATGGTAGATGCAAAGCTTAAGGTTGCAACCGTCCTCGCGAATACAATATTCACAGCTTCAAAAGAAAGTTTTCGAATACCATCTCCAAAGGTTTTGGTTACAGGACACGGCATAGATGTGGAAGCAACAAATGTGGTTTCAAGTCGGGCAGGAGCAGTAAAAATTGTTGCTACTCTTGGGCGCATATCTGAGGTAAAAAATATTGATTTTATGCTTCGTGTTTTTGCAGAAGCGCAAAAGAAATTGTCTGTAGAGTCTCGTTTTGAAATAGTCGGCGAGGCATCTTCATATGATGAAAAGATCTATAAAGAAAAACTTTTAATACTTATTGATGAACTCGGACTGACACGAAATGTCATATTTAAAGGTTCTATAGCAAATAATCTTGTTTCAGAATATATTGGAACTGTTGATGTAACGTTTAATGCAAGCAGTACGGGTAGTCTTGATAAAGCGGTGCTTGAATCTATGGCGGTTGGTGTACCTGTTTTAACAACGAATGAAGCGTTTAAAGAAATGCTTACCCCGTACGGTCTCTACGGCACACTATCTGATGTTTCTGGAAATGCGGCACGATTGGGCGCGTTACTACAAGGTGAGTCAGTTGATAGAACCGCACTTCGCAAGATAATTGAAGACCATCACTCTCTTAAAAAACTCATTACTTTCATCGCTTCACATATATGAAACAGGTAGATAAAGATCACTACTCATTCGGAACATATGCACACCCTGATCGATTTGCGAGCTACTTTTACCAGCTTCGCGAACTCCATAAGGTGTCACCAAAAACCATTCTTGAGGTTGGCGTTGGTGATGCGGTGATTGGTAACTACATTCGAGACAACACCGATATTAAATACACATCTATTGATGTGGCGGCTGATGTAAACCCCGACGTGATCGGAAGTGTTCTTGAAATGCCGTTTGAAAATGAAACACATGATGTCGTGTGTGCTTTTGAGGTACTTGAACACATTCCGTTTGAATCGTTTGAGAAAGCGATTAGTGAAATGTCTCGCGTGGCACGTACGCATGTAATGGTAAGTGTTCCGCATTTTGGTCCACCGCTTAAATTGCTTTTAAAGATTCCGTTCATTAAAGAAATTCGTGCTGCGTTTAAAATTCCTTATCATCCAGCTCACACATGGAATGGTCAGCACTATTGGGAAATTGGTAAAAAGGGTTGTTCAGCAAAAGCCATCCGAGAGATTATGTCTAAATACGGAACATTAGTGAGCGAGTACGTGCCATTTGAAAATCAGTACCACCACTTCTTTATTCTTGAAAAGAAGTCTAACTAACACACATGAGAACAACACCTTCATTCCTTTATATTCTTAAGCAGCGCCTCGCCGGTAAAAACTTTCTTTTTGAGTTTTACTTTAAAGGTAAAAAGACACTTGATGTAGGGTGTGGGGAAGGTGCGTTCCTGGGCTTGGACAAGGCACTTATGCACGGCGTTGATACTAATAGCCGTGTGATTACCAGACTTTTGAGCGAAGGTTATAAAACAAAGCTCGCAAGCGGAGACAAGCTTCCATATACCGATGAGGAGTTCGAAGCATTGAACTGTCACAATGTTATAGAGCATTTAACGATTGATAAAGCATACGGAATGCTTTCTGAATCTGCGCGTGTGCTCAAAAAAGGCGGTTACCTTGTATTGAGTTCTGAAACCGTTACTAAAAAGTTTTGGAATACATTTGGACACGTTAAGCCATATCCACCTGAATCAATTAAAAAACTTTTGCGTGCAGAAAGTCGGGAAGAGTTTGAGCCGGTGACAGGACTTGAATATGTTGGTGTGTTTTACCTTGGTGATTACTACAAAAACAAAATTTTGTACCTATTGTCAGCGTTCTTTGGCTATTACACAACTCTTTCTCGAAGAGAATACTTTGTTGTACTAAAGCGTATTTAATATGAAGATTGTCTATATCGCCAACGTACGGTTTCCTACAGAAAGAGCTCACGGTGTTCAGATTATGAGCACGTGCTCTGCATTGTCGCTTCAGGGTCATGATGTTGAATTGGTCGTTCCTCGTCGCAACAATACACCTAAAGAGGATCCGTTTGATTTCTATCACCTTACAGCGCGATTTCTGGTGACCTATTTGCCGTGTTTTGATTTTATTAAAGTTGAGGGTACGAATCGTTTTGCGTTTATCCTCCAATCTCTTTCATTTCTACGATCAGTCTTTAAAACATACGGAAAACTATTTAAACAAAAAGATGTAGTGGTTTATGGGCGAGAAGAAATGATTTTAGCGCCCCTTTCTCTGTCAGCGAAGAACGTGTTTTGGGAATCGCACATGGGCAACAATAATCTCTTTACAAAGATTCTCGTAAAGAAGGCAAAAGGTATTGTGTGTATTACAAAAGCGCTCGCTCGGTTTTATGCCGAAAAGGGTGTCTCAGACGCTCGACTCCATGTAGCACCCGACGCGGTTGATGTTGGGCGATTTGAAAGTGTTCAGAATGACGCATCAATTTTGCGTAAGGAACTCTCATTGCCGCTTGATGTGAAAATCGTAACGTACAGCGGAAGTCTGGGATTATATTCATGGAAGGGTGTAGATGTGTTTCTTGATTCGCTCTCATTTGTTCCAAATGAAGATGTTCGATTCATGCTTGTTGGCGGATCTGATGAGGAGGTCTCGGTACTTAAAAATAAGTACACGGACAGTAGAATTATATTTGTAGGACAGATAAAGCCACACCTTGTCCCGGCCTATTTAAAGGCCTCAGATGCCCTCGTAATACCTAATAAGCCAGGTAATGCTATATCAGAGTCGTACACCTCTCCTATGAAGCTTTTTGAGTATATGGCAGCCCGAAAACCAATCATTGCGTCTGACTTACCGTCTATACGAGAGATAGTTGATGGTACACGGGCGTTTCTCTGCAAAGCTGGCGATTCAAAGGATTTGGCGATAAAGATTCAAGAGTCACTTCGAGACAAAGCCGAAGCGCTTCGCAAAGCAGACCTCGCATATGGTACAGTTTTAGGGTATTCATGGAAGATTCGTGCAGAAAAGATTGTTGAATTTATGAACAAATGTTTAGTGTAATATAGATGTATGATAAAAAACCTGGATTACTATCAAAAAGAAAGTCAGAACTATTCGGATAAGCGATATCCTGAGATAGATACCGATTACGTACATTTTTTCTTTAAAAGAAGACTGGATCTTTTGGTAACATTTCTCGACAGTGTGCTAAAGGATAAAGCAGATCAGGAGATCTTGGAGGTTGGATGTGCTGACGGTATTGTGGCTCGTTCTATGATGATTTGTTTTGATAATATCAAAAAAATTAATGCGATAGATGTTTCGGAATCAATGATTGAGACCGCAAAACTACAAACCAAAAATCCAAAAATTGCTTATTACGTGCGTGGAAAGGAACCAAAGCAACTTTACGATATTGTTGTTGAAATAGGTGTTGTTAACCTTACCGACAGAGAGGTTGAGTATAAGCATGCACTTGAAACCCTCAAGCCAGGTGGTTTATATATTTGCTCACTCGCTACTCGTACATCATTGCGTAGTATTTTGAAGTTTAATGAGAACAATGACGGATTCGCTCATCTTTTGTCATTTGAAGAGTATGAAAAAGAGTTGATGGAAAGTTTTGAGATAGTTAGGTCAACACCCTATGGACTTTTTATTCCATTGCTCTGGAAAGCACCATCTCTCGCACGATGCATTCAACCTTTTTTAGACAAGGTATTGTCACCTCTTGAAGTCGTTTTCCACGAAAAAATCTATCTTCTCAGAAAAAGATAGTTATATCTTTAACCACTTTTCTGGCAACAAGTCGGTACTGTTGATATCAGACGCAAACCATCTTTTAGGTGCAATAACTATTTTCTGCTGATTTTTATTAAGCCAAGCACCCCACCAAGAGAAAGTACTGTTGGCTATGATGTTGTGAGAACAGAGGCTCATAAGAGATAGTTCTTCAGCATTTGTTAGTCCGTTGTCTGAAATGATGTGCTGAGGAGATATAAACGCGAGATTTTCTTTTACCCATGCGGTGTCATCAGAAAATATGTAAAACAAAGGGTTTGGTACAGTCTCTCTTATCTTTGCCACAGCCTGCTTGTAATAGTTTGTGTCCAAAACACCATGTTTCTCTTTAAGATGTGGATTAGCGGCAATGTCGCCTCGTCGTATATGAATTGATACAGGTACTGCATCCGAAGATGCTTCAATATCTTTTTTGAATTCTTCACCTTTTTGACTCCACTTCTTAAGTG
This sequence comes from Candidatus Parcubacteria bacterium, assembly GCA_039796155.1. Classification (GTDB taxonomy): domain Bacteria; phylum Patescibacteriota; class Minisyncoccia; order Phycocordibacterales; family UBA6065; genus UBA6065. The sequence goes on from JBDKKJ010000002.1 coordinate 165,322, forward strand.
TAAGCTCCTTTCTCAATTCTGATTCAATCTCGATAAAATACTTTTCTGATTGCCAGTTTCCAACGAATACAGCTTCTTTAATAAGAAGGACATCAGTACGAAATTGGGGAGTGGATTCAAATACAACTTTTTTCTTGTTGAACGTTTTAAGGCTTATCTTTTCAAAAAAGTTTAACGACTTTGTCGGTGCACCTATGGCAAAAGCATCAAGCTGATAAGATCGATCACTTATTTTTTTATAGTTTGATATATCAAGAATAAAGTCAGTCTTGTTTCGCAGACTTTGAGCCTTGCCAAAAGAGTACTGAAATAATTGATTACCTAGTCCACCTGATATTTTTACAGAGATCATTATTTTAAGAATTTCTTATACTTATCTCTATTTTCAAGAATGTGTTTAGGAAGACCTGTTTCGTCGACCCAGAGCTTAATGTCTCTACCTCTAAAATCTTTATTACTGCTTATTCTTGCCTGTAGGTTCGCAAGTGTTTCGCGAGGGTTATACCAAAAATGCTTGGCATCATCAATTTTTTTCTTTGCGCCTTCGTATCCACCCTGGAAGGTAAAGTGCCAACCTCCGTTTGAAAGGAGAGAGTACTTCGATTCCATGAGTTTATGTGTTCTTATTGCATTGATCTGGCTATTTTTTATATTTTTGTATTTTGTAGTAATGGTACCAGTCCAGCCGTGCCAGTCCTCATTTGTTCTATTGTTAAGGAAATAGGCGTAAGGTTTCTGTAGGGGTTTAAAGACATCGTCTTTTGAGTAATCGATTAGCAGTTCAGGATTCCAAATCTCGTCTAGATCAGATATGTAGCAGATGTCATTATCAGAAAGGTTCCTCAGGGCTTTTCGCTGAGATTCTTTTATGTAGTATTCTCTAAACCAATGGAGAGTATCAAGTCCAGCCGTGGGACTTGTAAGACAATAGAGTATGGTTTGTTTCTCGGCCAAAGTCAGATCTTTTTTATAAAGACGACTTCGAAGGTCTGCCTCGTTTTTTGGCACATCGGTAAGAGAATAGTGGATTATCTTATTCTCCCACTTCTTGAATCGCTCTTTGTTTACTTGGAAATTTAGAGGCTTTGTGTGACCCGAGAATGTTTCAGTTGCTTCAAGTATCACAAAATAATCAACATAAGGATCAAGAATATTTAATCTAAGTTCAAGAATATCGAGTTCATTAAAAAAACTAAACATGTCGTAAATTTTTATGCCTTTACGGTAGGTGGCTATTTCTTGAGGCGACAACCAGTTCTCCTTAAGTTTACGCTCCTGCTTTTTTTCAATAAGCTTGTCTATGTGTGAAAGGGTGAGGATTTTTTTGTAGCTTTGATTTGCAATATATTTTACCTTTGGTACAAGCTGGTATCGTAAAGCAATTTTTTTCTTTGCGGGTAATGGTTGTGGTGTAAACTTTTGTGACGGATCAACCAACGCTTCCTCTTTGATAGAAGCTTTATTGTTTTCGAGATACGACTCAAACTCAGTACAACACTCTGTGGATGTAAATATTTTACCCTCTCTATCCAAGTAGTTCCATCCATCGTTTATATTGTATCCAAGGCTCCAGTAGCCGTCAGATGTATTGTGTCGCCCCCAATACTTTGGAGCAATACAGTACTTAAGTGTTGTTGAAAGCCAAGCAGGGAAGAATGCGAAGCTAGAATTCGAGAGAATGAGGTAGTGTGCGTTCTTGATAATAATGTAATCTTTCGCAGTATCAAAATGATATGCGTCAAAATCGGGAAAGAACTTTTTTGCTGTAGTTACATCATCGGTGATGACTACAAACTTGAAGTTTGGATTTATTGTACGCATGTGTGCCACGGCATCTTTCCAGTACTGAGGCCTCAAAAAGAAATTTTTGTCGCGGGTGTATGTACCCCCTCTAAAGTTAATAACACAAATGTCCTTTCGAGAAAATTCAAGAAACTCTTGCTCTTTTTTTACAGCGAACCATTGGCGTATTTCATCCTTTCTGTGTCGGATGTAACGTTCATCCTGCATACAACCGTCAATTTTAGTGTTGTCCGGTACATTAACAAGAGTTTTATCGTAGGTTCGTATATCTGAGCCGTCAGCATGTAGGATTTTACGCTCAGCATAGTAGTGCTGTATTCCTTCAGGTAGAGACTGGGGAGGTATAGAACCTTTAACATCACCTCCTAAAACCTGTTCACCGAGCTCAATATCCATAAAATCAAAACCTTTGAAGTGCTCAGGATTTTTAAAGCCAAAAAGATATCCTTTATCCATGGCGATTGTGCGTGTGGTGGCATAACACCAGAGTTGATTACCTAGTCCCTGTCCTTCATAGAATTCAGTTATAAGCATAATGTTTTCTTTATTAATCTTGCTACGTGTACTATTTTTATTCGAATTGAACGTCTGAGTAGTATTACCTTAATTCGTGGTTCAGAATAATATTTTCTTAATACATGTATAAACTCCTTTAGTTTTAAGTCCATGTCTACCGTCTGTGTTGTTTGGTGTTCACCAATACGATTTACAACACTTATTTGCTGCACGATTTTTGGAAGCCTAAATTGGTCGTAACAACGTTTGTAATAATCACAATCCGCATACCACTTGAGTCCAAGATCAAAAAGAAGAGGATTATCATTTTTCACGGTAAGAACAGAAGGGGAGCTAATTGTGTTTCTACCAAAATGAATCTTTTTGTTGTAACGAGGATAGAAGGGTTTAAAAAAGGTTTTTCCATCAGTTGAGTGTTCGCATGCGGTGACAAGCCAGTGGTCTTTAGAAAGATCGAAATTGTCAGCGATGTGTTTCAGGGAATCTTTATCGTATAAAAAGTCATCAAGAAGAAGTATCTTAATAAGCTTGCCTGTAGCTTTTCCAATCGAATAATTGGTATTGGTCGCAAACTGATTTAGACCATCTGGATTTTTAAAGTATTTGATATCCAGGATGTCCTTAAATTCGTCACAAACCTTTTTAATGACATCTGTCTTTGATTCGTCGGATATAACCACATCAAAATCTTTAAATGTCTGGGTAGCAAGTATCTCAAAACTTTCTCTCAAGAAACCAGGTCCTTTGCCACGCATTTCATATGTAGGTATACAAACACTAATGAGTTTTGTGCTATTCATAGAGTTTTTTAATACCATCCTCAAGTGAAACTTTGTTTTTAAAACCAGGTATCTCTACGCCTTTGTTCCAGGATGACATAATTTCTCTGGCTCGGTAGTTTGAAGCGCCCCAACGTATATTGAGTTTTTTTCCAGAAGCTTTTTCAAAAATTGAAGCTAGCTTTTTTAAGGTAAATCTCTTAGTTGAGTAGAGCGAAAATCTTTTGCCGTTCAACAACTTCTTTGAGTCCTTAGACAGAAGGTTCACGAGTTGCACGTAGGCACTAGTTACATTATCTATATGTGTAATGTCTACAATTTGTTTTCCGGGAGGGAAATCAAGAGTTTCGCCTGTTCTGCTTGCACGCAACCATATGTTGAAGAGTTTTGATCGAGTATCCCCAGATCCAAACGTATCAGGAAGCTCTAGGGTTGTCACCGTGAGGTTGCTTGTCTCAATGTAGTACCGAGCTATATCTTCAAAGGCTTGTTTTGTAGCAGCATAAAGATTTACAGGGGAGTATGCTTTATTGAGATAGTGTTGTGCGGGGGTGCTCGTGTTTAGAAGCCAAGCAACATTAGTTTTTGAAGCTGCTTCAAGAATAGAGGCACCTAAGAGAATATTAGAGTTAATGAGGTTGGGTACATCTTTTGATGTATGTTGACCAAGAAAGAGGGTGGCTAAATGCACAATGCCTTCAAAGCGTTCTTTCTGCAAAAACTCTTGAAGATTTTCAATTGTTGTAAATATAAACGATCGTGTATTTCCAATAATTTTTATATCGGAACTTTCTCTTACAAGGGCACAAACTTCGTGTCCCTCTTCAAGAAGAGCTCTAACAAGATTTTTTCCTACGAATCCAGTTGCGCCACTAATTAATATTTTCATTGGTGTCTTGGTAGATAAAAGGTGATTCGTATTCAGCGAGGGTTGGTAAAACAGAGTCTTTTTTTGACATGATGGGGTTTGAAATATCCCACTTCATACCGAAAGAATTCATGTGTACACCGGCCTCATTTTCAGGTGATTGAATATGGTCTTGAAGATAGATAACACGTGTGTTGTCTGCAAGGGAAAGAAACCCATGCGCACAACCAGCGGGGATATATGCCATAACGTTGTTATCTGCAGACAGTTCAAGTGTCACATACTGTTTGTAGGTGGGAGATCCTTTTCTGAGATCAAGAATCACATCAAGAATAGCGCCTTGTGCTACATAAACAATTTTCACCTGCTCTTTAGGGGGAGTTTGAAAATGCATGCCTCTAAACACTCCTTTTTTGCTTATTGAACACAGGCTTTGTTCAAGGTTTGAGACAAGACCCTCTGCTTTAAGAGTTGGGCCGTGAAATGATTTTATGAGAGAACCTCTGTCGTCGGAAAAAATATCGGGGGTAATACTGAAGACTCCTGGTAATGTAGTCTTTGTTATTTTCATGATTATTGAACGCTGTCGCTAAAATACTCTTTGATGCTTTGATCAAAGCTGTATTCCGACTTAAAGCCAAACTCTTCTCGAACACGTGTTGAATCCATCTGATATTTCATATCCATACCAGCACGATGTCCTCGCTCAACTTTGAATTTCTTACCAATAACTTTTTCAACTCTTGCTATAAGTTCGTTTACAGTAAAACCATCGTTATCTGTAATGTTATAAATTCTACTACCATCAAGCATGATTTTTTCCATGATGGGCGGAATATTTTTTACATACATATATTCACGGTAACCAGAACCTCCATTGTGGATTTTTATGGTAGAGCCAGTTTTTAGTGACTTTTTGAGTGCTCCAAGAATCTTTCGTTCATCCTGCCGAGGACCGAATATATTACAGAAGCGAGTCTCTGCTGTTTTAAATTTGAGTTCATCAAATGTGTTGTCGTAGGTAATACGGAGAAGTGTTCCAAAGGCTTTTGAAAGCGAGTAGGGGTTACGTGGCCACACAATGTCAGTTTCTGTCTTCTTTACCTCACATTCACCATATACTTCGTCGGTTGATATGTATACAAACTTCTTTAGTGAAGGACAATGTCGTGCTGCCTCAAACATCGTGAGGTTTGCCATGTTGTTGCGTTCAATTGTTCCGAGGGGGTTTTTGATTGATGTATCTACATCTGAGATTGCAGCAGCGTGAATAATATAATGAGGATCGACTTTTTTGACTATAGATTCAGCAAATCTACTTCCAGAGTCAGCATTGTAGAAAGTAAAAGGGAATGTACCGATGAGTTCTGGGTGAGATCCAGCAGAAAGATCGTCGATAATGTGAATTTCATAACCTTTTGCCGCAAGGTATTCGGATACATGTGAGAATATAAACCCAAGTCCTCCGGTAATGAGTACTCGCTCTTTCTGTTTTGCTGAAGATTTCTTTCGTGTAGTTTTCATGATTTTTATATTACTTTTAATGATGGAATTGGCACCACAAACTTACCCTTCCATTTCTTTATGTATGACAGTTGAGCCATCATATCGTTTTTCAAATTCCACGGCAATACAATTACATAGTCAGGTTTATGGATCTTGAGATACGCCTCGTTCACTACAGGAATATGGCTTCCGGGAAGGAGTTTGTTTTGTTTGTGAGGACTATCATCTACCACGTATTCGATGAGATCGCTTTTGATACCACAGTAGTTGAGAAGTGTATTTCCTTTCGCTGCTGCACCCCAAGCAGCCACTTTTTTATTGGCATGCTTCTGTTTTGTAAGGAACTCAAGCATTTCAAGTTTTACAGCAAGTGCTCTTTCCTGGAGGTGTGCATAATATGCTCGTGTTCGCATACCCTTATCTTTTTCTTTCTTAACCATAACGATTACATTTTTTGAAATTGGCTTGGTCTTATCATCTGCATGCTTTCCAAAGATACGGAGGGATCCTCCATGTGTAGGCAGCTCCTCTACGTCAAAGAGATCGAGTCCAAGTGACTGAAATATCTTCTGTACTGTGGTGAATGAAAGATACGAGAAGTGTTCGTGATATATCGTGTCAAATTGATTCTGCTCGACGAGTTGCATGAGGTGGGGGAATTCAAATGTGATGACGCCATCCTTCTTAAGAATTGTTTTTGCGCCCTTAAGAAAATCTATGATGTCAGGTACATGCGCAAGTACATTATTTCCAATAAGTAAATCAGCGCCCATTCCTTCGGATACAAGATTCTTGGCCAGTCTTTCTCCAAAAAAGTCTACAACAGATTTGATTCCTTTTTGTTTTGCTGCTTCTGCAGTGTTTGCTGCAGGTTCTATACCCAGAACATTAATACCTTTTTCATTAAAATACTGAAGGAGATATCCGTCGTTTGATGCAACTTCTATTACTTGAGAGTTTCTGCCGTATCCGAAACGGTCGGTCATCATATCCGCGTATCTTTTTGAATGCGCTAACCAGCTTTTTGAATATGAAGAAAAGTACACATACGTACCGTCAAAAATAGTGTCTGACTTTTTATATTCATCCACCTGTACAAGAAAGCATTTGTGACAGGTATAGACCTTGAGTGGAAAAAAGACTTCTGGTTCGTTGAGCTGAGCGGGTGTGAGAAAAGAATTAGATGCAGGTGCATTACCTAAATCCATGAAGACGTCTTTGAGAATTGTTTTACAGAATCGGCATTTCATAAAATGTGTATTTATTTTTTAATTTGGTTTTACAATTGAATCCGGCGGTGACTTTTTTCTCAAAAGGAACAGGAGAAGGGGTATGGATATAAAGGGTATGACTATTTGAGCCCAAATAACACCCCATACTTTAAAATAGTACATGAAACCTATCAAAAGTAGTATTTTTACAAAAGGCATTGAAAAGTTAAAGACATAAAGCTCTTTTGTCTTTTTCTGAGATGTAAGAGCGGTCTGTAGGAGTGTTGCAACTATAGAAAAGAGAGAAAGGGAATATATTTGCGTATATATAATTGAGTCCGTATATGCGGGGAAAAATATTTTAAAGAAATAAGGTGCTATGTATGCATATATTCCTCCTGCAAGTAGCACAATAAGGAATACCCAAGATATCTTTTTAAAGACAGATTCACGCATCTCGTCTTCAGTCATTTCTGAAAACTTGGGTAAGGCTATATTTGATATAAATTTAAGCGCACCGGATAGTTTTTCCGGTATCAGAGTCGCAAATGAGTAGATTGCGAGACCTGCGGGTCCAATAAAATGGAAAACAAGAAGAGCGTCTACCTGAGCCGCTATCATGGCTGGAATAGACATAAGACTCAGATGTTTTCCATAGGGTATAGTCTCTGGATCAGTGGTTTCATTCGGTGGGATGTTTTTAAGAATGAGTTTGTACATGATGATGTTTCCAAGGAAACCAAAGAAAAAGTTTGCAAAAGCTATCCACACAAAGTCTCGGGAGAAATATACGAGAGCAATAACGCCTGTATATGAGATGAGTGAATTAAGGAGTCCGTAATAAGTACCTACTCTAAAGAGTTTTTTTCCTCCGGTATATGCGGCCCAAGTATTAAATGCATTTCCAAGGGGGAGGAAGAGAGCAACCCACACAAAAGAAAGTGCAAGTGAATTGTTTCCGTTGATTAGATACCAACCAGATATAATCAAAGCTATGATTCCTGGAATAATTCCAAATAGGATTTGATATTGTGTGGCCTTTTTGAATTCACCTTCATGACCACGTGCGACTGCGCGTGTTACGGCGCTATTCATTCCTGTTAGGGTCACCGCTCCTACAAGACCCGCAATAGAAAGAATGTATTGATACATTCCATACGTTTCTTTTGTAAGAAGCCGCGCAAACAGTATCGATGCCAAAAGTCCAAGTGCTGAATATACAAAATAGTTAAAGTTTCCCCAGAAAGCACCGCTCGCAATATAGGTCATATTGGTCTTAGTGTAACGTTCAGACCACTTTAAGCTCGAGATTATTTTTTGTTTCATTGTGGCCACTTGTTAATTTTATTCACGACCTTTGATTTTATCTGCATGTAAGACTTTTCAGCCTTCTTTTCTATGCTAGGGGATACGAGTCTTATAATTTCCTTGCCAAGTATTCTGTACTGGCCACCGACTTTATTTGCCTTAATAAGCCCACGCTTAAGCATGCGTTTTATAGTACTCTCGCTTATCTTGAGAACTTTTTGTGTTTCCGTGGTGGTATATACGGCTAAAGGTTTTATCTCTTCACTCATAGCGTATATTGTATATAATATACGGTGGGTGTCAAAAGGTGTCATTTAAAATTAGACGATGCGTAAACTGTGTATTTCGCTTCTTATTTTTTATATGATATCGTACAGAGGCTTTAGGCACACATTTTTATTTTTAATTCATAACATATGACTCGTTCAGACCTCATAAATACCATCATTAGAAAGCACGGATACGGAAGTTACCTTGAAATAGGTTTGAACACTCCTCGCCAACCTGAATGGAATTGGCCACACGTGGAAATCGCATTTAAGGAATGCGTTGATCCAAACGTAAGAGCTCGTGCTACATATCCTGTAACCTCTGATGAATTTTTCGCAAAACATATTAAAACTAAATACGACATCGTATTTATTGATGGCCTTCATCACTCAGAACAGGTGTATAAGGACATTGTGAACTCACTCAAGTGGCTTGAAGAGGGCGGTACGATTGTAGTTCATGACTGTAATCCACCATCAGAACGAAGCCAGAGCCGAGAACACGTGTCTGGAGAATGGAGCGGTGATGTGTGGAAGGCTTTCCTTAAGTTGAGAATGGAAAACCCAGATATCACTATGTACACAGTTGATACAAATTATGGATGTGGAATTATCCGTAAGGGTCACCAAGAGCTTTATGTGCCTGAGAAAGGAGCGGAGCTTGAATATGCATATTTCCGAAAGCACGATAAGGAAATTTTGAATCTCGTGAGCGTTCGACAGTTCAAAATGAAAATGGGTCGATTCACGATTTTTGATCGAGTAATCAATAAGATAAAGCGAATGTTGGGTATTAAGCTTAATTTTTAAGCAACATCCTGATTTATAGGTAAAACACGACCGCATAATTGCGGTTTTGTTTTTTATTGCAGGTTGGTGAAAGATAGTGGTAGACTCAAAATATCTATGGCTAACAATCTTCGAATAGGGGTCCTGGGAATGTGGCACTTGGGGGAGATATATTCGGCGTGTCTTGCTGATATTGGGCACGACGTCGTCGGTATATGTGATAGCACTAAAACAGTTCAAGATTTTAAAAAAAGTATACCACCACTCGCTGAACCATTACTGGCAGATTTATTACAAAAGAACCAATCAAAAAAGACGCTTACTTACACAACAAGTTATAGTGCAATAAAAAAAGTGGATGTCCTATGGTTTGCTTTTGACATACCTGTTAATGATGAGGATGAGGTTGATCTTAAGCCACTATGGTCATCACTCAAGAAAGCTGTTCCATATCTTAGTAATGGGGTAACTGTAGCTGTTTCAAGTCAGCTTCCTGTTGGCACATCAAAGAAGATTCAAGAATTTATAAAAAAAGAGCGACCGCGATTAGTTTTCTCATATTTTTATTCGCCGGAAAATCTTCGTCTCGGAGAGGGTGTTACGTCATTCATGGATCCAAAACGTGTGGTTGTTGGTGCAGATGCATCGGAGACTTTTGAAGTTGCACGAAAGATATTCAAGCCTCTCAGTGCTGAAATTGTAACAATGGGTACATCGTCGGCGGAGATGGCAAAACACGCAGTTAATGCGTGGCTTGCAACATCGATAAGTTTTACAAATGATCTTGCGGATGCGTGCGAACACACGGGAGCTGATATCGAAGATGTGATAAAGGCACTTAAAGCAGAACCTCGTGTGGGTCAAAAGGCATATCTTTTTGCAGGTCTCGGTTTCTCTGGAGGGACGCTTGGACGTGATTTGAAGGCTCTTATGGCGCTTACTTCAAAGAATGATCTGGAATTACCACTTATCTCAAGTGTTTACGAAAAAAATCGCAAAAGGAGTTCGCTTGTTCATAAAAGACTCAAATATCATTTCGGAGTTCTAAAAGGTAAAAAGTTCGCAGTATTTGGAGTTACCTATAAACCCGGTACCTCGACCCTCCGAAGATCTATGCCACTTCATATCGAGCGGTTTTTGAGAAAAGAGGGCGCTATTATGCGTTTGGCGGATTCACATGCAT
>JBDKKJ010000003.1:0-5225 GCA_039796155.1 Candidatus Parcubacteria bacterium
TGAACCCTGTACGCGCTTTGTAAAGCGTCGGAGGAGTCCGAGTGGATTTTCTGTGCCGTTTCGTGTTACTTCTACGTTTGTTGCCATACTAAATGTTAAAAATTGTGTAAAAACCTTGTAATTCTAGCTAATTTGGTGACCGTACTTCACGGCCAGTTAGACCGATACATTACCACAAAGGCTCTATATATTCAAGATAGAGCTATACTTTGTACTTTTTGAGAACCTCGGCAGCCTTAGTCACCAAAACAGCATTCTGAGCACGTGTCGATGTTTCGCGAATGATGACGGTGTTTTCCATCGCTTCTTTCTTTCCCATAATGACTACAACAGGAGCCTGCATTTTTTCAGCCTGACCAACCTGACCTGCTATCTTGTCTTTAGCGAGTGATTGAGCGACAGGAATACGTGCCTGGCGGAGGACTTCTATAAGGTGGAGGCTCTTGAGTTTTGCTTCAAAACCAAGCTGCATAAAGCAGATCTGTGGGTCAAGAATTTTGGCGATGGTGCTTGTTTTGATTTCTTCGCTCTTCGTCACCTTTTTGTTAAGTGCTATTGAAACGCCGACCGCAGGAAGCTCTTTCTTGTGACCGAGACGCTTTGCGAGGGTATCGTAGCGAATACCAATTGCCTTTGGATGACTCTTTGGATCAGAACCACGAATCTCGAATACTGTCTCACTACAGAAGTCACGATTAGCTACGAGGGCATTGTTGATAGTGTAGGGAATCTCGAGTGATTCAAGGAATTCGAGTACTTCTTTAAAATGCTGACGTGATTTTTCTGAAAGGAAGTTGATTGATTTTGGGCAATCAGCTGCAAGTTTTAGACAGTCTTCGTGGTCACAACCAAGGAGTGAAAAGACATCTTTTTTGAATGTCTCACGGCACTTTACAGGAAGGGTGTTGAGGTGTTTGCGGTAGTAGGCGGTCACTTCACGGGTAAAGCGAGTGAGTGACTCTTTATCGCCAATTGAATTGATTTCCACGTGAAGGTCGGTATCGCCAGCGTCATGGAGAACTGCAACAGCTGTCTGCATGAGAATTGCTTCAGCGATAGATTTGTTTGTACCGATGATTTCAAATCCGTAGTGAGATTCTTTTGGATTAGTTTTTCGGCGATCACCTACAAAAGGCTTCTTGTATGAATACATAAGTGGCTGGGCAAGAGTTCCCATTTTCTCCTTTTCATACAAGTGAAGAAGAGCCACTTTTTCTTCAAGACGAACAATCGCACCTTCTTCGTGATTATCATGATCAACAACTATTTCACCTTCAGAAATTGTCTTTGCAAGCGCACTGTCATCTGCATGAATATGGGGAAGTGCGAGAGGTGTAAAGCCGTAAAAGAGACCTGTTTCACCAACGGCATCAAGGTGCTCGTATGAAACGTACTTTGGGTGTTCAATCTTTCGTGCCTTTGCGTTTGATGGCTTCTTTGCTGGTTGCGGTGTCATGGGAATGTTCATAGATTATTTAGTTGGGGTGCTGGTAGTGCTTGTGCGGGCGATACTTGTGCTTGCGATAACTCCGGGAAGGAAATCCATTCGAGAAAGAGGCAAGAGTCTGACAATCGGTCTTCCCACAAGGTCATCCTTTGGAAGAGGTCCCCAGACTCGAGAATCTGAACTCACTCCGCGATTGTCTCCCATCACAAAATATTCGTCCTTACTAAGTGTCTCTGTTTTTGTTAAGAAAGACTTGCTGTTGATGTAAGGTTCATTTAATACAATCCCTTTTGGATTTTCTGCGTTGATAATCATAACCACGTCATTTTTTACCACTACTGTTTCGCCGGGGAGACCAATGAGTCGTTTGATAAAGTATTTTGAAGGGTCTTGAGGATATTTAAAGATAAGGACATCTCCGCGCTGTGGTTCGTTGAATCGGTAAGTGATTTCGTCTACGACGAGATATTCACCGTCTGCGAACGTTGTATCCATTGAACCACCGTTAACCACGAAAGGTTGTGCGATCCACATACGGATTGGCAATACGATGAGAAGGGCAACGGCCGCATACGAGATAGTCTCTTTAATGAAGTTACTTTTTGGCTGTTCGACAACCACTGTCTCGTTTGTTGGTTCCATGAGGGGCTATTAATAACTAATGTGTGCAAAGTATAGTCCCGAGGAGGGGCTAGACACAATGGGGGTAAGGGTTTTGTAATACATGGGTGGCGCATTGGAGCTTTCTGTTTTAAACTAATCGCATGATAATCATTGGACTTGGAAACCCGGGAACTGAATACGAAGGCACACGACATAATGCAGGGCGTGAGGCTGTGATGAAGTTTGCATCAAAGATGGGCTTTGATGATTTTGAATTTGATAAGAAAAAGAAAGCCCTCGTAAGCGAAGGTAAAGTGTGCAAAACAAAAGCGACTCTCGTATTGCCTGAGACCTTTATGAATAAGTCAGGTGAAGCAGCCGGGAAGTTTGTAAAGGGTCCAAAGAAGATGAAGGACTCTCAGGGTAAAACTATCAAAGCTTTTCCTGAGTTGATTGTTGTTCACGATGACCTCGACATTCCGTTAGGTAAAGCAAAAATGTCATGGGACAAAAGTGCTGGGGGACACAAGGGTGTTGATTCAGTTATGAAAGCGGTAGGCACTCAGTCTTTCTTCCGAATTCGCATTGGAATCACTCCTGCATCAGCTAAAGGAAAAATGAAGAAGCTTGATCACGAAACAATTATCGACAACTTTATTGTTGCTGAATTTAAAGATAAAGAAGCGGATGAATTAAAGGGGGTAATAAAGAAAGTGGTGGACTGCCTCGAACTTGCCGTATCAGACGCTCCTGACCGTGCAATGAGCGAGTACAACGCTATTTTCAATAAGTAAGGTTTAGATAAAACAAAAACCACCGGCTAGCCGGTGGTTTTTGTTTTAAGAGAGATTATTTCTTCTCACCTGAGAATGAAAGTGTCATCTTCTGATTTCCTGCATCAAAGAGAGAAATCTTGAATGAGTACACTTTACCGAGTTCAAGGTTTGCTCGGAGCTTTTCATCTGAACCAAATTCAGAGACATGAACAAGTCCTGCAATACCTTCTTCGATAGAAGCGAGTGCTCCGTGGCGGTTGAATTTAATAACAACGCCCTTCACAATCTGATCCTTCTTGTACTTCTTGCCAGCTTCAACCCATGGGTTTGGCTTGAGAGCCTTGATTGAGAGAGATACTTTACCTTCCTTTACCTCAATAACCTTTACCATGACCTTGTCGCCAACCTTAAAGCGAGTCTTTGGATCTTCAACGAGTGCCCAGTCGATTTCAGAGATGTGAACGAGACCTTCGAGACCCTCATCGATCTTTACGAAGACACCGAAATCAACCATTCCTGTAACCTTACCTTCAACTTCGTCTCCAACCTTGAACTTTGCTACAGCGACTGCCTTGTCCTTACCTTCAGCTGAATTCTTTTCAGAGAAGATGAGCTTTCCTTCCTTAGGGAATGCACCGATGATAGAAACAGCAAGCTTTGTGCCTACGAGCTTCTTCAATTCAGCGAGGATAGAATCCTTGTCGCCATCAGCTACGCGAGGGTAGTGCTCAGGCTTGAGCTGAGAAGCAGGGAGGAATCCCTGAATACCCTGCCATTCAATAATAAGTCCACCCTTGTTTGCTTCCTTGATAGGGAGTTCGAGGATAGTTTTTGAAATGATAGCCTGTTCAGCTTCAGTCCAGATGAGTGCCTGTCGAGCTTCCTTGAGAGAAAGTTCGATGTAACCATCCTTGTTTGAAGTTTCAACAACTTTAGCTGCAACCTTGTCGCCAATGTTGATCTTCTTGATAACATCTCGAGCGATCATGTATTCACGACCGTAGATGATACCTGTACCGAATGGAGGGAGGTCAATGAAGACACCCTTCTTGTCGATAGCGATTACTGTTCCTTCGATAAGGTCTCCTGCGTTTGGAGGAGTAGCTGTATCGTTGAGCATTTTGCCCATAGGGGTCGCATGCTTCGCTTTCGCTTCTGCCTCAGCGGCCAAAACAGCCTCTGACTTCTTTACTTCTTTCTTTACTTTCGTTGCCATAATAATGAAAAAGGCCTGAAACTTCTTTTCCCAGTGACTCGTGGCCGTGTTCGTGGAAAAGGGTTAGTTTCGAGGTTTTTTCTGATAAAACCAGCCAAATAGCTAGTGAGAAAGATACTACCACAAAAGTATTGTTTTACAAGGCCTTTAAAGGTGACAGAAAAGGCCTCTATGCTATATACTCTCTACATTATGGTAATTACATATCAAGGCGGAGCGTTTGTTAAAGTTCAGTTCGGCGATATTACTATCGCAGTTAATCCTATTTCTAAAGATTCAAAACTAAAGTCATCACGCTTTGGTGCTGATATCGCACTTATTTCTGTAAATCACGCTGACTTTAGCGGTACTGATCAGGTTTCTTTCGGTGAAAGAAACGCTTTTGCAGTAACAGGTCCTGGTGAGTACGAAATCAAAGACGTCTTTATTAAAGGATTCAAGTCAGAATCAAACTACGGGGGAGAGCCACGACTCAACACTATATATACAGTGAACCTCGAGAACATGAATCTCTGTTTCCTTGGAGCTCTTTCTTCAAAAGAAATTCCTTCTGAAGCAAATGAAGAAATCGAAAGCATTGATGTGCTGTTTGTCCCTATTGGCAACGACGGAGTGCTCACACCAAGCGATGCGTACAAGCTCGCAGTAAAGCTTGAACCAAAACTTATTGTTCCTTTGTACTGGGGAAATAATGTTGCTCTCAAGGCATTTCTTAAAGAAGCAGGGGAGGAAGCAGTGAAGCCTGTTGATAAGCTTACGCTCAAGAAGAAAGACCTTGAAGGCAAGGATGCTGATGTGGTGGTTCTTGAACCTGCAGCGTAATTTTGCCGCTACGGCGGATTGTCATGTTTCAATATCTTGAAAATCTTCGAAAGAAGCCAGAGAAAGAAAGACGTAAAGCTGTCTTTTTGATTTCTTTATATATCACTCTTGCTATTGCGATTGTTTGGATGATTGTTACCTCTATTCGAGTGGTTCATACCGATTTTTCTTTTGATACAAAGGCTGTTGATAAGAGCATGCCAAGCCTCGGTGATACCTTTAATAATTTTAAAGAGCGCCTCGGTAGTATCATGGATTCGGTCTCATCTTCGACACCTCAATAGGTTGTTGTCAACTACTTGAAACCCTTTAAAAATGGTAGTATTTAGAGTATATACAGCTCGAAAGAGCCAATTATTTT
>JBDKKJ010000004.1:0-40954 GCA_039796155.1 Candidatus Parcubacteria bacterium
CCAAAGACAGCTTGATGTGGTGATTCACTTTATGAATCACACACCAAGAAAGTCTCTCTCCTGGCGAACACCGGCGGAAATGTATGAAAAGATGTGTTGCACTTCAGTCTAGAATTTAAGAAAGCGCCTCTCAATGAGGCGCTTTTGTACGGATCGATCTACATTAGGCTACTCAGCTAAGTCTGTAGTTTCTGATTGCTCTACAGAAAAATCATGTTTAACCATTGTTCGATAATAGATCATTCCGATAGACCACAGAACTAGCAGTACCAAGAAGACTAAAAGTAATTTTGATTTTTTATCCATAATCTTATTATTGTACATCACTTATTGGATAACGTGTCCCCCTCTTTATGAAATTAGACTCAATATCCTTCAATTCAAAAAGATGTCTAAAATACTGCAAAATATATTCCGTATTGAGGCCGTTTTGACACGTGTAGACGTCCGCACTTACAAAACCTCTGGCTGGAAATGTGTGTACACTTACATGGCTCTCTTCAATAACGACAAAGCCACTCCATCCACCCGGATCCTTTTCGTTGTTTCCTTTTGCAAAGTATATCTCTGGGTTAGAGAGTTTGTGCATGCCAAGTAATTCAGGTAATTGATTAAGACATTGCAAAACTAAATCTTTGTCATTCAACTTATTTTTATCTCCTCCGTATCCATCTATTGTCAGGTGTTCGCCAAAGTTTATTGTCTTCATGTTATATAATAATTTTTTTGATTTCCATATACTCTGAAACAATCTTAAGTACGTTGTCTGTATTAAGATCCAAGACTGAATAAGTGCCTTCTTGCTTAAGCGGATTATCTACAAAATCTACAAGTCCTGCTATGGCACCCACTGCAACCATAAAAAGAGTCGCATTTGTGCCCTTTACATCTGAATGTTTCATTTCAACGTAATAACAGATTGATTGAGACTCGTGATTCAACCATACCCCGATACAATCTGAACCATCAAGAGGAACCGTTGTGTTATTTTCAAACACAACATTTTTTTCCTCGATAATTCTGGTTGTTTCAACCATTTTTTGCAATCGGTTGAATGAGTCAGGATGTATAGCGTATATGAATTTACCCGGTACCTCTAGAATCCTGCACATAGCAATAATTTCATCGTGTGCAACTGTCATACCCATTGGGTACACACTCATTTTCTTTATCGGCTCTAGATATTTTTTTGTATCAACAAGTGTGTTGAGTGCGTTTTGTTCACTTTCTACATAAACACCATAATTATTACAATGTCCTGAATTCCATCTAACTGCTTCTGTCAAAAACTGAACTTTAGACCATGTTATGAAAGGTTTGCCCGAGTCCGTATGTGGTTTAGCTGATTCATATTCAATTTCTATAACCTCTTTTGGGACCCCGTGTTCTACGACACCTCGCATGATAAGGTGATTAACAATTCCAGGATTCATTCCGTTACTAAGCACGTGTGTTGCGTTATTAAAACGCTCTGAAAAGTTTTGCATATCTTCAGTAAAGTGGAACAACGTTCTATCCTCTGGCAGGTTGAGTGAACAATTTAAGTAATCGAGGCCCAAGGAATCCGCTGCGGATATGATAGGTAGAGTCGGACAATCTGTCATATCGAGAACTATCATGTAACCGTACTTTTCACTTAAATTTTTAATGACACCGTGTATCGTACTGTCACTAAATTCGAAGTGAATAAACTCATAATCCAAGCCTTTATGATCTATGTACTGATCATGAAGAACATTATTGCTCTTATCCAAAAGAATGAGAGACATAAATTTCTTTCTATACTTTGGTAAAAGCTGTAACATGGCGCGAGCAACACCGCCAGATGCTCCAAGGATAACGAGGCTCGGTTTTATTTCAGGATTTGTGGTCATGACGTATACTGTTAGTTATTCATAAAAGTAACACAACTCTTTGAATTGGTCAAAAATAAATTTAGCCTTCTGAGTGCTAATATTGTACCCATGCTATCCCTCAAAAACCTCTCCATCGGCTTCGGTGCCACGGAACTCCTCAAGGATGTCAGTTTTAAGGTGTCTAAAGGAGAGCGAATGGGTCTCATTGGTGAAAATGGCTCAGGTAAGTCTACTCTTCTTAAAGTCTTGGCCGGCATCATGGAATCTGAGTCAGGTCGTATTGATATGAAAGGTACTGTTGGTTATCTTGCTCAGGAACCGGTTGTGATAGGTGCGGATGAAATGTCCGGCGGTGAAAAGAGTCGTGAGGCACTCAAGAAAGCGCTCGGCAGTGATGCAACTGAACATAATCTCTACCTTTTAGACGAGCCGACAAACAATCTTGATATTGATGCACTCGAGTGGCTCGAGCGATTGATTCAAAACTCCCCTGCTAGCTTTATCATTGTCTCCCACGATCGAAAGTTTCTTGATAATACAGTTACTAAGATCATTGAGATAGATTCATTTACAAAAAGCATCGTGTCATACGGTGGTAATTACACTTATTTTAGAGAAAAGAAACAGCAAGAGCGTGAAAATGAACTAAACGCACGCGCACAGTACGAGAAGAAGGTGTCCGACCTCTCTGATTCAATTAAGCAAAAGAAAGTGTGGGCAAGAACTGGTTCGACTGAAACCGTAAGGACGGATACAGAAAAAATGGGAGCTGGAATACAAATGGATCGCTCGACTCATATCTTTAGTATTGCTAAAAACCTCGAACGACGACTCGCAAAAGTACACGAGGAGGCACCAATTGATCGACATATTGTGAAGGCTCTTGATTTTGAATTCTTACCTACCGAGAGATCTGGAACAGTTGTATTTGAAGCAAAAGCTGTTGTAAAATGCTTTGCAAATAAAACTATCACCATTGGCCCCATCAACACTCACCTAGAATATGGTGACAAGCTCGCAATTACGGGCAAAAATGGTGCTGGAAAGAGCACGTTTATTGAGATGCTCGCCGGCACTATCACTCCTGATTCAGGCACCATTGCACGCGCGAAGAATCTTTCGTTTGGATATCTCCGTCAGAAACCACTTATAGAAACCCAGACCGTCTTGGAATCCATGCCGAATTCTACTCGCGAAGAAATTACACGTACCCGCCACTTACTAAGCCGTTTTGGCTTTACGGAAAATCAGGTTGCAAAGCCTATTTCTATTCTTTCTCCAGGAGAACGTTCTCGCCTTGTTCTGGCACAGCTTGTAGTGACAGGTCCCAACTGTATTATTCTCGATGAACCATCAAACCACCTCGATATCGAGGCTCTTGAAGCGCTCGAAAACGCCATTCGAAGCTTTAGCGGTACTGTTATCGTCATTTCACACGACCGCTATTTTCTTGAGCGAATACAGCCAAATAAAACCTTAGAAATAAAGCGAGCCTAAACAACTTTAAACTTCGAGCAATCGAACAATACCTTCGATGTATGCTTTTGAAAGGTAGTGCCCTGTTCCAGGTATTCTAAAATGCGCCTTGAGATCTTCCTCTCGTTCACCTGCCAATTCTATATAGGGCATTTTTAAAGTCTTGAGAGAAACTTTAATCTTTAGTAAATCTGTAGTTATCTTTTCAGCTGGTTCTCTTTTCATGTACGACATCAAGAACTCAGAAAAGTCTTTGAATGTAAAAGTTTCAAGCGGAGAAAGTGATCCGAAAATAACACTCTTGCAAGGATACTTTTTAGCCGACAGATATGCGATTACAGCGCCCATCGAGAAACCAAAGATGATGGCATTCTTAGGCACACGAAATATTGCTTCACTAACTGGTCTGTACCAATCTGGATTTATCTCTTTAACGCTATATCCAATTGTGGTAAGTGCCCGTGAAAGATCCTTGTATCGTTTCGTGTCACAATTTTCTCCCATGCCGGGAATTATGTATATGAGTTTTTTCATAAAGTTTACGTAAGCCAACCTTAGCAGACTTATACACAATAAAAAAGGAGCCTCTCGAAAGAGGCTCCTTGTGTGAAAGAACTAAGTGACCATCAAACTCGCAGCGCCTCACGCTCGTATTCAACCAAATCGCGATATGATTCGCATGTTTGCATGAGTTCCGAGTCGCTACCGACACCGACAATTTTCCCTTTTTCGAAGACAATGATTTTGTCCGCATGACGGATGGTCGAGAGACGATGAGCAATAATAATGCCTGTCCTCCCTACCAGCGCCTTGCAAATAGCAGCATGCACAAGCTTCTCGTTTTTAGTATCGAGAGCGTTGGTGGCTTCGTCGAGAATGAGAAGTTTGGGATTTTTCATAAGCGCCCGAGCGATAGCGACCCTTTGCCGCTGTCCGCCCGAGAGCAATACACCACCTTCACCAATCAACGTCTCGTATTTTTTAGGTCCGAGACGATGAAAGAATTCATCGATGCGTGTATCACGCGCGATTTGATCAAGCTCTGCTTCAGTAACGTTCGCACCTGAACCGTTGAGTCCGTATACGATGTTATAGCGCAGAGTTTCATCCCAAAGCTTGGGATCTTGATCAACGAGACCAATCATTTCGCGAAGCGAACCGATATCAATGTCTCGCAGATCATGGCCATCAACGGTAATCGACCCGGAATCCGGATCATATCCTCGTTGCAGGAGCTGAATGAATGTTGATTTGCCTGAACCCGAGGGTCCAACCAAAGCGACAATTTCTCCGGTATTTATCGTTACCGATATGTTCTGGAGTGCTGTCATTCGCTCTTCCTTTGGCTTTTCATCCTCATCGTCGTCTTTTTCTCCCGTATATTCAGGATACATAAACGATACGTCCTTAAACTCGATACCTTGTGACAGATGATTGAGTTTGAGAGCGCCGGGCTTTACCACAACCGCCGGAGGTATATCCAGCAGGTCGAAGTATTTGCCAACGAGAGCGAAATTCCGAGCAATGCGCCGTTGCATGTTTCCAACATTACCCAGCGCATTGAATGCAATCGTAGTCCATCCCATCATCACAATGAAGTCGCCTTTCGTTGACTGTCCGTGCCAGACGAGATATACACCGATTGCATACATGCTCATCTGACCGATGATTGCGAATGGCTCACGACCTAAAAATACCTGAATCACATACGTGACCCAAATGTTTTTTCCGTCCTCGCTATAGGGATGGTATCGGTCGCTGTATTCACGCACCGTGCGTTTTTCCTGAGCACTGCTGATAACTAAACGAAGGTGTTTTATGACTTCCCAGTATGCAGTGCTTATTTTCGTTTCCATCTTTCGATTTTTTCGAATACGGGGCAACGTCTTTTTATTAATTCTGAAACTGATGATGACAAAGAGAGCGATGCTCACCGTGGCCACCAGACCAATCCAGAAGTTTAAGAAAAAAAGTGCGATCGTAGTCGTTAAGACTCGAATGACAGAAGGAATTACCTCAAGAAACAACGTATAGGCAAGTTCAGCAATTGCTGACTCACCCTTTTTAAGAGTTTCCTGACTGAAGCCTGAATTCTGATTGACCACTTGGCCAATCGAGAATCGAGATATACGTTCAAGTGTCACTTTTGAAACGTGAACCTCAAGGTCGAAAACAATGTCATTGATGTGACAGCGAGACAAGAGCCACTGACAAACTTGATTGATGACGAGAGAAGCAGTGATGCCTCCAAGTCCCCATATCAATCTTGTTGTGTCTTTTGTATCGAGACTGTCAACGAGTTCACCTGTAGCATATGCTGCAAACAGATACGTGCACTGAGTGCCGAGGACTAACAACGTAAGAAGTGTAAACGCCTTGTTAAAGGGTGCACAAATTTTACGGAATTGACTGATGCGTTCTTGGGTTTTCATAGAGAAAAACTGTAGGAATATTGAATTGTCGAGGATCTATTCTGAAACTAAAACATCGTGCGTTGTCGCACGATGTTTCAAATATTCGATCGAGTGATCAAATTTTTATAACATGGTGCCACTTGGCCCGGTTGAATATGAAATAACAGACATACCCGCGTCAAAATACGCGGTGCGGTTGTTTTTCTGATGAATGTTGTTGTTTTTCATTGCTTGAGGAATGTAACACGTGTTATTTAAACACGCAAGTTTTAGTCTGGGGATAAGGTTTATACCCCCTGCTTTTTAAGCTCTTCTATAGCCCTTTTAGCGTCCTTTGAGAGTTTTCGTGGCATAGTGATATTGATACGAACGAGAATATCTCCACGATGACCATCTTTTCCTTTTGGAGTTGTCGGAACACCCTTGCCTTTTACTCGTAAAATCTCACCAAAACCAATGCCTTCCGGTATTTTGAGAGTCACATCTCCGTCGAGTGTCGTTAGCACATACTGCGCACCGAGAAGTGCTTCAGAGAGTTTAATATTAAGTTCAGTTGTGAGGTTATGACCTTCCTTTTGCCAGACAGCATGTTCTTTAACATGAATGCGGATGTGCAAGTCACCAGGTACACCACCTTGAATTGCTTCACCAGCACCTGGCACACGAAGTGTTTCACCCTCCTCAATTCCAGAAGGAATTTTCACTGAAAGCTTCTTGTCGAGATTTATAGTTCGCTCAGTACCGAAAATTGATTCTTCGAATGTAAGCTCAACGTCCACAGCAATGTTTCGTCCACGTCGTGTACGTTGTCGGCCGCCGAATATACCACCAAGAATGTCATTGAGGTCGAATTCTACATTTCCACCATTAAATCCTCCTTGGTTAAAGCCAGAAAAATCAAAACCAAAGTCATTTGGATTAAAGCCGCCCTGCCCACCGAATCCTCCCTGACCACCAAAACCGCCTGGACCAGCAGAGCCGAACTGATCATACTGCGCACGCTTTTTCTCATCGGAAAGTACAGTATATGCCTCATTTGCTTCTTTAAACTTATCAGCGTTACCGCTCTGCTTGTCAGGATGATGTTCGTGAGCGAGTTTTCGAAACGCCTTTTTTATCTCGTCTTGCGACGCGTTCTTTTGTAGGCCTAGTGTTTTGTAATAATCTTTTGACATAATGGTTTTATAATCCGTCCCGCTACCGCCCCTGCGGAGCCCGGGTAATTTGCTTGGAGCAAATTCCCTCACTCTCGGCCCGTCGGCCTCCGAGAGTCTCCGCCGGGGCGCTATCGCTCCGGCTCATCCTAACTTTTGTTTAAATTTTGAACAAAAGTTAGGATGGTAAAAATAACTCGTACTGCTAACTATTTCTTCTCTGTGAACTCCGCGTCTCGAACGTTTCCGTCTTTACCATCCTTGCTTGCATCAGCACCTGGTTGAGCACCCTGTGCGCCCGCACTCTTTGCTGCAGCATCGGCATTCTGCTGATTCTTCATCATTGCTTCACCAATTTTCTGCATTGATCCTGAAAGTGCTTCTGAAGCCTTCTTTACAGCATCGATGTCATTTCCTTCCTTTGCCTTCTTAAGGTCAGCAATCTTTGCTTCTACCTCAGTCTTTACATCAGCTGGAACCTTGTCACCCGCATCCTTCAATGCTTTTTCTGCAGAGTACATCATCTGTTCTGCAATGTTGCGAGCCTCTACTTCAGAACGCTTCTTTTCATCGTCAGCCGCATTCATTTCAGCGTCCTTCTTCATTCGTTCAATGTCATCCTTTGAAAGGCCTGATGAACCCTGAATCTTGATTGACTGTTCTTTACCAGTAGACTTTTCTTTAGCCTTTACTGAAAGAATTCCGTTTGCATCGATATCAAACGTAACTTCTACCTGAGGAAGACCTCGTGGTGCTGGTGGAATACCGTCGAGAACGAAGCGACCGAGTGACTTGTTGTCCTTAGCCATTGCTCGATCACCCTGCACAACGTTGATTTCTACTGAAGGCTGATTATCAGCTGCGGTTGAGAAGATCTGAGTCTTTGAAGCAGGAATAGTAGTGTTCTTTTCAATGAGCTTTGTTGCAACACCTCCCATCGTTTCGATTCCGAATGAAAGTGGAATCACATCGAGGAGAAGCACGTCTTTAACATCACCCTTGAGTACACCCCCCTGAATAGCGGCACCGATCGCCACCACTTCGTCAGGATTCACGCTCATATTCGGCTTCTTTTTGAAGTAATCTTCTACAGCTTTCTGCATTGCTGGCATACGAGTCTGACCTCCGACGAGGATAACTTCGTTGATGTCCGCAATCTTGAATGGAGACGCTTCCATAGCGCGCTTGGTAATCTCCATAGCACGTGTGACGAATTCGTTTGTGAGTTCTTCGAGTTTTGCACGAGTAAACTTCTTTACAAGGTGAAGTGGCCCGTCTGAACCAACAGAAATGAATGGAATGTTGATTTCTGTTTCTACTGCTGTAGAAAGTTCAATCTTAGCCTTTTCTGCACCGTCATCGAGGCGCTGTTTTGCCAATGCATCCTTGCGGAGGTCTACTCCGTTTTCCTTCATGAACTCTTCAGCAAGCCAATTGATTATTTTCTGATCAATATCCTTTCCTCCAAGGTGTGCATCTCCGTCGGTTGAACGTACTTCAATAGTGTTTTCACCTCCCTCGCTCATACCAACTTCAAGTACTGAAATATCGAATGTACCTCCTCCAAAGTCGAACACAACAATTTTCTCATCCTTCTTTTTGTTAGAACCGTATGCGAGAGCCGCTGCCGTTGGTTCGTTAATGATTCGAAGCACATTGAGGCCTGCGATTTTACCCGCATCCTTTGTAGCTTGTCGCTGTGAATCGTTAAAGTACGCAGGAACAGTAATAACCGCTTCTGTTACCGGCTCACCAAGGCGAGCTTCTGCATCCGCCTTAAGCTTTGAGAGAATCATTGCTGAAACTTCCTCTGGGCGATACCATTTGTCTCCCATTTTTACTTCTACACCACCGTTATCAGATTTTCGAGATTCGAAAGGGACTGTTTTGATATCTTTCTGAACCGCTGCTTCGTCAAAGCTGTGACCAATGAATCGCTTGATCTGGAAAATAGTATTGCGAGGGTTGGTAACTGACTGACGCTTTGCAATGATACCTCCTACACGCTCACCTGTTTTAGTCTGGGCAATAATAGAAGGAGTTGTGCGCATACCTTCTGCGTTCTCGAGAATCTTTGGCTCTCCTCCTTCCATGACTGCGACCGCTGAGTTTGTGGTACCGAGATCGATACCTATGATTTTTGACATAGTTAATGAATTAGAATTTTAAAGCACTACTTTATAGCAGTTTCGAAAATTAATTCATCGATGGCGCACGCGCTAATTGATTCCAGAGGAGTTCAAGAGTTGAAAAAAATGGTGATGGCTTTACTGAGAACGCATGAGATGAGGTTTCGCCAAAAATCTGCTGACAAATATTTTCGAGAAGAAGTACAGGTGCGGTCTCGGCTGTTTCAATTGCCTTTGTACCAAGGAAACGTACCTCTACCTGACCTTCAATAGTGACGAGAGCAAAGTATGCCAAAGCAGCCTCTCCGTTATCGAGAGTTACAGGTTTTGTGACTATTCGTACCTGAGGCTGTTTAATTAGCATATGAGTAATACGATTGATATATTATTCTCCTTTCACTTCAAAGACAACTACTTTAGCCGGCTTAATTAATTTACCGCCTAATTTATAGCCTTTTTCTATAACAGATGAAATAGTGTTTGCCTTCTTTGCATCGTCGGTGACATCGAATCGAACAGCCTCGTGAAGCATTGGGTCAAAGATAAGTCCAAGCGGAGAAACCGCTTCGAGTCCGTTCTGTTCAACTACAGTTTTAAGCTGGGTGTAGATGTATTCAACGCCAGCTCGCCAGTTTTTATCTACCTTTTCCCATGCTTCCTTATTTCCAAAAGCCATTTCAAAGCTCTGAAGTACAGGAAGGATTTCTTCAATCAAACCTTCGTTAGCCATTGTTCGATACTCTTTGAGTGATGCTTCGTGCTGCTTTTTTGCATTAGCAAAATCAGCTTTGGCACGCTGCCAACCATTTAAATACTCATCACGTTCAGCTCGAAGAGTTTCGAGTTCCGTCATTTCTACCTTCGGTTCAGTGTTTTGATTTTTTGATTCGTCCATATGTTTGTATAGGCTATCTTATCATTTCGCTGAAGCAAAAACACCCTTGCGGATGTTTCTGTAAAGCTTTATCGCTTTGACCACTGTGGAGACTTTCGAGCTTTCTTGAGACCGAACTTTCGGCGTTCCTTTGCTCGAGGATCTCGTTTGAGGAATCCTAACTTCTTGAGCTTCTTTCGAAGTTCGAGATCGTAATCGAGGAGCGCTCGAGAGATAGCGTGTCGAAGTGCTTCTGACTGTGAGTGAATACCACCACCGTTTACAAGCGCTGTAACTTTAAACTTCTGAGCAATCTTTGACTGGACGAAAGCAGCTTCAGAAATCATTTGCATTTCCTTTGTAACAAAGTATTCAGTTACATCCTTGTCGTTCACTGTAATAGTCTGCTTTGTAGCAGGAGTGATTCGAGCACGAGCAACAGCAGTCTTTCGGCGACCTACTGCTTCGAAATATTTAGTTTTTGCTTCTGTAGTAGACATATATTAAATTTATTCAGTTATGACGAGATTCTTAAGCATCTGTGCCTGAAGCTTGTTCTTTGGCAACATGCCTTTGATAGCAATTGCGAAGACCTCTGTCATACCCTTCTTCTCAACAAGGCGCTTCATAGAAGTTTCAATCAAACCACCTGGGTAACCAGAGTAGCGCTTGTAGATTTTCTGATCGAGCTTCTTTTCTGTAACATCTACTTTACCTGCGTTGATGATACGAACTTCAACATCTGCTACAACGTTAGGAGCGTATGCAGTTGAGTTCTTTCCCATGAGAATCTTTGCCGCTTCTGTAGAGATGCGTCCAATTTTCTTTCCCTGAGCGTCGATTGTGTGTTTAGTTCTCATATAATTATTTTACAAACTGAATATGAGCCATCTTTGCACCATCAGACTTTCGAAGAGGAAGTTTGATAACACGAGTGTATCCACCTGCACGAGTCTTGAAAGTAGGCATGATAACTTCGATGAGTTTCTTTGCTGCCTTTGCATCATCAATAGAAGCGATCAAAGATCGTCGTGAAGCAAGAGTGTTCTTCTTTGCTGTAGTAATCATAGGCTCAATGTACTTTCGGAGTTCCTTTGCTTTTGATTCAGTTGTAGTAATACCCTCATGGATGATGAGAGAACGCACGAGAGAGCGAACAAGCGATACGCGCTGTCCTTTTTCTCGACCGAGTGTTTTAAATTTATCGTGGTGTCTCATGGGTGTTGTGGATTCCTAGATTATCCGGTTTTAGTGGATTTGTCCAGTCTTTCTCTTATTTAAGTGTGATTCCGAACTCTGAGAGGGCCTTTCTAATCTCCTGAATGCCCTTTGGACCGAGTCCTTCGATGTTTTCGATGTCTATCTCCTTCTTGCGAACAAGACCTCCTACAGTGCGAATATTAGCGCTTGCAAGAGCGTTTGAAGTTCGCTGTGAGAGACCAAGAGTCTCAATTCGAGTCTTCAAGAACTCTGTGTCGAGTTCCTTCTTCTCGCCTGACACTGATTCTGACTTCTCTTCTGACTTCTCAAGAACAACTTCCTCTTCCTTGAATCCTACAATTGCCTTCAACTGATTGATCATAGTTGCGATCGACATCTCAAGAGCCTGGTGAGGAGTGATAGTTCCGTCAGTTTCGATAGTAATCTTGAGTCGGTTGAAATCTGTTCGGTCTCCGATTCGCATGTTTTCTACTTCGTAGTTTACTTTGCGGATAGGTGTGAACGTTGCATCGAGAGCAATGGTTCCGATATCAACTCGTTCCTTCTGGAGAACATCCTTTGAAACATAACCAAGTCCACGAGCAACTGTAATCTCAACATCGAGTTCAGATGCTTTGTCAGTCATAGAAGCGATGTGGAGTTCTGGATTGAGAATTTCAACCTGACCTGGAACAGTGATATCACCACCAGTTACATCCTTAACACCCTTTATCTTGAAAGAGATAACCTGTGGTTCATCTGTAGTCATCTTGATGCGGAGTCGTTTCAAGTTGAGGATAATAGTAATAACATCTTCCTTTACATTAGGAATAGTTGAAAATTCGTGGTTTACACCAGCGATTTTTACGTGAGTTACAGCAGCACCCGGGAGAGATGAGAGGATGATTCGTCGGAGTGAGTTACCAAGAGTGTGTCCGTAGCCAGGATAAAGGCCGTCAATTTCATATACACCTAAGAAATCCTTTTCAAGGACTACCTTTGGTTTTGATGGGAGCAGTACGTCTATGTTTGTCATGTTTTTTTATTTACAAAATATTAGCTCAATCTCACCTACCTCACGAATTATCGGCTGTAAAATTCGATAACCTGACCGAGGTTAAACAAATGATCCTTTGGGCTGTACTTCGGCATACCTTCAACTGTCGCGACCTTCTTGTCAGCGTCATATGAAATCCATGAAGGAAGTGCTACTTTCTTCATCTTCTCATCTGTTGCCGCAAAAAGAGGCTTCTTCTGGCTTGCGATTCGGATAGATACTTTGTCACCCATAGAGATGGTTTGTGACGGAACGTTTGTTCGCTTGCCGTTTACAAGAATGTGACCGTGAGCTGTCATCTGACGAGCACCCTGTCGTGTAGATGCAAGACCGAGACGATATACTACGTTATCAAGACGTGTCTCGAGTCGTTCAAAGAGCGCCTGAACTGTTGCACCTTTCTTTGCAAGTGATTCGTTAACGTACTTCTTGAACTGTCGCTCTCCTACTCCGTATGAGAAACGAACCTTCTGCTTTTCGAGCATAGCGACTGCGAACTCACCCTTTGGGCGGTAAGGTCCTTTACCAGCTTTTCGCTCCTGTCGGAGTGCGAACTTCTGGGTCTGTGTCTTCTCGAAGATATTTGCTCCGAGTCGGCGAGCTATCTTGTATTTTGGTCCAAAAATCATAATAAAATATAATATTAAAAGCTTGTCTTATACGCGACGTGGCTTCTTAGCTCGCGGTCCGTTAAAAGGCACTGGAGTCACGTCCTTAATACCAGAGATTGAAATTCCCTTTGTAATAAAGCTTCGAACTGCAGATTCTCGTCCTGATCCTACACCTTTGATAATAGCCGAAACTTCCTTCATGCCCATGAGCTTTGCCTTATCAGCGAGGATTTCACCTACTTTTGCCGCAGCAAAAGGAGTGCCTTTCTTTGCACCCTTAAATCCCAATGCTCCAGCAGAAGACGCAGCCAAAGCATTACCCTTTGTATCTGTAAGAAGACACATGGTGTTGTTGTATGTTGACTGAACATAGAGGATGCCAGTTTCAACTTTTCGCTTTGGGGCCTTTGCAACAGGAGCCGTGTCCTTCTTTGACTCGACTTTCTTGTCCTCCGGCGCTTTAATCTTTTTCTCTGCCATATAGTTGGTTATAATGTTGGATTATTTCTTTTCAGCTATCTTTCGTCCGGTTCCCATAGTCTTTCGTGTGTTTCCGCGTCGAGTTCGAGAGTTTGTCTTTGTTCTCTGACCGTTAACGGGGAGGCTTCTCATGTGTCGGATTCCTCGGTATGCCTTGATGTCTTTGAGGCGCTTGATGTTGCTTGCAACTTCTCGCTTGAGGTCTCCCTCGAACTTGAGAGTTTCCATCGCCTTCTTGATAGCAAGTTCTTCGTCAGCAGTAACATCTTTAGCTTTCTTAGTAAAAGCTACTTTTGCATCTGTGAGGATAGATCGAGCACGTGACTGTCCGATACCATAAAGGGACGTAAGAGCGATGTCTATGTGCTTTTCGTCTGGAAGGCTGATACCAAGGATTCGCATGTGTTAGTTTCTTAAAAAATTACCTAAAAAATGTGGTGTAATAACAAAAAATGTCTCCTAAGAGATAGGTCGCTATCTTAGCACGGAATGATTCAGTTGTAAACTGAATCATTCGTTGACCTAACCCTGACGCTGCTTATGGCGAGGATTTCCTTTACAAACAACGTAAACATAGCCCTTTCGTCGGACCACTTTACATGTTGCGCACTTCTTTTTAACTGATGACTTAACTCGCATGGTTTTATAATTGTTAGTTTGTAGACCTACATTCGCTGGATGATCCTTCCCTTGCCTCCATAAGGCTCAAGTTCAAGGCGCACTTTATCGCCTATCAGAACCCTAATTCGGTTCATTCTCATTTTACCTGCAAGATACGTAAGTATCTCACTTCCATCCTCAAGTTTTACCCTGAAGAAGGTGTTAGGCAAAGCCTCTGTGACTATTCCGAGAACGCTTGTTTTGTTTTGATCAGCCATTGAGAACGTTGGTGTAGTGTAAACTAAATCTTAAAATGAGTCAACGGGTACTCTTAGAGAGCCTTCTTTATAAGGATTTTATCAGGAGAATCTGGGAACGATCGTGACCAAAATGGGCGTAGAGAGATATCTGCCTTTTCAACTGTTGGATACTTCTGAAGAACTGCTGGAATCTCACTTCGAGACTTACCTAAAAGTGCTTGTTTCAGAGTGGTTTCATCGTAGTACCATTCAAATG
The DNA here is from genome assembly GCA_039796155.1 of Candidatus Parcubacteria bacterium. GTDB lineage: Bacteria > Patescibacteriota > Minisyncoccia > Phycocordibacterales > UBA6065 > UBA6065. The sequence continues at coordinate 14,368 of JBDKKJ010000004.1, forward strand.
AAGCTGGCCCCGATAGGTTGAAGGTTATAGAGTCTGCGGTTGCTGGCTTAAAGTCTGACTTTGGCTTGAAGGTAATTTTGTCAAGGTTTGTGATTACAACAGGCTGACCATCAAATTTTGAGATTTCTTCACGTGCAATCGCACCCGCAAGGAGCTGCTTGTTAAAAACAACAAGTGTCAGTGTACCTTCCTCTCTGAGAGTTACCTCAGATGCTGAAGGTGATGCCTCTGCCAGACTCTTGAAATCAACGCTGTAACCATTTGAGAAATATGCTGAATTCTTATCTATCTCTGCATATGCTTGCTTTATGAGATCTGCTGTAACCTTTGCAACGATAGCAGCCTTTGCTTTTACACGATCAGCCTCGGCAACAACTTTTTGAATACCTGAAAATCCACCTGCAAGTGCAGTTTTTGATCGGGCATAGAATGCTGTGTAGCGTGGATCACCCTTGAAACCAGGAATAGTGAAGTCCTTGAGACCTACATTGTATGAATCACCTACTTCATCAGCCACAATAGTAGCTTCTACGCTTCCTGGTACAGCCCCTTTCTTTCCTGGCACTGTTACAGAGTCAGTTATACGGAAAATAAGGCCTTCAGGAGTTGCAAATCGAGTATTTTTGATAAGTCGCTGAACTGAAGTATTGTAATTATTGTAAATAACCACCACTCCTGTAGCTCGTTTATCAACCTGCTTTTCACCTGTTGCTTTAATAGTTTCTGAACCCGTCTGTTTGAAACTTACTATTTCAAATGGTAGCTCTCCAGATCCAGCGTTCTTCTTTGCAACGTAATCACTCTGAATATTCTGAGTTTTTGTTCGAGGTGTAAGAGTGAGAGTAGCTCCGTGGAAGATGTTCGAGAGGATAACTACAAGCAAAACAACAGCAACACTTCCTCCGATGAGTGCTATCTTCTTCCAGTTCTTCTTTAACTTCTTTTTAAAGTTAGGACGAGTGCGACTTGATTCAAATTCTCGACGAACAGTCTCGATAGTGTCAGTTTCATCGTGTGTAATTCGAATCTCTTCCACATCCTGCTTATGAACATGCTCAATCTGCTCTACTTTGGTCGGCTTTTTTATCTCAACCCTCACTTCTTCAGTACGAGCAACAGGTCGTGAGACTGCTCTAGGTCGTGTTTCAGAAACAGCGACTCGTCTAATAGATTTTCCGCCCTTAGGGACAATATCTTGCATCGGGTTTTGTGCCATATGTCGTCCAGTATACTATTTCGTTTTTGATTCGTACACCCTTCCTGCAAATGCAGCGAGAATTGCAATAAAAGGATCCTTGTCCGCATTCTTTCCAAACTCAACGACGGTGCGAAGTTTGTCGTGATTTACCAACACAACAGAAAGAGGTGCCTCAGCAACCCCGAATTCAGTTACGCGTTCATCTTTAAGAACTTTCATAAAGAAATTTACGAAGTTATTATTGATAATCGCAAAGAGATGTGTAGGTAGTGCAACCGCCACAGAAATGTCCATGAGAGTTTTATGAAGAGTTGCAGACCACTCAGTAGAAGCCTCGGCGAGAATGGGTTTGAGTCGTTCCTCAATAGCTGCTTCTGCATGACCTTCATAGTAAAGCTTTACAAGTGAGATGGCTTGTTCACTCGTAGTGCTAAATACCTTTGCAACCTTGCGTATAAGAAAATGTCTACCGAGAGGAAAACTTGCTGTTTCAATAATTAAACCGTCCCTAATAACTGAAATGTCAGACAATTCTCCTCCCACATCAACAAAGATGAAATCTCTTTCGTCATGAAAAACTTCCCGAATAGTTGAGAATGATGCCAGAGGGAATGAAAATATTTCAGTGTTCTTTGGATGATAGGTCGACATTGAAACATCAAAAACTCGGTCTACAACCGCCTTTGGTATAAGGCTAATAAACAAAGAAATATCTGCCTGTGTGGCGAATTTTCCATATGGTTCATGCACCTCGTATCCATTGAGTTTTATTTGCACCACCCGCTTCTCTATTGCTTGTAATTTATCGCCCAAATCAGCGCGTCCAAGTGTCTCGGTTTCAAATATTCGCTCCTGTTCAGCTATAACACTGTTCACAAGTGCCTTAGTAAGCACAAAACCCTCTGGTTTCTTCACTGTAGCAATTTTTGTCTGTGTCACAGCCCACGGAGAAGCAAAAATATAAAATATTCGCTCAGGAGTTAGGCTTCCAAATTCAGTAAATTTTAGATGCGAAAGACCCTCTTTTGAAAGACGTGAATTAACACGCTTGAGGGTATCAATCATGTCATTGAGGAAACGATCCGGGTTAACTGTATCGCGGTACGGAATGTCTTCACGAAGAGAATAGATAACGTGAGCAATTTTTCCGTGATGAAGTCTGACAAGACCAGCGCCAACTGACGATGATCCGATATGGAATATAATTCCGAGTTCAGATTTTGGTCCAAAAAGAGAGAACATAGGTGACCCTAGTATACCAACACTAGCTTTTAACTCAAAACAGCTTTGATGCGTCTGACACCTGCTGAAACAGCTTCTTCTTTTTGAATCTTAAAGGTACCGAGTGTGCCAATATTTTCTACATGAGGGCCTCCGCAGAATTCTTTTGAAATTGCAGTGTCGATAGAGCTACCAATGTAATACACAGAAACCACATCTCCGTATTTATCGCCAAAGAAATGGAGCGCACCTGTTTTTTCTGCCTCTGCCTTTGGAAGTTCAATACGATGAACATCAAGTTTTTTAGCAATATTGGCATTTACAATATCTTCAACCTTCTTCTTTTCATCATCAGTCATTTTTGCAGTATGGGTAAAGTCAAAACGGAGTCGTTCAGGAGTAATGTTAGATCCTTTCTGTGATACGTGTGTGCCAAGCACCTGACGGAGGGCCTGATGAAGCAAATGAGTTGCTGTATGGTACTTGAGCGACATTTCGGATGTATCTCCGAGTCCTCCCTTGAACTTTTGTTCTGCGCCAGCACGAGAAAGGTCCTGGTGCTTCTTGAATTCCACATCAAATGCATCACGATCTACTTTATAACCCTTTGCTTTAGCGAGTTCAACAGTGAGATCGATTGGAAAACCGTAACTTGAGAAGAGTACAAATGCATCTGCACCTGAAATATCTCCTTTAGCCATTTTTTCAAACTCTTTGAGGCCGTGTTCGAGAGCTTTAGCAAATTTATCTGATTCTTTAGCTATTTCATCGACAATAAAGTTTCGCTGCGATTGTATGTTTGAATATGTTTCTCCATAGTTTGAAACGAGAAGATCAACCAATGATTCAATCGCCTTTTGATCGAGTTTCTTTGCATCAGTATTAAAGACCATGCGTCGGATAATACGTCGGAGCACATAGCCCTGGTCAGTGTTTGCAGGCAAAATACCGTCAGCAATCATAAATACTGCTGTTCGAATATGGTCAGAGATAATACGTTTGCGGCGAAGGTCTGTAGTGAGAGTCTGTGCAATCGCCATAATAGGAGCGAATACATCAGTATCAAAGAGATTTGATTTCTTCTGAAGCACAGCGGAGACACGTTCGAGACCTGCACCTGTATCCACATTCTTCTTTGCGAGTTTTGAAACAATCTTGCCGTCCTTCTTTTCGAATTCCATGAACACATCGTTCCAGATTTCAACGAGTTTTTGTGCTTCGTCAGCAGCATCGTATTGTTCAGGTGTCATGTCACCCAGACCTTCAACGGTTAGGTCATAAAACATTTCAGAACAAGGACCGGTTGGACCTGTCCATGTATCCTTTCCTTTAACTGCTGGCCACCAGTTTGCGTGAGCACCTTTGAAATAAATGCGATGTATAGGCATTCCCACTGACTGCCAAATACGTGCAGCCTCGTCGTCGCGAGGTGCGTTTTCATCACCAGCAAATACGGTCACATAAAGTCGCTTTGGATCAAGCCCAAAACCCTCTGTTTTAGAGGTGAGCAATTCATAACTCCACTTGATTGCATCTTCTTTAAAATAATTTCCAAGAGACCAGTTCCCCATCATTTCAAAAAAGGTAAGGTGAGTATTATCACCAATATCATCGATATCACCTGTACGAACGCATTTCTGAATATCTGCAAGCTTGTCTCCCTGAGGATGTGCTCGACCCATAAGGTACGGTACCAACGGCTGCATTCCGGCAGTGTTAAAGAGGACCGTTGGATCGTTTTCCGGTACAAGGCTCGCTGAAGGTAGGATGGCATGGCCACGTGCCTTAAAAAATGCGAGAAATCGTTTACGTACTTCGTTTGATGTCATAGGTCTTAATCTACCTGTTTTTCGTCAATTTTTCCAGCATGTCGATGTCTTTCTCGATAGATTGAAGACCTTTCTTCCAGAAATCAGGCTTGGTCACATCTATACCAATTGATTTAAAGATGTTTTCAGGAGTATCACTACCACCGGCTTTTAAAAACTGATTAATCTTAATAATAAACTTTTTATCTTCTTTATACTTTACATAGAGTGCTTTTGAGATGAGCTGACCAAAAGCGTATGAATATACGTAGAAAAAATTTCGTATATGTGACCATCCCACAAATTGGAAGCCATCCTCGGGTCGCATTTCTACGACAGGTCCAAGGTATGCAGACATGTTCTTTACCAAAAGCGCCGCAATTTCAGTACCTGGAACACCGCCCTTTTCACGAATTACTGTATGGAGATCTAATTCAAAGTTAAAGCAGGCAATCTGACGGAATATGGTTTGAACATCATCATTTATTTTAGAACTAAGGGCCGCAATCTTTTGTTCTTCTGACATTTTTTCAAGCAGTGCATCAAATACAAACGCCTCAAACAAAGTACTTGCCACCTCTGCTGTTGAAGTTGAATATCCTTGATACAACATCGATTGTGATTTTGACATTTCAGTATGAATCGCATGTCCCATCTCGTGAGCAAAGGTAGAGACCTGCTCCATGGTGTCCGTATGATTCAAAAGCACAAATGTTGGACCGTTCTGATTATCAGAACAAAATGCACCACCTCTTTTCCCTACTTTTGGGTAGACATCAATCTGTCCTTTTTCAAGAAATGAATTAAGGATTGCAAGATACCTCGAATCAAGACCTCCGAATACATCACGGAGCATTGTCACACCCTCTTCGAATGTTGCTTTAGGTGCTTCCTTTGCAATACCGACGGCACGATCAGGATAACGAAGCTTTTCAAGACCGAGAAGTTTCGCTTTAAGTTTGTAAAATCTATGACTGATCTTATTTGCATTAGTTACAGCAGATACAAGTGCTTTTACACTTTTTTTATCATTCTGATATCCAAGAACCGTAGCATCATATGCTTCTACATAACCGCGTAATCCGTCGTCTATTTTTTTGTTTGTAAAAACAGCGTTAATTTCACTTTCTGCTGTATCTATATGGGTGCCGAGAACAGCCATAACCTTGTCATGTAGTTCATAGCGCTCTGGCAATGGTAAATCCGCAATCTTGAATTCAGCCTCAGATAGCGGCATTGTCTTGCCTTTAAACTCAACCGTGGCTTTATTAAGAACTTTCTCAGTTGATTCAGTCCACAAATTGTATGCAGGAATAGACTTGAGACCCATAATCTTTTCCTCGGCCTCAGAGAGATTATGCTTTGAGCGAGCGAATATAGTTTTAAGAAAATAGTGGAAATGGGTTAATTTCTTTGAGGCAAGCAATTTCACCTGAGCTTCTTTTGGAATTTTGGCTAAAGAAAGCTCAAAGAAAGTAATTTTTTGGTCATTTTTCGTAAAGCGTTCAGTGAGCTGTGTGACTTTTGCTCGAGCAACCTCATCTTTACTGTTCAAACACTGCACATACCAAAAATACTTAAGTGGTTTGTAGAGACTCAATCCACTCAACATAGATTCAAAATCCTGTAGCGCTTTTAGAAGCTTGGTTTCATTTTTAAGATAATCTGTTTTACCTTTGTATATCTTTTCAAAATTTGAAAACACACGCTCGGTAACACGAACATCCTTCTCAATCTGAGGATCGTTGTGATTTTTATAAAGTAGACCGAGGTTCCAGGAAGTTTTCATGTTTATAGTTTTAAAGTATTACACCCTCAGAAAGAAGAAGCTTTCTCTTTGCATCATCACCTGTCTTGCCACCACGAATGCCGTTATAACCGCCAATTTTGCCATCAGAACGAATGACACGGTGACATGGGATAGTTGTGTCGTCATTGTTTGCCATAATCATTCCAACCGCACGTGAGGCGTTAGGACTACCTGCACGTAACGCGACTTCTTTATATGAGAGTGCTTACCTTTTGGTATATCGCGTACAACGCGCTGTACCCTTTCCTTAAAGGAGGCTTGCCGTTTTGTTACCAGAGTCTTCATCAGTTTTGGTTTTCTTAGCTTTTACTACCTTCTTTGGTTTCTCACCTGCTTCTGCCTCTGCTCGTTTTGTTTCGATTATTTTTTTCGTGAAAGGTGCCTGAACTTCTGTTACAAACTTTCGATACATACAGTAATCGCAGGTCGGGCTGTGTGTTGGAAGTGTTTCGCTATCCAAGCACGCCTTGGCTTCTAATATTGAACCTTCCACCCATTCATCATTTCCTGTATGTGCAATGAGTGTGACATCGAATTCCAACTTGGCATCAAAAGCTTCTTTATCTTTCCTTCCGTTTACGTACACAAAATAGCCAGTATTCGAAACCTTGAATCCCTTTTTACGGAAAAGCCACTGATAGACTTCCATCTGGCGCTTGTACTGTCGGTCCCAGCCAGAATCTGACAATGTTTCTACCTTTCCGTCCTTCGAAGTAGCCTTGTAATCAACAATAATCAATTCCCCTTCTGAATTAACCCAAATATCGTCGATAGCACCACTGATAGTAAATCCGGATTCAGGATGTCGGTACTGAATACCCACAAAGTTCTCGCGCCAGTCATTGAGAAGGTCATGTGAAAAAGGAATAGCATCAACTTTATACTTTTTCATGAGCGGATGAACGCTTGCCTCTGCACGATATACATCAAACTCCTTTTTAAGAAGCGCATCGACTGCGATGTTGAGGGTAAACGACGGTCCTTTAGGTCGTGATACTCCGAGGCGGTTATCAAGATAGAAACAGCGTGGACACTCCATGAACAAATCGAGCTTTGAACGTGAAAGTTTCCACTTAAAACCTCCGTAGTTCCAGTCACTGCTTCGAATCTGAAGTTTTTTTACGTATTCAGCCATATATTATTTACAGACACTTTTAATATCGAGTAATACTGCAGGAATTCGAGACTTATCAATACCGTATGACGCCAAAACATCTACAGGCGCATTGAGTTGCTTGCAAAGTACCAAACCCTGATCAAGCAATTTCTTTTTCTCAGTTTCAGAGAGACTTGGAAGAGCGGTAAGTGGGTGTAGACCTGATTCTTCAATAAGATCCTCGAGATTTCCTTTCTTTGGGTAGTTCCAACCAATAAGATTAAGTCCTTTGCATTCAGCATAGCGAATAGCATGATCACTGAACTTTGTATTCGTGATCAAAAAACACTTTGTAACCTTTCGTTTCTTGCCTCCGTATTCATATTTCAAACCCATCAAATCATCAAAGCGGGATTTTACGTACAGAGCTACTTTAATGTCGGATTTTATACCTTGTTCGTTATGAAATTTTGCCTCAACCATTACAAGATCATTGTCCTTCCATGCAACTACATCCATTTCGTGATCTACACAGTGACCTTGGACCACCTGGTCAGTAACCGCCTCATATCCTTTAGCCTTAAAAATCTCAGCGATGAATTTTTCAAAAGGAAAACCGTTTGGACCAAGTTCTGAAACAGCACGCTTCATAGAGTACTTTACTGCCGCGGCTGATTTTGCTGGCATACTACGCAAAAGATCAAAGGCATGACGATAAATATCGTTGGTTGTCATACCGTCAAAAAGCTCACCCTCGATATGCTTTGCAATTTCGTGTGCTTGCGCAGAGTCAGCTCCGGCTCTCTTTAGAGAAAATATAAGTTTCTCAGAATCAAACGCCTGATGCTCACCTGTAGATTTTACGACAAGAATTTGTGACATGCAGATATTATATGACATTTAGGAATGAACCTAAAGCACAATACCTCCTCCAAGACATGTTTCACCCTCGTAGACCACAATAGACTGCCCTGAGGCGACAATAAGTGGTGTGATAAAGCCAACCTCAACCTCGCCCGAAGCAACAGGTTCGATATGACAAGGCAAGAGTTCCCCGAGATGTCGTACACGTGCAGTGTATATCTTACCCGAAAGAGGTTCTCCTGAAATCCAACTGACTGAAGCAAGAGAGTATTCCTTCTTCTCTATATCAAGAAGACCGTCCGGTGATTTGTGAGAGACGGTAATAGTATTCTTCGTTATATCACGAGCTGTAATGTAATACGGCTTATCATCTGGAGTTTTTTCAGTGATGGTAAAGCCATGACGCTCACCAAGCGTGAGAAAGATTGCGCCGTCATGGTTGCCAATCACCTCTCCACCTTCATTGAGCACATCACCCCTTTCAGCTTTAATGTAATGAGTAAGAAATTCACGAATATTCACTTTACCAATAAAGCAAAGTCCCTGACTATCCTTCTTCTCCGCTGTTGGCAAGTTGAATTTCTGAGCAAGCTTCCGTGTTTCAGACTTTGGCATGCCACCGACTGGAAAAAGAGTCTTTGAAAGCTCATCTGCTGTCAGTGTCCAGAGAAAATATGATTGATCCTTACCTTGATCAACTCCGGAAAGGAGTTGTGTGACACCGTCGGTTGTTCTTACCTGAGCATAGTGACCGGTAGCAACATAATCAGCGCCTTGTTCAATTGCCCATTTAAAGAATCCGCCGAATTTAACGTGTCGATTGCACATAACATCAGGATTTGGTGTTCGTCCTGCCTTGTACTCTGAAATCATGTAATCAACAACTTCTTTCTTGTATTCTTTTTCAAGATCGAGGGTAAGAAACGGAATGCCAAGTTCAATAGCCACACGCATCGCATCGAGGCGGTCTTCTCGCCATGTACATTCAAACCAATCTGGCTGCCATACTTTTATAAAGACTCCCGTCACGTCAAAACCCTGCTCTTTGAGAAGAGCGGCTGAAACTGAGGAATCTACACCTCCAGACATACCAACATAGACTTTCTTACCTTTCATATTGAAACATTAGAACAAAAGAGGTCTGGGACGCAAGCTACTTGAGATATTTAAACTTGTTTTCCACGTGCTGATCGTGCGTTATACCATAGTGCATATTTCCCTGTTTATCAGACAAGTAGAAATAATATTTTGTCTTGATGGGATTAATTGTCGCGGAGATAGAGCCTAGTCCTGGGTTAGAAATCGGTCCTGGTGGCAAACCTTTATACACATAGGTGTTATACGGAGAATCAATCTTTAAATCATCGAGCGTAAGGTCCGAACTAGCCTTCTTTCCGTTTACAGAGACGAATGTTGCATCAACCTGAAGGAGCATACCCTCATCAAATCGCTTCCACAGTATTCCAGCAATAATTTTACGAGATTCCTCGGTTCGAGCTTCCTCTTCAATAATCGAAGCCATAGTTATGATGTCTTTGATTGGTCGACCAAACACCATAATCTGACCTGATAGAGACGCTGTGCGTTCTTTATAGTTTGAAAGCATTGTTTCAAGCACATTTTGAGCAGTGATATTTGGCAGCAGCAGATATGTATCAGGGAAAAGATATCCCTCGTATGGCGCTGCCATCTTTATGAATTCTTTAGCACTGAAATGCGAGAATCGCTTATCCTTAGAAATAAATGCAGCTATCTCGAATGAAGTCCAACCCTCTGGAATAGTAACTTTTATGTTTTGTAAATTGTAATCACTGTGTGTCATACGCCAAGCAAGCACAACCGCATTCTGCGCATGATCAAGAAAATAATCCCCTGCTTTTAGACCCTTTGTTCCACCAAAGATGACAAAAAAAGATTTGAATACGAACGCTGACTTAATTACACCTTGCTTATCAAGGTTGTATGCAATCCCCGACAATGTTTCACCTTGAGGAATGGATATGATGGTATCGACAGGAAATTTTCCAGGAGCTTTGATGAATTGAAAATATAAAACAGCACATACAAACACCAAAGCCGAAACAGCTACAGTAAACTTTTTACCAAAAAACTTACGACGATGAGGCACATCGAGAAGCGGGACCTGAGGAGGTTCTGAGATATAACGTAAAGAGCCGTCGTTCATAATTATATTGGAAGATTTGAAGGAGCATCACCACGCTTAGATGGGATACGTTTAAGTGTCGGTGTCTGCACTGCACTACCTGGGAAGTGATACAGCGTAGCAAGCTCCTCGGTATTGAGAACAGTCCACTTAGAGCTATGTGGAGCATGAAAGTAAAACCGTCCACAATATGACTTGAAAAGGTTGATTTTGCGTTTAAGTGTCTTCTTCCCTGACCAATCTTGCCACTTGTAATCAAAGCCAAGGCCGCCAGCGGGTTTAAAACCGTTAAGATTTGGAGCGTTGAATTGTTTGAATGAACCCATGAGTCCACCACCATTTCCTCTATCGAAAATGTCTTTAGGTGCGATATATAAAAGACGAATACCCGCATCAAAAGCAAACTTTGTTTGAGAGCGTTCAATAGCATCGATGCGTTCCTTCTGACCTTGTGTCAGTTTTACGGAGTTTGGAACTTTTTCACCATCTTTATTTTCAACAGCCGATTCTTCGATAATTTTCTTTATCAACTCTTTAGCGTCGTCTTTCCACTTGTCTGGATATTTATCGTTTGTAGGAGTTTTTTCGGCTGTGTGCGCACGAACGATAATCTGAACCCATGCTTGGTGGCCCTTCTTAAGAGTTCCCATAAATTCAATCAGTGGTGCAATAGGATCGATCTTGTACTCTTCCTTAGGGTCTTTATCAAGACCATAATCAACATATGTTTTAATAGGTAAAGGATCCGGACCAGAAGCCTCGAAGCGACAACCTGAAATATCATACTTTGCTGGGTCAAAGAAAATCTTTTCGGTATAGTCCTCAGCCAAATGAACCTCTACACCTGGATACTGCGCGTAAATATTTGATTCAACAATTGCACGCTGCCCTTTGAGAGCCCAAATATAGAAGTGAATTTCTCCATCAATAGAAGCGATTTCGAGTGAGAACCAGGGACGCACCTTTCCATCCCAGTAGCGGTCTATAGGAGTACCTTCTCCGCCCGTCTGATAGAGCGCAAGAAGCACCAACTCCATAGCGAGCGGTGATTTAATTGTTTCTGCAGGAAGTTTAATTTCAAGTAGGACTTTTTCCTGCTTTCGAATCCATTCCGAACGGACGTAGAGAACCCACAAACCCCATGCGTATTCAAACATGATGATGGGAATCCAAATGACTGCAAAAAAGGCGAGCCAACGAAATGTTTCAGGAAGTCCTACTTGGAGGATGAACTGTCCAAGGTCGTGGAAGATATTCGAATACATACCTAGAGATTATACAATAAGAAAAGCCGGGTCGCACTTCGTGCGACCCGGCTTTTCTTTCTTATAGCTTTTACGCTGTAATAGAATATCGATTTTCTTTATCTTTCTTGAAATATTTTGGATTCTGGAGGTTGACGAGGATAGTGTTTTCTTTAACATATCGCTCCTTCAATACCTTGTCGATGATTTCCTTCTTTGTAAGAGGACCGTTCTTTTCGATAATCTTCATTATCACGTCCTTTACGACACCTGACATATAACCCCATTCAGAGAGAGCGTAGAGACCTCGGCCAACGAGAACGAATCGAGGATCCTTGATAAGTTCGTTGTGAGTTGTTGCAACATGAGCCTTCTTGTTGAACATCTTCTCGATCTGCTTTGCTACTTCTCGGAAGTGGATAGGAGATCCATGCTTTCGGATAACGAGGAATGCGTAGTCTCGCATACCCTTTGCTTTGATGTTTGGAGAATGTGATACACCCCATTCACCGAGAGGATTCTTTCCAACCTTCTTTGAGATTGAAAGCCATCGCTTCATGATCTCGTCGTTTCGGTACTGGTCGTTAAGATTCTCTACATGATTAAGGAAGGTATCAATCATTTCTGATTCAGGAATGATATCGTCGTCCTTGAGATTCTTATAAAGTTTTTTAAGAGCGTCTTCTACCTTCTTTGAAGTACCTTCATCTACATGCCATCGGTGCTTGAAATGATCGTCTTCTTTCTGCCACTTGAATGCTCGTCCGAGCACAAGGAGGAAGTACACGTGATTCTGGATGCTTGGATCCTTTGAAACGCTGTCGAGGAGATCCTCTTCTGCAATGATTCCACCCATTTCAACCATCATAGCTTCGAGTTCTTTGAATGCTGCAACCTGAGCTTCGTATTCCTTTGATTTCTGAATGTTTGCGATTGCGTAGTTTTCAATCTGTCGAACTCGTTCACGAGTGATGCCATAGGTCTTTCCAATTGCTTCGAGAGTCATCTTCTTTGCGTCTTTGCCGAGTCCGTAACGCTTAATGACAACTTCCTGAGCACGGTCAGGGAGGCTCTTAAGGAGAGCTTTTACCACTTGTTTCGGTTTGAGCGTAAGGGTTGTCATGAAATTAATATAATCAATTTATCACTGCTTTGTTATAAAGTCAAGCTTATGTGATTGCACCACATATGTCAAGTGTTTTTGGTCAAAAAGTGAACTAGAGCTTCACTACAAGTGAAACAAGTTTACCGGGAACCACAATTATCTTGTCAGGAGTCTTGTCCCCCACCCACTTTTTTACCTCGTCGAGGCCAAGTGCAATTTTCTCCAACTCTTCCTTTGTCGCATCTTTGCCGGCTGTAAAACTTCCACGTACTTTACCATTGACCTGCACCATAATAGTTACCGTTGCATCAACAAGTTTTGATTCGTCTGCAACCGGCCACTCTGAAATGTGAATAGATTTTTTGTTACCGAGGTTTCGCCAGATTTCTTCCGTTATGTGTGGAGCGAGAGGTGCGAGGAGTTTCAAGAAACTTTCAAATTCTGCCTTTGGCAACACTGCTTCTTTTTCAAAAGCATTCGAAAGGATCATGAGAGAGCTCACTGCGGTGTTGTGCTTCAAAACCGCCATGTCTTCTGAAATTTTCTTTATTGTCTTGTGAAGAAGTGTTTCAGTCTCTTTTGAAAGCTGTCCTTTTGTATCAACTCTCTCTGCGAGTTTCCATACACGTTCAAGAAAACGTCGTGTACCGATCATTCCGTTGGTGTTCCATGAAATAGCTTGATCGAATGGACCCATAAACATTTCATAAACACGCATAGTGTCAGCACCAAATGTTCCTACGATTTCATCAGGATTTACCACGTTACCAAAACGTTTTGACATCTTTCTGCCGTCTTCACCCATAATAAGTCCCACAGACTGGAGCTTCTTGAACGGCTCGAGTGTCGTTACAACACCAATATCATAGAGGAACTTGTGCCAGAAACGAGCGTAAATAAGGTGTCGTGTAGCGTGCTCTGCTCCACCAACATAGAAATCAACCTGATTCCAGTATTTTTCTTTGGCGCCGTCTACAAGTGCCTTATTATTCTTTGGATCCATGTAGCGGAGGTAGTACCACGAAGAACCTGCCCACTGCGGCATGGTGTTTGTTTCGCGCTTTAACATACGTGCCTCGGTTGGTCTTTTTTCGCCTTTTGTCCAATGCAAGTCATTTGCATTTACGTTAACCCACTTTTTGATGTCAGCCAAAGGAGACTCACCTGTACCGGTCGGTTCATATGACTTCACTTTAGGGAGCTCTACCGGAAGATCTTTTTCAGGTACAGGTACGATTTTGTCTCCATCATGAAGAACTGGGAAAGGTTCACCCCAGTAGCGCTGACGTGAGAAGACCCAATCCTTTAGTTTGTATTTAACAACCCACTTTCCACCAGCCTTTTCTACAGCTGTTCGGTCAATAAAAGGTCGATCGAGTACAGGAAGATTAAATTTCTCAGAAAATGCTGCGTCTCGTTCATCATGCTTTGGTACTGCCATAACTGCACCAGTTCCGTATTCAGCCAAAACATAGTCAGCAACGTAGACAGGGACCTCTTCACCATTCGCAGGATTTATAGCAAAAATACCATCAAGCTTTACGCCTGTTTTATCTTTCTGTGCATCAGTTCGTTCAATCTGAGTCATGACACGAGCCTGTGCCACATATTTAATTACCTCATCACGATTCTTAAGAGTTTCTTTATGCTTTAAAAGTTCTGTAACAAAAGCATGCTCAGGAGCAACCACAACATATGTCACACCGAATAGAGTGTCGGGTCGAGTTGTAAAGACAGTGAGTTTCTCAGCCCTTCCTTTAATAGCAAAATCTAACTCTGCCCCTTCAGAGCGTCCAATCCAGTTGCGCTGAGATTCTTTTATTGACTCTGGCCACTCGAGCTTGTCGAGGTCGGCGAGTAATCGATCCGCATAGTCAGTAATACGCAACACCCACTGTCGCATTGGCTTCTTTTCTACAGGAGTTCCACAACGTTCACACTTTCCGTCTTCAACGTCTTCATTTGCAAGACCTGTTTTACACGACGGACACCAGTTGATAGGTTCGTACGATTCATACGCCAAACCTTTTTCCAAAAGCTTTAAGAAAATCCACTGGGTCCATTTGTAGAACTTTGGATCTGTTGTATTCACTTCTCGAGACCAGTCATAGTCAAAACCTAAAATTTCGAGCTGCTTTTTATAGCGAGCGACATTTTTAGCGACAGCTATCGACGGATTTGTTTTTGTCTTTATCGCATAATTTTCCGCAGGTAATCCAAAGGCATCAAATCCCATTGGGTGAAGCACGTTAAAGCCCTGCATGCGCTTCATACGCGCAACAATATCAGTGGCTATATAGCCCTTAGGATGCCCCACATGGAGTCCTTCTCCTGAAGGATAAGGAAACATGTCGAGGATATAGAATTTTGGCTTATCCGAAGAATCTGAGGTTTCATAGGTCTTTTTACTTGCCCATTCCTTCTGCCATTTCTTCTCAATTTTGCCGTGATCGTACTTCTTTGGTGTCATAACGTCATATTAGCCCAAAAGGGTCTTTTATTACAATGCGCGGAGCGGTCCTGCCTTTGTTACAGGATACAAGTCTGGATCGATAGTTCGTTCAAAGCACTTCCCGCCCACCTCGTGATTCCATTGATTTCCTTTTGCTCCAAATGAGTCAGTCGGGTATGCAAAACTGTTTCCATCACCAGTTTGAGACGCATCTACAGGTGTTGCTAGATTAAAGGTTGCACAGAGTTTGAATGAGTACTTTGAAAGTCGTTCGTAGCCGTACTGAAGTTTGGTCTGTGGATCTAGAGGAAGTGAAAAACTTGAGAGTGAATCATTTAGGTCCGCAAGCTGTGAGGGTAAGATACCCTTTTGCTGCCAGTAGTTTAGAACTTGATACTGGATTGTTTGAAGGTGCTGCACACGAGTATCATCTGCACGTAATTTACGCATAGTTGCAGGAGAGCCAAAGACAACGAACGAAGAGACGACGCTTGCAATCACCAGTACCGCAGAGGTGTAGAGAGCGATCTGATATTTCGTCTTTGAAAAAGTTCCACGAGCTTCAGACAAGTAGTGCCAAAATACAAGTCCTCCCACGAGAAGCACCGCAACAACCTTGAGACTAAACCGCACTGATATTTCTCCTGTCAAAAATGTATTAAGCAGCACAACAAGGTCAATCACAAGCATTGTTGCTGATAAAAAGAGTGTGATATAGACCATCCAACGTCGGACTGCTTTTTCCCGACGGGTATGATCTTCGGTCAGTGCTTTGGTCACAATATGCGAAAGCCAAGCGAAGAGTGGAAACACTATAATGAGAGTCGCCATAGCAAGACGCACGCCTGTTGAATACGGATCAGAGTAATAGCTGAGAGTATCGGGGAAAAGCTTGTTTACGATAGAAAATACAAGACTAAGAAAGCTTGCAACGACAGCGTAGAGAGTTGCCACAACACCAAGATTGAGAAAAAAATCAGGTGCGGTCGATTTGTTTGGATTCATATATATAAGATTAGACTTCCATACATCATATGTCGTATGAGTCGTTCTTTCAATACAAAACAAAAACCACACTAAGTGGTTCTTGTTTTGCTGTCACTACATCATTGGCTCTGCAGGCGCCGCTGTCTCACATGTCTTGCAGTCCTTTTTGTGAGTAAAAAGCATAAGAATTCCTGCTACACCTACAATAACGTACACAACTCGTTCTACAGCTGGCCAATTACCGAGTAGAAGATTTACTAAGTTCCAATCACCGAGTCCAACGAGAAGCCAATTAAGTGCTCCTACTACAACAAGAATGAATGAAACTGCATGGAGTGCTTTCATATATGGAAAGTTAATACTTATAAGTACCCCATTAAGTATAGCGCTTTGGCAAGTGTATGGATAAAGAGTTATCCCCTCCTTTTTAGATCTTAAACTCTATCGCGCCACCATCTTCACCTTTAAGACATAGACCTCTTTCTTCTATACATCTTGAATCTCCAGAAGCACAAATCTTACATGGATCTTGCGACTGTTTGTAATTCCACCAAAAAGTAAAAACACCTAGGATCACTAAGGCTATGATTAGACAAATTTTCGGTGCTTTTTTCATAACTTAATTATAACCCTAGATCATGAACTCCATCACGTCCCCGTCTTTCACAATGTATTCCTTCCCTTCAGTACGTACGAGACCTTTTTCACGAGCGGCGGCAAACGAACCAGCTTCGATAAGTTTGTCCCACTCAATTACTGTTGCGCGAACGAACTTATCTTTAAAGTCATTATGAATAGCTGTTCCAGCCAAAGGTGCAGTCCAACCTCTCTTGATAGTCCAACCTCGAGTCTCTTCTACTCCAGTCGTAAAGTAAGTGATAAGCCCGAGAATTTCATAGCTCTTCTTGATGAGCATATCAATACCGTTATCAAGACCTCCTAATCCTGCTCGCATTTCACCTTTCTCGGCGTCAGTCATGTCTTTGAGGTCATGTTCAATGCCCGCATCTACGATAACGTAGTCTGCGCCGGCGTCTTTAATAAAAGCAATGAGTTTGGTAAAGCGTTCATCCTTCATTTCATCGAGGTTTTTACCTCCAGTTTTCTTGTTGAGCACATAGAGAATCTTTTTTGCAGTCAAAAGGTGAAGATGCTTCAAATACGGAGCTTCGAATTCGTCAGCAACAACTGTTGATGCAAGCCTCCCTGCCTGAAGAGCTGGTTTAATTTTCTCCAAAAGACCCATTTCAAGAAAAGCCTCCTTTTTACCTGACTTTACCTCTTTACCAAGATTAATCATACGCTTTGAAACAGTGTCTAGGTCAGCAGAAATGAGTTCCATATTGATGATCTCAATATCAAAAAGAGGATCAACTTTATTCGCTACGTGAATGATGTCATCATCTTCAAAAATGCGAACCACCTCTGCTATTGCATCAGTCTCACGAATGTTTGAAAGGAATTTGTTGCCCAATCCTTCACCAGCTGAAGCACCCTTTACAAGCCCTGCAATATCTACGAATTCAACTGCCGCTGGGACAGTTTTCTGAGTCTTTGAGAATTCAGCGAGCTTATAAAGACGTTCATCCGGCACAGCAACCACACCCACAGAGGGATCAATGGTCGCGAAGGGATAGTTAGCGACAAGAACACTCTTTCGCGTAAGAGCGTTAAAAAGTGTTGATTTACCGACGTTTGGGAGACCTACAATTCCAATTGATAGTGACATAGGTAATCACGATACCATTTCACGCCCACTTTTACAAAAAAATCACATCGAGCGATGTGACTTTTTTGTAACTACTTCTTCTTTGAGTCAATATCTGACTTTGGCTCATCAACATCCTTGAATGCTCCTCGCATATGTCGAATTGAGTCGACGAGGCTCTTTGCTAATTCTGGGATCTTCTTTGCACCAAACAAGAGAATGAAAATAACCGCAATAATGATGAGTTCTTTTGTGCCGAGTCCAAACATGGAAGTGTTTTAAAATAATAATTACGTGACTAATTGCCGAGAACCAATTCTGTTATACATGATTGTTGCTTCATACATAACAACGAGCGGCAAAACCATCATTATTAATGATATACCGTCAGTTGGGGGAAGTAAAGACGTCAAAAGGAACATGCCAAATACCGCATGACGTCTCTTTCCTTTCAAAAAACCAACATCCATAAATCCTAATTTTATTAAAAAAGTAATAGCTATCGGAAACTCAAAAATAAGTCCTAACCAAGCCGATGTTGAGACAATCTGTGATAAAAAGAGGCTGATATTCCACAAATTTTTAACCCCTAAACTAACATTTAAATCTGCCAATGCCTGCATTGCAAAATAAAGAATACTGAAGCTATAAGCAAAGCCAAACAGAAAAAGAAGCACAATAAAAGGCAGGAGAAGAAAAAATACCTTTTTCTCAACCTTCCTTAAACCTCCTCCAATAAATGTATAAAAGTGATATAAAATCAGAGGCATCACACATACCCCTGCGAAGAATAGACCAACATCCATAGCCAAATCCACTAATTGAAACGGTGATGTAGTTGCAAGCACGACGTCTTTAAAGTCAAAAAAATATGTTGCAAACCGCAATATTGGAGCAGACGAGAAAAAGCCAATTCCAAAAAATACTATAAAGCATATTGTCAGAATATAGAGCCTCCTAAAAAGGTCTTGAAAGTATGGTGCATACTGATCAAGTTTTTCTCGCCATTCACTATCAGGATTCAGCATAGGTATTAATTAGATTCTGTAGTTGTTGCTACTGTAGCTGTTGTAGTCGAAATTTCTTCACTAACAAGTGGCGGAGGTGTTGTTAACACAAGTTCCGGAGGTATTGTCTCTGGAGTCGTTGATGCAACAGTGGTTGTGGTGGTTGCATTTTCGGGAACAAACTCAGGAGTCGTGCTCGCAGTTACGAGAGGCTCTGGCACGAATTCAGGAGTCGTGCTCGCAGTTACGAGAGGCTCTGGTACAGACACAGGAACCTCCGGAGCCACTACAGGTGTCTCTACGGTTGGTTCCTCAGGCACTTCTGCCTCTTCTACTTCAGGGACAGATATTGTCTCGGGCTCAGATTCAGTTTCTGTTTCAGTATTTGTTTCAACTACAGGAGGGGTATCCTCTCCTGTGACAACAGGGGTGACAAGTTCAGATGGTACAAAAATTCTGTGAGCAGCAAGCCACTCCGCCACAGCATCAACGCCAGCCTCCCATGATCCAAAATTCACTTCATTCATACCAGTATTCCCCACATTTCCAGGGTTAAACGTGCGGGCGCCGACACCAAGTGTACCAAACGCTGAGTCGTTCTGGATAATTGCAAGAAGCAAGGGAATATTTACATTGAACTTCCCTGCTGATGAAACAACCATATTCCCTGTTACAGGACTACCTGATGCTTTTGATTGAATATAGGTATCTATATCAGTAACAAGATCGAGCGTTGGTATACCATTTACGATAGTCTGAATTTTTTGCTCGTGTTGTGGATCGGTTGCGTATGCAGAAATGTCATAACCGTTTACAACCGCACTGGCGCTCGGCCCCTGAATCTCATTCTGAACAGCGTCCAACCCAATTGCCACCACTTCGGCTGGAGTACTATTTGCACTTTCTGCAGCTTGATTGAGGCTCACCAACATGGTCAGTTGTGAAAAAGTATTCTGTGTATCAATGAGGTCCTTTTCAATACTTTCAACCATATTTATATCCCCCATCGAAAAAGCCTGAACCTTTGCATTGTTTAAGGTTGTTATTTTATTCTGTAGCGTCTGTATAAGGTAAGTAAGATTCATATATTAGTAGAACAAAAGCTGTTTAAAACACTCTTGACCTGAATGACGATTGAGCCAGAGATATTTGAGACCATCCACTGTAATAAATATCTCCATTCTATTTCCAATAATAACTGTTCCTGCCGCATATGGATATTGCGAGCCTCCATGTATTCTCATGGTATCAATTTCTAGATAATACACGCGCTGTGTGACCTGAGGTGTAAAGTATATTCTATCAGCTCCGTCATACGCATACATTGCTCCCGTCTGAAGAACTTCGTAATTTGGCGTAGGTGTTAAGAATTCCCAGAGGTCTGTTGAAAGATTAAGCCTATCAAATCCCGTAGAACCTCCACCGCGGGCCTGTATGAGATACAAAGCTCGTTTTGATTGATCAGTTTGTCCAGAATTCCACACAAGCGCGGTACCGAGACCTCTGTTTGGCTGTTGCAAGATGGCATAACCTGTTACACCACTCACCGGTGCAGAACCGAATGCACCAAGCGTCAGAATTCCTGTGGTTGTAGAGGCGGTGACCGCCTGCTCGAGAAAGTTTGTAGCACTTCCTGTTGTCAGTCTCACTCTGCGACCCACCCACTGGTTGGTATACCAGAAACTTGCAGACACGTTTGCATTAACAAGAGGAATTGCTGGTGCTGTAGATATTGTAAATGTAGTCGTACCTGTCACCGCTGTGACATACGTTGTAGTGAGTGCCGTACCTCCGTTTGCCACAAATGCTCCAGCAGCCTGGTACTGTATTTGACCTGTCGTCGAGTTCCTAATGTTATCAATGGTGTTCACACCGAGGTACATACCTGGTTGTAAACCTTGTGTGGTGTATCCCACGACCGTAACCGTCGATCCAGAGCTCGTACATGTTGCAAAGAATGTAAAGTTTGTGCTTCCTGTCGTACCTGACAATACGTTTGATAAAGTGATAACAAGACCTGAAATACTCACAACGGTTGTATTGGCAGGTAAAGTAAGTGATCCGGCAGTGTTGGTGGTCACTGCAACCATCATACCTGGGTAAATACCAGCTGCAGACACTACGGTTATGGTGCTTGCACCCGATGTTGCACCCGCAGCTGTCTGCACGACGTTCGCTGGAAAAGCCCAGTATTTAGTCACATCTTGTATCTGTGTTGTACTTTGCGTACCCAATGTGAGCCCGTTATCTGCATTTCCAAGCATTGAACCGTTGAGCGATGTCGGAGGGAGTGAAATCACATATCGACTGATACCGGCGCTCGGCGCCGCTGAGTGTGCTGCGGCAAAAATAAGTTTGGTAGCAGTATTGGTCAATATATACGCAGAGAGCACCGTAGCACCTGTAAGTGCACCCGCGTATTGTGTAGAGTTGAACGTAACAACACAATTCGCCCACTGATTCGGCACCCAGTTTTTAGTACTATCAACAAGTATTGATGTTGATTGAGGGAAAACTATCATCGTTCCAGCTGCACCACTCGCAGTGTACGTATATTGTGTAAGTGTTCCAGGCAGAGGTGTTATTGCTGCGGAAATATTTGTATTTGTACTAGCAAAATGCAAATCACCTGTATGAGAAATACTTTGACCTGCTTTAAAATGGTGTGAGTTAACAGTAGTGATTAGCTGCGTTGTTGTTGCGGCTTGAATTGTACCCTGAACAGACGCCGTACCCGATGGTGTTGCTGATGCAATTGTAAATGAAACTGTTCCCGCGCCTGCAGCAGTGACCTGATAGACACCGTTATAACTACCTGATCCGGCAGCTACCGTTGTGACACCGACAACAGATACATAACTTCCAATTGGGAAATAGGCACTGCCGGCAAAAGTAATTGTTGCAGTGGTAGCTGAAATTGTACACGCAGATGTAGCCTGCGGTAAATGCTGAATAATTCCTGTTGCCGTCAATTGACCAACAGTAGCATTAGCGTAGGCGACAAAACCAGCAGCGGCAGCCGTTGCAGTAAAGCTTGCAGCGTTATAACCAGCAGGTACACATCCGGCAACAGTCGCCGACGCCGCCTGTACTGGTAATACATTACCTGATGAAAGTGTTCCAGCTGTTGTCTGTGGTCCTGTAGCTGCACTCGCCCATGAAACAGATCCAGCACTCGATGCAGTTACCACAAACGTACCGTTAAATGTTGCCGGTATTGCACCCATGACAGTAATAAGTGAGTTCACGGGTATTGTGGTTGTACCAGAATATGTTGATCCTGGAGCAACTACGAATGTTGCCGTCGCAGTTGCACCACTACCACTGAGTGCCGTTGTAACAAACGGTCCCATACCAAAATATGCGAGTGCAGATGCTACACCTGAAACGACGCTGGCACCTCCAGAAAGCGCCACTGACGGAGTTGCCGATACAGTAAACGTGGTTGCACTGTTAATTGCAGCCACATAACTACCTGTGGCAAATGTTCCTGTACCAGCCGATACCGTTACCGGACAACCAACCTGTAGACCGTTTGTAGTAGTTACAGTCACCAGTGTACCCGAACTTGTCGCACCTGCAGCGGAGAGATATGCAGCACTTGTTCCGAGTGCATAATTTACTGTCTGAACAGGTACGCCTGCAGAAATTGCCACAGGTATCTGATCACCAAACTGAGCAGCAGCACTACGCGTCACTCCGTAATCGAGCATTCGACCCTGCGTTACCAAATCTGATTCTACATTGTGTATAAAAGTAGGTGTCTGAGTAGCGAGGCTAAAGTAAAGCTTGTCACTATCTCCATGAATAACATATACCGAGGTGTTATCAGGAACAGTAGACCAAGCTGGATACACGAAAAGAGAGTTGTTGTTACTTCCAATGACAACCGATGCACCGCCCGACAAAGCAACTGTCGGAGCCGCACTTACCACAAAGGTTGTTGCATTAGTAATGCTCATAACTGTTGTATTCCACGCAAAACTGCCAACACCTGCTGTCACTGTCACAGCCATGCCTACCACGAGATTTGTTGTTGATGCGACAGTTATAATGGTCCCACTACTCGTTGCTCCCGCCGAAGAAGTATACGCAGCTGTGTTATTGGCTTTTGTCCCGATAATACTACGCACCTGACCCATTCCAGTACCCGAAATAATACGAACTGATTGACCATTCCATCTATGGAGAGGCCATGTTTTTGTTGAGTCTGTGAGCGTTGCAACACCTGTTCCTGTGATAGTCGTGCTCGCAACATTCTGAGGCGGCCAGACAACATATGTTCCCGCTCCCCCAGGGATACCAGAAATCTGTCCGGCAATAATAGTCTGATACGGGGTTCCTAATACAGTCGCCGAGGCAAGCGCTGTGGTAGGTGCCGTGTTTACGTGAAAAGTAGTGCCGTTTACCACATTGGTTACGTAAGTACCCGCAGCAAACGCACCTGTACCCGCAAGAACAGATACAACCATTCCTGGATAGAGATTTGTAGTTGAAGCAACTGTTACTACCACACCGTTGCTGCTGGAACCGAGTACTGATGATACGTAGGCAGTTGAAAACTGGAGCGTAGCGTTTCCAAGTGCTGTTGTGACATTGTTTGAAAGTGTAATGGTTGTTGATGTTGTACTTGAAACTTTTGTACCTATAGTCAGAGCACCTGTACCGTTTAACAAGGTCACATACATTCCCGCAACAATTCCTGTAGTACCTCCGTGTGCAACGATGACACTCGAGGTGAGTCCAGCTGTAAAACAAGCAGCCTGAGCTGAAGTAACAGTGGTGTTGTCTTGAACACCCGTACCGGTGAGAATTTGACCCCCAAAATATGCACCCGTTGTAGTTCCAACTGTTAGAATATTACCTGAAATAGTACCTGTAGCTGAAGCTGTCTGAGTCGAATTCGCAGCACTTGATGCGGTTCCCCCCTCGAGGCCGTCTATCATATAGCGCGAAGTAGCATCAGGAGTAGTTGTCCATGCAGCGACGGTTAAGGTGTTTGAAGTATTTGAAACAATTGATCGAATTTGACCGAGTCCTGTTCCTGAAAATATTCTTACTTCGTAGCCAGCGGCTGAAAGTGAATTAACCGCCCATGATTTCGTCGTATCCTGAAGTGTTGTAGATGATTGAGATCCTGTTGCAGTTCCCCTGTCAGCAACGAGCGCTACTTCCCCCGTATTTACGATTGTTCCGTCAGTACCGTTTGCTGTTACCGGACTGGTGTTTGAACCTGGATTACGGACATACCACGTATCTGCCGCCACATCATAGTATTCCAAAAGATACGATGTGGTACCCGCAGTCAAAAGCCATATCGCACCTGAGTGAACAATAAAACGACTCGTAGCATCAGGAATTGTTGTCCAAGGTGTATCAACAGTGAGGACACTTGACTCAATTTGATACTGAGTACCGATGGCCGCAATAGCTACGGCAGCACCCGTGATAGTAACTATTGGTGCAAATGCATTGAGCTCTTCTGCGTATTTGTTGGTATCGGCAAAATACAAAACGTTTGAAGAATTGTAAATAATTTTACGAACTTGAGTCTGTCCTGTGTTAGCCACAAAACGCACCTGATACCCCACCCACTGATTGATAACCCAGTTCTTGTTCGCATCAGTTACGTTACCCTGAGGTGTAGCGGCCACAGCAGTGAATGTTCCATTATCAGCTATGGTTGGATCAGTTACACCAGTGATCACACGATGTTGACCAACACCTGTACCACCGATAATTCGTATATCAAAGCTCTGAAGAATTTGTCCCGTGAGTGCTGCACAGGTTATTGTATTTGTTCCCGCAGATAGTACACGTCCGTAATAACCCTGACCGCTCACAAATTGCAAACCTGAGAACGTAGCAGGAACAACTGGTGGAAACGCGAGTTGCTGATACGTATCAGAAATCGTGTCATAACGCCAAAATCCAGTACCAACACTCGTACCTCCGGCAACCGTGGCAGCAGCCTGAAGGTAGTAGATATAACGACCATATGATACATGGTATGTGGAATTTGATGATGTGGTGGTACTGCTCACAGCAGAAGAAACACCTGGCGCAAAACGTGCCCATTCCCATACCGGTAGATCTACTTGTTTTCTGAGGTTGTTAGTAAGTGCCATATAATGTTATGAAAAAGTGAGGAACTGTCGTATACCAGTCGCGTACGCCGTCTTTGCAAAATCCTGGAACATCTGACGGTTTTGACCGTCGATGTTTACCGATCCGATAGCAGCAACACCGGCAGCAAGGGTCGCGCCTGAAACGGTGGCTGTAACAGTTCCTGATACAGGAACAGTGGTTGTAATCGTAGTACCTGTACCAAGAGAATCGAGAGTTATTCTTTGACGATTAGCAGCATCAACAACAGACTGAGACTCCATCAGTTTTACAATGCGCCGTAGATACAAAACACTTTCATCGGTGGCAGGATTTACTTGAGCGTCTGTCTTATCTTTAATACCTACCGCCGACGCTGCACCTCCGGCAGATGCAGTAAGCAGATTATTACTTCCATCAAAGGTAAATTTGTCTGAGTTAGTCTTTATTAAAGCTAAAGTTGCTTCTGACGCTCGTGTTGCGAGTGTTGTTTCAGAAGCACGTGTAGCCAATGTTGCCTCGCTGGCACGAGTAGCGAGAGTGGCTTCTGTTGCTCGAGTAGCCAGTGTTGTTTCCGTAGCTGGACTAATCCGTGCATTTGCAGCATTTTTTACACCCACAACACTCGATGACGGTGTACTACCCATGATGAGAGCCTCTGCTTTCTTCGGCAGAAGTTGTGATGCAACAAGGCTCGCACCAGCAATACCCATAACACGGAGAAAGTTTCTTTTTCGATTGTCGGATTCGGTGTTTTTGCCTGCAGAAACTGACGAGTGATTCAATACCTCTGATCGTTCAGAGGTTTTCTTGCGGGTAAGATCGTTTAAATCTTTCCTCGAAATTAATCGAAAGGAATACTTTGAAGAAATCATTATGCACTCCATTGTAATATAAAAAAACTGAAAGCAATAGATGTATTTGAAGACGGGAATGTGGACAAGCGTTTTTCTCGGAAAAATTCTTTACTTGTGATTGTAAACGGTGCTATTATTTACTCTAATTGAGCACTATTTTCATGCACTTGAAAAAACCAACCCTTAAAAGAGCACTCACTGGTATATTATTTTCATCAGTGCTTCTTTTAGGCTCTCAAGTCGCATATGCAGAGTATGAAAAATATGGGGTTGGCGACACTGTGACTGTCGGTGAGTTCGTATACGAAGATGATTTCACACCTTCTATTGTAGATTGCTTTGTCTCTGTATATAACCCAAGCGGTTCTGTGATGGTCAATGAGGCAACCACCAGTACCACCACCAGTGGTTGGCATTGGTATAACTATGCTATTCCTGGAGCTGGTCCTTTGGGTGTTTGGCCCGCCACAATTAGCTGCGGAACTCTTCTTGCAGGTGATTTAGTAAAGATGGACAAGAGTTTCGCTGTGGGTGCAACGATTGAATCAGCGAGCACTTCCCTTGCGGCGGTTATAAATGCAAATACCAATACAGCTACTGCCAACATTGCCTCTGCAATCAATGCAAATACTGATATTAAAATAGCGACCGCATCTTCTTCTCTTTTCGCAAGTTTACCTGCTGCAATTTGGTCATACACCTCTCGAACTCTCTCTTCATTCGGAACACTTGCAGCTGATGTGTGGACGAATAGCGTGCGAACACTCACGGGAGCAGGACTTGATACCGGATCACTTGCGACAGCGAGTGATGTATCAAGCGCTTCAACATCAGTCGTTGCTCTCGTGAATGCAAACACCAACTCTCAGACCTCAGGAATCACTTCTGCGGTTAACAACAACACTAATAGCGTGGTAGCGAGTGCTTCAAGTTCAGTTGTGGCGCTTGTAAACGCGAATAC
>JBDKKJ010000005.1:0-48237 GCA_039796155.1 Candidatus Parcubacteria bacterium
GATGTCATGGGCAAAAAGCCCGACTCTGCACAAAGTGCTATCGTCTTTTTACCAAAATCAAAAGCACTCATTGATATGACGCTGGCTTTTGTTTCTGGAATTGTCGTATCAGGCGGAACCATCGTTTTGGCTGGTACTAAAAAGGGTGGCATCGAATCTGCAAAAAAGTGGTACGAGACAAACATCGGACCTGTTGATCAGAAAATCGTTGGAAACCATTCCGCACTCTATGTAGGAAAGAATCAGAAATTAGGAGCGGACAAAAAACTCGAAGACTTCCTTTCGTACTTCCCTGTTACGTTTAAAGATACGACTTTGGAAATCGCAAACCTGCCCGGCGTCTTTTCCGCTAGAGAATTTGATGCGGGAACAAAACTTCTTCTTGAACATATTCCTTTCAATGCAAAAACTGTTCTCGATGTTGGATGCGGTGGAGGTGTAATTGGATCAATCTATAAAAAACTTTCACCGAGTACTACTGTGACCATGGCTGACATAAGCCAGCTTGCTGTTCGAGCCACACAAGAAACACTTAAGAAAAATAACCTTGAAGCCACTGTTCTTGAATCAAACGTATTTTCAAACATCACAGGTACCTTCGATGTGATTCTCTGTAATCCACCTTTTCATACAGGTATTGAAACTGATTACACATTCATGGAACGATTTGCAGAGGGTGCACGAAAGCACCTTGGGCATGGAGGCACTGTATATATTGTGGCAAACTCATTCCTTTCATACCAACCAACTCTTGAGAAAATTGGTCCAACTGAAATCATTGTTGATAACAACAAATTCAGGGTATTCAAGACAACGGTCTAGTGAATCTTTAATAAAGACCGGTTATAACTTTAAACAACCACGGAATAACGGGAGTAAAGAACTGCCAGATAAACAGAAGGAAAAGTAGCACGCCAATAAAACCAAAACTTTCTATCTTTGCACGGATGACCATAAACTTCTGAGGCAATACAGCAGAAATTATTTTTGATCCATCGAGTGGCGGTACAGGAATAAGGTTAAAGATTGCGAGCGTTATATTTACCCACACAATAATCTGACACAGATCCCCCGCTGGACTAGAAGACATTCCTTGTGGAATTAAAAAGAAGCGTATGAAAAGACCAAAGATCAGAGCAAGAAGAAAATTTGAAAGCGGACCGGCAACAGCAACAATAGCCTCACCCCATTTACGGTTACGGAGATTGTAGGGATTAAAAGGTACCGGCTTTGCCCACCCAAACAAGAGACTTCCCGGTAACATGAGTGATAGGGCCGGCAAAATGATCGTACCCACCATGTCTATATGCTTTAGAGGGTTTAACGTAAGTCTTCCCTCGTACTCGGCGGTTTTGTCGCCCAGGTACAACGCAGCGTATCCATGGGCAACTTCGTGTATAACAACCGAAAATAGAAGGACTATAAGTGAGAATATGAACTGAAAATCCATGGTTTTATAGGGTTATGACTTGCCAAATAGCCCATATATGATAGCATGCTCCGTACCTCTTATATACCAATTTTATGG
Organism: Candidatus Parcubacteria bacterium; assembly: GCA_039796155.1. GTDB lineage: Bacteria > Patescibacteriota > Minisyncoccia > Phycocordibacterales > UBA6065 > UBA6065. Next base: position 1,529 of record JBDKKJ010000005.1, read on the forward strand.
CACGAATCTGCCCAATCACAAAGAAAACTTCAATAGTCGGTGGCGGTTACTCAAACGCAACTCGTGCGACTCAGTATAACCCTACTGGTAAAGTACGACGATATGTAAACCTTCAGAACAAGAAGATCTACATTCCTGAACTTAAGAAATCTATCCGTCTCACTATCTCAACTCGAGCTATCAAGACAATCAACAAGAACGGAGCTTACGCAACATTGAAGAAAGCAGGAATCATATAAAACTAAGAGACTGTGTCCCGAGGGACACAGTCTTTTTTTTATTGCTTGCAAAGGTTGGAGAAAGTACTAGTATCAGACTCGGGTGAACTTAAAACCAATCGTAGCCACCGTCTGCTATCTCTTACGAGAAAAAGACGGAACCCTTGGAGAAATGGGTTTGGCCTGGAAAGAACCGACGGAAAGCGCACTGAAACTTCGCGTCGCCAACCGTTGGAATGGTTGGGGTGGAAAAGTAGAGTTGTCTGATTCTTCGATCGAAGCGACAGCTCTCCGTGAGCTTCGCCAAGAAAGTGGGGTCATTGCAACTCTTAAGCAAATCGAGAAAGTTGGCATCATCACATATCGCAGGGAGGGTGCCAGAGATTGTATCTGCCACATCTACCTTGCACGTGTGCCTAACGCTGACCCTCGAGCAACACCGGAAATGACAAAGCCTACATGGTTTCTTGCGGATGAACTTCCCTACGAATCGATGATGGCGAGTGATCTACTTCTCCTGCCCTCGATTGTCGCGGGCAAGAAAGTAACCGGTGTCATTACTTACGATCAGGAAATGATTGTAATCTTTCCAGAAACAAACATCGAGGTTGTCTCCAACCTCTAAGCGCGGACCTTACGGTCCGCGCTTTTTTATTTGACAAAATCCCAAGAAAGTTGAATATGAGGTACAACAACCCTCAACCAATCCCACCCGCTCCTTCTACCAACCCATGAAAAAAGCATTCCTTGCTTCGTTCTGTTCCCTCACAGCCATTGCCTGTGCGCTCTGGCTGTTTCTTTACACCTTCATCAATGACATGATGCGGGACCCGTTTCGGTCAGAGACAATAGTTTCTGACTTCAGACTGTTTGGCCCCATGATTGTTTTTGTTTTCTGTTGTCTCGGTTATGTCCGTATTCGGCGAATGATGGATAGAGAAAAAATGACTGAGCGTTATCTGAAAGAAATCGAACTCAACGAGCTCATGTTTATTGCGCCAAGCGAACTCACTGCACGTGCACTCCTCGACCTACTTCCCGAAGGAAAGCTGACAAAAGAGCGCATCAGTGACGAACTCGCAGCAGTGCTCAACGAGCTTCGTTTCAACTACTACCGCTTCAGCAAAAAAGGTGGTCGTAAGGAGCAGATTGCACTCTCCATGATCGAACTTCTCGAACGCCTGGATCGTGACATGCCGAGAACAGCTTTCGGAGAATAATCACGGTCCACATTGGTGCCCTTTTCTTAGGGCACCTTTTTTATTGCCGACGTATTTTTACGCCATCCAAAACATAACCAATGGTCCCCTCTTTATCAGTACGCTGTATTTGTATTCCAAACTTATTAAAGATTTCTACCACCTCTTTATGTGGATGACCGTAGCGATTTGCTTTACCCGAAGAAATGATTGCAACGGCGGGCGCCACCATTTTTACAAACGCTTCACCCGACGAAGTACGCGAGCCATGATGCCCCGCTTTTAATATATCGCTCTGCAAGCGCCCGCCATCAATCTCAATCAGATGATTTTCAACAACCTTTGGGGAATCACCTGTAAACATCACAGACGTAGATCCATACACCAACCTTCCCACAACTGACGCTTGATTGGTTTCTAGATGCGAAGGATCGACATCTGGATACAGCACATCAAAATGTGTGCCGTCGCCAAAATTGATTCTCATACCACGTCGTGCAAATACACGATCGATACTTCTTTCTTTACGAATCCTCCCAATCTCATCATCAATAGCATTAGGAGAATTAACACCAGGTTCAATAAATAATCCAACATGATATCGAGACAACACTTCGGGCAGTCCACCGATATGGTCAGCATCTGGATGAGTTTCAAGTACCACGTCTATCGCCTTGTCATACCAAGGCATTACTTCAGACAGCCTCTGTAGAACAACCCTTCCTGGTCCGCCATCAATGAGCATATCTCGACCATTCGGAGTTCGTATGTATATTGCATCGCCCTGCCCTACGTCCAAGAAGAATACTCTCAGTGAATCATTACGATCGCCAACATATATAGAACAGACAACAAAAACGACGCCGAGTAGCGTCGCACACACAATTTTATAGCGGTGATACAAAAACAATCTCACAATAAAAGTTTCTTAAGGGAAGCCTTATACAATTCAACTAATAGACGATTGCTGTTCTTCTCAATAAATGTATTGAACCCTGGGCGTGTATTTACCTCGAGGAAATAGAACTCACCTGACTCTGACTCAATAAAGTCAAAAGCGCCCCATGCAATAGTGAGTTTATGTAAGATGACCTCAGACATGGTTTTAACTTTTTCAAAATCGTCTTGTGAAAGCAAACTCCCTGTCGTGCGATCATAACCAAGAGCAACAACGTGATTCGAAACAACAACCCGAACCTCACGAATAGGTTTGATATATTCCTGAATAAGTGCCAAATAGTCGTAATGCAGAGAGCTCTTATTAAAGACACTTGCAAGCGCGGACCGAGCCTCTTCTTTGTTCGTAACCAAATACACATTATCCCCTCTTTCACCCGAATTCATTTTAATAATTCGAGGATAAAGAATATCTAAAGAAACATCTTTTGATTCTGTCGCATACGTACCCTGTTTATCAAGCACAGAAATAGTTTCTGGCATCGGCACACTACCCTTAAGTAACGTATAAATAGCCGCCTTGTCCCTACAGAGAGAAGCAATAGAACCATTATTAAAGGGAGTAACAGCGCGAACAAACGCATACCCTTTAACCATTACAGCGTCGTAAAAGCCTTTGATTTCAGAAAAATCAGTATTAATCTCATGGAGTGCCTGTCGTACTGCTTCAATATTCTTGTGCATAGGAGAAATTATACCGACAAAGCGTATAATAGATACATACCCGTAATTCCAAAGTAATAATGAAAAAATTCGAAGAAAAGAAATTTAATATCCCGGCACTCAAGGGAATCTCAGCAAAAAACATCGAAGAACACCTCAAGCTCTACGCAGGCTATGTAAAACACGCAAACCTTATCCTTGAAAAGATTGCAGAAATGTCTGCAGATGCGGACAAGAACGCGTATCCTATGGGTGAACTCCAGCGAAGATTTGGATTTGAATTTGACGGCATGCGAAACCACGAATTCTACTTTGCACACCTTGAAGGCGGTGCCTCAGCACTTGCATCTGATAGTGCATTCACAAAAGCTATTACAGAGGAGTGGGGTTCTTTCGACGCTTGGATTGCCCGGTTCAAAGCAGTAGCCATGACGCGAGGTGTGGGATGGGCTGTTCTCTATTATGACAAACATACGGATCGCCTTGTGAACGCGTGGATTGATGAGCAGCACCTCGGACACCTCACGGGCATCTCCCCTGTTTTGATGCTTGATATGTGGGAACATTCATTCGTTGCGGACTACCAACCTTCAGGCAAGAAACAGTATGTAGAGGATTTCTTTGCAAATCTTAACTGGCAGACCGTTCTGAAGAATTTTTCTGTCGCCAAAAACGGATAAGATACAGAACCATACATACGTACGAAAAAATGAGCGCGAAAGCGCTCATTTTTATATGTACTGAAGCAAACGGTAGACCGCCAAAGAATGCGGTCACTTGTATGATGTACGTCAAAACTACTGAAGTCACCGCAGCAAGAGGAAGCGCCAGAATATGACTTATAAATCCCACTACAACAGATACAAAGCCACCGAGCATTGCCAAAGGCACTAAAGGAAGAACCAAAAGATTTGGTGCAAGCGAGATAATAGATAACTGGCCTGACATGTGAAGTATGAGTGGTGTTGTTAGTATTTGCGTACCAATAGTTGTTGCTATCATTTCACGAAGTTTGAAACGATTTGTAATGAATTGAATTTTATCTGAAACAACGGGCGCCATGTAAATGAGTGCCAGTGTAGCCAAAAAGGATAACTGAAAAGATGCATCAAATGCGAGAATGTGTGGATTTTCAAGCGTCATAAAGAATGCAGCAATGATGAGGGCTCTCGTTACATCGTACCGACGTGCTGACGATTTTAGTAAAAGCACAATAAGCGCCATAACAGTAGCCCTCACAGTAGTAGCTGACGCACCTGTCATAAGTGCAAACAAAATAATAGACGATGCCCCAAGAACTCGTGACAGCAGAGGCGGTAAAAATGAAAATAGTTTCATAAGCCCTTCAGCCACCACCGTCACGTTTGAACCTGATAATACGAGAATGTGAACAAGTCCCGCATTCCTGAATTGATCTGTAAGTTCTTTTGAAAGACCAGATTTCTCCCCTATCAGCACACCTGCAAGTAGTGAGGATTCTGGTTCGGGAAATAAATCTTGCATTGTTTTAGTAAAAGCTGATTTGAGTTTGAAAAGAACACTTTTAATTTTATTTCCTTTATTCACTCCCGTACTTTTAATGTTAGGACGTTTCAAAATATATCGGATTCCGTCTTTATTAAGGTATGCAACATAATCAAACTCTGGACCTCCGTCGTATGACGTAAAGTTTTCAGGCAACTCAATCTTTCCGGATAGCACAAGTTCATCGCCGTATGAGTATTCAGGATATCGAGAAGCGCTTACAAGAATACGATCTGACGTATCGTATGGTGCAAAGCAAAACTTGAGCGACGTATCTCGGGTTTCTGGCTCTGCACACACAACACCCTTAAACACATGTACCTTGCCTACGTGTGCATCAAACGCGTGTAGTGATATGTTTCCCAAATAGCCTTTTGAATCCAGAAGCGACCAGATGAATACAAGTGTGAAGAAAGTAAGTGTAGCGCTGTAAAAAACTTTGTTATTCACGCCAACCAGTTTATACACAACGACATCAACAAAAGATAAAAAGCGCGGACCGTAAGGTCCGCGCTTTTTTATGCCACTCTATACTCCCCACTCTTTCCTTATATCCTGCTCGTCACTCGCGCTTATAGATTTTTTAAACTTTGTACCCCGCACACCTTTTACTCGAGCTTCACACTCTGCCCATGTTTTATGAATCTGAAGAACTCCATCCACCAAAGAAAGATATGAATATGCTTTAACTGAAGAAGATGATTTTTTCTTTTTGGCTTTGGCGCCCGCGAGAGGCGCTGCATCAAGGTCGATAGAGTATTTGTCGCGGGCGCCCGCATACAAATCAATAGTCACCTTATCCGCAAACGACGTAGCAATCTCATCACATCTCTCATTCCCTGGATGACCAGCATGACCTTCAACATATTTCCATTCTACGGAAAATCCGCCGGTAAGCGCAGAGAGTTTCTCCCACAAATCCTTATTCCCCACCTCCTTCTTGCCTGCAGTTATCCAACCATTCTTCTTCCAGCCAAAAACCCATGAAGTAATACCCTGAATAACATATTTAGAATCACTCTGAACAAGAATCTTTTCAGCCCCAACGCTTTTTGTCTTAAGAAAGGCCAAAGCTTCGATAGCGGCCAAGAGTTCCATTCTGTTGTTAGTTGTATGATCCTCTCGTCCACCCAATTCAAAAACTTCCTTCTCAGTACGAATAACAGTAGCCCAACCTCCAGGCCCAGGATTTCCACGTGATGATCCGTCAGTAAATATAGTAATAGACATACGTATTAGAGTACCTCAACTATGCGCAAGCGCAATTCGGGGTAATTCTTAAAGGTAGATTTCTCAAGATGCGCCACAATATCCACTTTTGATTTTGCAGTGGCATGTACTGGTAATGAATCTGGTGCCGAAAAAAACTGAATAGCAGAAATCTTGCGATTATTTTTATCTATAAAAGCTATCTCCGTATGGTTCTTTTCTTTACCAAAGGCTTTTATCGAATCAATATACGCACCCTTAATTAAGAAGAGTGGTTTTGGATTTCCTGTGCCAAAGGGCGCCAACTTTTCGACATCTTTATACAGATTCCAAGACACCTCATCGAGTCCAATGTGTGCATCAACAATGCCTGTACGTTCTTCAATCTCTCCACCCAAATCATGAGCAGCCTTTTCCAATGATTCTGCCAAAGCATGAATCGATTCATTTGCTACTTCAAATCCACCGGATGCACTGTGTCCCCCGAAAGCCAAAAAAGATTCAGGAGTCTTTTGCATAATTGAAAGCACGCTCATGGTGCCACCTGATCTACACGACCCCTTTATAATCCCCTCACCATCTCTTCCCCACAGAAATGCCGGTCTGTTATATTCTTCAGCTAACGTGTTCGCAACCAATCCAAGGAGTGCCGGGCGCCATGATGGATTTCCAAGAACAATCGCTTTCTTGTCACTTATGTCGCGTTCGGCCAAGACTTTGCGAATCTCCTTAACAAGTGACGCTACAGTTCCCTTTCGTTCATTGTTTACACCTTCAAGAGTATCAGCATATACACCTGCAAGAGCTTCGTCATCAGTAGAAAGAAGATTAAATGCAGCCAAAGGTTCTCCGATACGTGATGCTGCATTAATACGCGGAGTAATAGTGAAACCAATATCGTCTTCACTCAAATGTTCACGATTTACTCGAAGCTTTAAAAAAAGCTGTGACAAACCTGGTCGTGATGTCTTTTTTAACACTTTTAAACCATACACCGCAAATACTCTATTCTCCCCAGTCAGAGGCACCATGTCAGAAAGCGTTGCGATTCCTACCATATCCAAAAACCATTTCTCCCATCCTGGCTTTACATTAAACTCGGCACCGTACTTTTTATAAAATGCCTGAACAAATTTAAATATCACACCTGAACCACAAAGCATTTTTTCTGGATACATACAGCCTTCCACTTTTGGGTTCAAAATTGCATATGCGGGTGGCAATACTTCATGAGGCATATGGTGATCCGTCACAATTACGTCGATTCCGAGTGACTGTGCATATGCAACCTCCTCTGCATCCGCTATCCCACAATCAATTGTTATAAGAAGTTTTGCTCCTTTTGCTTTAGCTTTATCGATGGCCTGTTTACTCAAACCAAATCCCTCATCGTGACGGTGAGGAATATATACTTCGAAATTCTTATACCCCAGCTTGCGGAGTGCGTCATATAAAATTACACCCCCAGGGATTCCATCAGCATCATAGTCAGTAAAGATGGTGACAAACTCATTATTTTTTATCGCTTCATGCACTCTTTCAACCACCTTATCCATGTCTTTCATTAAAAAGGGATTGTGTGTGTGCAAATCGTAGTCAGGTAAAAGAAAGTCCTGCGCCCCCTTCAGAGTCCCCACCCCACGACCAAGCAACAGAGAGGAAACCGTGTCAGAGAAAGCGGAAAATTCAGCAGGTCGTGTCAGTCCGGAGTCTCGCAGAGAGTATTTCATAGACGCCATTCTACCACGTGCTATTATTTTCTTATGGAAAACTGCGTATTTTGCAAAATTATTAAAGGTGAAATCCCTTCACACAAAATCTATGAGGATGCTGACTTCATGGCCTTTCTTGATATTCGACCACTGTCACCCGGACACGCGCTGGTAATACCAAAACAACACTATAGATGGGTATGGGATGTACCGAACGCTGGAGCATATTTTGAGGTAGCGCGAAAAATTGCTCTCGCACAGAAGAAAGCCTTTAACACTGATTGTGTCGTATCAAAAATAATGGGAGAAGAAATTCATCATGCACACATCTGGGTCTATCCCGATAGCCGTAAAGATGTTCTTGACGCCAAAGACGACTTCACCGGAAACGTAGAAAAGATAAAGAAAAATCTCTAAACAAAAAACCAGCTTGAGCTGGTTTTTTGTTTAACTTTTTAAGGCTTCGATACCGGGCAATGTTCCTGTTGCCAAAAACTCTACCATCGCCCCACCACCCGTAGAAGCGAATGTGAACTTATCAAGAAGACCCATCTTGGCTACAACAGCAATCGTATCCCCTCCTCCAATGATCGACACTGCTTTGCTGTCCACTATAGCTTGAGCAAGCCCTTCTGTACCTTCAGAAAAACCTTTCTCATAATCACCCAGAGGACCGTTCCATAGAACAAACTTCACATCACTAAGTAAATCAGAAAGCTCTCCAATAGAACGAGGTCCGGCATCCATAATTTTCTCGTCTGGACTTACTTGATCTGGACCCTTCACATCCTTAGCGCCAGGACTTGTTACTATTACATCTGATGGAACAATGAGGCGTGGACTCATCTCAATGTGTTTTAGATTAATACGTGCCTTTGCAGTGAGTGAAACGCCCACTTCATACCCCTTCTCCTTATAAATATCGTTTGCCAACGCACCACCCACAAAGACGTAATCCGCTATTGTAATAAACTTCTCAATGAGTGGAAGCTTTGTATCGAATTTTGCACCACCGAGGACAAAAAGAAATGGATGGGGTGGGTTAAATGCCTTTGAAAGCTCTTCGATTTCAAGATTAAGAAGCGGACCAGCATACGATGGAATCAATTTAGGAATTGAAACAATGGAAGCGTGTTCACGATGTGAAACTGCAAACGCGTCATTTACATACATATCAGCCAAATGTGCGAGTCTTCCTGCAAACACAGGATCATTTGCCTTCTCTCCAGGATTTACACGAAGGTTTTCAAGCATGATGATTTCTCCATCCTGCATATTGGCAATAACAAGAGGTGCATCATCATAACTCATGACAAGCGCCTTAATTGGAATGAAACGCCCAATATATGTAGCAATTCGAGAGAGTGAATGTGTTAATTCACTTTCAAGATGGCTAATGATAATTACCTTTGCACCCGCCTCACGTAGGAACTGGAGTGTTGGTAGCGAACGCTTGATTCTAAAGTCATCACGAACCTCCTCGCCTACTACAGGCACGTTCAAATCGAGACGTAGAAGCACGCGCTTACCTTTAAGATTCTTTTCGTCTGTAATTTTCTTATATGCTGTTGGCATAGTCGATGATTGTTGCAAACGCCTCAGGATCGAGTGATTGTCTACCAATAAGCAAACCATCAATAGCGCTTTCACGAAGCATTGCTTCAGCGTTTTCGCTATTTACAGAGCCTCCGTACAGTACTTTCAACTTGAGACCGTCTGTTTTTCCAAGCGCTTCGATTGCAACCTTTTTTATATACAAAACCATTTCATGAATGTCGGCAGGTTTTGGTGCGAGGGCAAAGCTCTTGCCTATTGCCCAGACAGGTTCGTAGGCAATCATAATGTCTTTCATCTTCTTTTTGTCTGGAAGCGCGTTGATAACAAACAAAACTTGTTCTCGAATCGCACGAAGATAATACGCGTGTTCGTCGCGCTCTTTTTCACCAACACAGAGAATCACTTTCATACCTGCACTGAGTGCTCGAACAGCTTTTTGAGCTACAATTGTATCTGTATCACCTACCGCTCGTCGTTCACTGTGACCAACGAGAGCATACCCCGCCCCCGATGTTGCCATTTGAGTTGCGCTTACCATTCCCGTGAACGCACCACGTTCCTCTGTCGAGACATCCTGAGCGCCTAGAGAAATAACAGGCTCTTTTTTACCAATGAGATGTGGAATAAAAGGAGCAGGTGGAATAATAATCACCCCCACATCGGGAGTTTTAGCGCTTTTCTTTGATAATGCAGAAAACAAAGTCTTTGCCTGTTCAAGCGTGTCTGGATTCATCTTCCAATTCCCCACTATCGTGAATTTTTTGTGTGTCTTTGCCATAAGGCACATTATACCACTACTAGAAAAGGAGCGTGGCTACTGAGACTCTTTCCAAGATTTTATGTTCGAACTAGACGTTGCTGCGCCAGACTCGTCTGAAGTAAGGTTGAGTGATGACATTTGAGGGTCATACACAACATTTGCACCACCGCTAATATAAAGATATTGTGCCGCTCCCGCTTTAACACTCGCACCTCCTGTAATAGTCACACCTCCGTTTGATGCATAGAGTGCCGTGTCATTTGCTCCCCCACTAATCTTTATCGCCTCAGCAGGATCATTGCTCGTAGAAACAAGAAGAATGTGACTATTTGTAGCACCATCAATAGACGCGCCACCCGATAAGGTTATCTTTCCATCAGAGACAATAGCAAAACTTTTTGAACTGTTATTTGAACGTACGTGTGCACCACCACTGATTGTTACATCACCAGTGACCCAGAGTGTTCCCGATACTCGCAGAGTTCCGCCGCCAGACACAGTGAGGGTTCCCGATATTTTCTTTGGTCCGAGAGTTGCCCCGGAATAATTTACACTCTGACTACTTACGGTACCTCCTGCAACAGCCTCATTTTTCCAGAGTGTAATAGTCCCACCAGAAACCGGCATCGGTTCAACGACAGGATTAGCACGAGATGTGTCGCACGCCTTATTGTTACCTGAACCTGCCTGACAATACAGAGAACCTGTTGATGACACATAATTTACGTTATAAGCGTATGCACTTCCCACAGAAAGGTCATTGTACTGATCTTTACCCATAATTCCCACGTCACTTGTACCAAGAGTAAGTTTAAAGTACGCATCAAGACCTGAGGGACTGGTGTTAGACCAAGAACCCCAGTCTGTTCGTCCAATTTTTGCCTGACCGTTGCCATAGGTACTGTTTGCAGCAATCACGTAGTAGTTACTTGCATCAGGGTTAGCGTCGATAACAATCCAGTATGTTGTATTGTCATCAAGGATCTGGTTGGCCGTTAAAGGTATTTCAATCCACGAATAACCTGTACCCACAAGCGAGGAAGAAATCGTACCGCTGGCAATCACACCACTGTAGCTTGGCGCACTCCCAGAACCAGTCATTATTTTTATAGTTGCATTTGAAGGGTTCCCTACTTTTTTGATATACACCTCAATCTTTACAAGAGAAAGTTCATCACTTACTCGAAAACCCTGGGCCAAATCCTGCGTAGAGGCAGCGTTAGCAAATGTAATTGATTGTGTCGGAGGAAGTGGGGTTGAATTGGCCTGATCAACAGAAATAGTTGCTGTAGCAGCAGAGACAGCAGCACCAGATATGGAACACGATCCACACCCTTTAATAGAACCTGTGGTATACACATCTCCAATAATTGAACCATCATCAATTTCAATACCGCCAAGACCACCCTGAAGAAGAAATGGGAATGAAACCCCCGATGTTGTATCCATAGTAGCCTCAAGAGTTCTCTTTGTGCCCAAGGCATCGCCTGCGGAGTTAATAGTCTGTGAACCGTCCCCTGCTGTAGTAATGGTAGTAGTGGCTGATGATGAAGCAACCATCAATGTCTCCGTTGAGCCGATTTGCTTACCAGTTTTTATACGATAAATAGCATCTTCGAGTGAAGATTCAGACGCATAGTAACTCTGCTTTGAAGTTGACTCATTTCGCACAGTACGCACCTCTCGCAAGACAGAATCGGAAAGACCTGCCACAACCGCTATTCCTCCTGCCAAAAAAAACATGAGTGCTGTCATCAATGCATAACCTCCTTGTGTATACTTTTTAGATGATGTCATGTTATTGAATATAAGAACCTCTTAAAACATACGTCCCGTAAAAATTGAGTGCAGGCACTGATGTCGAAGCTTCAGGAGCAAGAGTCATTTCAACGCGAATCGCAGTCGTGGATCCTGTATCAAATTTTCTAAACGTAAGGTTTGATACAGCCATATTGTCTTGTGTGATATCGCCTGCATACACAGCATTCTGGTCAATTTTTACCTTCGATTCAGAAAGGTAAAATGTTAGAACGTCGTTGGTTCCGTCACTTTTTTTCATATTTAGAACAAGCTTTCCCGAACTCGCTCCAAGCGTACTCTGAATCGTATCAATTGATGTTGCTCGTCTAATATCACGAGAGAATCGACTAAAAGCAGAGACAGCAGCTGAATTAATATCGAGATATGATCGAGAGCGTTTTGATGCTTTTGATATAGAAAAAGCAGTCTGAATAATTACTAAAAATAAAAGGCTCACAAGTCCCACATAGACAAGCATCTCAGCGAGCGTATTTCCCTTCTCTCTATTAAATGTTCGTAACATAGGTTTTGTACGTAATAGTTGTCGTTGCATTCCGCACTCTCCACGAGACAGAGGCTTCAGCAAAGAAAGTATTGGAATCAATCGTTCCACCAGAAGGAACAATGTCATCGTTGCCATCACGAGATACCTGATTCAATTTGAATGAACGATAAAAAAGACCGTCAATGATTTCAGGTGTTGTGGTTACACTCCATGAAGATGTGGCGAGAGTAAAATATCGTGGAGTATTGAGAGGAAGGCTTGAAAGATTTGACCATCCACTGCCTTTTACAAAACGAACCGCCTCCAAGCCCTCTTCTGCGAGGAGTCCCCCTTTAATTGAAAGCATGTCTTTCTGATGAAACACAGCAAGAGTGGAGAGTGTGCCCAAAAAAGCCAGAGACACGAGAGAAATAATCGCAGATGCAACTACGACTTCTATTATGACTGAACCTTTAGTGTGAAAAGAGATCATTCTATGCTTACAAGCCCTGTTGACTGCACCTTTACACGCTTTGACACGCCTGGTGCTGACACTTGATACACATCAATTGTACCAGATGCAGAAGAGTTCCCTGTTACTCTTTCAAACACAAAGGTGGATATCGAAGAAGACGCTTTGACCCCTGATCCATATGAGTAACTGATATTGGTGTTTGTAGAAGATGCAAACGTAGAGCCTTGGAAAAATATAAAGCTGTTAGCATCAACTTTCACTCCATACTGAGAACCCGCCACAGACGCTAGTGTTCGAGCGCGTGCATCGCGCAACGATGCGGCTATCGCAGAAGCATTTGCCAACACCGCTTCCCGTCTATTAAACCTTGCGAAAGAACTCGCAGAGACAGCGAATAAAAGCCCCAAAATAGCGATAGTGGCCAAGAGTTCTATGACAGAAAAGCCTTTATCTGTAACGTTTCTCATGAGATTTTATCTGAAAGAGAATAAATAGGACTGATCATAGCAAGGGCAAAGAAACCTACACCCACACCAATAAACACCATAAGAAATGGTTCGATAATAGTCGACATGTCCTTAGTCTTTTGGTCGACTTCATTTTCATAAAAAATTGCTACTTCGAAGAGAGTTTTTGAAAGTGTTCCTGTCTCCTCTCCCACCCCAATCATTTCAGAAACGAACGATGGGTACAAATCTGAACGAGGCATAAAAAGAGACTGAAGAGTCGAACCTTTCTGAATATCTTCAGCAGTTGTCTTGAGCATCTCTTTATAATGAACATTCTGAACCACATCCGCAGTGATTTTTATTGCAGTCACAACCTCAACACCTGAAGAAAGAAGTGATGAGAACGTACGAGACATGCGTGCTGAATTTACTTCCTTCGCAATGTTTCCAATAATAGGAAGTTTAAGTACAAGACGCCCAATAAAACGCTTGCCAGTGGGCGTCTTTGAAAAAACATACGTAGAAATAACGGTTGTCAGAAGCGCTAGCACCACAACAATGTAATGTGCGGCAAAGAAGTCACTTACCCAAATCACGATCTGTGTAGCAAAAGGCAATTCAGTATTAAACTCTTTAAACGTTGCGGTAAGTTTTGGAATTACAAACACCAACATCATGATCCCAATAATAATCATCACAGAAAGAATAATTCCTGGATACATCATTGCTCCGCGAACCTTCTTTTGCAGGTTATACGACTTCTCGAGTTGTTCTCCCACAATGGAAAGAGACTGCGAAAGACTTCCTGACTCTTCGCCTGCCGCAACCATGGAAACAAAAAGTGATGAGAATGTTTTCGGGAATACAGCAAGCGCCGCAGAAAAACTCGTACCTTTTGAAAGACTTTCAGAAAGAGACGTTAATATTGGCTTCCATGACTTGCCTGTCATCTGACGTTCAAGCACAGTAAGTGCGCGTGCCAAAGGAAGTCCGGCCTTGAGCATCGCTGAAAGATTCTTGGCAAACATGATTCTGTCTGCCATCTTCGCCCCACCAAAAGAGAAGTTAAGAAAATTTTTAACAGCACCCTTCTTTCCTTCTTCAGTAACGCTCAGCACAGTATTCCCTTCTTCGTGCAGTTTCTTGTAAACAGCAAATTTATCATTGGCTTCGATAGTGCCACTTGAGCGTGTACCGTCTTTCTTTACTGACTTATAAACGAAAAACATAGTGAAAAATTATTTACTCTATTGTAACACTATTTTACAGACCTATCGTTGCTCAAATAAGCGAATATGTATACAGTTAGTACATGTCATCACTTTCTTATCTCATGGATCCACGCGCTCTTATTGAAGCCGTAGGTCTGATTGGAATTATAACCATCGTCTTCGCAGAATCTGGTCTTTTTTTTGGTTTCTTTTTGCCTGGAGATTCCCTTCTCTTTACCGCCGGTCTTTTGGCATCACAGGGGCTCATCTCAATAGAACTCCTTGTGATTGGTACCATGATTGCCGCAATAGTCGGCGATAGCGTTGGATATGCATTTGGCAAGAAAATAGGACCAGCGCTCTTTTCTCGTGAAGATTCTTTCTTTTTCCATAAAAAACATGCACTCCGTGCAAAGGCTTTCTATGAGAAATACGGTGTAAAAACCATTGTACTAGCACGCTTTATTCCAATCGTTCGAACATTCGCACCAATTGTCGCAGGGATTGGTGACATGAAGTACACAACTTTCCTGTCATACAACATCATAGGTGGAGTTATTTGGACGAGTTCAATGACTCTTTTCGGCTATTTCCTTGGTACGCTTGTCCCTCAGACTGAAAAGTATCTCCACGTAATAATCATAGCCATAATAGTGCTTTCATTCGTACCCATAGTTATTGAATACATTAAAGAGAGGCGCGGACAAAGCATTCGGCCGATGTAGTATAATAAATGACGATGAATTTTCTTTCTCACGTCATTAAAAAAGAGTTACTAAAGAAGGACTGGTTTACAGGTGCATTTCCTGTTCCAAGCTCTCTCATACTTTCAGATACATCAGTAGATGTCTCTGACAGCCTTCTCCGTTTTTTTGAGTGTTCTCGCAAACGAGGTGTATGTATCCCAAAAGATTTTGGAACATTACCCCTCCCCCGTATTCATACAGCAGTCGATTCTACAAAAGCTCGAGAAGAAACTTCTTTGGCTATTCGAAACTGGGCAAAAAACCGTAAGCAAAAAATGGTGCGGGCAATCATCCACGAAGACGAAGCATATGTATTCAAGGTGACTGTCCCTACGACAAATCCAAAAGAAATTTATTCTGCTGTCGAGGGTCTTCTCGAAGAAAATGTTCCCATTCCACCCGCAGACTGTCTCTTTGAATATGAAATTGTAAGCCTTGATGAAACTCTCAAGGAAGCAACCCTTGCCGTGTCGGTTATATCTCGCTCAGCAGCATCTAACTATTTAGATATTTTTAAAGAAAGTGGCATACAGGTTGTCTCACTTGAGACCGAAGCACGTGCTACGGCAAAGGCCCTCTTTCGGAAAGACGAGACAGGTGTTCACGCGGTAGTTGTTATAGCAAAACACCACTCAATCGTATTCATTGCAGAAAAGGGCTCAGTTGTTTTTAGCTCTTCTCTTGCCGTGGGTCAAACTGATCTCACAACTGCAGTTGCAAAGACACTCAACATAACCCAAGAAGCCGCAGAAGCACTTAAAAAAGAAAAAGAATCTGCTGGACACGAGAGTGATATGAAGCTTTTTGAAGCAATGATTCCTGTCTTTGGAACACTTAGGGACGAACTTGGTAAAGTGCTCGCGTACTGGAAGACGCAGGGCAAAAAAGAAAGAAATTTCATCGACGTATCTGATGTGATTCTCCTTGGTAAAGATTCTCTAACCACTGGTTTTGCCCAGTATATTTCAGCTTCAACAAAAATTCCTGCCAAAATAGGGTCTGTGTGGACTAACACCCTGCCGCCAGACGTTTCTCTGCCAAAGCTCCACAAAGCAGACTCACTTGATTACGGAGCACTCGTCGGCACAATATTATAATCATATGTTTACCTTTCTTCCTGAAGAATATAAAAAAATAGCACTCAAAGAATACAGATTCAGACTTGTAGTCCTCTGTCTTGGTCTTTCTTTCGCTCTCTTCCTTATTGCGACAGCTTTTAGCATACCGACATTCGCAATTATCAACGCCCAGAAAGAAAGCGCTCTCCTCGAGCGGACAGCACTTCTCAATGGTCTAAAGGAAGACCCGTCACTTCTTGAAAAGGAGGTCATTATTTTAAACCAGAAAATAAATCTCATCGCAGAAACATCAGGCAACCTGACACTTATTTCTGTCATTGAAAAAGTACCTGTGCAAAAGGGTTCATCTATAGCTCTCACCTCACTGAGCTTTAAGCGAGGGGGAAAAGCTGGAACAATATCCATCAGCGGTGTCGCATCATCACGTGACGCGCTTGTATCATTCTCGAAAAGACTTCAAGGGGAGCCTTCTTTTTCAAAAATTAATCTTCCGGTTGGTGCATTGGCCCGCAACAAAGATATTCCCTTTAGCCTTACTATAGAATCAGCCTTCTAGCCTATGAAAATATCAAAAACTTACATAGTCACCCTTTCTGTACTTGGCACACTTACCCTTCTCACCCTTGGTCTTTGGATATTTCTCATTATGAAGAGTTCTTCTTTAAAGAGCGAAAGTCTTGCAGTTGAATCAGACATCCTTGCACGGACATCAGAGGGTGCTTACTTTAATTCAATTCGAAATGTGCTCAAGGGATCAAAGCCTTATCTTGAAACAATTGATTCTCGATTTATTGATAAAGACAGCGTGCCTCAATTCATCGACCTTCTTGAGACAAAATCATTGGAGGCGGGTATTAATAGTGATTTCAGCTCTATAGATATCGGTGCACAGAACGGTTCTGAAGGATTGCTCCGTATACGTATTACAGGAACAGGCACATGGAGTAATATAATAAGCTTTATAGCCACTCTCGAGTCTCTTCCCTACGCCTCTAAAATTGAGAGCCTTTCTTTTGCAAAGCCTAATATTAAAGAATCTATCTGGAGTTTCAGTCTCGACTTCACAGAGAATATTTCAGAGAAAAAATAATATTTTATGTCACTTAAAAACAAATTCCAGCTGGTAAGACAAAAGATTGGTAGAAACAGTACCTATGACTGGTACACTGCTCTTCTTTGTTTCGCGTCATGCCTTGTCATCTTACTTGCTATACACATTTGGATATTTATAGACCTCACACTTACGAGTGGCACCAATCAAAATACTGCCGACAAAAAATCAGTGTCAATTAATCAGGGTGATATTCAAAAAGCAGTTCAAAACATTCGAGAACGAGACGCTAATTCAAAGAATGTTTCAAGAGTAGTTCGTACCGATCCCTCTTTATAAGAGACAGGTGCTTCACCTAACCTCCCTTTCCTGCTATCCTCAAGTTTGACCCCTTGTAGTTCAATGGATAGAACACCGGACTTCTAAGCCGGTTATGTTGGTTCGATTCCAACCAAGGGGACCATATAAAAGAAAGACCGGCCAATGGCCGGTCTTTCTTTATTCTGTGCGCCCTGAGGGACTTGAACCCCCGACCTTCTCAGTGTAAATGAGCTGCTCTACCAACTGAGCTAAGGGCGCGTATATTTAACTTTACCTATCAAATGTGCCATATAACTGTTATTTACCAAAACAGCTAACGGCACGTAAAAACAACAATAACCTATTTAATGGCTTTTTTCAAGAAAAACCCATAAACGCTTGCTGATTTCGCTCCGCCATGTTACATTGACGACCACGTTAATACATTCAAATCAATGGAAAGCAAAGTAATCACATCCCCTATAGATATGGCCGCACGAGCAAAACTCGCGCTCCGTTCAGGCGATACAGTTCGCGTATGGCAGAAAATCAAGGAAGGTGACAAAACACGTCTTCAGGCCTTTGAAGGACTTATCCTTTCTCGAAAGCACGGTGATGAAGCAGGTGCTACATTCACAGTTCGAAAGGTAATAGACGGAGTAGGTGTAGAACGCATCTTCCCTCTTTACTCTCCAATGATTGATGAAATCGAAACTGTTCGAAAATCAAAGGTACGACGATCAAAACTCTATTTCGTACGAGAAAAGGCAACAAAGGAAATCCGACGCCAAATGCGAAACCTCCGAGCAGACAAGACAGCAAAGACAGACGTTGTAAAGAAAGGTACAAAGGTAGAAAAGAAAGAAGTAGAACCAGCTCCGGTAGAAGTAAAGTAAATAAAAAAAACCACCGACCACTGTCGGTGGTTTTTTGTTGTCCATGCTGCGATTCCATAAAAGTGTTGCTGAACTCACTAAGAATGGGCTGGATTTTATTATTCCTTTATCTCTCATTTTGTAAGATATCGAAGACGGAAGATTGGTAATCTTTACGTCGTGGGCATGCTAGTGGCCTAGACCCTCAGCCTTACCATCTGAGGGGTGCGGGTTCGATCCCCGTCATGTCCATGCACTTGAAAAAGTCCCCCGCATCCCTTATCATATCCATGTGGTAAGGCTGGGGGCCAAAACCGTTCCGAGAGGAACGGTTTTGCATTATATATTGAAAAGGTTGAAAATAAGGCCATATTTATGTATGATGTGCGAACAAGAAAAAGAAAGGTCTTTCTTGGCCAATGCGCGGATGGTGGAATTGGCAGACACACTACCTTGAGGTGGTAGCGCCGTAAGGCATGGAGGTTCAAGTCCTCTTCCGCGCACACGGAGAAAACGGCGGGCGGCTACGCCGCCCGCCGTTTTCTCTCGATAGCAGTTCACGATGGTGCCTATAGTTTAGTGGTAAAACTTCGGTTTGTGGAACCGATATCCAGAGTTCGATTCTCTGTAGGCACCCAACAAATTCCATATCCGACGACAAACGATTTGTAATCATCCTCCTTATAGAACGGCTTTGTTTATGCCCAATGATTACCAATTAAATCAAAATAATATGCCCAATAATATTGAAGAAGCTGAAAAGAAAGCTGAGGTGGCCGAAGCTGTTGCGAAACAAGCTCGTGCTGACAGCGACAAAGAAAAGGCAAATGTAGCAGTGGAGAAAGCTCACACCTCACAAAAAGACGCAGATAAAGCAAAATAAATTTCGACAACCTCTACCACGGCACACCCATAGAAGAACCGCCTTTGGGCGGTTTTTCGTTTACACTATCTTTTCCCCTCTTATCACTCGCACCAGTATCATAATCACCGCCACGACAAGAAGGATATGAATAAACCCGCCCACGGTATATGAACTAATAAGACCGAGAATCCATAGAATAATCAAAATAACAGCAATTGTAGTTAACATGTATATACAGACGAATACGCCTAAAAACTATTACAAAATCTGATAGTATTGAGACATGAAAAAAATTATCGTTACTGTTGCGCTTCTCATGCTTGCCCAGACAGCGTCAGCTGCATGTACAGACATATCCCTTGATCTTGGATTGGGTTCAACAGACTTAAACTCAAATGGCAATGTAACAAAACTGCAAAACTATCTTAAGGATTCTGGCCATCTCACTGCGGTACCCAACGGAGTGTTTGGCCCAGCAACTGTAGCCGCTGTAAAGAAATTTCAGACAGCACAGAACCTTAGCTCAACAGGTTTTGTAGGACCCCTCACTCGAGGATCGGTAAAGACAAAGAGTTGTGTTGTTCCAACACCATCAGTCACTACCCCATCCCCAAGTAATGGCAATACAAGCATCACAAGACCAAAAGCAGGTGCATCAGTGACCATCGGAAAAAAGCAGATAGTACGCTGGTCGCAAGAAATTAAATCGACGTACAGCATTATTCTTGAAAACCAAGAAGGTGTGTCACAAGGTTACATTGCAGTCAGTCGCCTTGGTGGAACAGAGTTTGAGTGGAATGCTGGTGATGTCTTTAATACTGACAGTCAACGCGACATGACTGTAACTCCAGGTACTTACAAGATTCGTATCCGTAACACTTACTCGGGGACTTCAGCTAATGATCCACAGAGTGCCGTGTTTACACTTGTTGCAGATCCAATTGCACCAAGACTCGTCTACCCTACAACAGTTCCCGTGAACCAGGACACAACAGTGGTGATGTACGGAAGCGGATTTAATGACAATACGTCCATGTATCTTGATGGTCTCTTTAATGTCAGAACAAGCAAGGTGTACATGTCGCCCGACCGAAAAGTGTTTATTATCTCAATACCCAAAACAGTTCCTGCTGGCAAACATACACTGTGGGCATACAACGGATATGAAAGCACCGATACGGGAACGGTGATTACGGTTGAGTAACGTTGTATTTTTATCATTCTCTGATATTGTCTACTGTACACAAAATTATATGGAACCTACCACACAACAAAAAAGTAAAAAAGTAATTGTACTTGTCGTTATTATCATTCTCGCATTGATTGCAGGCGGTATTTTTTGGTATCGAAAACACTCAGTTGCACCTTTCTGCTTTAACTTTAAGCACGATACCCAGTTCGGAGATCGAAAAGTAGCAAAGCCATCAAACGTTGGGGTGGAAGCTCCAAACGGCATGGTGTATTACCTCCCTGAAGTACCAGCTCTCCAGACAGCACTTTCTCGTGAAGGTTTCTATGTTGATACCTACGAAGCAACAGGTGGAAAGGTATACTATGCAGCATTCTTCGGTCCTTCAACTCAGGTTGCGGTGCGAGAATTCCAGAAGAAATACGGACTAGCCCAGACAGGTGAAGTTGAAAACACCATGATTGATAAACTTACTTCACTCTACGGATGTAAAGCAGAAGAAGTAGCAGCTACGACGACAGTTTCAGTTGCAACGACAACAAAGAAGTAATAAAAGAAAAAGCCGGCGCCAAAGGCGCCGGCTTTTCGTTTACCCCTTGCTCTGTGTCATAATATATTAATGCTAGGAAAAGCTCGATTATTTTTCAGAAAATACGAAAGATATGTATCCCCTGTTACACTCGTGACCGGCTTTATCTTTGACTCAATAATGCTCCGCAGAATAGATGTCTTGTTTTCTAATGTTCTTCTTATTTCGTATCTGTTAGTTGCAGCGCTCTCTATCATTCTTCTCAATATTCATCAGAGCAAAGAGGAAACCAAGCGTTCAGAAGTATTTCATATCGTCCTTATATTCCTTCTTCAATTTTGTCTTGGAGGTCTCTTTAGTGCATCATTCCTCTTTTATTCAAAGTCAGGAGCTGTCATTGCAAGCTGGCCGTTTCTTCTTATGATTTTCATCTACGTTATTGGAAATGAAATCTTACGAAAGAATTATGTTCGTCTCAGTTTTCAGATAACCGTATTCTTTACGGCACTTTTCTCATATCTCATATTCTTCCTCCCTATCATTCTCGGAAAAATGGGAGACTCGATTTTTCTACTTGCTGGTATAGCGAGTCTTATGATTACGGGTATTTTTATTTATGTCCTATCATGGTTTTCACCCAAAAGAACATATGAGAGCGCTGGAATAATCTCACTTTCTATCTTTGGACTCTTTGGCATAATCAACCTCCTCTATTTCACCAATCTTATTCCACCGATTCCACTTGCCCTCAAAGAGGCTGGCATATATCGATCACTCGCACGACTACCCGATGGAACGTACCTTGCTGAAGGCGAAGCTCAGAAGTGGTTTAACATTATTTCAGCCGATCCAGTTATTCATAGCGTAAAGAATGAACCCGTATATCTTTTGAGCTCGGTGTTCGCCCCGACGAATCTCAAAACTGATATTGTTCACATCTGGCAGTATTACGATGCAGTCGATAAAGCATGGACTGTTGCAAACACTGTTACACTCGGTATCACCGGTGGTCGTGACGAAGGTTTCAGAACATACTCAACAAAAGAAGGGCTCTTCCCTGGAAAATGGCGTGTTGATGTTGCAACTCCACGAGGACAACTCATTGGACGACTTTCATTTACAGTCGAAAACTCAAATGGTAAAGAGAAGCTACAAACAAGCATAAAGTAAAATTTATGCTATAATTGCCCAGTCTCGTTTTACTGTAAATAGCTAACATTCATATGAATAAGAAAGGAATACTCGGTCTCATTATTATCATCATTCTTGGTGTCGCAGGATACGTAATCTTTGGCGGATCAAGCACTTCATCTGTGTCAAACACAGGTACTTCTACAGAGACCCCAACTAACACAGCCCCTGTATCAAAAGATACATTCGCTCCTGTTACAAAGGATTCGACAGACGTTTCTCTTCTTGGACGACTCAAGAACGCTTCTGTGTCAGCTGCAGAAACAGGTACTCGTGTTGCCCTCTCAGGAGGATCAGCAAAGTTTAGTGACGGTGATGTAAAAGGAACAATTACTCTTGGAGACATCGCTGTTGAAACAACGGCCTCAGGATCAAAATATGTTCTCGCTTCTCTTGCGGTTAATTCAGGAGGTAGTGGTACATTTAAGTACGTTGTTCTCTTTGAAGACAAGAATGGAACTCTCACAGACAAGTCATACGCTATTGTAGGTGATCGCGTAAACGTTACAGGTATTCGTGCAGACGTCGTTTCTGACACAAAGGGTGTTCAGCAGGTTGTTGTATCAGTTTCATATCTCGATCACGACAAGGGTGAAGCTCTCGCTTCAACACCTACAGTGCCTCGAACAAAGATTTTCGTAGTTGAAGGCGGTGAATTCAACTCAGCAAAAGAGCTTACACTCTAAGCACATTAAAGGCCGGGCCCTACGGGCCCGGCCTTTTTGTTTGCTACAATATACCCATGGATTCAGCCATGAAAAAAAGACTCCTTATAGACCTCTGCATCATAGCGGTTAGCATCTTTGCAGCTGGCCTTTTTACACATAGCAATATTATTGACGAGATAGTTGTTGCAAACAAAAACTTCTACGCACTTAACTCCTTTATTGCAGGCCTCTTTTTCACCTCAGTATTCACTACAGCACCCGCGATGGTGGCTCTTGGAAAACTTGGAAGCACCTTCCCTCCTCTTGCAGTTGCTCTCGCCGGAGGACTAGGTGCGCTCATTGGAGACTTAATTATTTTTAGTTTTATCAAGGGTCATATTTCTGAAGATATCTCATTTCTTATTTCTCGTGCAAAGTCTCGACGAATTAAACACCTCTTTCATTATCGCTTTATGCGTTGGTCGCTCGCCTTTGTTGGTGCCATTATTATCGCATCACCACTTCCCGACGAATTAGGTCTTACCCTTATGGGACTCTCTCGGATGTCGACGGCAAAATTCATTGTTATTTCTTTCACCTTCAATGCCCTTGGTATTCTCGCAATCTCTCTCATAGCTCGGTCTCTATAGGTTATGGTATAGTCAGCAAATGGCAGACATTCTCGATGGTAAAAAGGCACGGGATAGCTACAAACAAGGTCTCTTTGAGCGATCAAAGAGACTTTCATGTACCCCTGCTCTCGCCCTCATTCAAATTGGTGACAATAGAGAATCGACTCTATACATCGAACAAAAGAAGAAGTTCGCACTCGATATTCATGCCCAGGTAGAGCACATAGTATTTAAAACAGATGTTACGTTTGAGGAAGTACAAAATGTAATTAAAGAGCTTAATGCGCGAACGGATATTCACGGAATCATAGTTCAACTACCCCTCCCAGCACACCTCGACTCTCGAGCGATCATAAACATTATTGATCCCCAAAAAGATGTCGACGGTTTAACAGATACTAATCAGACTCTTCTTGAATCAGGTAAAGCATATTTTGTACCCGCAACAGCACGCGGAGTATTAGACCTCCTCAAGTTCTACCACATTGAAGTTAAAGACAAGAACGTGGTTGTCTTTGGTCGGTCACGTCTTGTTGGTAGCCCTATCGCCCACCTCTTGAAAGCTCAAGGCGCTCATGTTTCTGTGTGTCATAGCAAAACCGAACACCCTCAAGAGATCTCAAAGCAGGCAGATATCGTCATTGTTGCAATTGGTAAGCCGGAGCTTATTGATACGTCTTATATCAAGGAAGGTGTAGTGGTCATCGATGTCGGTATAAACAGTGTACTCGACACAAAAACACAGAAAATGAGGCTTGTCGGAGACGTAGATCACGCAAATGTTGAAAAACTTGTCAAAGCAATAAGTCCGGTGCCTGGAGGTGTCGGACCCATGACTGTTCTCTCATTATTTGCTAACCTTATACTCTCGGCAGAAGTCATGTGCCGGAACACGAATTATCAGATTCACTAACAATTACATGGAAACTCTTAACAGCAATCCCCTCTTTAAAAAGGTAGCTACAACACTTTTTATCGTCCTCGTAGCATTTGTAGCAGTAAAGACAATACGTGAGATCAAAGAAATCTCTCACCTTGGTAAAATGCAGATGGCACCTACCACTATCAATGTTTCAGGTAAAGGCGAGGTTCTTGCCACCCCAGACATTGCAACATTTAGCTTTACGGTAAGAGAGGAGGCTTCTATTGTGAGCAAGGCACAAAAGATGTCTACAGAAAAAATGAATGCTATTCTCGCTTATGTAAAAAAGAGCAACGTTGAAGACAAGGATGTAAAAACTCTTTCTTACAGCATTTATCCTCGATACGACTACCAGAATGGCACAAATTACAATCCAGGTAAGCAGATTCTTGCCGCGTATGTAGTATCACAGACTATCGAAATCAAGGTTCGTAAGCTCGAAGATGCAGGTTCTCTCCTTACGGGTATTGGAGAATTCGGTGCAACGGATGTTTCAGGACTTTCATTCTCAATAGACAAACAGGATGACCTTGCTCGCGAGGCTCGCGACAAAGCTATTGTTGACGCTCAGGTAGAAGCAGCAAAGCTTGCAAAAGCTCTTGGTGTAAAACTTGGCTCAATGACAAGCTTCTATGAATCAAACCCATATCCTATGTACTACGCAAAGGATGTCATGATGTCAGCATCAGCACCTATGATGGCAGGTGGAGAAGGTCGGGTTACTCCCCAGCTTCCTAGCGGTGAAAATAAAGTCACTTCAAACGTAACTGTTACGTACGAAGTTCGATAAAGTTCAGAGTAGAAATAAAAAACCCTTCGTGAACGAAGGGTTTTTTATTTTATTCAGATACCACTCGGAGGACTTCCTCGATAGTAGTGAGGCCTTGGGCGGCAATAAAGATTCCGTCTTCAAGCATTGTCACCATCCCCTCTTTCTTTGCCTGTATTTCGATATCACCAGAAGTTGCGCCCTTCATGATGAGCTCACGAATAGTTGGTGTCATTTTAAGCACCTCATGAATACCAACACGACCCTTATATCCGTCTTCCTCCTTGGTTACCGTAGGTGCGCCAAACATTACATTGTCCCAATCATCCTTAGGACCGATCACTTTTTCAGTTCGAAGTATACCCAACATTCGATCGAGATCTACAACCTTCGCCAAAGCGCTTAATTCGCCCTTGGTGAGGGGTTTTCGGTCTTTTGAAGCATCTGAGAGTCTTCGCACCAATCGCTGTCCAATAACGACCGAGAGCGTCGATACGAGGATAAAGGGCTCTATCTTCATATCCATCAATCGAGGTATGGCTCCTGCCGCAGAGTTGGTGTGAAGCGTCGAAAGCACGAGGTGTCCCGTAAGAGCCGCATTCACAGCTAGTGATGCTGTTTCATTGTCTCGAATTTCACCCACCATAATAATATCTGGGTCCTGACGAACAAGAGAACGAAGTCCGGATGCAAAGGTAAATCCAATGTCAGGCCGTACCTGTGTCTGATTTATACGCGGCATCTGGTATTCAACAGGGTCTTCAACTGTTGATATGTTTACGTCGGGAGTATTCAAAATATCGAGCACGGTATAGAGCGTTGTAGACTTTCCAGACCCTGTAGGCCCCGTCGCAAGAATCATACCTGTGGCCAGCTTTGTGGAATTATGAATTCTTTCGAGTGCTTCCCCGTGGAAACCGAGGTGTTCTAGAGTGAAACCGGAAACGCTTTCTCGCAAGAGACGCATAACGGTCTTTTCTCCATAAAATGTCGGCAAAATAGAGACGCGCAACGAAACCTTCTCGTCGTTCATTTCCACCTTAAATCGTCCATCTTGAGGCAATCGCTTTTCGTCGAGTTTGAGACTCGAGAGAACTTTAATACGTGCGGTAATAGACATTTCAGCTTCTTTAGGAAGAACCATAGCGTCATGCAGCATTCCGTCGATACGATAACGAACCAAAAGCTCTTTTTCCATAGGTTCTATATGGATATCAGAAGCGCCTTGAATGATGGCGTGTTTTAGAAGCGTGTCGACAATACGGATTACAGGTAGGTCTTCGGCAAGTTTCTTGAGATCATCCCCTGTTGCCTTTGCGCCACCTATTTCTTCGGAGAGCTGTTTGAGTGTTGCAGTTTCTTGTTTGATAAGATCACCGAATTCTGCCTTGAGACTCTTTTGGTACTGAAGAAGAACTGATTTAATTGAATCAGCGTCGGTGAGTCGTGGAGAAATTTTAAGACCAACTTTTTTCTTTATAAAGTCGATTGCATGTAAGTCGTCAGTGTCGAGCATTGCAACCTCGAGTGTGTCTGTATTCTTCTTAAAGGCAACAATATTGTGATTTCGGGCAATAGGTTCTGGCACAAGCGATAGCACAGCAAAATCAATCTTCTGCCCTTTCAAATCAACGAATGGAATTCCCAAAATATACGCCTGCATCTTTCGCAAGTCGTCTTCAGAGAGCTTTCCATGGTTTACGAGTATTTCCCCGAGACTCAATTTTTTTTCCTTGGCCTCTTTTTCAGCGTCAGTGACATCCTTTTTAGATACCAGACCTGAATCGTTTATAAAAGTCTTTAGTTGTTGTTCTTCGATGTACATAAATGCGAGTTGCTAATAAGTATATCACTGAAAAAAGCCCCTATGATATACTTTTTACATGTTACATTTCAAACACCACAAGGAATGGCTCACCACACCAATAGCCATTATCATAGCAGGGGCTTTAATAGCAATCGGTATCTATTTAGGAGCTCTAAACATAGCCTCTAAGGGAGCTATAGCTGCAAAACCGGCCACGGCACCTGTCGCACCTGTAAAAATTAAACCTGTAACTGCAGCGGACCATGTTATGGGTAACCCAAATGCAAAGGTTGTTATTGTTGAGTACTCAGACACTGAATGTCCGTATTGCAAGAGTTTACATTCAACACTCAATAAACTCGTTGCTACCTACGGAAAAGATGGATCTGTGGCATGGGTATACAGGCACTATCCTATCGACAGACTTCACTCAAAAGCACGCAAACAAGCTGAGGCAAGTGAGTGTGCTGCAGAACTTGGTGGAAACAAAGGTTTCTGGGAATTTTTAAATGAACTCTATGCAACTACTCCGTCAAATAACGGGCTTGATCCCGCAGAACTACCAAAGATAGCTAAAAAGGTTGGGCTCGACGTAGCTAAATTCGAAACCTGTCTTTCAAGTGGAAAATATACAGAGCTTATTGATGCACAGATAAAAGATGCACTTGCGGCCGGAGCCAAAGGTACACCCTACAGTGTCATGATTACCAAGTCAGGAACAATACCACTCAAAGGAGCAGTGCCTTACGAAAACCTTGAATCTATTCTCAAAAGTAATCTCAAATAAATAAAAGAAAACCGCACACTGTGCGGTTTTCTTTTATTTACTTAACGACGGTGATAATACCTCTCTTGTTTGCATGAAAATGATCATGGAACCTCCACGTACCCGCTCTATCAAATGTAAACTGCCATGTTTCACCTGGACCCACAGGCTGACGTGGGTCAAACTCTGGATAAAGTTCATGTGTAGGATGAAGATCAGATGCGGGCCAGAAATTACAAGAAGCTTCCGACAAAGGGCAGTCTTCTGGCGCACCGTTCACAAATAAAATTGCCTGACCTTTTTGTATGGTAACTTCGGAAGGACTAAAACCATCTCGTGTCATTACTATCGTTGCAGATGGCTGCACTGCTACTGATTTTTTAAATATAAAATATCCAGCCACACCAACGACAGCTAATACAACTAAACCTAAGTAAATATTCTTTTTAGACATATTTTTTTATTAAAGTGCTACCAAGTACACCCAAGGCGAGGCCCCCACAAACAAGTCCTGTAAATAAAACATACGGCTGTTTCTGAGTAGATTCACCTTTTACAACCACGACATCAAAACTACTCTCGGAAAGAGTCTTTGATCTATCTTCGAATCTTATAAAGAGCTTGTAAGTCCCCTCTTCTGGGAAAATAAAGCTAAACCCTGTTTTTCCAAACTCACCGCGTGCTATTGGGCCAGCAAAGAATAATTTATTATTCTTTTGAATTCGAACCCAGGCACTTGAAAATGGTATGTCTTCACGTGTATCTGCTTTAAGTAATGATAAATCCATTCGAATGAATTCATTACTGATAAATTCAGCACTATATCCGATATCGAAGTAGTAGTCCCCCACTTTTTGTTCAAGAGAAAGACCGTCACCATGTGCAAAAATTGTAAGGGGTAGAAGAGATAGTAAGAAAATAAAAACGTATTTCATATATTGCTATTATACCGCCACCCTGAAAACATGCACCAGCTTAGTTTGAATTCGTAAGACATTTTGTCTGCCACTGTGTGGGCAACAACATACAAAGCTTGGTAAAGTCTTTTGATTCTGGCGCATAGAGAAAACCGGCATAATAAGACATTTCTTTATAGCAAACTTCCCCGACACCGCGTTCTGCAGCGTAATCACAAATGGCAACAGCTCTCTCAATAAGAAGTCTGTCGGTCTCAATTAATCGAGACGCAGTATTGGCAAAGCACTGCGCCTTAATATCCAAAGGCAATTCCAAACACAACTTCTTCATTTTATCCGTATCAAATTGATAGGATGCCATAAGACCATAGAAAAGTTTATTGAAACATTTCTTTTTCTCACCTGTATCAAGAGCATACGAACAGTAATCAATCACACCTTCGGTGGTACGTAGTGAGCCTTCACTTTCAATAACCCACGCCTCTCGAAAACAAGCGGTTCTCACAGTGTCAGAAAACGTATCGCAAAAGTTCTTGTAAACGCCCTGCCAACCAGCTTTCCAACAAGCGCCCTTTTGTACACCCGCCTCATACTGTTCACACACAGAGATGGCGTCCTTTTTTGGAATTAATTTATAGATAAGGCCGAAATCATCCGGTTCCCGAGGTTCAAATACTTGCATAAAAATACCCTCGTAGCAGGTTTCACGATAATCTCTTCCATCTGGTCTCTGAGCTAGCGCATCACACACCTTTGCCGACTCAACAACATTTGCATCAGCCAAATACATAGAAAGATGCCCTATCTCGTGATAGCAACTCGATTTTTCCTGATTAGTGGGATTCCAACCCTCTCTCTTCTCACAAATATCCTTTAAGTCAGGCAGTAAATCATGAATTTCCACGCCGGAAAGTGAGGCCTTACTAAATCTTTCTTGTAGAGCGCCATGAAGACACCCATTGGAACATATACCAACAGGGCAACGTGTCATGATACTTCGCCACTGTGCTGGATCTTTATAATACTCGTTTGCACTTATTTTATGAGCAGCAGCATGGCAAAACCAATAAGTATCATTTTGCTTCTGAACAAGCCTAACAACATCAAAAGCTTGCTCCAATGAAACGCCTTGGTTCATAATTTTTGGTATCTCAGTGTCATAGCAAGCTTGAGTAGAACTACCAGAAGCACCGCACAAGCTCAACACACCTTCAGCGAAGATATCAAGCTCAGCATCGCTGTGAATTCTTTGAGCCTTACTAGTGTAAAGAAAGAACAAAAGACCGATTACAAGCAAAGAAAAAGCTAACACGGTTGCAAGCAATTTTATCAGAGCTTTAGTATTTCTTTTTACCATACAAGCTTATTTCTCTATTACTGTAATTGCTCCTACAAAGTAAGGTGCGAGATGATCATGAAATTTCCACACACCCTCCCTCTTAAACTGAAAGGTCCATGTTTTGTCTTTAGCGATTGGCACCCGTGGATCAAACTCTGGATACAACTCATGTGTCGGATGCAGGTCTGACGCTGGCCAGAAATTTCGATCTATATCTGCTTGGAATGTAACCTTATCACCCTTGTCGATAGTTACTTTTGAGGGGTAAAAACCTTTCTCGGTAAGTGCGATAAAAAACACCTTAGGTGTTTTTTGAAAGGCGCCAGTTTGTATAAAGAAATAGATACATAGCATTACAACCACTACAGTACAGCCTGTAATAACTTTATATATCATGTTTATTCAGCAGTACGCTTAAGTTCTGATTGCTGCCGATTTCCACTAAAACACTTTTCGTTCCATGGCACTGGCATCACCGCACAAAAAGATTTAAAAGCTTCACTTCCCTGATGGAAATTAAATGTTGAGTATTTTAAAAGCTCTTTGAAACAGAGATTATCGACATCATACATTGCACCTTTTTCGCATAATGCCACAGCGCTCGGGCCATTTCTATAATCAGTTTCAATTAAACGCGATGACGCCTGTGCAAAGCAATTACCGCTATATTTTGAAGGCATCGCTGAGCAGTAGTCAAACACCTTGTCCTGATTAAAGCCCATTTGTGCTGTGTACACGTAAAGTAACGCATTAAAACAGCGACCCCTCTCCTGTTTTTCGCTAAGGTAGTTGCAGTGATTGATAAGATTCTCTGGCTTATACAACTCTTCTCGAAACAATGGCCAGCTTTCTGACCAACATGAACCCTTTTGTTTTCCTGCATAATCGTCACAGAAGGCCTTTACATGTTTCTTATCAACCTCCTTCCCTACAATAAGCGCAAAGTCATCTGGTTCGAGAGGCTGAAATATTTGCATGAATGAACCGTCAAAACAAAGCTGAGAATAGTCGTTTTCTGGTTTAACAGTCATCTCTTTGCAAAGCGAAACTGACTTGCGAATATCGGCGCCTGTCACGTACATAAAGAGATGCCCGAGCGCATGATAACAACTCGCCTTCTCAAGACCTGTTGGGTTGAAACCTGATCTGTTTTCACATACATTTTCAAACTGCGGCTTTAACACCTCAATTTCTTCGTCCGTAAGAACTTCTTTTCTAAAACGCTCCTGAAAGGCGCCGTGAATACAACCATTCGAACAAAGCCCTGAAGGACAACGCTTAATTACATCCTGCCATTTGTCAGGATCAACCGCAGTTTCTCGTGCTGCCAGTTTGTGACCCAATACATGACAGTAACGGTATGAAGGATCCTCATCCTGAATCAATCGAGTAACTTGAAAAGCATCCTCCATGGATATTTGCCCCATGAGTTTTGGGATCTCGTCGTCATAGCACGTAGGTTTATATTTTGATGACGAACACTTTGTTACAGTTGTATGTGCTAGTACCGTAAAATCCCCACTTTTAATCGAGCTACCCCCCAGGAGTGACAACTCGACCACAACAGCCAACAATAAAACTCCAACAAGCGAGAAAACAATTTTATTCTTTAAGAATTCTTTTCGCAGAAACTTAAATGCCGCATGGAGATGTCTAACCCTGTGATCAAAAATCATACACCAATTATATCATCTAAATATGTGCCTAAGGTGCTACACACAACTTTCTGTACTTAATATCGATAGTTGCACATATAGAAGCCTGTTTTTCTGGTGGGTAATAAGCACGGATACCGCCAAAGGCCATCTTAATACATTGGATCCTCTCGTCCTCAAGGAGCTTTTCTGACATACAAAAAGCGACCGCTGCCTCATACTCTTTACCTGGAGTTCCAAACTCCATGATTCCACTTGGAATACCCTGCAAACACGGTACAACCAAATCCTTTCTTGCAGAATGACACGCGTCAATGGTATTTTCAAAATCTTCATCAAAAGGTTGTTTAAAACGCGACGGTACAACGCCAGACAAACTTCTCATTGCAAGAGCCGCATACTTATTTTCATCATCTATCTTTTCAACAAAATGAATTCCCTTCTTGAGATCACCCTGTGCCAAACGCATACCCAAAGTATTCATTTCTTGGTAGCACGGATTTTTTATGCGAAATTCATCCCAATTTTTACACACCTCAAAAGGATTTGTGACACTATCAAGGCGCAAATTATATGAATTTGCCATATACATAAGTGCCAACGAATTAAATACACCAGAAACACATCTGTAAAAATGAGGTTCTTTTGAATCGACTTTATTACAAAGCTCTATACCCGGCGAAACGAGCGCGATTGGATTACCCCACGCACGAGGATCGCTCCCGTCAGCAGCACCGTGTCCTATACCGTGATAACAAGCACCCTCAGCGTTTGCGCTTTCCTTTGAGAGTATCTTACCTGCATCAGTACAAAATTTTCTTGCATCATCGAGATTTCCCGATAACTGCAACATTTCCTCCATAAAGCCGTGATAAAAACCATAACTACAATAAGATGTTTTTCCTGTAAGTTTTATAGTACCCCCCTCTTCAAACACATGGTACGCACTTTTCCCGAGTATATGAGATACGGCATGACATGAATCTTTGAATGCAGGTTCGTTATTATACAGAAACGCCATTCTATCAAGCGCTTTTTCTAAGCCCTCTTTTTTAAGAACGCCTACCACATCTATTTGATAGCACTCACTTGGAGTAGAGTTCTTATTTTTACAGTCTGGTAAGACCACCTTACCTGTTTTACTCAGCACGACTATCTCCCCTTCCACTACAGACGCCAAATGATCATGGAATTTCCACACACCAGGATTTTGAAAACTGTATGTCCATGTATCATTGGGCTTTAAAGGTCTTCTTGTATCAAACTGAGGATCAACATTATGAGTTGGATGTGGATCAGATGCAGGCCACACTTCGT
Organism: Candidatus Parcubacteria bacterium; assembly: GCA_039796155.1. Lineage (GTDB taxonomy): Bacteria > Patescibacteriota > Minisyncoccia > Phycocordibacterales > UBA6065 > UBA6065. The sequence continues at coordinate 34,343 of JBDKKJ010000005.1, forward strand.
GTGTTGAGTCATTTATAAATGTAACTACATCGCCCATGTTTACAACCAAACGTCGTGGCGATAAACCACTTTCATTAAACCTAATCTCTTTAATGGGTGAAAGCGCTAGATCATCACTCCTATATTTTAAAAATAGAATTGGGATAATCACACACAAAAAACCGATACTTATAACTATCTTTATATTTTTAATTTTCAGAAGACTCTTCATTATATAAGAATTTTAGCCTGTTCATTACAGTATTCTTTATCAACGGAACTCAATCCTTCACACAACACTCCCATTTTATTTCGTGTTGTTGGTTCTGCAAAAAAGGCCCAAGACGCTCCTGCACGACATTCAAGCAAATCTTGATGTTTCGGCATGAGCTCACACTGGTTAATAGCCTCCTCGGAATTGTATTTAGAGCCGGCGGCTATTGTATTTCCCAAACCCTTAAAACACGCATCTCGCATAGATCCGATCGGTGCCAAACCACACAGTAAACCTGTTTTAGCATAATCATGTGAGACAGTAGCGTAGTGCCAGGCAGGAAGCTCGAAATAACACGCTTGAGAGAACCTCTTGTTGACAGTGTCACACGGGAAGAGGGGCTTTTGGGAATCGAAAACTCTTCCCTGTGCACCCTGTATGCTCTGCATGGTATGAAAATTATATTCCATGAAGACACCACTTTGACAGCCGTTAAACAATCCTTTCCAAGAAAGTTTTGAACAAACTTCGAGGGCTTTATCAAGTGAGTCATTTCCAAGATATCCCAACACTCCGTGACCAATACCATGAGGACATCCCAGACCCTTCGGACCAAACTTTTTTACACACAACTCATCAAGAGTAGTTACAGACTCAATTCCCCCATCAGTTATTGCCCGTCCGAAAAAACTGTGATAACAGCCAAAGGCGAAAGATGCGTCACACACAACTATCCCGTTAATTCCCTCTTTCTCGTATATAAGTTCACCCATAATATGAGACAGGGTGTGAGCGATACCAAACCCCTTACCCTGGGTATCGATTTTAAAATCTTGATATGCCTTTTCGGCACCAACTGTGTCAATTTCCTTTTTCCAAAAAGCGCGTTCTTTAGTATAGTTACCTGACCACAACACATCCAAAGAATCTTTTGGTTTGCTCTTAGTTGAAAAATACATGATAACCAGAGAAAGTACCACCGCAAAAAGTACAACAATACTCGTCACCAGTACTTTATTTTTCAATAAAAAATGTTTATGTTGATTCCACATCACTTTCATAACTAGATTATAGCTTATTTACTCTGTCTGAAATATCCTTTTGTGAGGGGCACTCCTTAATATCTTTGCCTGAAAGTTTATCGCATACCTTTATAGAGTCGTTTCTTGCCTTTAATTCTGCAAAAAATGCCCACGCAGCCCGCTGTAAGCATGAAACCTCGCCTGCCTTTTCCTTAATGTAGGCACACGATTGCTGCGTTTTCAATACATCATATTCAGAACTTGGAGCAGCTACATTACCGGTACCTAGATAACAAGCTTCTTTTTCTTTAGCTCCTACGATAGAAGCACAGAAATCGGCGGCACGCGCAAAGTCATTTTTAAATATTCTAAGCCACCACTGGGGCTGTTCAAAATAACACGTTTCCCTATTCTTTGTAGGAATATCTGTACATGGTTCATACGGTCTTTGTGGGTCAAACTTTCTATTTTCGGCGGAAACGACACTTTGCATTGTATGAAAGTTATACTCCATGAACACCCCACTTTGGCAACCGCCAAATTTTTCTTTCCAAACCAACTTATCACAGACACCAAGTGCTTCAACGAGTTTTTCGTCTCCGAAATACCCTAAAATTCCATGACCAATGCCATGAGGACACCCCAAGCCAAGACCCCAGCGTTTATAACACGCCTCAGCAAGTCTGGTAATAGAATCAAGACCTTCTGTAGCAATCGCTTTACCAAAAAAACTGTGATAACAGCCAAAGGCAAAAGCCCCGTCACAAACCGTAATACCCTTTTCGCCTTCACTCTCATAAAGGAGTTCGCCCATAATATGAGCCAGTGTATGTGCAACGTCAAATTCTTTATCCGCTGTATCTTTTTTGAAAATTTCGTAGGCTTCTTCAGCACCCAGCTTTTTAATAGAAGCACGAAGCGCATCTTTTTCCTTTACATAATTACCCACCCATAATTTTTGAAGCGGGTCTTGTGGATACCCTTGATCCTCGCTTTCCTTATAAATCAAAGAGCTGAGGCAGAAAAAGAGAATTATTACTGCACTGACAAGATTTTTTGTTGACATAATTTCTTTCGATCACCCTCCATACTGTTACAAATATATTCTCTACGTGATGCGTCTTGTATATAGAATTTAACCTCCGAAAAAAGTTCATTAAGACAGTCAGAATTTTTCATGCGCTTGTCTGCAAGTTCACAGAAGTGAACAGCGGCCTTTGGATCATTCTCACCTCCCCACAGCATAGAACCAAGTGCAGACAGTATACAGTGTTTCTTACCATCAGCAGGCCCAGCAAGGTAACACCAATCAAGAACATTAGTTGCCTGGGCAGTGTTCATCTGATCAATCTTCCGAATATCGCGATTCTGAGCAAGAACTATGAATTCTTTACCAAAACCAGCAAAACAAGCCTTCCGATCTTCGCCAGTAAGAGGTTCACAGTATGTAAATGCCTCCTTGTACTGACTTGGTAAAGGATAACCGAGATCAGCCCCGGCGGTCTGAAAAAGATGGGGTGTAAGATATGTGTAACACATACCCCTCATTGATCCCGGCATAAATGATGCATCGCAAGGAAAAAGCGGATCACTCTTTTTGAAATATTTCTTAACCTTCTCTTGCCACATCTCCCTATCATGTACTCCGGCAATCATTTCCATAATTGTACCCCCCACACACTCGATAGCCTCGCGACCATTAGCGCCGCCAAAACCAACCTTTTCACACATTTTTACAGCTAGAGGAAGCTCGTAGTCGTTAAACGCCAAAACACCGTGACCTAGTCCGTGAAAACACATTGTATATGCCCCAGTACCTCCTGGAGCCTGCTTGCAAAGCTCAGCAATTTCAGCAAGTGAATCAGGTCCCTTTTCAAGAAGAGTGCCGATCACAATAGTGTGTGAACACGCGTTTCTAAAATCCTGATCACAAATCAATATACCCTTGGCACCTTGCTGTTTATAAAGAATATCCCCCACTATATGCCCTAACAAATGAACGTCTATTCCAGCTGGAAGCGGTGCACGTTTCAGAACCTCGAACGCGTAAGGTGCTCCTTTTTTATTGGCAACATTTGCAAAGAAAACAGACAAATCCTTAAAAGATGCATCTGGCTTTATTTGGGAAATCTCTTCGTACGAAGCATTTGAGCTCTGAAAAAGATACATTCCCATTAGAAAACAGCTTGAGGTCAAAAATATGATAGAAAGACCCAACCAGCCGACGCGATGCCACGCTGATTTAATATGTTTTCTCATCAAGAGGTTAGAACTACTTTACGACCACCATTCCTGCAGGACCGCTTGAACCATCACATCCGAAACCATAAATGCCTACACCCATTCCAAATGTAGCCTTTATAATCTTGCTTGAGTTAGCGGGAATTTTGAATATCTTGTCAGCATTAAATACAATTGAGTGTTCGACAGTGTCATCGTTCACAAAAGATATATCTGAATCATTAATTACACCTGATACGGTTGGCTTTGCTGTACATGAAGATATATTGACTGTTTTTGTGTCAACGGCCGAACTGTACACACGCTGTACAAAAGCTTGTTTTTCCGCTTCAGTCGCATCTGGCTTTGGTGAATTAAGAAGAGCCTTTGCCTCCACTTTATCTGCCTCACTCAACTTTTTAGTAGGATCAACGGGAACAGGTTTTGAAACAGGGGCTGTAACCGGTGCTTTAACTGGTGCTTTAACTGGTGCTGATACTGAAGAGAGGGACTGCTTCTGATAAATCTTAAATCCGAGAAACGCCGCCGCTACGATAAGTACACCGAGAATTATTTTTAGAGCTGTATTCATATGTTTATTTTATGTGTATTTATTATACCACCTCGGCTACTCAAAACCATAGACCGCAAGATGGTGTGTATAACTATTCTCAAACTATCTAATCTGCACCGTTTTGTAGTCTGATATCAAGCGGTAGTTGGCATCCACCAAACTCTTAAAACCTGAATCCTTCTTATACAGTGATACTGCCGCCTGAAAAGCCTTTTGAGTTTCGCGTGCTTTTCGAGAGAAAAGAACCATCGTGTTCCCCGCATTGATGGCATTAATACCTGCGTCTGTGATTGAACTCTGTCCATTAGTAATAAACGGCATACTTGATACATCATCAGTAATAATTATTCCTCGAAAGTCTAAATCTTCTCTTAAAATACGCATAATATCTCTAGAAAAACTTGCTGAGTTTTTTGGATCAATACTTGTATACACAGCATGATTAGTCATAATAAAACCCGCACCCGCTTTAATTCCTTCTTGAAATATCTTAAAAGACTGTTCGAGCTCCGGGTAACCTTCATCAAAATAAGGCACCATTTCATGTGGATCAGTCACTGAAACACCGATACCGGGAAAGTGTTTAAGCGTGGTAGAAATACCCTGCTGCTTCATAAGCTCTATAAAATGAGTATTGAAGGCAATAAAGTCCTCAATATTTCGTGAGGGAGAACGTTTAGATATAAAAGAATTTTCAATTGAAGTAAAATCCGCAACAGGTGCCAGATCAACATTTATACCAATATCAGACATTTTTTTAATGTCCTTGGCAAATAAGTCCCAATTAATTTTTTTTGAGTTTCTAAAATCTTCGAATAAATCAAGTCGTGTTGCACCAGCCGGCTCCTCGTCAATAAAAATGAAGTAGGGCTTGCCGGTTGTTTCTTTCGCAAACACCTGAAGATCCTTGATAAGTGTTGAAAGTTGTTCGGTGTTCTCTATGTTAACCTGTCTATATATAATGATTCCACCTGGTTTTATAGCGCTTAAAAAGTTTTTGGTTCCTTCGTTTAATCGTGTACTATCGATACCTACAATAAAGTTCTGACCTACTTTTACCTCATCAGCAACCTCAACAATCCCATCGAAATGTTGGGAGAAGAAAACTTTATACACAAACACGCACCCTATCAGTAAAATTAGACCAATAAGGAACGATGTTGCTCGCGGACATTTTTTATACTTTGGTAAAGACAACAATAATTAAGGTGTTATATAAATATAACCAACTGTAACCCTAGGTTCTCCACATACATATGGCAATATCCTTCTTAAAACATTTTCGTTAGTCCATGTCAACACGCTCGTTGAAGCGGTTTCCCCGGGTTTTATACTTATAGACTGTTTTCCTACTTGAATTCTAATATCTTCCTCGGAGAGGTTCTTGAAACCAACTTGTTCTCCTTTTCTTATGTGCACTGTAGCTGGAAAAGGATTACAGCCATCCATAACCACCGTTGAAGCTTCAATTGCGGCCGCTTTTGCATACAAGAAATACTTTTCCATACTATCCTTCGGCATTGGTCTAAAACCTGAAAGAAGATTATCGGCTGCTGTTGCATAAGGATTGCCCTCTAAGTTTGTTTTAAATCGGTATTCCGTCACATCTGAAGCCAGAGATTTTTTATTCCGCATAATATTGTCCGTGTATAACACAACACCAACAATTATTGAGCTGAGTAGACCGAGATAGAAAGCAATGTACAACTTGTTCATATAAATTAGTTTTATAAATATACTACATACATACTTCTAGGTCACAGACACGATCCCAGGTTACACATTCACCTACACTATCCCAACTCGTACACACATCCTCCCACGCTTGACACGTAAGCTCCGGGACACTGTAACATTCTCCGTCGCATTCTATGTGTCCTGGTCCACACCCGGTATCACCACATGGTAATCCAAGAGCTGGACTACAGTAGGCACTCTCAGAGTAATAATGACCTTCTCCGTAGTAATAGCCCTGGTAGTAGTAATAGCCTTCTCCGTAGTAATAGCCTTGGTAGTAGCCTTCTCCGTAGTAATAGCCTTGGTAGTAGCCTTCTCCGTAGTAATAACCCTCGTAGTAGCCTTGGCCGTAGTAGTAACCTTGTGCGTAGTAATAGCCTTCTCCGTAGTAATAGCCCTGTGCGTAGTAATAGCCCTGTGCGTAGTAATAGCCTTGGTAGTAACTCTGGTAATAGCTCTGGCTATAGTAGTAACCTTGTGCGTAGTAATAGCCTTGGCCGTAGTAATAGCCCTGTGCGTAGTAATAACCCTCTGAATACGGCGGTAGACACACCACCTTACTTACATTCGCGGGAAGGTATGCATAAAAATTGAACCATTCCGCGACGGTTTTAATTGGAACGTAGATAGGGAGGTTTGGGACAACATTACTGACGGTATAACAGACTGCATTTGGTCCTGTAACATCGAGCGATGTACCGGGATCAACCTTACAGTAGTCTGTAAAACATGCCGATGCGGCAGCAACATCCCCCGCTTTAAAAAGAAGTACGAGAGCGAGGGTTATGTATGCAATTTTTGATAAAAGACGCATCGGATACACTAATTACTTCATTTTCAGTTCTGCAATTTCCGCTTTAAGACTATCAATCTGCTTTTGCTGATCCTTAATTGCTTCTATAAGTGGAGCAACAAGGTTTCCGTATTGGACTGATTTCATACCGTTCTCACTTGTGCTTACGAGTTCTGGATACACTTTTGCAACATCTTGCGCAATGAGTCCCATGCTCGGTGTTTTATCCTTTTTCCATGTGAATGTTACACCTTGAAGTTTGAGAATATTTGAAAGAGCGCTATCAAGTGGCTTGATATTGTCTTTAAGACGTCGGTCTGATGTATAAAAATAGCCAGTAGCACCAACGTTTCCATTCACATCAAGGTTATACGAAGGTGACATGCCGACACCCAGTTTCTGGTTGAACTGTGAGTTGAGTGTTGCAACAAATGCTCCTACGCTCAAGTTCCCTGACTTGGTCTGTGCGGTAGCACTGTCGTTTATAGGAGTCGCAGTGTTACCACTTGTTGGTGCAAATGCAGGGTTGCTCCACACCTGAGCGGATGCCCCTGATGCAATCGTCAACAATGTGAGTGAGAAAATAATCTTTTTCATAAAGTTAAGTATATCAATTACTTCTTAAAATGTATTAACGAGCACTTCCCGCCTCCAACGCCTTAAGTAAATCCAACTGCTGATTCTTTGTCATAACAGGGGCCGTTGAGGACGCTTCAAGCCTTTTAAGTACCGCCTCTTGCTCTACCCTCGGAACGGGTTTTGAAGCTGACGCGGCTTCAAGTCCCTCAAAAGTACCGGTCACCTCCTTGGGTGTAGGCGATACTTTTGCCTCGGTTCCCGGACTGACCACTTGATTTGTATTGGTTTCTTTATATATCCAAAATCCACCAACCACCCCAATAATCACAACAGCTGCAATAATAATCTTATTCATATTCCTTTAAAATTCTTGATAGCGTGGGTCAAAATTTGCTGGGTTAAGCGTAACATCAACAGTTCGTACAAGATTTGAGTTTGTTGAGGTGCCTGTAAGTCGGATTGTGTATGGTCCTGTAAATGCTGGTGCACCCGCAACTCGTGTTACTCGAACCCTGAGCCCCGCGCTCGCTGAGTATGGTGTTGGGATAGTGCTTGTAAGTGAGCCAGATCCCTTGGCATAGTAGTTTGTACCTCCATTGAGAGAATACATAAACGTTGTACTTGCGATTGTTGGTGGATAGTTTGAAATCCCAATAACTACAGGATTTGCTGCCGTAACAAAGGCTGCATTAGGAGCGACTGGAACAAGCTTTGTTTCAGAATCAGCAGTTCCTGTTGGAAGAATCTGTATTGTCATATTCTGATTTGAACCAAGGGTGTAATCCTGAGGTTGAGGTGCAACCGTGAAACTTACCTGTTTCGAAACAGTAGGATTTGTACAATCAATGCTATATGTGTGAAGACCTGAAACACTCAAAGCATCCTCAATCTGTGATCCAGATGTTGTTTTTCCTGTAATAGGGGTGCTAAATGGACTACCTCCAACTGTCTTTGTAACGGCACAAGAACCCGAGATATTTGTGAGTGTCCACAAGAACGTAGGAATCGTAGCATATGTTACCGCGCCATTATTTACTATAGAGATACCGCCATTTTGTACATCAAGACTTGCATCACCAATCATTTTCACACCATTAGCACCAGCCGCATCAAAACTGATCCAACCCATCACAGCGTTTCCCCAGGCGTACCCAGAAAAAGTAGTACCTGAAAGCGTCACACCGTAAGCCGGCGAAGTACCTGAAAATGAAATCCATCCATCCCAGCCACCACCATTTGAAAGTACTCGCGCCCAACCCCGCAATGCACCACCAACTACTTGTGCATCCTGAGTATATGTACCCGTTCCTACTGGAAAACCAGACGTCAAATTACCAAATTGAATCCAACCTACATTTGATGACCATGCGTAACCAGGAACACTACACGTATCGTTTCCACAAAGTCTTCCATCTGCTGTCTTATGAACTCCATAATCTGCGGTTCCGCAAGTTCCTGTATTCGTACAATTGAAGCTAATCCAACCGATATTTGATGACCAGGCATAACCCGAGAGATTGTGTTGGGTGCCAGCAGATGCGAAAAAAGGAATCACCGAAAGCGCAATAATAAAGAGAAATTTAAAAAATACTGATTTCATTACGTATATCATACCAGTTGACAGACCTAAGCTCAATATACATATTAACAGTCGAAACAAAACACCCCGCGGCCTACGGCCGCGGGGTGTTTTGTTTTTAAAACCTTTAGAATTCTCTGTATCCAGGATACAAAGGACGTGAATCAAGATTAACTGTCGCTGTTTGTGTGATGGTCCCAACCTGACTATCTACACCAACGCCCCTGAAGGTTATTGAATACGTACCCGTCTCAGAAAGTTTCTTATTGAAGCGTACTCTCACTGGCAGAAACTGTAATCCACCACTGTTAAGAGTAAATGGAATGGTGAGATTCGGCGAAAAGTCTGACCCGTTATAAGAGAACACAGGCTCTACATCTGCCGGAGCAGATGAAACCTCAAGTGAAACCGGTGCTGTAAAGTATGAAGTGTTCACCGAAAGATTAATCGTTTCATCAGCAGCGCCAGCATATCCGGCAACTGATCGAATCTTTACATTATTTGGCGTTGCAGAAAGACTGAATGATGGTGCTACACATATGTTTCCTGACACATTCACGGGCTTACTTCCAGGACACACACAGGTTGAACCTGACTTTACCTTATCTCCAGAACACACAACTGGTGGCGGTACTACCGTACATGTTTTAGCCACTGAGTAATTCTTACCTTCACAACTAATTGAATAGCTTGTACCGCTGATATTCTCGAAACCACTCGCTGGTTTCGAACCACAACTCGCTACTCCCGTCACATTCCATGTGACTTGATTATAACTAGTACCCATTGCTGTTCCCCAATTGTATCCAAGATACCCTCCGTCATGATTATCAGTCACACTTCCAGAAGCGGGATATACACAACCCCCGCCGCCGGTACCTGTACCCGTATTCCCTCCAGGACCACTAGTACATGACGGATCTGTTGGATTTAGAGTACAGAAACTTGGCGGTGGTGTAGCGGCTACGGTAAATGCCTTTGTTCCACCGAACCACTCTTCACCTTGTTCTACAGCCTGCAACACATAGCTACCTGGAGTAGTTGGTGCGGTCATGCCTACTGTTTTTTGACCTCCAATACCGGTTGTAGCAAGATTCGCAAAAAACACAGCGTTCTGACCAACAGGCAAAATACCCAACTGATGTCCAGCACCCCATGTTTTTGTACCATTATTAGTTACAGAAACATTAAACGACTGTCCAGGAGTTACTTGTGATGGGAATGAATTATACGTTATACCGTTTTGAGGTATACCAACAGTCACACAATCTCCACTTGCGTTAACAGTCATACCTGTGGGAACTGATGCTTGATCGCCTCCGATGTTTGGACACACGTCTATTGTTGGTGCAGCTGCAACCGTTACCGAAGCGCTTCCCGACCACGGATTCATGTTTGTACCCGTACAACTGAGATTAAATGTTGATGCCTGTGATACAGATACTGTTTGATTTCCCGAAGTTGCCTTTGTGCCCGACCAAGAACCTGATGCGGTACACGAATTAGCACCAGATGCAGACCAGGTTATCGTCACGTTTCCCCCACCTGATGAAACCTGTGTCGGAGACACGCCAATGGAACCAGTTATGTCGCCCGGAGGACTAACGGGCGGTGCACAGTTGATCGTTGATTGCCCTATGTATGCATTCGGTTCTGCAGTTGTATCTATGGCATATGCATATATGACTCTGTTTGAATTTGTTTTAAGACTCACTGGAGTCGGATAACTATAATTACCACTTGAATCAGTTGATGTGTTTCCTCCCCAGCTACCACTGCCCGCAGGTCCGTCTACATAAAAATGAACACTTACAGATTGTCCTGGGGTATTTGAATCAGTTGCACTTCCTGAAAACGCACTACACCCCGCACTGAAACTTCCTGTCGGAGGATTGTTTGTCACCGGTGGAGCTACACATGTATATGAACTATTAAATACATAACTGTTATTACATATACAATTAGAGCCGCTGATTGAGGTTCCTGTTGGTGCACTCGCCTGTGTTCCCGGAATGTTTGCGCACACGTCAGTGGTGGTAGTTGTAGTATCTACACAATCACCACTCCCATTAATTTCTTTGCCTGTCGGTACCGAAGTTTGAACCCCATCTATATTTGGACACACGTCAGTGGGCGGTGTTATACAGTCACCGATATTTATCGTATGACTGATAGTTCCTGATACAGCCCCTTTTGCATCAGTTGCCCAAGCGGTATACGTGATTGAATCTGGACCTTTATCTAAACTATCGTTCTCAGAAATACCCGTACTCCCATCACCCCCGCCCGCGTTCGCAAATGCCACACCATCTTTACGAATATTTACATACATCAGATTTCCATCCTGATCATCCGCAGTTGCCTGAATTTGATAAAGTGCGTCACACTGAGCTGATGCCGGCACTGATGTCCAAGAGATTGTTGGAGCACTGTTTGCAGGTCGTGCGCAATAAATATCTTTGAACCATTTACTACTTACACATTTAAAACCTTCCCATGCTCCATTTTTCCAAATAATTGAATACTCACTATTACACCTATCATACTGACCCAAGACTGCATCATACGTATACGTCTGATAGCCACTCATTTCACAAAGGTGGTCTGCCGTTGGACCATCATTGTAAAAGTTCTGCGTAACATTTGCGTAAGGTACGCCAAAGTTATATACATTAGAAACATCAACCCATCCACACTCTTTTCCGGCCGGACACGTCGCAGCAAATACCTGGGTTAATCCAGCAACCAATATGAGCACACCCGCAAACAAACTCGATAGAAGTATTTTTTTCATGGGTGTTATCGGTTAAATTTTGAAAGCTTTTTCCTCTTTAAGTAGAAACGTACCGCAATTAATCCTCCTGTTCCCGCTGTAAGAACCGTGAGCGCAAAGAGAGTTGTAACAATATTATTTTTTGTAGTTGTCTTTGCTGTTTCAGGAACACAATTTCCACCAAAAGAAGTACATGTGAATGTTTGCTTTGTCCTTCCGATTATTTTTCCTGCCTCTGAAGCAATAAGCGTTTCAACGATGTACTCTTTTGAAGCGAAACTAAAGTCTTTTGTAAATTCAAACTTGCTACCCGGGTTAATTTTAAACACCGCCCTTTCAATTGGTTTTCCTTGAGGATTTGAAACTGTAACCATGACCGTTCGTATTTCTTTGTCATTTGCGAATGCATTCTGCACACAACCAATTACAAAACCGTTACCTATAGAGCCAATCTTACCGATAGAAACAAAATTAACCATTGCCTCTCCTACAGGACGCTCAACTGAAAAAGTAATCATAGGAGAAATGTCATTAACGTTTGCTTGTACAACAACCTGATACAAAGAGTAATTTGAATCAGAAACAGAATATGAAATATTTTTGCGAGATTCCGCTGCAAGTTCAACTGTCTCTACAAACGAACTTACAAGATTTTTTTCACTTCCTGCGTCCCATCGATACACTTTCCAAGCCACAGGGACTGAGACAGCTTTAGTCGAAGGATTTACAATATCAACGCTTGAAGAAATTGGTTTTACCTTGTCGCCATCTGCCTTTTTGAGAGTCGCCGCGTCAAAATAAACGATCGAAAGTGGATTTGCATTCTTTATTGTTATTACTTTCTCGACTGTGTTCGCACCGCTTTTATCAGCAATTGAGAGATCTGGGTTTTCCTTGTTAAAACCGTCATTAAGTACGTATGCGACATCAAGAGTGTATTTACCCTGTGGGAGAGATGCAGGGAAAGAAATGTCTACACTAACGGTACGAGCTTCATCCTTTGAGAGGAGTAAGTTTGTAAGAGGGAGAGTTCTTACAAACACAGAATCTTTTGCTTTGGTGAGAATTTTATCAGTAAGTCCGCTCGCTATGAGTCGAACCATAACAGATCCGCCCGAGAGTGGGAGACCTGAAATATTTTTGAGCTTAAGTGTCACAGGCATACTCGTTCCGGCAAGTATGTTGTCGGACGGAAGCGTGACAGAAAGATCAACCATATTTTGTCCGTATGTAGGACAAACAAAAGCATCCGTACTTACTTTTGTTTCTGCTGCAGAAACAAAAGTAAAAGCTGATAAAAATACTGATAATAAAAGAACTCCCAAAGTGTACTTTTTCATGCAATAAGTATATCAGAAAGCTGTTTATAGCCCTATAAATTTGAGGCATAATAGCTATTGACAAATACTAAAATGACCTTAAATTCTAGACTGAAGTGCAACACATCTTTTCATACATTTCCGCCGGTGTTCGCCAGGAGAGAGACTTTCTTGGTGTGTGATTCATAAAGTGAATCACCACATCAAGCTGTCTTTGGGTAATGGTACTAAAGTCAAAGCCTTTGGGGAATACTCGGCGAAGTCTGCCATTGGTATTTTCATTCTTGCCTCTCTCCCACGGGTGGTGAGCATTAGCAAAATATACCGTAGCGTCTGTATCTCTTTCAATCAATTCCCAGAGAGCAAATTCTGAACCACGATCATACGTAACATCTCCTTTGATGCGTTGATGCTTTTTCAATACAGCGAAAACAGCATCAGCTGTTCCGTTTGGAATGAGGTCTGCAACAGTGAAGAGACTCGTTCTCTCAACATGAGTTAAGACCTGTGACTTGGTTCCACCTTTAACAGTGTCACCTTCCCAAGATACCTCACTTTCTGGACGCTCAATGATATTGCGTACATTTCTCGTCCAGCCTTGTTTCTGTTCACGATTTCCACCATATCGCCTTCGTTTCTTTCCCCGATACGGAAGCAGTCTTTTCAAATCAGGACGTGAACGATCAATCCAGGCATATATTGTTTCGTGGACGATTCCAAGTTCATGAGCAATCACTTCGGGTGAACGGAGTGGATGCAAGAGCGATACGATCCGGTCTTCTAGATCTGCGTTGTTTTCAATCAATCGATATTCCTGTTTTGAGTTTCTTCTCCGTCTCCTTGCGAGCAGATCTGCATGTGTCGCGTGATACCCACCTGTATCGGTTTGATTTCTTTTGAGCTCTCTTGATACAGTACCTGGATTCATCCCCAGTTCTCGTGCTGCAGAGGCCTGACTATGCCCTGCATACAGGAGTGCGCCTAGCGCAACTCTTCTGTCGCGGTTAATATGTGAATACATACCCGTATGGTTGCTAGTGATTAAACACTTCTAGCGTACCGTACGGGTATGTTCGTTGTCATTGCACTTCAGGGGAGAATTCACC
>JBDKKJ010000006.1:0-3910 GCA_039796155.1 Candidatus Parcubacteria bacterium
CCGCGGGGTGTTTTGTTTTCTTATTCAATACAGCAATCCACTGCCTTTTTAACAAAATCCCCAAAGCGTGATATTACACTTTTTTGCTCCATCTCTACCGGAGCAACTTCTGTCTTTACACCTTCGTTCGATTCACTTTTCTTATACGTCTCCTTCCCTTGCTTCATGACAATACCCCAGAACATCGAGTAAAGACCAAACGAATCAGTAAACATGTTCTGCGCCTCCTTCTTCTTTCCAAGTGAAAGATTCTTTGTCCCAACCTCCATGAGACGATAACTTGATGAAAGAAGATGCTTTGAGATACACCACTCTTCCCCCTCCGGATTCGTAACTAGCTGCTTCATAAGTCGTACACGCATTGAACGTATGTCATTCAATAAATCAAAATACGCCGGACGCTCCAGTTTGCTGCCGGTAAAAAAGAGATGTTCCTCTATTGATATCAAATTTGCTATCGCTAGTGATAAATCCTCACCCGAAGATAGATCAATATTTGATTCCTTTTTTATAACCTCGTAACGCTTTAGCAGATCTTGTGCTGTGTTTTCTTTAATTGTATTCATGTGCGTGAAATTATCGAGTAATAAAGTAGAAGATTCCTGATATAACTGTCAAAACAAGCAATGGTTCAACCACCTTTTGGAAAGGAAACAATGCGTGTCCTGTCTTTAATTTACGCAATTTATATGAAATGACAGAGATATAAAACGCAATCGCTCCAACAACAATACCAAGAGCCAATCTGTCACAACCCAGGAAATGAGGCCTGACCGAGAACAAATAACCCTTGTTATAAAGAGGCACAAGAGTGAGTACCGCATACGTTAAAAACGTAAGCGTTCGGTAATACATAAACTTCCAGTTTTTCTTGCGTAATATATCAATCGTCCACAGTGTCATCGATATAATCGCCGCCCCAATCCATATTCCGGAAACAGTGTCATCAACACCATACTTTTCAAGTAGACCAACACTACCAATAATGGCAAAGGTACAAATCGGGCACATAGCATGTGCTGATACAGGTAGACCAAATGCAACCAAAACACCAACAAAACCTTTTTTAAGGATATTCATAGAGAAAATAAAGCTTATAAACCAACAAGCTTTAATTCCCTGGACTCAATTCAAAAAGAGAAATCCACGACTTCAGTCGAGACAAACTAACATTCAAAACAACCAATCGTTCGGCGGGTATAATAAAATCACGTACAACATCCTTGAGGGTAAATATGTAGATAATTGCAAGCGAAATTGCAACAACTATAAACGTAGAAATAATGACAGCGAGAAGAGCATCGAAAGCAGATCCTTCATGAGCAATACCTGAAAGTGAGTTGCTACCAGCCTCACAGGACACTATACCTGCCGACTTTGCCACACAAGACAAAATGGACTCACCGTTTACGTTTAAAAAACTACCAATACCAAAAACAGAGAGAGTTATAAATCCCGCGAACAAAAATCCGGTAGTGATTTTTCGCAGTACATCCTTCATATTTCCATCATACACCTATCGGGCAATCTTTTCGACTTCCTTTTTCAAAGCTCGAATTTCCTCGCGAATATGCGCCAAAGTAATAACCTCTTCTTTAACAAGCTCATCTGTCTGTTCTTCGAGCTTTTTCTCATGTCGTAGACCAGAAAGAAGGATTCTGTGTCCAATAAATGTTGAAACCATGAGCCCTGTAAGCAATAACCCAATCGCTGAAACAGCGATCTGTACCGGTGGAAAGAAAAAATATGCCCAATATATATTTACTTGAGAAAGAATATCTGCAGTCTCCCAAACTCCCCTCCAAAAAAGGATTACCCCAATACCTCCGAAAATTGAGTAAAAGATTGGATGCTTACTAAAACGCGCACGAATAGAATCCTCAAGTACATCAAAAAAACGTGTTACTTTTTTTAATCTCATACAAACTAATTATATTCTTCCCTGTTTCTAATCAGTGACCACACCCACACAATAACCGCGATCACGGCAACACCAATGAAAATATACTGTTCATATTCCTTAATGTTGTCCACAATCAGTGTAAAGAGATCGCCAAAGAAATAACCTCCAAATACGAAGATTGCTGACCAGACTACAGAATTTATAAGGTTAAGAAGCACAAACTTTTTTGTTGGCAGCTCGCTTGTTCCAATCGCAAAGAGAGTAGGAATACGAAGACCGTACAAAAAACGGTAACCAAAAAGAATCTTATTTTGATGGTTATGAATCAGATTATGGACCTTCTCTGCACGCTTACGCCAATGATGGCGTCCACGCTTTTCGAGAAACGCTGTACCTTTTTTACGGCCGATATAGAAGAAAAACAGGTCTCCTAAAAATGTTGCGAAAAATGCAGTGACAAATACAACCGGCAACGAAAGAAAGCCAAGTCGAGCGAGTAGTCCTCCTGCAATGACCACGATTTCTCCTTCGAAAAAGGTTCCGAGGAAAATCGCAATGGGGCCATATTGTGCAAGGATGACTTCGAGCATATTAATTTTGTTTAACCTTCCAACCTTCTTTCTCGTGTTCGGCGAGTTTCTTCCATTTTATCTCCTTTTCAACTCCTTCGCGAACCACAACCAACCTTTCGTTTCTTCCTTTTTTATCTCCGGATGATGCAACTGTTTCTGAACCGAGAATTCCTTTAGCATCTGCCTCGATAGTGTTGAGTGGCTTCATATCAACAGTCATCTCCCCACCAAGGTTTGGTAAAAGAGTAATGACCTGCGCGTTAATGGAAACAAGCATTGCCTTAAAGAGCATGAGACCTTCTCTTTTGTATTCGATAAACGGATCACGCTGACCGTATGCACGAAGATTCACCGAAGCGCGGAGATAATCCATTGCCTCAAGGTGTTCAACCCAGAACATATCTATTGTTTGAAGGAAAAGTGTTCGAAGACCTCGAGCAAAACCTTCTTCATCAAGAAGTTTCTTCTTTGCTTCAATTGTTGCTATTATCTGAGCATCGTTTGTATCAATGATACTCATAAAATCAGCAATCACATCAGCGTTTGAACCCACGAGCATCTTGCGTCGGCGCTCATACACAGTTTTTCGATGAAGGTTCATCACATCGTCATACTCAAGAACGTGCTTACGTGCGTCAAAATTAAACCCTTCTATGCGTGTCTGAGCTGTTTCGAGCGATCGAGTGATCATGCTGTTTTCAATTGGCTCATCTTCAGCAATACCAAATCGTCCCATCATCTTCTTTACCATGTCTGTAGCAAAAACACGCATGAGATTATCCTCAAGTGACACAAAGAACTGTGTCTCACCTGGATCCCCCTGTCGTCCCGCACGACCTCGCAACTGATTATCAATTCGTCGAGCTTCGTGTCGTTCAGTACCAAGCACAAAGAGTCCTCCAGCATTCTTTACCTTAGTAGCCTCTTCTTCAGATACAGGAATTCCACCGAGTTTAATATCCACTCCTCGTCCCGCCATGTTGGTTGCGATAGTCACAGCACCAAACCGTCCTGCCTGAGCAACAATCTCTCCTTCTCGTTCGTGATTCTTGGCATTCAATACTTCATGGACAACACCTTCTCGTTTCAAATACTGTGAAAGGAGCTCATTCTTTTCAATAGAGACAGTACCAATCAAAACCGGCTGGCCTTTTTTATTTACTTCCTTTACTTTCTTTGCAATTGCTTTAAATTTACCAACTTCTGTCTGGAATATCTGATCGTTTTGGTCGATACGAGCAATGGTCTTGTTCGTCGGAATAGCAATCGTATTGAGTTTGTATACCTTAAAGAATTCTTCACGTGAAGTAACACCGGTACCCGTCATACCTGAGAGTTTTGTATAAAGTCTGAAGAAATTTTGATATGTAATAGACGCAAATGTACGGCTCTCCTTTTGGATAGTTACACCTTCCTTTGCTTCAATTGCTTGGTG
>JBDKKJ010000007.1:0-125719 GCA_039796155.1 Candidatus Parcubacteria bacterium
CGCCTCTTTACAATAAGCCTACTTAAAGAAGAAAAAGAGTGAGAGTGCAAAGAATGCCACCGCAGCAATAAACTGAATCTTATTTGCTCCATTAACATCTTTTGCCCAGCCCTTAGAAATCATAAACGCAGCTATCTTTGGAACAGATTGGCCACCATAACTTCGTGGAATATTACCTTCGTCAAATTGAACTCCCATGGTTGTAATGATTAAACTTTAATATCCCTAGTATATCACGCTCGAGCTAAATGGTTGAGCATATACTGCTTTGTAGCACCAACCTTTTTACCTGGATTCATTATATTGCTTGGATCAAAGGCAGACTTGGTCTCTGCAAACAACGTAATCACTTCAGGACTAAACATTTTAGCCAAATACGGCGTTCGAATAATACCGTCATTGTGTTCGGCCGTAAGTGAACCTTTAAACGAGAGCACAAGGTCATACACCTTGTCTGACACTTCATCAATAATTGGCACATTCTTTGGATCTTTCATATCCATAAGTGGAATGATGTGGAAATTTCCGTTTCCTGCATGTCCTGCAATTGTGTAGACCAACTTATAATCATCAAGGATTTTACGCATCTTTGGCAAAAATTCAGGCATAGCAGACGGTGGAACAATCACGTCATCGATAAATGGAGCGGTTCGTCTTCCCTTTACGTGCTGACGGAGGAGGTTAAAGCTCTCACGTCGAATCGTCCAATACTTTTCAGAATCGAATTCGTTCTTTGCCCGACGCATTCTAAAGCCATAGTGTTTTATCTTTGCTTCGAGTTGCGACATGGTGTCATAAATTTCAGCATCAGTGTCACCTGAAAATTCAACAAGGAGCACGAGTTTTGGAAAACCTCCGAAAATTGCCATAAATCCTTCAGGAATAAAGCTCCATGCGAGACGGAAGAAGTTGAGTTTCATTGTTTTGAGCATTGAAGGCAAGAATTTCACAGCGAGAGCCATTGTACTGTCATCGTATGACTCGAGGCTTTCTGGTTTAAAAGGAAGAATGTCGTTTACAATCTCACCAAGCTTGCTGATCTCAGGCATAAAGATTACAAACAACTTTGAAAGCGGTTTTATCGGCACCAAACGGATTTTCACTTCGGTCACAATAGCCAAAGTCCCCTGTGAACCCACGATGAGCTTTGTTAAATCGAATACTTCTCCATTCCACACATTCCACAGATAGTATCCAGCAGAGTTCTTACTTACTTTTGGTTTTGCTTCGGCGAGCATGTCCTTATTTTTTGAAACCATGTCCCAAACCTTGCGATACACCTCTCCCTCAAAATCTTCTTGTGAAAGTTTTGCCTTGAGTCCTTCTTTATCAAGAGGTTTTACGGTGTATTCATTGCCGTCAGAAAAAATAACAGAAAGTTCAAGAATATAGTCTTCAGTTTTTCCGTATTTAAGAGTTTTTTCACCCGCAGAGTTGTTCCCTATCATTCCACCAATCGTATTGAGGTTCTTTGAAGCTGTGTAGCACGGAAGGAGAACGCCGAGTTTTGACGCTTCGGGCTCGAAATCACGATAAAACGTTCCCGGCAAAACTCGAGCGTACTCTTTGGTGATCTCTTTAATACCGTGCATGTAACGTGTTACATCAAGGATAATCGATTCATTGAGAGGTCCTCCAGCCATACAGGTTCCCGCAGAACGGACCGTCACAGAAAGGTCAGAATATGCGGCTTTATTGATACGAACAAAATGAACAACCGCTTTTATATCAGTAGCATCCTTTGGAAAAAGAACTATCCGCGGACGAACCTCAAGGAGACTCGCATCATGACTGAATGTAGTCAGAGTCGCAGAAGAGTCCTCGATATCGCCTTTAAAATTGTCTTTAAGGAAAGTTTTAAGAGCAGTTATTGAGTCCATAATTATATTTTATTAAAGATACGAAGCTTTTCTTCAATTACGGCTTGCATCGCCTCTATAGTTGGTTTCATAATCTTGTAAGGAGCAACCTGAGATGGATCTTTTGTTACCTGAGCTACAAGGGCGTCGCGAAAAGCGACTCGTATTTCAGTATTCACATGTATGATCGCGACGCCTGCATTAATCGCTGCTACAAAATCCTCAGCAGAGTTTCCCGATCCACCATGGAGCACCAATGGCACCTTCACAGCCTTTGAAATCTCTCCGATTCGGCCAATATTGAGCGCAGGATCCTTTCCGCCCGAGAGCATTCCGTGAATATTTCCTACAGCTGGCGCAAGCATATCCACACCTGTTGCATCACGGAACTTTTTCGCTTCATCTGGCTTTGTTAAAAACTCTTCGCTAATTTTTACGCCCTCTGGAATTGCATCAAGTACCTTTGAAGACTTTCCGATAAACCCAATTTCAGCTTCAACAAGAATGTTTGCATTCTTTTTCTTTGCATAGGCAACACATTTTTTAGTTGCAGCCACATTGTCATCAAAAGATTGCTCAGTGCCGTCATATATAACAGAATCATATCCCGCATCAACCACTTCTTTTACTTTTTCAAACGAATACGTGTGATCAGCGTTGAGGAAAATCGGAAAACCTTCAGATTTTACTGAATCAACAAGTGCGCGGACCTGAGTGACACCCATAAACTCTCTTTCACCTTCTGATACACCGATAATAACGGGCACTTGAAGTTTCTTTGCTGCATTCACAACCGCCCAAAAACCTTCAAGATTTGAAATATTAAAATGTCCGATAGCAACCTTCTTTGCGAGCGCCTCCTCTACGTAACTCTTAAGTGCTTTTGGTCGCGATGTGAAAAATGTAAACATGGGATTATTTTACCATAATAGCAAAAGGGCCGGAATAAATTCCGGCCCCCTTTGTGTGAAGCCAATCAGAACTGATCAGCAAGGGACAGACTGAACGCCCGATCGAGCTGACCAACGAGATTACGAATGAGCACAGCGATGTTTTCCTCGGACTTCTCGTCATCGAGAGAAACAACATCAGAACCGACGGTGAAGAGGAACGCATGTTCAACATCACAGGCGAACACGTTTCCAACAGGATCGCACCACGTTTGAAATTTTTCCGAAATCGCAAAACGAATGCTCTCCGACGAAGCTGAAGCGATGATTCCGGTAACAGTCACACTAAACCTGTTACCGTCCACCCCACCAACAATGACGCTTAAGTTTTTCATAGAGATGAAAACTTGATATTGGACTTGTCGAAAAGAGTCGACATAGGCTCGGAAAAGCTGTAAGCCTTTCTGGTATACCATTATACACCCAAAAACACTCGTAGTCAATAGACCTTTTCCCTTATATATACAGCTGTATTTGCTACAATGTCTCCATGTTCTCAAAACAAATTGAATTCTTGGCGATTGGTGACATCGTTACCGACGCATTTATTAAGCTAAAGGAAGCTCACGTTACCTGTTCTGTTGATCGTGCAAATTGCGAAATCTGTATGAAATTCGGTGACAAGATTCCTTATGAATCTGTTGACGTCATAAACGCTGTTGGAAATAGCGCGAATGCCGCAGTCTCAGCCGCGCGCCTTGGCATCCGCTCTACCCTTGTAACCGATGTAGGAGGTGATTCATACGGACAAGAAGCGATTACCGAACTCAAGCGTAACAAAGTAGACACAAAATTTGTTCACGTGCATAAAGGTATGCCAACCAACTATCACTATGTCCTCTGGTATGGTGATGAGCGAACAATCCTTGTAAAGCACCAAGACTATAATCGAGTGTACCCAAAGATGAAGAATCCGAAATGGGTCTACGTGAGCTCACTTGGTGGCAACTCACTCGACTATCACACAGCAATTACAAAATGGCTCGTGGCAAATCCAGATATTAAAGTCGCATTCCAGCCAGGTACGTTCCAGATGAATCTTGGACTTGAGAAACTGGGAGACCTCTACAAACGATCTGATGTTTTCTTTTGTAATAAAGAAGAAGCTCAGCGAATTTTGAAGACTTCGGAGACTGATATTAAAAAACTTATGGAAATGGTTCGGGCTATTGGACCAAAAACTGTTGTAGTAACAGATGGGCCAAATGGCGCGTATGCGTACGACGGTCAGAATGCATTCTTTATGCCTCTCTACCCTGATCCAAAACCGCCTGTTGAACGAACTGGTGCTGGTGACGCATTTGCTTCGACACTCACCGTCGCTCTTGCACTTGGAAAGTCACTCGAAGAAGCACTTCTCTGGGCACCTATCAATTCAGCATCAGTTGTTCAAGATGTTGGTGCACAACGAGGACTCCTTACGCAAGCACAGCTTCAGGAGTGGCTTGCAAAAGCTCCCGCAGATTACAAACCACGAAAGTTATAATAAAAAGACCCCGCTAGGGGTCTTTTTATTACTTAAATTGTCACCACCACTTCTTCCTTTGAATATCGTACCTTTTTGTACTGAGCAGTCTTGTCATCTGCAGATCTGTATCCTAGAGTCAAAAACGCGAGTGAGGACACGCCAAGTGCGTCGAGCCCAAGAATCTTATCTACCTGCGCGTGATCAAATCCTTCCATTGGACACGCATCAATCCCTTTTGTCGCTGCAGCAAGGAGCGCTGTACCGAGCGGAATGTATACCTGTCGTGAAGACCATGATTTTACCTGTTCAGCTGTCTGTGGCTTGATTGTACCCTTCATCATATCTGCGTACCCTTGAAGATCAGAGGTCTTCATTCCGCGTGTCTCAGCAATAGAAGCAATGTACTTATCTACAAACGCTTCATTTACGTCGTTTCGAACGGTAAGCACGACAAGGTGTGATGCATCTGTCACCTGTGTTTGATCCCATGAGGCTGCACGGATCTTTGCGCGAACTTCTGGATTTGAAACAACGATGAATTTCCAAGGCTGAAGACCAAATGACGAAGCGGACAATCTCATTGATTCAATGATTGTACTGAAATCCTCCTCTGAAACTTTCTTTGATGGATCGAAAGCTTTTGTTGCGTAACGCCAGTTGAGAGCTTTAATAATATCTTGCATGTGTATTGTATTAATGGAAGTAATGAAGACAGTATACTGCTGTTTACTTTACTTTGTAAAGTATTGATATATATGTTATGCTGTGGCGCAATGAAGAAAAAAGCAAACAATTCTAAAAAGACAGATTGTGCTGTCTGTCCTATCGCAAAAACCGCTGACCTTGTGGGTGATCACTGGACACTTCTTATCATCCGCGACCTTTTGACAGGTAAAAAAAGATTTGGAGACCTGGAGGCATCGCTCGCAGGTATCAGCTCACGTACACTTACCAAAAAACTTGAGACCCTTGTTTCAAACAACCTTGTTGTACGTGAAGAATTCAGTGAAAAGCCACCCCGTGTTGAATATTCACTTACATCTAAAGGCAAAGACCTCCACGGCATCTCAGAAGCAATGCGAAAATACGGAGAAAAGCACTTATAACTTTTTTGTATATGGTGCCCAGAGCTTTTGCTCGAGAATACGAAAACAATAGAGAAGAAGACCGCCGAAAATCCATCCCGCAATAACCTGTGATGGATAGTGAACACCTAAATATATCCGCGAGAGACCGACTAAAAGAACTATAAAAACTGTTCCCCAAAGCATGATATGACTCCTTGGGTGCTTGAGAGCTACCCAGCCCAAAATAACCAACGACATGAGCGCATGACCCGAAGGTAGAGCAAAGCCTGTTTCTGTATCATAGGTAATAATAGATGGATCAATTATGTGAGGCCGTTCAATCGCAAAAAAATGTTTAAGTAAGATAACCACGAGAGCCGATACCACAGTAATCACCACAAGTTCTGCGGCCACTCGCCATTTACCAACAAACATCAACGCTACCAAAAACAAAATTGCTGGTATAACACCGTACGCACCTATACCGTATGAAAGAAAATACGATACAGGTTCCCATTTGGGACCAATCGATTGCACAGCATTCAATATTTTGTAATCAAAACTTGAAAGAAAAATGATAAATGTCGGCATCTTATTTCTTGAGGCTAACCACTTTCTGAATATCAGCACGGCGAAGCAATTCCTCCTGAAGAGCCAGGGCTAAATCCTTATCTATTGTCTCTAAAATACCTTTTGATTCATTTTGCACTGTTACAGCATCATCTGAACCAGCGGTCACAATAACCAATTTTGAAACTCCCATCAGTTGCTGCGAGAACGTTCTCTCAATTGTAACGTTTTGAATTTGACGATACGGAATTGCAATCTCTTGTTTTGTAAAAATACCTTGTCTAATTTTTAATGCATCGGCAGAAATAGAGAAGCCTTGGCTTCGATAGGCAAAACGTGCGACAAGCAAACAAATAATAAGCCCGAGGATTGAAACAACGAAACAGGTAAGACTCCCAATCGCCACAATACGCTGATATTGAGGTTCAACAAACGAGCTTCTTCTTAAAAGTGAAATAATAATTGCAAAAACCAAAAAAACAGTCGGAGTTTCAAGCCACTTTGATACGAAAATCAAATACGCCTTCTTACCGAATGTTTGGTAAGTTTCAAAAGAAAGAAGTGGAGCTTCGTTATTTTCCATATGCACAGTATAGCATTAGAGGTTATACACAGAAACCAAGAGAATTTGAATAAAGTAAGGTAAAATAGAGGACAGCATAGTTTAAAACTACATGTCTCTTACACCTTACCAAGAAAATCGCCCCTGGGGCATATTTCGTCAGTTCACAAAAAACGAGAAATCGACGGTAAAAATCATAGCCGTAAAACCAAACGAAGAACTTAGTCTTCAAACACACAATAATCGTGACGAATTCTGGCATGTTATCGCAGGATCAGGTTCTATTACCAAAGGGACAGAGATACTTCAGGCGAACCCCGGAAATGAATTTTTTGTTCCCCGTACTACGGCACATCGAATATCAGCAGGTGCCGATGGATTGAGTATCCTTGAAATAGCGACCGGAGATTTCGACGAAAATGACATTATAAGATTAAGTGATCGTTACGGAAGATAATGAAATATTTCATTCTCATATCAGTATGTATTCTTGCTTTTATTATCATCTCTTTTTTGCTGAGAAAATTTAGCAAGAAAAAATCTCCTCAACTTAAAATAGAACGCTCGTGCGAAAACCCTATTTTGTCACCCGGAAATCGTACGTGGACGACACAAGGAACATTTAATCCTGCAGCAGTTAAAGCAGACAACGGCGATATTCACCTTTTGTACCGTGCTATGGGAGACGATGGTATTTCCCGACTTGGACATGCATGGAGTACTGACGGAGTGAACTTTAACGAAGATGTTCCCTATCCTGTATTTACCCTTTTAAACCCTCGCGCAAATGCTGTGCCTGCTGATCACCAAACATACGATATCCAGAAAAACCCTTCTGGTGGTGGCTGGAGTGGATCTGAAGACCCACGTATGGTTGAAATAGATGGAAGAATCTACGTAACATTCAATGCCTTTGATGGTTGGGATTTTGTACGTGTCGCAGTGATCTCAATTAATGAAAAAGATTTTTATGCTCAGAAATTCAACTGGAGTGATCCAATACTCCTTTCACCAAAAGGTCAGGTTCATAAAAACTGGGTTTTCTTCCCAGAAAAGATTAATGGCAAGTTCGCAATTCTCCACAGCATTTCTCCCGAGGTTCAGATCGACTATGTAAACAACCTTGATGATATAAAAAACGGTAAACAAGTAATCAATAGCAAGTTCGGTCAAAAAACTGCTCGTCCTACGTGGGATACATATGTTCGTGGAGCAGGACCTTCACCACTTAGAACTAAAAAAGGATGGCTTGTACTCTATCATGCCGTAGATAAGAAGTATCCAAACCAGTATCGACTTGGTGCAATGCTTCTTGATCTTAAAAATCCAACCAAAGTGATCGCACGCTCACCAGAACCTCTTCTTGTTCCTGAGATGTGGTACGAAAATGACTGGAAGCCTGGTGTTGTGTATGCCTGTGGAGCTGTTATTAAAGGTAAAGATCTTCTCATCTATTACGGTGGTGGAGACAGACATGTCTGTGTTGCAAAAACAGATGTGCACGATCTCCTTGAATGGATTATTCGACCGAAAAAAAATAAATAATATGTTTATAGTTAAACGATCAGAAGCAAACCCGCTTATATCTCCCCTTGTAAACAATCCCTGGGAAGCTTCTGCAGCATTTAACTGGTCACCTATTAAAGACAAAAAGCTTCTTCATGTTGTATACCGTGCAGTGTCAGAAATGGATCATCTCGACCCAACTCATCGACAAACATCTGTAATTGCCCACGCAACAAGTAAGGATGGCGAGCATTTTGAAAACCGAGCTCCGTTTATAACCCCTGACACTATTTTTGACGCCTTTGGATGTGAAGATCCTCGTGTGACAAAAATCGGTGGAACGTACTACACGTTTTATACAGCTCTTTCTACATACCCTTTTAGTGCACCTGGCATTAGAGTTGCGGTTGCGCTTAGTAAAGACTTGGAAACGGTGACTGAGAAGCATCTTGTGACACCATTTAACGCCAAGGCAATGGTACTTTTCCCTGAAAAAGTAAATGGAAAGTATTGTGCACTCCTTACGGTTCACACCGATCAACCACCTTCAGTCATTGCTTACGCTGAATTTAATACGCTCGAAGAGATGTGGTCTCCCTCATACTGGAAAACGTGGTACGAGAATCTTTCAAGCCATACAATTGATTTTAAGAGACATAACAGTGACCAGGTGGAAATAGGTGCCGTACCTCTTAAGACAAAAAATGGTTGGTTGGTTATTTATTCACACATTGGGCACTACACCGACGGACATGGAGCGATTTTCGGTATCGAAGCGCTTCTCCTTGACCTCAACAATCCGCGTAAAATAATCGGAAGAACAAAAGGCCCATTCATGGTTCCAGAAACCTACTATGAGAAGACGGGTCATGTAGCGAACATAGCATTCCCTTCAGGTGCGCTTATTGATGGTGATCGACTCGATATATACTATGGCGCTGCTGACACACACTGTGCACGAGCGTCTTTGTCACTTTCACACCTTTTACGATCAATGGCACCGCACGGCAATGAACTTGTCACACGCTTTGCAGGTAATCCAATCCTTGCCCCCCGCGCAGGAAAATCATGGGAAGAAGGTGGTGTACTCAACCCAGCAGCAATTGATTTGAAGGGTAAAGTTCATCTTCTTTACCGTGCAGCAACAACTCATAATGCTTCAACATTTGGATATGCTTCATCTAAAGACGGATACACTATCGATGAACGACCTGAAGAACCTGCCTACAAAGCACGAATGGATTTCGAAGGTTTGGGTCGAAGTGAAAATATGGGATGTGAGGATCCTCGATTGGTTGAAATGGGCAAAAAGCTTTTGATGACATACATCGCGTATGATGGAGCAACTCCTCGAATTGCAATTTCTACCATAGCAACTGAAGATTTCTTAAAAAAACGTTGGGATAAGTGGTCAACACCTGAAACACTTTCTGAACCAGGAGTACCGAACAAGGACTGTGTAATTATTCCGGAAAAAATTAAAGGTAAGTACTATGTATATCATCGCGCCGGTACAAGTATTTGTGCTGACACGCTTGATTCACTTGATGCATCCAAGGATCGTATTACAAAATGTATTGAAGTACTCGCTCCCCGAAGAGGCATGTGGGACAGCCGTAAAGTCGGTATGGCGGGACCACTTATAAAAACCAAGAAAGGGTGGCTTGCTCTCTATCACGGCATATCAGAACACGGAACATATCGTGTTGGTGCAGCTCTCTTTGATCTTAAAGAACCAACACGTGTAATTTCACGAACTGTTGGACCTATATTTGAACCTACCGAGGACTACGAATTAAAAGGTGTGGTAAACAATGTTGTCTTTCCTTGCGGAACAGTTTGTCGCAAAGGGATCATCTATATCTATTACGGCGCTGCAGACAAAGTGACCTGTATGGCAAAAATCTCACTCGACGAAATTCTTGATATACTGACGGTGTGAAAACAATAGTATTTGATCTTGATGGAACTCTCGCAGAGAGCAAACAAGCAATCGACTCTTCGATGGCTCTTTTGCTTTCAAAACTCCTTACAACACACTACGTAGCAATTATTTCTGGTGGCTCATACGAACAATTCAAAAAACAAATTGTTTCGAATTTACCTACAAATACACCCTTCGAAAATCTCTTATTGTTACCCGTGACCGGTTCAGCTGTGTACAGATATGTAGACAACGAATGGAAACAAGTGCATGCAGATGGATTACCGGCTGATCAAAAGAATCGAATCATCGATGCACTTCATAAAGCTGAAGAGTCGCTCATAATAAAGGACCAGACATTGTACGGAGAAAAAATAGAGGACCGTGGAACACAGATTACCTATTCCGGTCTCGGTCAGAACGCCTCAGTAGAAGCAAAACAAACCTGGGATCCAGACCAATCAAAACGAAAAAGAATGGTGGAAATTCTTTCACCGATTCTTGCTGAATTTGATATCCATATCGGTGGTATGACGTCTATAGATATTACTTCTAAAGGCGTGGATAAGGCGTCCGGTATACGAACAATACAAAATATGCTCGGTACCCCCATTTCTCATATCACGTTTGTGGGAGACGCTCTTTTTCCTGGAGGGAACGATTACCCTGCAACAACCACTGGTGCGAAATGTATCAAGGTGATTTCGGTCTCTGATACCAAAAAAATTATCACATCTGTACTTGAGAAAGAAAACTCTATCTTTCGCGTCTTTTTGAAGAAGTTCTTCTAGTCCCTATCTACCAAGAGCCGCTTGAGCCACCACCGCCAGAAGACCCTCCTCCGAAACCACCAAAACCGCCACCTCGTCCGCCACGTCCGCCACCACCTAAAAACCAGGTATTTCCGCCTGTATGGCTCTTAAACCACGTACTGCAATATTTTGAAAGGATAAAATCAATAACAAACCCGATCAAAGCGAGAATGGCGGCGCTCATTAAACCCCAAAAGACAAACCCGGCGATTGCACCCAATATTCCACCCAACCACCAAGACTTTGATCGCGCCATCATAGAGAGAAAGTTCACCCCAACCACAAGAGCAATAAAAACGAGATAAAAATAGTCAGGATGCGATCCATTCGACTGCTGATTGTCAGCAAGAGAAGCTGTAATAGTCGGATCCCCTTCAATTACTCCAATTATTTGGTCTACCCCATTATTTATTCCGTCAAAATATCTATTTTCTTTAAAAGCAGGCGTCATAGCAGTACGGATAATAACGGATGCCTGTGCATCAGTGACAGTACCCTCAAGCCCGTATCCAACCTCTATCCGAACTTTTCGTTCAGTTGGTGCAACCAGCACAAGAAGTCCGGTGTCTTTAATTTTTGAACCAATGCCCCACTCCTCAAACAGCTTCACGGCGTAAGTCTCTACTGTTTCGTCACCAAGTGATGACACCGCTACAACTGATAACTGAACCCCGGCAGTACGTTCGAGATTCCCGATTTTATTTTCAAGCAATGCTTTTTGCTCTGTCGTAAACAAACGCGCGAAATCATTTACATAACCAGTTGGTTTACCCGGGCTCACATATGCCAAGGCGGGGTTCGCGAAAGCGAACCCCGCCACAAGACAGAAAAGTGCTCGAGTAAGCCTTTTCATAAACATTAGAACTGAACCGTTGGTGCGACTTCAGTGCCTGCAGCCGCCTCAAAGTAAGCTCGTGAATCAAAACCAGTAAGGTTGGCAACAAGGGCGCTTGGGAAACGTGATACCGAGAGATTATAGGTTCGAACCTGATCATTGTATCGAGTTCGTTCAACTGAGATACGATTCTCAGTACCCTCTATCTGAGCCTGAAGAGTCTGAACATTAGCCGCAGACTGAAGTTGAGGATAGTTCTCCATCACCACAAGTAGTCGAGCGAATGAAGATTCTACCTCGCTTGCCGCCGCAGCCTTTGCATTCGCGGTCGTCGCACCTGAATAGCGAGTTCGAGCATCAGCAATTGCTCCGAATACAGCAGTTTCCTGCTTCATAATGCCCTTAACTGCATTTACAAGATTAGGAATAAGATCAAAGCGTCTCTGGTATTGAGTTTCTACCTGTGCCCACTGTGCATCTGCAGAAGTCTTTGCTGTAACAAGCTTGTTGTATGTAACACCGACATAGCCCAAAAGAATGACAATTACCGCTACGATGATGATTGTTGATTTTTTCATGATTCTTTAATTATACCATCTTTATATAGAACGAAACACAAAAAGCGACAAAAGTCCGAAAACAATTGCAGCGTACAAAATATACGTAGCAAATACAAGGAGCAAGGGTATTTCAAAGAGAATAAAGGCTAAAAGCATGATAATACCCAAACACTGAAGAATCATTTTGGTTTTACCCATAGTCTTCGCAGGAACCACCTTACCTTTGTATCTATAATACGCTGATGAAACAAGAAAAATTTCAATAAGCACTATGACGAGAGCAAGATACGGACTAATATATTTTGAAACAATAATAACAGACACAGCTCCTATAAGAAGTTTATCTGCTATGGGATCATAGAGAGTGCCCCAGGTAGTGATCTTCTTCTGTGTTCGTGCCAATGCACCATCAAGAGCGTCAGAAAATGCAGAAAAGAGAAAAAGCACGGTTCCGACAACATATAAATCAAGAGCAAGAAGTAGCGCAATAAATGGAATCGTCAAAAGTCTAAATTTTGTAATCTGATTAGGTGTAACAGACCTCGGCAATAACTTTAAAAAAGTTTTCGCCATGAGTCTATCAATAGCTGTTTCTCTTGTGAGGTAGGTTACCTTTGCCTCCGGTACATCGAGAAATCGGTCAAGAAACGTGAGTAGAGGGTGTTGTTCTTGCATATCCTTAGACAGCTATCGTAGCAAAGAAAAAAGCCCCACGCCATGTTATGTGTGGGACCGAGCTTGCGAATCAGTCTTCGCAATGATTTGAAATGTCGTCACAGTGGGGGTTTTGGAATGTAAGAGAACGATACAGGAACCAAACCACCAGAAGAACGACGATTGTAATCGTTATTTGAGTGTTCGACATGTACGAGCAGGGGTTAAAGGCCTCAGATTATCTGTCTATACGTATAAGACTATACCTCTTACATTTATTTGCAACGTCTCAAAATATATGCTAACCTAAGCCCCATGAGTACGATTTCTAGCGTAATGCCGTATATACAGATCGCTATTTCAGCGCTTCTTATCCTCGCAGTCCTCCTTCAGCACTCAGGTGCACAGAACGGTGGCGCTCTTGGAGGTTCTGACAGTGGCACATCTGTATTTCATACCCGCCGAGGACCAGAAAAATTCCTCTTTATCGCAACAATCGTTTTGGGCGTGCTTTTTGCCGCTACGTCTTTCCTTTCGCTCCTACGCTAGCCGTACTCTCCTTTAATCTTAAAATTATTCTGTCCTAAAGACAGATTCTCCTCTACATGGAACCAAACCAGTCTCTTTGGCGAACACTCGTTCGTGAACGAAAAGTACAGAGCCTTGAAAAAATTCAAACTGTATTTAATTCACTTTCTATTACAGAAAAGGTACTTTTTCTTATATTTGCTCTTATTTTTATATGTGCGACTCTTTCGCTCTTAGGAAAAACCAGTGCTGAATTCTCGGTAAACATTCCCCACGATGGCGGCGAGCTCATCGAAGGTGTAATCGGCACACCTCGATTCATTAACCCCCTTCTTGCGGTATCTGATGCAGATAGAGACCTCACGTCACTTGTCTATTCAGGTCTCTTAAAGGCTACACCTGAAGGAACGTTTGTTCCGGACCTTGCTGAAAGCATAACTGTGTCACCCGACGGTTTAACATATTCACTTACAATTCGTGAAAGTGCTGTTTTTCATGATGGCACACCAGTCATGGCAGAGGATGTAAAATTTACTGTAGAAAAAGCACAGGAACCAAACCTCAAAAGTCCGCGTCGTGTTAACTGGGAAGGTGTAGCTATTGAAAAAGTAGACGGTAAATCTATTGTCTTCTCTCTCAGACAGCCTTACGCACCCTTTATATCAAGCCTTACGTTGGGTATTATTCCAAAGCATCTTTGGCATTCCCTTGAAAGCGACCAAATTCCTTTTAGTGCACTCAATATAGACGCCATCGGCTCAGGACCATACATTATCAAGAACATGGTTCGTTCAAGCGACGGTATTCCAAACGAAGTAGTACTTAAGGCAAATCCAAAATACGCTCTTGGTAGACCTCACATCACAACGCTTGATTTCAAATTTTTTGCCAATGAAAAAGCTGTCATAGCAGCAATTCAAGAAGGTTCTGTTGAAAGCGCTTCAAACCTTACGCCAACAGGAGCGGTAAGCGTAAAAGATCTGCGTACTATTATTTCAGCACCACTTACCCGTGTATTCGGTATTTTCTTTAATCAAAATGAGAACGAAATTCTTGCCCATAAGGAAGTTCGCAAGGCTCTTGGTCTCTCTATCGACTCAGACTATATTGTTAACAATCTTCTTCAAGGCTACGCTTCAAAAATTAACGGTCCCCTTCCAGCAAACACTGTAGAAATCTCAACACTTACAGCTTCAACATCTTCTTCAACAGCAGCATCTGACACTCTTACAAAGGCAAAGTGGAAAAAGAATCCTTCAACAGGTATCTTTGAACTCAAAGGAAAAACCTCTTCTTCAACACTTGCCCTTTCCCTTTCAACAGCAAATATTCCTGAACTTGTTGCCACAGCAAAGAAAATTGAGTCAGACTGGTCTTCACTCGGTGCACATGTGGACGTCCAGGTATTTGAACCAGCAGATCTCAATCAGGGAGTTATTCGCCCTCGAAAGTACGATGCACTTCTCTTTGGACTCGTAACGGGAAAGAATTCAGATCTCTATCCATTTTGGCACTCATCTCAGAGAAATGATCCAGGACTCAATATCGCCCTTTATACCAATACTAAAGCAGATAAAGCGCTTGAAAAAATGAGAACAAGTACGTCAACTTCTGCAGTCGTAGCACAATACAATCTCTTCAGAAAAGAATTTGATACTGATACACCCGCAATATTCCTTTGGACACCAAACTTCATCTACGCCGTTCCAGACAAACTCCACGGAGTCACTTTGGGAGAAATTACTACACCGAGCGACCGATTTAACACCGTCGAACAGTGGTATGTAGAGACAGACACGGTTTGGAAGATATTTGTGAAAGACCAGAAAGACATTATTACAAAAAATTAATTTATATTTAAACAACCATTATGGAAGACAATAAACCACAGACAAGCCCAACTTCTGCTCCAGCACCAGTAGAAGTAAATCCCGCTCCCGCAGCCCAAGGCCCACGACCAATGGGTCAACGACCTATGATGCGTCGCCATGATGGTCGACGTCCTTTCCGCGGTAACAACAATCGAGGTGGAGCTCCACGACCAATGGGTCAAGGCGCATCCCATGCTCCTCAGGGCCCGCGACCAGTGGGTGCTACAGGTCAGGTAAAACGCATGATGCGCCGACAGAAACCAATGCGAAGATTTAACCAGGGCGGTCCTCGACCAATGTCGAGCGAAAACCGCACTCCTTCAGCTGTTATTCCTCCTATTGGTGAAAACCTCCGCATCATTCCACTTGGAGGTGTAGAAGAAATCGGAAAGAACATGACAGCAATCGAATTTGGTAACGACATTATCGTTATTGATGCTGGTTTCCAATTTAAAGATGAGGCAACTCCAGGTATCGACTATATTCTTCCAAACACAAAATATCTCGAAGAACGAAAAAGTCAGATTCGTGGTATGTTCGTAACTCACGGACACCTCGACCACATCGGAGGTATTCCTTACATCATTGATCGTATTGGCTACCCTACTATCTATACCCGACAGTTCGGAGCAATCATGATTCAAAAGCGACAGGAGGAATTTCCACATCTAAAGCCCTTGGATATTAAAGTTATTACGGGGAACGAAACTATTACCTGTGGATCACTCAAGGTAAAGACATTCCCTATTTCTCATACAATTCCTGACTCAATGGGACTTATTGTTCAGACGCCATTTGGTGACATTGTATTCATCGAAGATGTCCGTGTAGACAACATCAAGGGTGTTCCTACCGAAGAAGAGGTTGTGCAGTATCAGCAGTTTGCTGGTAAGGAAGCACTCCTTTTGACCATGGACTCAACTTCAATTGAAAAGCCAGGTTTCTCACTATCTGAATCTGTCGTTATTGAAAATATTGAAAAGTACGTGAAAGCAGTAGGGGGACGTCTTATTATCGGAACATTCGCATCTCAGGTAGAGCGTATCATCGCTATTATCAAGATGTCAGAAAAGTACGGTAAGAAAGTTGTTGTTGAGGGCCGTAGCATGAAGACAAACGTTGAAATCATCAAACTCCTCAAACTTCTCGATATCAAGAATATTATTCCTGCTGAGCAAATTGAGAGCTACCCGCCAGACCGTATTGTGATGCTTGTAACAGGTGCTCAGGGTGAAGAATTCGCCGCTCTTATGCGCATGGCTACAAAGCAGCATAAATATATTCAGCTTCGAAAGAATGACACCGTGCTTCTTTCGTCATCTATCATTCCTACAAACCATAACGCGGTTATCAAGCTTAAAGACAACCTCTACCGAACCGAGGCTAAAGTTATTACCTATCTCGACTCTGATATTCACGCCTCTGGTCACGGAAACCGTGACGAGCTCAAATGGATTCACGAGCAGATTAAATACCGCTTCTTTATGCCTGTGCACGGTTATCACTACATGTTGCGCCAGCACGCGGAACTCGCTATGGCTCTCGGTGTACCTAAAGAAAACATTATTATTCCTGACAACGGATCTGTTGTTGAAATCTATGATGGTGGAAAGTCTATTCGAGTGCTCAAGGAAAAGGCCCCTTCAAACCTCGTTCTCGTAGACGGATTCGCTGTTGGTGATGTTCAAGAAGTGGTCATCCGAGACCGTGTGATGCTTTCACAGGACGGAATGTTCATCGTTTTTGCCATCATAGACTCTCAAACAGGTCGCCTTCGAAAGTCTCCTGATATTATTTCTCGAGGATTCGTATATCTCCGTGAATCTCAGGACCTCCTTCGAGACACCCGAAACATTATCAAGGATACAATCGAAGAATCAGCACGCGGTATGAATCCTCTCAATGTTGAAATGATAAAGGCAAACGTAACAGATACCGTCTCACGACATCTCTTCCAGGAAACTGCAAAGCGACCAGTGGTGATTCCAGTACTTCTTACGATTTAAAATACAAAAAGGCGGGTTCAAGCTTCGCTTGAACCCGCCTTTTTGCTATAATCCTTGGCATGCCTGAAGAAATCACCCTTTCCCGAAAGCGCTCAGTAATGTACGCGCTCGCATTTATTTTTAGCCTTAGCGGCGCATTACCCGCATATATCAACTCTTCCTTCCTTGAAAGCATCCTCGGCAATTCAAGTCTCGTGGGGATTATATATACTGCAAGTTCAATCCTTGCCATTGCTGCATTCATTGAAATGCCAAGCCTCATAAAGCGCTTTGGTAAATTTGGAGTCACTATCGGTCTTTTGTTGCTTGAAATCTTTTCTTTGGCAGGTCTTGTTTTCACGGACGGTAAACTCGCTGTCATATCCGCATTCATCCTCAACTTTGTTTCTGTATCTCTCATAAACTTTATACTCGATATATTTCTCGAAGCATTCTCATCAAACAGTAAGACTGGAAAGATACGCGGAGCATTTCTCACCATTGCTAATAGCGCTTGGCTTATTTCCCCTATTCTTGGCTCATATATCCTCGGCAACGAAGTGTTTAAAAATATTTATATAGTGAGTGGAGCCCTCCTTGTTCCTGTTATTGCACTCGTGGCACTCAATTTACGAGCTTCAAAGGAACCCGAATATAGTCGTATGCCCTTCTGGAAGAGCTTTGGTGAAATATGGGCCGATCGAAATATTAAAGGTGTGCTTCTCATTCAATTCCTACTCCAGTTCTTCTATGCATGGATGATCATCTATACCCCTATTTATCTTCACGAAACTGTAGGTTTTGACTGGTCGACCATAGGATATATTTTTACGGTAATGCTTTTACCTTTCGTGCTTCTCGAATCGGTTCTCGGTCGGCTTGCTGATAAAATTGGCGAAAAAATCATGCTGTCGATAGGTTTTATTATCATGGCCGTGTCCACAGTGCTCATTGCATTTGTTACCGATCACAATGCTGTTATTTGGACCGCTGTACTCTTTATGACTCGCGTTGGCGCGGCCATGGTAGAAGTCATGACAGACACCTATTTCTTTAAGAAAATTGATGCTTCGAAGACCCACATCATCAGCTTCTTTAGAACGGCACGTCCCCTCGCCTATGTTGTAGGACCAATCATTGCAACCATACTCTTTACAGTATTTGATATGAAGGGACTCTTTATATTCCTTGGCTTCCTTATGCTCTACGGACTCCGTTACAGCCTCTCTATCGAAGACATAAAGCCTCGTATCTAGTCATAGAGCACAGGCACGCTCACAAATTTTCCCTTGCCCACAATAACGTGGTCAATAAGAGCTATTCCCATAATCTTTCCCGCGCCCACAAGCTGTTTGGTTATGTCTATATCCGCCTGTGACGGAGTTATTACCCCTGATGGGTGATTATGCACCAGTATCACCGCAGAAGCCCCGTATTCAAATGCTGGCTTGAACACCTCGCGTGGATGGACAATGTTTGCGTCTATTGTGCCCATAGATAAAACCTCATCATGAATAATTTGATGATGGTTGTTTACATATATCCCTCTTAAATACTCTTTTGGTAATGCATGCATGTCTCGGACATACAAAGACACCTCTTTTGCATTACGCACGCTTATATTTCTACCTCCAGATTTCTTAAAGAATCTCCTACCGAGCTCGCTTGAAGCAACCATCTGACACGCTTTGATAATCGGTATATTGAGCTTTTCTGATATTTTTGAAGCATCATCAAATGATGCAAAACTCTTCTCGCCATACTCCCGAATAATTCTGGAAGCCATCATAAGCACATCTTCTTTGACCGTACCTGTGTTGAGAATAACGGCCAGTAATTCAACAACAGTAAGCATTCCAGGACCGTGAACAATCAGTTTTTCACGCGGTTTATCAGCATCGGGCATATCTCGAAGTTTATAAATATATTGTCGCACTGCTCCTTCCGTAAAAATTGAGTCTACGTTTTTTATCTCGTATGTATTCATATGTGTATTAACTAATACACATATCCTACCGAGCGGTAGCTAAAGAAAAGATAAAGACTACATCTTTACACACTCAACACACATAAAAAGTGGAATCTCTCTTCGTGCTCTGTCTTCAGCACTCTTTCGTGGACCCGCTTCACTCTCTTTGTGTGACACCCACTCTTCAATACGCGATATAGCAAAACCAGCGTTTGAAAGTGTTTTTGAATACGTCTGGAGTGATCTGTGGAATGAATACGTGAGCTCTTTCTTTTCTTCAGTGGCTCCAGGATTCATATCAATGGCGGTACGTGATTCAGAAAGATATTCATCCACCCTGCGGTACTGAATATTTTTCTTTGCATCGAAATCCCATGCGGTCTTGCCAGGAATTCTGAATGTAGGGTGGTTGAGTACGAGCACGAATTTACCCTTATCATCAATGATTCGACTCACCTCTTTAAATGTTAAAGCCATCCGTTCGATGTTTTGAATCGCCAACACACATACCACAGCGTGAAAACTTTTGTTTTTAAACTTAGACAAATCATCTGACGGAGAAACATAAAATTCTTCATTATGCCCCGCGTGTTTACGTGCTATATCAATAAGTTCAGGCGAAATATCTACACCTGTAATATGAGCACCTTTGGCAGAAAGCGCATGGGTAAAGAAACCTTGTCCACACGCAAGATCAAGAAGTTTCTTTCCTTTATCAGGGGCAATAATACGAACAAGGTTAGGTAAAATGACATTGACCTGATAAGAATCCTTGTCGTTTACCACCGTGTCATACCAGCCCGCAACATTTCCCCAGGACGTCTTCATGATTACTTCTTTCCTTTCTTAACCTTAGGTTTTGTAACAGACTTAACCTTCTTTGAGATACCGGCCCAGTGACCTTTCATATCAGTGATAAAAGCTTCTAGTTCGCTTGGCTCAATTGTTTTAAGGCTATTATATTTCTTAGCAATACTGTCTACAGCTGACATGTATGCAGATTCAGTCACCTCTTGTGCGTCCTCAAGCTTTTCGAGAACTTCTCCTTTCGCCTTAAGCATCCAACCTTTCACTTTTGCACGATTCTTTGTAGCATCTTTGCTTCCGTAAAGATAATACGCCCCAACAGCTGCAGCTGTAAGACCCGCCAAACTTAACACAACCGCCTTTGCATTACCTGAACCCGCTGATTTTTTATGAACCATAATGATGTAAATTAATGTAATTAAATAAGCGTATCCACCTTCTTTTTAACTTTTTTACCTTTTCTCATGAAAAACATCCTTACGAGATCTGCGATATGCTTCCATTTCATTCCCTCATCTCGTAAAGAGGTGCGGAGCTGCTTGAGATCAGCCACGAGTTCTCCGCTCTCAACCCTTATCTTCTCTGTCACCTCACCCACGTTTCGCAAAATCTTGATTATGTACACCAAAGCAATAACAATACCTATTGATATCAAAACCAAGGCGATGGTTGAGATAAAGAAGAATATGTCCGCATGAATGAGTGATTCGTTTGGCATGGTATTAAATAGAATTAGTACTCGTACTCGATGTCGCAGTTGAAGAGGTTCTAACCACCTCTTCTATAAACAGAGTACCATTTTTATCCCTACACTGTCGTGGATACGATTCCATGACCGGATTACCCATACCCACACACGTTGTAAAGCTATCAGCAGCATCTCGATACGGTACATCAAATACAAAGAAAAGATATATACAGAGAGCTATAAGAACACACGTACCAATAAGTTTTATCTTAGAAAACATGATTCTTAAGGGAGTGCAAAATAAATAAATATGCCAAGGAAAGTAATGGCAAGAACTATATTTACACCCACACCCACAGCACTTCCAAGTAAAGCGCTTCCCGCCGCCTTGAGGGCTTTATCTCGAGACTTCTTATAATACAACTCAGCTAGAAGTACACCGAGAAACAATCCCACAAAACTACCTAATGGAGGTAAAAGTAATGTGCCAATAAAAGCACAGAGCATACCCCAGAGGAGTGACTTTGTATGTGCACCACCATATTTTGCACCCAACACACCTGAACTGTGATCAATAATGATTGATACGAACACGATACCGAGAAGAATAAGAATCTCATTAACAGTGAGTACTGCAAATCCACCATATATAGCAAATACAAGTGCGATCACGAACATATACGACAATGCGGGCAACATGGGTACAAATGCCATGAGTACTCCGGGCACGATAAGAATTGATGCAAGTATGAGCGCAACAGTAGAAGCCATGTTATGAGAGATTAGATTCGTCGACAGTTGTTTCCTTCCGTAGTGACATCCACAAAGAAAGTGCGATGAGTGCGCATGCAGAGACAGCCATCAGAGGAATTGTGATGTAACCGAATTGAAGAACAAAGTTCTTTGCACATGATGACGAATAACCAATAACAAGGCACTCAAGTCCAAAAGGATTCCACCCGAGCTGACCTACATAGTGAAATAACGCAATAAGACCACCAATTATTGCCAAGACAATACCATATAGCTTTACGACATATTCTTTTCGCCACAGAGCCATTCCCAAAATAATTACTTCAGGATAAATGAAGATGCGCTGGAACCAACACAACTTACATGGTTCATATCCAATAATGTCTGAGTAGATGAGACTTCCTACTGTAGCAAGGAGTGCAACGAGAAACGCCACGGTCAAGCCGTGAGTTTTGAAAAACCGACTGAACACCGTGTTTTTAAATTTTGGAACATAAAGAGAAAGGAGGATACCAACACAGAGTATCTGTGCAACTACAGAAAGAACACTCCATGCTATATTCATGGTGAGAGTGATGTTGTCCATATTATTTGCTCTGAGTGAAGGTACACCCTGTAAATGATGCAAGATCTGCAAATTTTAATTTTCCAGACTTTCTAGTGCCGTCTTTAAATTCCCAAGTTGGATAGCCTTCAATTTTCTTTTGTTTACAAACTTCAGTCTGACTCTGACCATCGAGAGTAGAACACTCCACGTACGGAAGTTGTTTTGCAGATTTTCCAAAGAGAGCTTTTTGTTCTTGGCAATGAGAGCACCAAAAAGCACCAAAAAATGTTGCCCCACTATCTTTAATACACGTAGCAAACTCATCGTACTTCCCTGGCTGTGATGAGTACCAAACCATCCCTGCAAAAATGCCAACTACTAAAATACCGATTATTATCCATGATGTATACTTTTTCATATATACACAGTATATCAAAAGCAAAGCCCCTCAACCCTTACGGATCGAGGGGCTTTGTGCGCTAATTTATTTAGTTAAACCAGAGGCTCGTACAGCCTTGTCGTAGAGCGCAATCAAAACTGAGAGACAGATGACAATCATTGCAAAGAGGTTTATCGCAACGAGGGCCAAGAGCCAACCAAGTCCAAATCCTGCCTTATCCGCGAACCATTGTGGATTAAGTATAAAGGACATTGTATTAAGGACATTAAGGACAGTTCCTACCGCGAGAGCTGATGATCCTCTTATAAGGGACATATAGAAGTCATCTACCGCCACGTCCCGTCGAAGCGTTGGAGCTATAATAAGACCCGCACCTATGAGTATGAGAAGAAGTATGAGTATTTGGTACCAAGGAATGTCCTTTAGAAAATCTATCACCCGTTGTGACATGGCCCCAAACACGCCCGCCACATTAGATATAGAGCCAGCGCTTGTTGTAGCTTGACCAATCACACCCTCAAACTGGCCTGAGTTATCCACGTTTGGATAAAGGACAGTGTTATCAATGATGTCCTTTAGACTCTCATTGCCTGAGTATGTAGGATTACCTGCGCAGAACACCTTATTTATATAACGCGCTGTTGTGATGTACACAATACCTGTTGGTGCTGTTGTTACACCCCAAGGAGCAAGGATCTCATCGCTATGCTTTGTCTGTAGCGCTATTACAGCAGCTTCAGTAGCACCGTTAAAATCACCATCTATAGCAAGGTTTGCACCTTCATATGTATTCAAAAAGTACTGAAGCTTACGTACTTCATTAGGGTTGTTATCTATACCCTTTCTAAGGAAAGCTGTAATAAAGTTACCAGCTGGGCAGACAAGCTCAGGTCCTGCAATTCCAGTCGTTGCCGGTCGAACAGTATCAAATGTAATCAAAAGATTATTGGTTGTTGTAGATGTCACACCAACTTTGCTACAGCCGAATCCAACGCAAGGTCCACCGCCACCACCTCCACCACGTCGTACCGTACCTCCTCCAGATGAAGATCCGCTTCCACTACCTGAGGATTCGTTATCGTTGTTTGTTATTGAAACTGTCTTTGCGGCAATATTGTTCCAAAGTGGGTCTGAGCTTACTGATGCACCAACGCTTACCATGTACGACACATTACCATCAAGAATGCCGTCATTCTGCCCTGTCACAATGACTGTCTGAGCGAGATTCCAGTTAGCTGGCGTAAACGTAAGGCTTCTTACAGACGTTGTGCCTTCTGCAAAATTTGAACTCAAAATCGGCAACACGACATTCACTGATGGTGCCATTGTAAGAGCCGCGCTAAATGAAGCGGTGATTCCTGACTCAGTTGTAATCAAACCTGAAACTGGAGAGACTGAGAAGTCAGGTGTAGCAACAACGGTCGTTGGGTTAACAACTAGAGTCACTGACTGAGTAGATGTACTAAATGAATTTCCGCAAGCAATCGTATATGTAAGATTGGTTGGGGCAAAAACTGTCACGGGCGCAATCGCAAAAGTACCAGAAGTATTCTGGTTTCCAGACCATGCACCTGAAGCAACACAAAGAGTTGCGTTTGAAGATCCCCAAGAAAGAGTTGCACCGTTACCACTCACAACAGGATTAGGGCTTACATTGAAGAGTGAGATAGTTCCGCCAGGGTTTCCCGTTCCGGCTGGATTAATTGTGAGGCTTACTGACTGTGTAGATGTACCCGTAGAGTTTCCACAAGCAATCGTGTACGTCTTTGTAGTAACAGAGCTTACAGTCTGTGTACCTATGTTGAAGCTACCTGAAACTGCCTGATTTCCAGACCAATCGCCTGAAGCTACACAAAGTGTTGCGTTTGCGGTTGACCACGTAAGAAGTGCAGTGTTTCCACTCGTGATTGTAGTTGGACTGATGCTAAATGCAGAAATCGTTCCACCAACAACTACCACCGGTGGAAGACTGATGGTAATCGTATGCGTAATAGGGCTTGATGAGAGGCCAGCAGCGTCTCGAGCTGTCACAGAGAATGTGTATGTACCAGGAGCTGCGAATGTACGTGTAATTGAGTCTCCAACACCTGAAACGGTCAAAGCGGTGTATTGAACACCAACACCGTTGTTGCTCCAGTCAAAGCCGTATGAAAGGTTGTCGTTCTGAGGATCAGTTGCAACAACAAAGAATTGAATAGGAGTTCCAGCAGTACCTGTTGTAGCTGGTGTGATGAGAGCTGGAAGGTTTGGAGCTGTGTTAACTGGTGGAACGACAATTGTTGTAACAGTGAACTGAATTGTAGTCACTGGAGAGAATGCACCCTGAATATCTCGAGCAGAAACACGTACTGGGTATGTTCCAGCAGCTGTGAATGTATGTGCGAGCTGAGCCTGAGTACCTGAAGGTACGTATCCGCTGTAGTTGTCCACAACGCCGTCGTTGTCCCAATCAAAGCCGTAATCTACATTGTCTCCATCTGGATCTGTTGTGGTTGCTGTGAAGGTTGCAGAAACGTTAACAGAACCTGTGATTGTCGCAGGAGCGAGGCTTGGTGCGAGAGGTGCGCGGTTAACGGTTCCTGTACCACCAGTAGTACAACCAGAAATTTCCTTTGGTGAATTTGAAAGCAATTGATTTGTTCCCCCGTTAGAATCGATACCGTATGCATAGACCAAATGAGTTTGACCATCCTTGAGACTTGTTGGTGTTGGGAAAGAGTAGCCGTGATTGCCTGTTATATTCTCAGCGGTATTCACGTCCGAACGTGCACCATCTGCAAGCGTGTCACCTATAAAAACATGACCTGAAGGTGTGTCAGTATAAAAATGAACCCCAATAGATGCAGAAGAGTTGTTTGAATCGTATGTCCAACCGTTAAAAACGCTGCACGTTGCACTATCGAGGAAACCAGTAGGATTCGTACTTACAACCGGAGGTACCACACAATTACCTGACCCATCAACAATCATTCCAGTTGGAGTTGTTGCTTGTGTACCGTCAATGTTTGGACACACATCTGTAACCGGTGCTGCATCTCGCTGGCAGGTAATCTTTGTCCAGTATTCATCGTTTCCACCCGATGCACCATATGTAATCCATGAACCGTTTACATAATCACGCTGGAAGTTGTCACCGGGTGAGCTCCAACCACTTTTAGTCCAAGCATCTGGACTACATACGGTATCCTGATAACCCTGTTCACGACATATTTGGCCCGAAGTCTCACATATTGAACGAACAGCAGCAGTACCAATGTAATCGGCACCTCCGCTGAGTGGAGATGAAGGATCCCATTGACCGGTAGAAAGGTTGTTTCGATAAAGCACTGTACAATCTTTACCAGCTGGACAGCCAGGAATAAGGGTTCCGGAAAAAGAAGATGACACTACGGGTTCAGTACCGAGCGTCTGTTCTGAAGTAACATCATTTTGAAAAGCGGCGAACACCGCAAGTGGTGAAGTAGACTGGACCGCAACAGCAAAAAGGAGCGCTATGGTGAGCGCTTTTCTCTTTATTTGCTTAGTATGTTGCTGGGTCTGGTTCATTTCTAAAAATCACTTATATATCTACATTAGTGAAATACACGACAAAGTCAAAGAAAACAGCACCACAAGTATACGATTAATGTCAAAGATTATTATAAAGGACATCATGAAATAACGTTATTATATAATGTCCTTTATAGA
Organism: Candidatus Parcubacteria bacterium; assembly: GCA_039796155.1. Classification (GTDB taxonomy): domain Bacteria; phylum Patescibacteriota; class Minisyncoccia; order Phycocordibacterales; family UBA6065; genus UBA6065. The sequence continues at coordinate 26,003 of JBDKKJ010000007.1, forward strand.
ATCCTTATCGAGAAACGTAATTATTAGGCGTAAAGGACAATTTATACATCATTGACGAAATTGTAATAAAAGAGTGCTGTTTTTAACAAAATATTAAATAATGTTTATTGAATAATGTCAAATACATATTGCTATAGTGTATCAGGATGTGATGTACTGAAAAACTACGAATTGACTGAATGCGCCTAAACAGACACAATATGAGTCCACTGATGACTTACCTGTTCATTCAACCACAACCACATACATTCGTATTCAGATGACAACACACCCAAGATACGTTGCACTCACCGAAGATCACACCACTGTTGCTGGTCCCACCAAAGGAACGTTTTATCAGGAAGGCGATTCATTTGTTTTTTTCGCGGAAACTAAAGTGTTCGATGCTGATTTTTACATCGTAAATGGTCCCAATGATGTAAAAATCTGGTTACCCGCTGTAATTCTCGAAAGAATTGACAGGGTGCCCTGGCTTCTCGATGTTGCCTGTGCTGTATAGCACTCTGGCCGGACGATTCAATCGTCCGGCCACTTTTTATTTACACCCTATCCTCGTGGATCAAATATAGACGGTTTTATTTTCTCGCCGTTGATAATTCTGGATATTCTCTCGGCACCAAATATTGAAGGAAGAATTCCTACACCATTACAGCCTAAGTTGTATAAAAGTGTTCGATTCTTTGGCTCCTCACCAATAAGTCGCACGCCAGAAGGTGTATAGCCCATGAGTCCGTGCCATGTGAATTGATAATCAATTTTTTTGTTTGGATCTGGGTCGTATGTCGATCGTACAAATGCCTGAATACGTTTTTTTTCCTCCTCTGGATAATCAAAATCAGCGTCGTACCCCATTCTTTTTTCTAAAGAAAACTCGGGACCGCCCACACTGATCAGATTGCTATTCTGCTGACCTTCGAAATCAAAGGACCTGCGTGTGAGGTAAAAATAAGGATCGGCAGCATATGGATCACCCTCATCGGTATTCAGAGTTTCAAAATAACTTACAGCGGTTGGTGGTTTACTCATTGGTTCTAGATACGCCGACATATACCCAACCACACCGTGAACCAAATGATGAAACTTTGTATTAATAGCGAGACCTCCCTCATTAATCAGAGTAAAACCTTCGAAACCATTCGTACACAAGATAACTCGTTCAGTGGTAATAGTATATTTACCCGCATCTAAAATAGCCTTACCGTCACGCAAAACGACTTTCTCTATAGGAGTGTGCTCATAGAGTGCGCAACGATTTGAGAACTCTTTTAATAGATATGATGCAATTTCCTGACTAAAGAGCGCTGAGTTCAAGCAACCTTTCTGATATGAGAGACATGCAACGTATGCGGCATTGTGTGTCTGAAGTCGCGATGAAACCTCGGTATCCGGTACCACTTCATAAAAATCTTTAAATTCAGCCGGGATACCTGCAAGAAAAGGAGCCTTGTCAGATATTCGCATTTCTTCAGTGCGTAATCCCGCCTTTTTGCGTTGAATATTGTCTTTAAGGTGACGAATAACTTGATCATACGTAGTAAAGCCTGCGTGGCCCATAAATCGCGCCAAAGGCAAAGAAAGACCTGCCTCGGTATACATCCGATCAAGAAGTTCCCAAGCATTCTCAATAGCTCTTTGTGCGTCGGCCGCTTTTTCAAGACCAAACTCCTCAACCAACTCGTAAAATGGTCGTTCAAAGTAGCTCGCGACCTGACCCGCATTGTGTCCCGTTGCGCCGTGGGCTAATTTACCTTTTTCAACGATAACAACTTTTTTATCGGTATTTTTAAGCAAGAAGAAAGCTGTTGAGATGCCTGCAATGCCTGCGCCGACAATAACAACTGATGTTGTTATGTCCCCGGGAAGCGTAACAATGGGACGTTCTTGATTCATCTGATAAATCCATGGGGATTGGTACTTCATGTTCTGATTATAACTATTTAACATGTATCATTCCACCATTTGGCATCGCAACGAAGACTGCAAAATATTTAAGAACAATCACAATCATAACCTCAAGGATTTCAACATTGTTTCAAATAAAGCTGACAAACCCGCCCTATCGTACTCTTTGACCGTACCCGGATCATAGTTTGCAATTTGGGTTGTGTGTACAAATTCACGAACAGCAATACACGCGCCGTCATTTTCAGTTACAAACACGGTCTGATCATATCTATTACCAGCCCCAGCATCACTTACGCTCGCCTTCTTAAAGGAAATCCCGTCCACAACAATATCTTCTGCTGCCTGTGGTGAATCAATGAATGACGCGGGCTCACAATCAACATCAGAAAGTTTTTCAACAGCAATATATGAATCTGCGGAAAGATTTGTTCCTTTTGAAAATAACTCCGGGATTATAAAGGCAATTCCTGGGATTTCACGACCTGGTCCAAAGTCCTGATTAAGGTATGACTCGTTTACAGTAAAACCGGGGGCAGGAGTAATCTCAAAGCCAAAGAGCGAACTTTTATAAACACCTTTCGGTGGCGTGACATCCCCTGTTACGCCCTGCGTCTGGATAATAGTTTCGCTCTTTGAGTGCGTCAAAAACCATAGAAGCCCTGCGAGGACAATAAGGGCACTTATGATTAAAAATATTTTTTTCATACACCTATAATACTACGTTTACAAAAAGTTTTGTGTAAAAGCCATTGCGTGATAGCCTGTCATTACGTATATGAGATATCCCAAGAAAAGTGAGTACGACGTGGCTGTAATTGGCGGTGGCCCAGCGGGTATGATTGCAGCTGGTCGCGCAGCTGAACTCGGTGCATCTGTTGTACTTGTAGAAAAGAATGAAGGTCTCGGCAAAAAACTCCTCATCACAGGAGGTGGACGTTGCAATGTCACTAATGACAAACAAGACCCTCGCAAGTTCCTTGCCGAACTCCGTGGTAAAGGAAAGTTCCTTTTCTCTACCTTTGCCCAGCATGCAGTGAAAGAAAGCCTTGAGTTTTTTAATTCTCGAGGAATGGCTACTAAAGTTGAAAACGAGGATCGGGTGTTTCCGAAATCAGACTCAGCACGCTCTGTATATGACATACTTGTTCAGTACATGAAGGATCATAAGGTAGATATTGTGACCGCCTACCCCGCAAAAGGATTTCATGCTCGAGATGGAGTTATTGTTGGACTCAACACAGAAAAAGAAACCATTGTCGCAAAATCATACATCCTCGCAACGGGAGGCTCTTCAATGCCAGAGACCGGTTCTACTGGTGACGGTTTCCGCTGGCTCGAAAAGATTGGTCACACAATCATCCCCGCTGATGCCGCGTTGGTTCCCGTAAAAATTGCTGAGAAGTGGGTTCGAGATTTGTCGGGCGTATCACACCAGCATGCAAAGCTCTCTATTATGAAGAACGGCAAGCGCATGGATTCACGCATTGGTCGTATGGTATTTGCTCACTTTGGTATTAGCGGGCCACTCGTGCTCAGTTTTTCGAAAGAAATTCGCGAAGCTATGCAATATGCCCAGCCTGGAGAAAAAATTGAGCTCTCGCTCGACATCATGCCTGATTTCAATACTACCGAGGCAATGGATCTTCGTGTTCAAGAAGTGTTTACCGCAAATTCAAATAAAAAGCTCAAGAATGCACTTAAAGATTTGATTACGCCGGCCCTCTGCCCTATGGTTTTCGCTTTAACAAAGCTTGATCCAGAAAAAGAAATCAATGTTGTTACCCGTGAAGAACGTCTTACTCTTACAAAGCTACTTAAAGACCTGCGAATGACCCCTACAGGCTTCCTTGGTAAAGAAAATGCCATTGTAGCGTCTGGTGGCGTAAAGCTAGAAGAAGTGGATTTTAAAACAATGCAGTCTCGCCTCTTCTCGAACCTTTACCTTACAGGGGATGTGCTTGATGTAGACCGACCTTCAGGTGGATATAGCCTTCAGTTATGCTGGACTACCGGTTGGGTTGCCGGGAATCATGCAGGACAACAGGCTAAAGGTAAAAAAACTATTCAGAAGTAGTTCCATCAAACTCTTCGTTGTCTGCTTCTGCAACGGCTTTTGTGTCGTGAATAACACCGTTACGATGATGTGGTGGTGCGTAAAGTGTATACATCTTCAAGGCTTCTGTAGTGGAAGTGTTAATAATGTTATGCCACGTACCTGCAGGAACAATCAGAGCAGTACCGTCTTTAAGTATGATCTCTTCCGTGTTGTTAAGTATTGCCTTACCTTGCCCTTTTTCAAATCTAAAAAACTGATCACCTTTTTCATGAACTTCATTTCCTATCTCTTCGCCAGGCTTGAGACTCATAAGAACAAGCTGACATGAATCTGCGGTATAAAGCACTTCTCTAAAACGATCGTTTTCCAGAGTCAATTTTTCAATATTATGTGTATATCCTTTTTTCATAAAATATAAAAGATTCCTTTAAAAGAAAAGTTGAATAAATAAAATGTACTACTGGGTCAGCGTCAGGATCTTAAACAATTACTACCCAAGTATACCACCGGAAACTATCGAGAAAGCTTGAGAAGTATGGGATATACTCGGTCCGCGATCGTAGCATAACCTAGGTCGTTGGGGTGAATAGCATCAAACATATACCGACCGTCGCCAAACAAGCCATCAAGTACGTTTGAGACGTATGCAGAGCCGGTTTCTTTAGCCAGAGACTTGAACTTACCATCTACAGAATCAATGAGAAGACCTCCTCGTACACCCAAGAGTAAAACCGCCGAACCAGATGACTGTATGGTAGTGATAATTTGTTGGAGATTGGCAAATGTCTCTGTCTTATTTACCTTTCGAAGGAAATCGTTCCCTCCCAAGAGAACAACTGTAATTCGAGGCTTTAAGTTCAGTGACTTGCTCAATACGCGCGAGTCCCTGCGCAGTTGTATCTCCTGAGACACCAAGATTTACAATCGGCTCACCCAGCTTTTTAGAAAGCAGCGTTACGAAGTCATTACCTGCGGTAGAACCGTATCCAAAGACAAGGCTATCTCCGAAGGCAACAATAGGTCCAACCGTTGTCGGGTAATTTTTAATCTTAGTAGAACCACCAAACATAATGTAAAAGGTGCCGACAAGAATCACGGCACCTGCTACTAATAAGAGTTTCTTTTGCACCCTAAAATAATACCACGACTAGTACTTGCGAATAACCCCCTTCACAATCGCAGCAATCTTTAGATCGTATTCAGGATAGATTGGTTTATAGTTTTTATTTGCAGGCTGCAAATACACTTTACCGTTTTTGGTTTTGTAGTACTTCATCGTCCAGCCACCATCGACTTCGGCGATGACAATATCACCTTCTTTAGCATTACTTCGTTTTTCCGCAACCACGAGATCACCTTCACGGATACCTTCTTCTATCATTGAATCGCCCTTGACCTCGAGTAGGTACGAATCCTGTCTGTTCTCCACCAAATACGCATTGATATTCATGGTATCAAGCACTGACTCTTCTGCAGTGGTCGGAATACCCGCCTCAACCAAACCGAGGAGAGGTATTTCGTCCATCGCTCTAACAAATGTAATACGTCCTTGACCATCTTTGGTTACAATACCCATATCAACGAGTTTGTTGATGAGTTTGTAGACAGCATTTTTAGACTTGAAGCCTGTAAGATCCATGATCTCCTTATACCCCGGCATTCGTTTATGTCGGATATAGAAGTCTATTATTTTTTTCTTATAGTCTTCAAACATTGGTATTAGAATACTAGAGTTGCGAATGATTGTGAAAGCTTGCCGAACCAGTTGAAGCTCTCTCGTGCACGGATAGATCGGAGTTGTGCGAGAAGATACTTGTGGCGAAGGGAATCTTTCTTGTAGTTACGACCCGTGATGATCTTCATATCGATCTGTCGGTTGATAATGTCGAGTTCGTATTCTATTGCTTTGATTGTTGCGTGTTTGCTCATATATCGTTTGGTTTTAAGCCGTTAAACTTATATGAACAGTATAAGTGAACTAGAGTTCACCTGCAAGCACTTCCCTGTGGATAACTACTTTTTATCTTGTTTTACCTTGTGAAAACGTATCTCTACTTTGTCACCTTCGTTTACTTTTGAACCAAGGACTGCCACTTTGTCATTGATTAAAATCTTTCCTCCCCCTACGAGCTTATCCATATCACGGCGTGATCCTCGCCCCTCCATAGCAAGGTACTTGTTGATTCTCATAGGAAACACTGGAGCTTCTTCCCCTTCAGGCGTTCGTTCTTCGCGTTCTTTTTTCATATAGATACAGACTATCAGTTCGTGGCCACAAGCGCTAACTTTTCCTCACGCGAGAGTTTTTTCATACCCGCTTCGGCAACTGATGCGCTTGAACGGTCTTTGTACTTTTTTGAGTAAATCATTTTGACCGGACGGCGTGCACGCGTATATTTTGCACCTGCTTTGCCTGTGTTGTGTTCAGTGACTCTGCGTTCAAGATCAGTTGTGATGCCTGTGTAGAGCGTGTCGTCGGCACAGACAAGCATATAGAGGTAGTACCGTGATGTTGGTGCTTTAGGCATGGTGTTTGATAAAAAGCTTTGACGGCTTGTCGCCTCCTCGCACCAATGCAAGTGATTTTTCCGGAACACTGAGGTGTCGTGCGAGCACGCTATGGATTGCAGCGTTCGCACGCCCGTTTTCTGCAGGTTCTCGAACAGAAACAATGTACCGATCACCCTTCATGGCAACCTCATCCTTCTTGCTCCCCGCTTTGGCAGTTACTTTAATATACTCTGGCAATCGTTTATTTCTTTTTAAAGGCACCTGTGATTATTTCCTGAGTAAATCCAGAAATAATTTTCCCTGAACGACCATACTCATAGAGGGCGAATTTGAATATTGCATCAAGTGTTGAAGAAACAACTATAACTGCAATCAAGAAAAGGACGAAAATCACTCCAAGCGCGATAAACACAATCGAATTCTGCACGATCATACCGAGCACCAAAAGTGCAAACAAGACGCCGAAAGTGATGATGCCAAAGAATAGTCCAACACCTGTGTTTACAATCAATACCTCACCCCATGTTTTTCGGATGATAGCTGCTGACTCTTTAAATGATCCTTTAACCGTTGTCTTTCCAATCACGAGCGAAAGAAGACTGAAGTAGGTCATGATGCTCCACGCTGCACCTAAAAGACCTGCAACAATCTGTCCTGCCAATTTAAAGTTATCAGCAATCGTTCGTAGTACCACGCCCACGGTCGCAGAAATAAGAGACCACATAAAGACATTCCCGATATTCGCAAGCGCGCCCTTTACACCATCCATAAAACCGAGATTCAGACCGCTGAAGCGTCCATTGATAATCACGTACATCGCGGTCTGAAAGAAGTTTGCAACAAAGAAGACAAGGATGTAGTACACCAATACGACAAGATACTCTAGACCCGTCATATTCTCACGACTGAAACCCTCGGGAATAGCCGGCGCAAATAAGATGTAACCAATTATGAAAACACCGGTGGCAATGAGAGAAACAATCGCTGATACGACTGGGAAAAAGAGTAATTCCTTGTCCTGCTTTAAGACAGACCAAGATTCGCTCACAATAATACGACTTGCTTTGAATTTTCCAATTTTCTGAGGAGGTACAACAACTGCTGCAGGAGCTACTTCTGGTGGCATAAAATATTGTTAGTTTTAATACCTAAAGTCTATCACTCTAGCCACAAACACACTATCCAAGTACTCCACCCTGTCTGTGTAGTTCCGCACGTAGTTTTTTATAGTCTGGCACCGCTTTAGCCACCAAATCCCAGAACTTTTGAGAGTGATTGAACTCACGAAGGTGGCAGAGTTCGTGAACCATCAAATAATCAGCGAGGTGTTGTGGAAGTAGTGCAATTTTATAATTAAAGTTGAGATTGCCGTGAGTTGAACATGATCCCCAGCGAGACTTTTGGTTTCTGATAGCAATCTTTCCTATTTTAAAGCCATAGAGCGCGTTGAGCTCTGGCAGACGCCGTGTGACAAGCTCTCGTGCGGCTTCTTTGTGCTTTATATATTCAGCACGTGAATTCTTTCTTCGCACAACAGGACGAAATGGCGTAAATCGTTTTAATGCATCAGAAATCCATTCTGATTTTTGTGCGACAAAGGACTTTACCATAAATTCTGGAATAAACGGCGGCGCAGAAACCACACATCTACCGTCTGCATACACTGAAACCCTCAAGCTTTTGGCTCGAGGGTTTCTTTTAATTGAATATACGGTGTCGTGCACCATTACGTTTACTTATTTAAGCTCGATTGAAGTGATGATAACCGGTTCTACAGGTCGATCGTTTGCACCTGTCTTTGTATTGTTGATTGCCATAACCGCTTCAGCACCTTCTGTTACCATAGCAAATACTGTGTGCTTGGTATCAAGGAAGCTGTTGTCAGCAACGTTGATAAAGAACTGGCTACCGTTTGTATTTGGACCGGCATTTGCCATAGCGATGGTTCCTGGAACATTGTGGTTCTCAGCACCAATCTCGTCAGCAAACTGGTATCCAGGACCTCCCGTACCCCATCGAGCCATCTGGGCATCGTCTTTTGATAATGGATCTCCAGTCTGATTCATAAAGCCTTTGATTACGCGGTGGAACTTTGTGCCGTTATAAAAACCAGATTTGGCGAGCTTTATAAAGTTCTCAGTAGTCTTTGGAGTAGCTGGATTAAAAGCGATAGTGATGTCTCCGAGGTTTGTGTGAAGAATAGCGTTCATGATGTTTTGATTATCGTTTGTAAGGTTTCCGTTCTGCCCTGTCGTTCCTGCAGCTGTCGGTCGCTCTGGACCCATTGGTTTGTCGCCCGTTGCCGTCTCGCTGTCCTTGCCCTGGCCTGCGCCGGCCGCCTGCTCTGCGAACAAATCTGCACCCGTGGCCGGCGCAGGCTTCGGCAACAAACTCGCTCCCCTAAAAAAAGAGAAGTAGACTGCGCCGATAATAATGAGGGCTATGAGGCCGGGGAACCAGATTCGTTTCATATATAAGTTATTTTCTTAATCTCTTATCCACAACAGTCTTTATTGCTTCTGCAATCCGCTCTAAATAAATACTATCAATCAACTGATTTGTGATTCGCATAGTCACAAAATCGTCACCATCAGAGAAATGGTTGCGCTTGAAATCCTTTTCGATCTGTTCAGCATTTACAAAATGATACAAACCATCAACCTCTATAAACATTTTTGCATCAAGGATCGCAATATCAATATGTTTATGACCATCCCAATGTTCTAGAACAGTCTTTACACCTATTTCTTTGAGTGCTTTATCCAAAGCGGTAACTTGTGGAGTGGCAACTGGTTTTGGAAGTGGTTCGTTATGCATTGTTGTATTAATGTTATAAATCCTATCTCACTTACTCCAACGGCACAAACCCTGCAAGCCTTAAGAAGAAAGCCATCGGAATGTCATACCATCGCAGAGTCCACGCACCGGGATGGTATACCTTTGCCTCGAACTTCCAGCTATCAACAATGGTGGCTAATTCTTCGACCATACGCGGATCGTGGAAAAATACGCCGGCTTCAATATTAAAATTAAAGGAAAAGAGGTCGAGGTTCTGAGAACCAATGATTCCCTCTTTCCTATCTACAATCATGGTTTTTGCATGATTCATTTCCTTGGTGAAATAGCAGGTCGCACCGAGCCCTGTGAGATTTGAAGCAAATGAACGATTAACCCCGTTTACAAACCAGTGATCAGTCGCTTCGGGCATAATGATATCCACTTTTACACCTCGAAGAATCGCCTGGTGGAGATGGGCAATAAACCAACGCGGTGGAAACAAATATGGAGTCACAAGAGTAATTGACGCCTGAGCTTTATCCAATCGCTCCTCATAGTATTTTCTCAACTGCTGTCGACGTTTGCCGATACCGTGATCTACAAACCAGAGCTGGGTCTTTTTAAGAGGCCCTATTTCAGGCACAGATTCAGCAATCGTACTTTTACCTCCGCACTTTTTATACACGCGAGCAAATGAACGTGTGACAGAACGCACCACCGTACCTCGCACCTCTACCTGCAAATCACGCCACTGTGCATATTTTTTACCCACATTCACGCCACCGATGAAAGCAAGCGTTTCATCAACGATAAGCACCTTGCGATGAAGTCGTTTCCAAAAGAAGCTACAGAATACAACCTCAGCACCAGCTTCACGTAGTCGTGACACTGCATTGCTGAGCAAGTCATAGCTCCCCACCACATCAAGAACGAGAATGACACGAACACCTCGTCGAGCGGCGTCTTCGAGCGCCTTAAAAAAATCAGTTCCCCGCGAATCATCGTCGAGGATATACATTTCGAGATATACCGATGCGTGCGCTGATTCAATTCCTGAAATCATCCCTGCCCAAGCCTTTTCTGAAGTGGTATATATCCGGTATTTCATAGACGGTTATTATCTCATAAAGAAGAGATAAAAATGGGGATTGCACCATTTTATCTGTTTGATACTATGTGGCTTTGGGGTTACCCACCGATCCAGGAGTAACATCCTGGTGATTATTCGAAAGCTCGAGCAACGCCTCGAGCTTTTGTTTTACCCTTAAAAAATCACCCTGCTCAAGAACAGTAATCCTTCTTTGGAATCTATATACTGAAAACATTCTAATTTGATATAGCAATATGTATTGAATACGATCCTGAATGAAGATACTGGTAAACCACGACCCTACCTTTCGTTGAGTTGATAACGGTATACCAATACACTGAGAACTGGAAAGTTTCTTTATGACTAAAATCGGACGTCGAAAAGTCGTGCCTTTACCACAGGACTCATTGCCAACATTAAGTCCAATAGCGCACCACCATATTTCCCCTTCTTTAAATAAAAACTTATCTTGTTTTCGTTCAAGAACCTTCTTCTGTTTATTCCACTCATCAAAGTCTTTTTCCATATTAACTAGTATCCAAGACAGAACATAAAGAAAACATAAAAAAGAAGACCTTTCGGTCTTCTGAACTAGACGGCAATTTTAAGCGCTTTGGAGAATAACGTTCTGCCAACAGTGTTGGAACTGGGTGCGAAAATGTCGCGGACTTGGTCCTGGGTGAGCATGTGGAAATTGTATGCAACATACACCATCGCCGCTTCATCACAATGCTCAGGCAAACCAGCGAATGACCAGATATACTGCTCTGTTCGAATCGCACCCGCATGCATTCCCTGAATTTTATCTCGACTCTGCCAACTACTGACATGTGTCGGATTATCAAAGAGTCGGTGGGCTTTTTCAAGAGAACTATCGAAACGAAAGTGAGCTTGTTCCAAAGGACATTCGCCAATCTGACGGACCATGATTATTTTTCCCGTCACCGCTGACATGAGTGTGAAATAGCCACTAATGTGATCGGGAGTCCGCTGAGTAGCAATTCCGCCGACAGCCATTACAGCAGTGCCAACATGCGAAAGAACGTTAATGTCTCCTGCAAACGTGAGTACAGGGTTCATCTAAAAAGATTTCATTGAGGGTTAAAGGAGCTGAACTTGTCCAGTATGCCACCTTTCCCTATTTATCCAAATCGAGTGTTTCGTCGATGCGAATCTGCTCTACGAATTCAGGAACATGAGAAACAAGAATCATGGCACCTTCGTACTCATCGAGTGCTTTGGCGATTATAGGCAAATGACGGAAATTGATGTGGTTAGTTGGTTCGTCCAAAATGAGAAGTCCCGGCTTCTGGAGGACAAGTCGTGCAAATGCCACGAGACCCTTCTGTCCTTCTGAAAGGCTTCCAATCTTTGTATCCATCATATCTGCGTGTATTAAAAATCCTGCTGCGGTTCCACGAATTTGACTCTCTATGTGAGTTGCTGATGCTGATAGGAGCGATTCGTATACCGTGTCTTCGAAATTGAGTGTAGAAAAGTCTTGTCGGTAATATCCAACGCGAATTCCTTCTGAAATCACCGCTCCAGGATTTTTTCCTGATGCGAGTGCTTCGAGAAGTGTTGATTTGCCGATGCCATTCGGACCGCGGAGCAATAAATGTTGTTTTCTCTTGAGTTTAATGGCCGCGGTCCGCTTCGTCGCCTTATGATCTTTAATAACCTGGTACGACGTAATATTCAAAATAACCCCTGTGAAATCAGGCTGTGATGGAATGGTAAAAGGTCGAATAGTTTTATCTTCTTTACGTACTTCAACGATATCTTCTTCAAGCTCTTCTGCTTTTTCACGCATGCGTTTTGCGACGAGACGTAACTGCCCTCCTTTATTAGAGAACATGTTTGCCTGATCCTTCTTTGCTTGAATTTCCTTTGCAAGGAGTGCGTTGGCACGGTTCTCACGATCAACACGCGCAGTGATATCCTTTAATACATCAAAATAGTTTCCAACGTATTGTTCCATCTTTCGAGTGTGTATATCGAGATACAAAACTCCGTCAGAGAATGCGTTCAAAAACTCTGCATCGTGGGAAATAACAATAACCGTCTTTTTATACTGCTTAAGAAAGTGTGTGAGATGTTCAATCCCTGCTTTATCCAAATTGTTTGTCGGCTCGTCGAGCAAAAGAATGTCAGGATCTTGAATAAGTGCTGAAGCAAGAAGAAGGCGCGCCTGCTGCCCCCCTGAAAAAGACTTCACAATGCGGTCGTGCGGCGCTTTAAAATTCACCGCCTCCAACACTGCATCAATTCGTGGATCGATATCGTAAACCTTGTCTTTAAAACATTTTTCAAAGAAAGCGCGAACGGTAAGCTCCATTTCTGGTCGAGGAATAACCTGGCGAGAGATAGCAATCGTCAAACCATTCACAATAGTGATTGTTCCTGATTCAGGCTTGAGGGTTTTAGTAATAAGTCCGAACAATGTCGACTTACCCGCCCCGTTTTGTCCCATGATAGTAATCTTTGAACCTCGGCGCACAGAAAAGTCCACCTCATCGAGGATTGGTTTATTGTGTCCGTATTCAAACGACACTTCATCAAATCTGAGAACTACATCTCCTTGAGCCATAAGAATCCTAGAGTACCTTATAAAGACTAAAATCGAAAGCGTCGCACTGCTAAACCGCCAATTATGAGACCAACTGCTACATAGAGTAATGAAGAAAGAGGTTGTGAGCCTTGTGATGCGTTCTGTGTGCCGGTAGCTGTCCCAGCGCCACGAACCTGAACCAACACACCTGTCTCGACGGGAGCATCCGTAGATGGATCAATCATACTAACCTCTACGTCGAAATAATTTTCTTTAGTAAAAGTATGCGTAAAATCAAAATCACCATTTGCATCGGTTGTGAAATTCTTTTCAGAAATGACCACGTCGCGTGATTCATCCCCTGTAAAGGTATCAATCACTCGAACGTTCACCGCCATGTTGGCAAGCTGTTTGTGATTCGTGCGGTCATTGAATCCGAAATAGAATTTCACTTCTTCACCTACGAGAGGTGCTAAAGGAAACTGTTTCAAATAGACCGCCACATTCCCTGCTTGTTTTTCGATACCTGCGTGAGCAGACACGAATAACGGCAGACAAAGTGTGAGAACACACAGACCGCGTACCAACCGAGAAATATATTTCATAGACCAATCTTAAAGCTTTACCTATCTTTAGGCAAAACTATTGCACCTAGCTTCGAGGACGGAATGAACCGCCTGTTCGAGGCTTGAAACCTCCTGTGCGAGGACCAGCAGATCGTGGACCTGCGCTTCGTCCTGTGTATGCACCAAGGTTTGGCTTTCGTCCGAACGCTCCGCCTGATCGAGGTGCACGTGATGCACCAAAAGCTGGACGTGATGAACTTGCGCCAAACGAAGGTCGCGCTGATGACGCTCCATATGATGGGCGTGCTGAGTAAGAAGAAGATGAAGCTGATCGGTATGGAGCACGTGATGCGCTTGCAGAAGATCCGTATGCTGGTCGAGCTGATGGAGCCCGGTCAGCTGAACCTCCACGGTATGGGGCTCGAGCACCTGCACCCGCGCCGTATGAAGGACGAGCTGATGATGATGAAGAGAAGCTTCGGTATGGAGCACGTGATGCGCCTCCATATGAAGGTCGTGAAGCACCGTATGATGGACGTGCTGAATATGAAGAACCTGTGCTTCGTGGAGCCGCACCTTCGCCTACCGTTGAAGTAGATCGTGGAGCACCACCCTTGTATGCCTGATTCGTATTGGTTTTGAAAGCGCCTCGTGGAGCTGGTCGTCCTCCTCGTCCGCCTCGGCTAAATCCACCTCGGAATGATCGAGGACCCTGAGAGAATCCCATGACCGCACCTTCATGGCTCTTTGTTGTAATAGGCTTCTTAATCAATCGTTCGATTGAAGTAATATCGTATTTCTGATCTGGTGTAGCAAATGAAATTGCTTTACCTGACTTTCCTCCACGACCTGTTCGGCCGATTCGGTGAACGTAATCTTCTGACTGCTCAGGAAGATCGTAGTTAATAACAAGTCCGATGTCTTTAACATCAATACCTCGAGCAGCGATGTCTGTTGCAGCAAGTACCTGATACTTGTGCTTTTTGAAACCTTCAAGAGCCTCCTTTCGCTGAGCAAGAGTTCGGTTCGAGTGAATTTCAGATGCAGTTGTTCCAATATTTCGGAGATCGTGAGCAATATCTTTTGCACCGTGCTTTGTACGGGTAAAGACAAGAACCGGAGTTCCCGCTGGAGTCTCACCGAGAATCTTTACAAGAAGGTTGAATTTTGCACCACGGCTCACCACGATGATTTCCTGTTCAACGTTTGTAGCAGATGTTCCCGCTGGAGCCATTTCGATACGAAGTGGAAGCTGCATGTGTTCAACAGCAAGCTTTGCGATTTCGTTTGGCATAGTCGCAGAGAAAAGGAGTGTCTGACGAGTTGCCGGCACTTTCTTCATGATTTCTTTAATCTGTGGAGCGAAACCAATGTCGAACATGTGGTCAGCTTCGTCGAGAACGATTACTGAAACGCGATCGAGTTTGATATTTCCCTGCTGGAGATGGTCGATGAGACGACCTGGAGTAGCGATAACAATGTTTGGACCTGCACGGAGTTCACGAACCTGTCGTGACATAGAGTCTCCACCAATCAAAACAGTGCTTCGAATACCAAGAGCATAACCAATCTTTCGAATAGTTTCGTCTACCTGGAGAGCAAGTTCACGTGTTGGGAGGATAACAAGCCCGCGTCCTTCATCGTTTGCCAAAAGGCGTTCAATCATAGGAATACCGAAAGCAAGAGTCTTGCCTGTTCCGGTCTGTGCGATACCGATAATGTCCTTACCCTGAATACCAAAAGGAATAACCTTTGCCTGGATAGGTGTAGGAATAGTAAAGGCGTTCTTTTCAAGAACAGCGAGGATCTTCTCGTTAATACCGAGACTTTTAAAGGTAACAGCTTCCGGTGAAGCCGTTTCTGGTGTTTTGTGTGTTGTCATATATTGATGTGACCCGAGTCCATGAGTAACATAATGACAAGAGATTCAGAGCACTGTTTCGCCTCATAAAGGAGGTGAATTACTGTTGTGAGAGAATTATAGCACGTATAAAGCAAAATTGCAAGGATTGGGTAAGGTGGTGGTTTTAGGTAGAGGGCAATAAAAAAGGCGGGGCGCTCCGCGCCCCGCCGACCACCCCTTTCCCTATACAGGGTCCGAAAAAGCAACAAATCCATACTGGTTGATCCGATCGTGCTCAGGATCCCAGGTGTTGGGAATAAGCCCCATCCACTCCGGATACTTCAGAAGTTTCAGAATCAGGTTCGCCAAACCTGGAGAAACCAGGTGTGGCGCCACAATCGCCAAACTACACTCAGAGCGCTGAGAGGCATACGGCCCCAGAGCCAGCACTTCACGAATGTCTTTTGGCTGTCGCAGAACAATCCCCTTGGGCACATTATCTTGGGCCAAAGGCAATACATCACCAATACGACACTCCATTTGCACACAGGTAATATGCGCAACGACCGTCTTTTTTTCAGCAGAATATGACCGAAAATCACGACGCGTCTGCAAGAGTTGCGTCATGCGAGAAGGAGTGTAGCCTCCTTGTTTTATTGCGTTTTCGACACTAAGCCCGTAATCAACCGTTAACCGAACTTGAGTTGTAAGTAAAAGAACGTCCGCCATAAAGAAACCTTTCATGAAAAAACCCAACACCATGTTGAGCTTTTCAAATTGAAATTACAATACTATATAGGCTGCGTCAACTACTTTGTTATACAGTCAGCAAATGTTGTTACTCCTCGTTCTTCTATAAATGCAGTGTTTCCTTTATTCCAAAATACAATACTTTCATCTAGGTTTGTGTACCGAGCACCCGATGCAGAGACTTTTTGCTTAAGAAGAATCGAACGACTGTCAGAAAGCTTGAGTGACACGGCCTCGGGAATAAAGATTGCTTGAACAGTTTTTCCTTTAGCACAGGTAAAGGTAAATATTGTTCGAAGGTCAGGAGCCTCGGCACTGCGCCAGATAAGGAAGCTTACCAATATGACAGCAACGAGCCCTATTACGATGAATATTTTGCGATCTTTTTTCATATATACATTCTATTCCGATTTCTTCTTTGGGGCAAAGCCTAAAATAGCTCGTGCAAGCCTAATATGAAGGAACGAAACATTTGCCCCTACCTTATTTTTCACCGGAGTGAGCATAACATCATCAGAATCGACGGTCAGTTCTTTAATAGCTTCTTCGATTTTCTTCCAGTGAGCAGGTGAAATCTCGTAACGAAGATAGGACAAATCCATCTTGGTATCCTCTTCGAGAAGTTTCTCTATGTGAGCCACAATCGTCTCCTGAGTGATTCCCCTTTCGGTTGCCATCTCTTCAATACTCTTCTTTTCCTCAATGAGTTCGAGGGTTTCTTCAAACGTCGACTGTTTCTTTTCTTTAGGTTGAGGTTTTATAGTGCTCAAAAATGCCTCCTGTGCCTTTTTTAATTCGCCGGGTTTCATTTCTAAAATATCTGACTCGGCTTCGGCTGACTGATTCTGTAATTCTGCATCAAATTCGAGAACTTCGTTATGAACCGAAAGAGCTGCTTCATTCATGCCTAAAATAGAGAGCCCTTCGAGAGTTCGCACACGCGAGAGTGCCACATATCCCATCCCTGGTTCAAAGGCTTTAGACAAATCCACCTCGACAGCATCAAGTGACATACCCTGGCTCTTGTGGACGGTAATAGCCCACGCGAGACGAAGCGGATACTGTTTGATTTCAGCTTTTACTTTGCCGTCTTCTTCAATCTTCCACGACGCCTTCTCGAGCTTTATTACCTTTCCCAGTGCAGTACGAATAATTGGGTCCTGATTTTCTTTACACGAAATAACAATACCGAGGGTTCCGTTCACATAACCTTCTTCAAAGTTGTTTTTTACACACATGACGCGGGCGCCGACTTTGAGGCGGAGGACTTCGGGCGCGAGGCAGGATTTCTTTAGAGTCGCGGCCAGAATATCGCGCCCGATAGAATCCATATAATAGTCGGTCTCTTCATCGCTCTTGAGCTTTGCCAACTCTTTATCATTGAGTGTGTCTACATCAGCATTATGCGTAAAGAGTCGAGTCGGCTCTATCTCCAACTCTGCCTTTTTATTAAACCGAGAAAGCAACAAATCACGCGAACCTTCAGACACATCACCACGACGGATCTCATTTAATATAGAAAGCACGGTGTCGTCCTTTTGACGGAACTGTTCAGAGAGGTAGCAGATAGTAAAGTTCGACTCCTTCCACGAATCAGAGGTGTAAATAAATTGTGTAGCTGGTTCACCTTGGCGCGAGACCGGAGGAAGCTGGAAAAAGTCTCCACACAAAACCACCTGCACTCCCCCGAATGGTTTTGCATTGCCCTTCATTGCTCGCATTACTTTATTCACCAAATCAAAACGGAAATGATGGAGCATCGACACTTCGTCGATAATGAGCACACGTACTCGATCGAATCGTTTTGAAAGATATGATTTTTCTGCCATCGCTTCGAGATCGCTTTGATTCATGGTCGCAGCAATACCAATCCCCGTCCATGAATGAATCGTCATTCCTCCCATGTGGGTCGCAGCAATACCCGTCGAGGCGGTAATACCAATATCCACCCCGTGTTCACGAAGATATTTAATGTACGTATTAATGAGATGTGTCTTTCCTGATCCTGCAGGACCCGTGACGAATACGTTTTTGCCGGTTTTGAGAATCTCGAGGGCTTCCTTTTGAGTCATAGAGTGATGATACCACGCACGTATAAATAAAAGATAAAAATGGTGATAATCACCGCATTGACTTTATGTATACTTCGCACTAACATCAATCTCAAGAGCTTGCGATGTACTCTTTTGAGCATACATAGTATCGACGAAGTTGATGGTAAGCTTTCCTGAACACCCCCTCGTGGGGTGTTCAGTGTTTAATAGGAAAGATACTAAAAAAATGTTTCTGACCTTTGTTTATTTGTCGGACAACAAGCTTTATTCTCTGACCTTTTACGACAGCCTGGAAACCCCAAAAACACGCAACCGTAGAATTAATTCTCGATATCCTATACTCCACAGAAACATCTTGATTGTTAAGGAGATATGCACAATACGGTAAAAGACTCAGCCTTTCCAATACAGCCCCTCTTGGACGAGGACCTCTGCCTTTACGAAGTAAATGATTAAATCCTTTGATGTTAAAAAACACCTTCTCATTATCAAAATAAGGACACAAAATACTTCCAATACTCCTATAAAAATCTTTGTACTCGAGCAGATTCACGCCCAACAGTGTACCGAGGCAAGACTAAAGAAAAGATAAAAAGCTCTCGTCCGTCTTTATGCAACCCTTCTCCAAAGAATCGCATAGAGCGTTCCGACAGTGAGAACCAAAACAACAGGATATAGCCAAACTGCAAAACCAGTGTCGGTACCGAAAGCTACGACGACAAGGTTCAGTGCAACACCGGCGAAAAATAGTGACCACGCGGACTTACTTTCACTTTTTGGATCCTTCCACGCTTTAGCAATCGTTGGAATATATCCCGTGACGTATACCAGCAGGTTTGCAATCAGCGCAATAAATGCATTCCCGGTGTACCACCACAAAAACAAACTCGATACAGAAATAACAAGTGAAACCCTATCTGTCTTTGACCAACCACCCACACCGAAAGGCAGTGCAAGAAAAAATATAATCGTACACCCCACAGCATCGGCAATCGGTACCCAAACCGCTTCATGAGTGCCGGTTTCTTGAACACCGAACAACAATGATACCGTCGAAAGCGCCCAAATAAACCAGGACGCGCGATTAGGAACAGTCTTCTTTTGTATCACTTCCCAGATATACGGAATGTAGCCGACGATTAAAAGTATTCCCGCCATAACCGACAGTGTATGTGTAGAAATCATAGATAAAGTATACCAGCTTCATTTTTCGCACCAAATATGCTAATTTCTATGGACAGCGGGAAATATTGCCGGATCGTCTAAAGGCAGGACGTCGCTCTCTGAAAGCGAAAATTTTGGTTCGATTCCAAGTCCGGCAACCAGTAAAAAATTCTGTCGCCACTGAAATACTCAGTGTGTTTTTGCGTCATAGCAAGTATGAACAAAAAGATATTAATTATAGGAACAGTTGTCATAATATTGACACTCGGCATAGGATTAACTTTGTATTACTTTCGTGATGATATTGTCGGAGCGGTGCCTACCAATACAGGCAATACTTCAATCATATATAACAATAATGATTACGGATTCACTTTTTCCCTACCTGCTGATTGGCAAGGGTATTCGATCGTTAAAGAAACATGGATTGGAAATTCCCTAAAGGCGACGGTTGCACAAAGCGGGTCAAAGCTTCTCATACGAAATCCAAAATGGACAATGTCTGCTCCGTATGAAGATTTACCAATATTAATTTTCACCAGTTCACAATGGAATGCCTATCTCGCAGGAGATTTCTCTGTATCAGCTGCACCGATTACTGCAACTGAGCTGGGACGTAATAACAAATATGTTTTTGCTCTGCCACCACGATGGGATTTTGATTACAGTCTCGACTATAAACAGGCTCAAGATATCATCGCAGGTAATCCACTTCGAGCCTTTAATTTAGAGACAGTCGACATGTTACAGGGCAAGCTGAATATAAACTTTGTATGCGAACAAGTGTTGACGTATATGAGTTTTGCCGATGCAAAATCCGCGGATGCATTTGTCGCCGATTGTAAAGAAGGGAAACATCCAGAGGTAATAGAAAAATACAAAGTGGATATGAATCTGGGTGATGGTGCTGAAATATAATATGTCTAATAATGAAAACAAATGATTACAACTATATTCCAATTTTTCGGAAAACTATTTATTCCTTATCCGGCTTTGTCGCTCATGCCTGCATTAATTCTGGTACTATTTTATTTTAAATCAAAAAGTAAGTTTATTCTGACAACTGCTATCGCATGGTTGCTGTACATGGCATACGAAGAACTACATTTATTAAGAATCGTTTGTTCCGGAGAGTGCAATATAAGGATTGACCTGTTGCTTATCTACCCAATTCTCATCATCTTATCTGTAATTGCGTTGTTTATAGGGATTAAAGATATGACCAAATCTAGTCATCAGTAAAATCTATTATCAGATAGGTTCCAACATCGTCCCACACGGCCAACATTAAATAGTTGAAGTGTTTGGTCGGGTGATGTCTTAAATTTGTACCATTAGCGACGTGTTATAATTTTTTGATGAAAATAATATCAAGCACTTTTTTCGGTCTACTGGTTATTGTAGTAACACTGCTTTTTCTATTCGCTGCAATGGGCTTAGGAGGCGGTTTGGGAGGAGCAAATACTGTTGCCTTCTATACAGTTTTGGTATTAGGTGTTCTGAATTTTTCTTTTGCAGTCATTACACCGTGGTTAAGTAATGCTAAGGACAAAAAGATTGTATATATTTTATGTGCAGTTTCAGTTATTTTACAGGTGCTATCTTTCTTTATCCCTAGCCTGAATTATTAAAACGGGTTCCAACATCGTCCCAGACCCCCAACAGTCATGTGAGACCGACCGAGGTCTCCGAAATCGCTAGTGTTTGCAATACATTATCAAGACGAGTCATGGGCTCGAACTTTCGCTTGAATTGCTGAAATTGAGATATCCATATTTTGAGCCATCTTCCTAGTTCGATTCCAGGTCGGTGTTTTTTCTTAGTCTTTAAGCCAATACCAATACTGATTTTTCAGATCTTCCGTTAACTCGTAAGTATTTGCATGAGACAAAACACCCAAGTATGACTGCATACTTTGATGTAGATTATTTTCAGGAATCAGACCTCTCTGGTAGTACAGCATCTTTTTGCGTATATTTCTCAAGACTCTCTTTTTGGTTTTCGCCCGTAACAATCGATAATGCGGAAATATGACATACCCGAGGAAATCTATGCCCTCGTTAAATTTGCGAATGGATATCTTATTCGGATGGAGTTCAAGTTTCAGTCGTTCTCTCAAAAAATCCTGTAATTTAGGCAACAATTCTTCGAGGTACTTTCTATCCTCTGATATAATCATGAAATCATCGGTGTATCGTGCGTAATTTTTCACACGAAGCCCATGCTTAACAAATTGATCAAACTCGTTCATATAAATATTGGCAAAAATCTGCGAAGTCAGGTTGCCGATGGGCACCCCTTTGCTGTTCGTCGTAAAAAGCGACAGCGTCTTACTCTCTCTCAAAGTGCCGCACATTCTGTAACTCTCAATAACCTCTTCCAAAAGAGAAATCGTCTTTTGATCTTTAATTTTCTTAATAAGGATATTTTTCAGTACCTCATGGTCGACGGAGTCAAAAAATTTTCTGACGTCGCATTTCAGGGCGTAGCATGGACGTGTGTTATTTCTACTCGTCGCGCGAAGCATGTTGACAACTTTCTCCACGCCTTTGTGGGTACCTTTGTCGATACGGCACGAGAACGAATCGTCGATAAATGTCGGCTCAAATATTTTATTCAACACGGCAAAGGTGGCGTGGTGAAGCACTCTGTCACGAACGACCGCTTTGTGTATCCGCCTGAGTTTAGGATCATGGATCCAAAAGCCTTTATATGGCCCATGCCGATACGTTTCATTCTTCAGGTCGCGGTACAAGTCAAAAATATTTTGCTCGATATGGAGCTCAAACTCAGCGACATCAGGCTTGTTCCTTTTATCGGACTTGAATATCTCCCAAGCCCTGAATAGGGATTTGGGAGATATTATCGACCAATGTAAATCCTTATAAATCTTCATATATGAATGACTTAGATATACCGATTTTCAAGAAGAGTTACGATCTCTACAAGGATTTCTATAATCTGCGACTATCCGTTCCCAAGCAAGACCGCTACACGCTCTGGCAAAAGTGCGAAAGCCTGCTTATCGAAGTCCTGGAAGGAGTCTTGTTTGCCAGCCAACAATCAAAGTTAGAGAAACTGCCGACCCTCGAGAAGACGAGCGTCAAACTTAATTTTCTGCGAGTCTGCATCCGCCTCATGAAGGACATCAAGGCGATTGACGCCAAGAAATACATCATCATCGAGGCGAACCTTGATGAGATAGGAAGAATGCTCGGAGGCTGGATTAAGTCGACGAAAGATCGTTAACAGAAACTTCCGCTTTTGGCGGAAGTTTCCTCGGATAGAGCTATGACTGCCTGGCGGCCGACAACCCGATGTTGTCGTTGCGGTTGTCATCCCTGTAGTTGTTGACGTTGAGCCCGTCGGAATCGAAGTTGCCAACGTTGACGCGGTTACCGTCCGAGTCGAGATATTGCCCGCTTCCATCTGTGTCACCGAGAATCGAGGTTTACTACCTTTGCAGGTCTATATCCTCCCATCTCTGAATTTTATTCGGAAGCAACTTCCATGCAATTGAGCCTGAAAGCATCTCCTCTAGAAGCAGGCAAGAAGTTCTCTCTATCCTTAATCGCACTCTGCCGTGATCCGTAAACCACTGGCACTCTGGCGAATCTTCAGGTGAGATATCTCGCGAACTTGAACCGTAATCCAAGCTACATTAGCAAGATACAGCTAGTATACTGCACCAATTGACAGATTGCCAAAATCATTGACAAATAGTAATTTCTTCGCTATACTACACAAGCAGTTCTTTGATAGAGAATCACTGTTGAGACGAGCTTCTTGGGCCTTATTTAGGGCTTAAAAAACTCGTCTCAACTGAGGCAAGTCGTACTTCTCGGAATCGTATGTCCGAAACACCAGTCGTCCAAAGTAAATATAACTGCGGGCTAACAGTGGAGATACATACCATGAAATGGACAGAAATACCGTCAGGTCAAGTCAACGGGGCATTCCAACGCCTCATGAACGCATTCGGCGATCGTGCCGATACGATCGTGGAAAGAATCAATGCAGATGAAGCAGTCGCACCCCGCGTGGCAACGCTGTGTTGCCACAACGGTTATGAACCATCGGTCTCGCAGGCGAAAGCAGGCGAGGTCATGGGCAAAAACTTCTTCGGCATCGAGGAAGTCCAAAAGCACTTCGGTGTCACTCTCTCGAAACGGCATCTCGCCTACATGGCCGAGATTCCGTTCTCCGAGGAAGTGCTCAGCGAATGTAAGGACACTCACGTCCTTGTTGCTTACGCTCCCATGGCAATTGTCGCCGTTCGGGCAAAAACCGCGAGTGTCAAACTCCCGCCAAAGCATCGTATGTTCTACCAGCAGGACTGGTATGACAACAACGAGGTGGGAAACGGTGCGGGTGCGCTCGAATGGCACCTTGTCCGCAAGACCTCGATTCCCGATTCGAAGTCGAAGACTTGGCAGGAGCAACAGGATTTGCTTGATCGTAAGATCGACGAAACCCCTGAAGCGAATGTCATGGTCTATACGATCATCGGACACTTCCTAGCCACTGGCGAACGCCTGTTCGAGAAGGAGTATGTGCGCACGCGCACTCTCGACTCGTTCGGTGACCGCGTCAACGTTGGCTACTTCGATTCCGGCGGGCTCTTCGTCTACTTCTACAGGGGTGACGACCGCAGCGACAACATCGGGTTGTCGGCCGCCAGGAAGCAGTGAGTCTTGATCCCTTGAGGACTTAATCCTCTTGAATCCTTGAGGCTTCGCGAATTTTTTTCGCGAAGCCTCTTTTTATATTTAAACTACATAAAACCTATATTCTAAGCTATACCAGTCCTGTGCGACCGAGACGGTTCGATTCCTGTTGCGGCAACAAATTGATTTAGTTGGTTTTAGAAAAAGCAGAAACTATTTGATGAAAGAATTTTCCTTTTGCTGCCCCATACTCCGCTTTGCTTTTTCCTTCATAACGTCGCTTGAGATCATTGAGTTCATGTAGCTCATTTGGATTTGCTTTTAAGTAATCTCTTAGATTTACAAATTGATCCAATGAAGACCCTATTACCGTTACCACGATATCTATGTTTGCTACATCATCCTTAAAACAAGCAAAACCTGTGTCCCAGCTATCTGGGCGATGTGCTCGATAACATGGCTCAAGGCGCTCTTTTGTCTTTTCAAATT
This sequence comes from Candidatus Parcubacteria bacterium, assembly GCA_039796155.1. Lineage (GTDB taxonomy): Bacteria > Patescibacteriota > Minisyncoccia > Phycocordibacterales > UBA6065 > UBA6065. The sequence continues at coordinate 50,427 of JBDKKJ010000007.1, forward strand.
TACCGGCCTCAACCCTAATGTTTATGTCTAAATCACCTTGCGTGATTGATCCTGGCACAGATGTGCCACCTACGTGTTCTATCATCACGTCACCAAGAATACTTAAAAGTTTTTTCTTTTCAACCTCAAAGAGATCAACCACATCAACATTTATTTCTCGAAAAGACATTTGATACATACGTGCTTGTAATTATGTCATAAAAACATTCACCACAATCAAACCAAGGTTCCAACATCGTCCCAACCCCCTGACAAAAAGCTTTTTCATTCTTGTGTATGAAAACAGCCCCCATTTCTGGGGACTGTCGCAAACAAGACGGTTTACTCTGGCCCAAACAATCTGGGGTCCGGTGTAAGCCCGAGCATGCGGATGCCTTCAGCCGCGTGCTCGTCACGTTTTTCGTGATTCCTGCTTCCTAATAGATCAAAGAATCGTGTGGCATCGATACTTGCCCGCTCCAGACCTTTGGCGAGAGGTTTTAACTTGCCTTCGAAATACGCCATATTAACAGCATTCTCGCCCGCAAGAGAAATGAGCCTCTCGACAATTGCAACGTCCTGGTTGAAACCTATTTGCCGGTATAGATCATCCAGAAGCTTTGCCACATCAGGTCGTTTCCTTTTTGTGGCACGACGAACGTTGAAATTGGTCATTGCTTCGTTCAAAACTTCGAGCCTGACTTCCCGTTTGATACACACCCCACCGACGAAAACTTGCGTTCCCGTTGCTGGCCCGATCTCAACGACGACTTCGCCATCTTGATCAACGCCCAGTGTCTTCACGATTTTGCGATGCGATATTCCGTGCATTACTTCATGAGCAATAACAAAGAATGCGTCGACAAACACTGGTGGTAACGAATCTTGATTCTTGCCTGCATAGAGAATGCGACCTGCAAAGGTAGGGGTGACGAGCACGTGATGATTCACGGGATCGTACCCTGCCTCAGAGAGACCTTCTTTTTGCGAGGCGCAAATTTCATGATTCGTGGTGCGTAACTTGAGAGTATCGAGGATGGAGCGTCTTTCGGGAAAAGCCCCTGCCATCATGACGATTATTGATTTAAAGAACTGTTTTATTACTTCTTGGTCATTCATTAGTAAGAGGTTTTTCCTCTGTGTTTTGGTTGTTATTGTTGATAAAAGTGACTATTATATTATACCATATAATTCATATATATGCAACACCTACATATTAGTTCAATAGTTTGGAATTACGCTCCAAATTCCAGAATATAATTTAAAATAAGCTCCAACATCGTCCCAGACGCCCAACAAATATTTTTTAAAACGTTTTATAGAGTAATATTAACTAATGTTTGAGCTTCAAACTTTAATACACTACGGACTCCATTTTCTAGCACCAGGTTTACTATCCTGGGTCTTTTTTAGACAAGTTTGGAAGCCGAGTTGGTTATTAATGATAGTGACGATGCTGGTTGATTTAGATCATCTCTGGGCATCTCCAGTGTTTGATGCCGCTAGGTGTAGTATCGACTTCCATCCACTACACTCAATGTATGCAATCGGTATATATTTTCTATTGCTTCTGGTTCCTAACAAGTATATAAGAATCCTAGCACTTGGTTTGTTGTTGCATATGGCTGTGGATTTTCAGGATTGCTTATGGATCACTTACTCCTCATAAGCCTTAGCTTTGGTTAATTAGGGTTCCAACATCGTCCCAGACCCCCAACAATAAAAAAGCACCGTATCACTACGGTGCTACCTACTCCAGGCTACAAAAACAATTCGCCGATTTCTTGCCAACTTCTAACTCGGTTACTGATTCCAGTGACGGAATCATTCACTCCATGCGGATCAAATAAAAATGACGGAAGAATCTCCTGAACATTCAAAATCTCCGGCACAGAGTCGTCTACAAACGCAACCTTGTCACCCTCGAATCTAGCAATAAAATCTCGTTTGGACCGTTCCTTAAAGACTTTATCTCCTGTGTATTCCCACACACAGTGCACACCGCTGATGCAGTTGGGCACGTGAGTGTCGAGTAAACCAAGGATAACCGGCAGACCAATTGTCTGCCGAGCGGTCACCGTCCACAACTCATACCTTTCGGCGAGACGTGGAAGGACCGTCGTAACTCCCGGCAACGGCTCGACACCCTGGTGGGTTTCGTGACAGCGCAGGAAGTTTTCGGCGAAATCGAGATACACATCATCTTCATTGGTAACTTCACCGCCCAAATAGCGATTGATTATTTTATTGAAGCGAGGGTTATTAACATAATCAGAGGCAACAGAATGTATACCGTAGCGCTTATTAATATAAGCACCTATGGCTGGAGTAGTATCAAACTTTAAACCATCAAAATCAAAGAACAGAACAGGTCTTTTCATACGGCTTCTCTACCCTACAGTTTGAACAGGCGCAGGTCAACAATTTTGAACTTTGATATACTTTTTACATGGATACATTTCTCCACAAGGATACATCTGGCACATGGAACACAATTCCACCCATTCCAAGCGATTTATTACCGAACGTGAACTGCCACAAGTTTGTATTGCATGCGATTGGAAAAATCAGCTATCACGAAATGGTGTCTAACCCAAAATTTCAAAAAGAGAATTTTCCGCACTTTGATTTTACGTACGGAAAGAAAGCGTTAGAAATTTCTAGAAAAGAATTTACTCCAATTTCCAATACCACAGATCTATACACCTTAGCTGAAAAAGACTGTGGTTCACACAGTGTGTGTATTGGGCAGATTAGAGATTCAAAGAGTGGTGAAATGGCACATTCTTTTATTATTGAGAAAGACTCTAGTGGTAAATACATGTGCTATGAAAAGACGGGCTTCAAGCAATACCCTTTCACCGTCCATGAACTAGGAAATCTTTTAGAATTTATAAACGACAAAGGAGAAAGGTCTTATCAAAACCAGGAATGGAGATTTATACCGAAAATGGTATACAGTAAGGGCATGAAAGAAGAACAAGACATGTCGGTAACGGCTCCAAATTGGGCTGATTTTAAGATCGCTGTGCCTGTGGCAGTCGGTTTTATTGCGTTGTTTGTGATTCTCCAGAAAGCGGGACTTGTAAACCTCATTAGCAAAGGAAACGTAACCTACGGAACAGCATTCGTGATTGGTCTTGTTGCCTCCCTCTCTACCTGCGTTGCTATGGTCGGAGGTCTTCTCCTCTCTATGTCTGCAACCTTCGCTAAAGGAGGAAGTCGCGTAAAACCGCAACTCATGTTCCATGTCGGCCGCCTTGTTTCCTTCTTCATCCTTGGTGGAGTTATTGGAATGCTTGGTGCGACCTTTACCCTCACCTCACTTGCATCTTCGATTCTCAGTCTCGGAATCGCACTCGTAATGCTAGTACTCGGACTCAACCTCCTCGATGTCTTTCCGTGGGCAGAAAAACTTCAACCAAAGGTTCCTCAATTTATTGGTAAACACGTATACAGTGTTTCAAAACTCAACAGTTATCTCACACCACTCATTGTTGGTGTTGCTACGTTCTTTTTACCGTGTGGATTTACTCAGTCGATGCAGCTCTACACTCTGGGTACGGGTAGCTTCATGACCGGAGGCATTACCATGCTCGCTTTTGCTCTCGGCACTCTTCCCGTCCTCGCTCTTATCAGCTTTAGCTCACTCGGTATTACCAATAGCTCAAAGTCGGGAGTCTTCTTTAAAACTGCAGGACTGGTTGTAATTGCCTTTGCTCTCTTTAATCTCATTAATAGTCTCGTGGTTGCTGGTGTTATAACCCCCATCTTTAATTTTTAATATATGAAAGGAACTGTTATCTCAACACTTATTGCCGTAGGACTCATTGCGGGAGCAGTTTTGCTTTCAAAAAATGCTGTGCCTGAAGTAGCAACTGCAGCGACAGTGTCCATCGTCGACGGTAAACAAATTATTGAAATTCACGCTAAAGGTGGGTATCAACCACGCAGAATTTCCGCTCAATCAAATATTCCCACCATCCTTCGTTTTGATACATCGGGCACGTTTGATTGTTCTGCTTCTGTGCGTATACCAAGTATGGATATTACTCAAAACCTTCCCCCTTCTGGCTCTGTCGATATCCCGATTGGCACTCAAGGAACTTCGACCCTTGAAGGAACCTGCTCTATGGGCATGTATCCGTTTGAAATAGATTTTAAATAAAAAAGGAGCGCTTGCGCGCTCCCTACCGCATCACCACAACACCCATCAATCCATTCATGTATTCTACTTCTCGAACAGGATAACCTCCCACGAAGGTGCAGTATTCTTCGTGGAGCTCGATACGTCTTGCGATTACGGTCTGGGCGCGATCTTCTTTTGCCCAGCTGGTCGGATTTTCACGCTGAAGACGTGAGATTAGTTCGTCTAAGTGATAAATTTTCCGAATCAGTCGAAGGACTTCTTCGTTTTGCTTGTTTATGTTTTTTTGTTTGATGAAGAGCGAGCGGAGTATGAACATACCCGCGAGAGAAACCAGGGTAAGACCGATAAGTATGTCGTTCATGTGGAAAGGCTACTTCAATAAAGTACTCGCCTCACATACTTTTGTCAAAACTAGTGTATAGTGTCTCTATGGCAAAACGAGCAAATTCAATCAAGAGAGCTACACGGTCTCGAAAGACTACGAAGCGCCTCGCGACAAAGCACGCACGAATCGCTTCTCGAAAGAAGAAGTAGTTTCCTCCGCGGTTCACATAGTTTCGCTCGAAACTATCAATTTTTTGATAACTATTTATGGAAAAGCTTGATACAAAGAAAGAATTTTCATTATTAAAGCGTGCAAAAAGTTTTAGTCACGCTGGCAGAGGTCTTTTGGTATTCGTAAAATCGACACATAATGCTTGGATTCACCTCTTTGCACTCATTGTCGTGGTACTTATGGGTATTTATTTCTGCATCACGACAACCGAATGGATGATGCTTGTCTTTGCGTGTGGATTTGTTCTCGCATCCGAAGCTTTTAATACTGCAATTGAAATTGATATCGATCTCACGTCTCCTACCTATCACCCGTATGCAAAAGATACTAAAGATGTTGCTGCGGGTGCGGTACTCATCTCAGTAATTACTGCTGTGATTGTAGGTATTCTTATTTTTGGACATTACTTGATATAATATTTATCCAGATAGACGCCCCGTTCACCCACAACCGAAAGACTACTCATGTCTCTCTTAATAATTCGTGACCAACTCGTTAATCCTCCCACTTGGTTTGCTTCGTTTCGTGACCTCACGCTCTACTGCTCTATTTTTCTGAGCGTCGAAGTCATCATTGAATCAGATGACATCGACACATACTACCGCTGGATAAAACCACGTGGCGGTATGGATTTTATAAAAGATTTTGTTCGGCCCGGTGAAGAAGATGGTCTTCGAATCGATCGTGAGGCAAACTACGCCCCAACCATCATCACCGACCGTATCGCTCCAGAAAATATTCACCGACTCATCGCTGGTGTTAGGTCTATGAGTCGATAATCAGACACAAGTGCCCGCTATCCCGCGGGCACTTTTTTATCCTTCCTGAGAATGTATTATTTGTTATACTGCCCCTATGAAAACTATAGCCATATACCACAAGGATTGTACCGACGGTACAACAGCAGCAGCAGTCGTATTAAAGAAATATCCTGACGCCCTCGTCTTCCCGCTCAGCCACGGTTTTGAACCAAAAGAGCTTGAAGAGGTTATAGCAGTCGCAGCACCTGGCGATCGAATCCTCACCGTTGATTGTGTTATTGGTGCAAAAGAATTCCTTGCAAAAGGTTTTCCTGTAACAAGTATCGATCATCATGCGGGTGCACAAGCAGAATATGAGGCGCTCGCAAAGTCTAATCCTGCTTTTACCTTTGTATTTAACAACGCACAATCAGGGGCATCTCTCACCTGGTCAACACTCTTCCCTAACGAACCAATTCCTGAACTCATTAAACGTGTTCAAGATCAGGACCTCTGGCAATGGAAATTTGAAGACACCAAGGATGTAAGCAATTCACTCTATATTTATACCAATGAACCCAAAGAAGTTCTGGCTCTTTTCACTGAACCGCTTGCAACACTCAAAAAGAACGGAGAGATTCTTACGAAATACTCAGCAAAGATGATTGATAATGCGGCGAACAAGACTGAAGCGATTATGGTAAAGGTTGGAGAATACACTGTGCCGTTTTATAACATCACCGTATACAAATCAGACTGTGGAAATGTACTTTCGACCGAACAAGACAAAACCGTAGGACTTTTCACCATCGACGGCGAATTCGTAAAGATAAGCTTCCGAAGCCTCGACCGCCAAGAACCTTCAGCACTCGCTGTAGCGAGCGTAATTGGCGGTGGTGGACACAGAAACGCTGCAGGTGCCCGAATGTCACTCATGGACTTCTTGAAGGCTATAGTGCGGTTATAAGTGGTTATTTAAACAAGGCACGTCGTGCCGTCTCGCTTTATATCAAAGTTCTTTTGCTGCACCTTAATACCCTTTGGTGACACAAAGACCTCTACCCCACTGCCAGTTTTTACAGAGTCCTCCCAATACTGATCAAAAATAAAGTTGCCAAGTGAGTAAAAAATATACTTTCCTTTATAGATCTCACTTTCTTGTATTACGTGAGGGTGTGAGCCGACGACCATATCTGCACCCGCATCAATAAATCGGTACGCAAGATTCTTTTGATACTCATTTGCGACAACATATTCGTCGCCCCAGTGTGTATATACAAATACTGCATCTGAATCTTTGCGAGCATTCACAATCGCATCAATAGTTTTTTGTGGACTTGAAAGACCCAAAAACTGATTAAAATTTATAAAAGAGATACGAAGACCGTTTATGGTTGTTGAGGCTATGAGACTGCTAAAAGGTGATCCGAAATATTTCACACCAGCCTTATCAAGAAAATGCCGCGTGCTTTCTGCACCTTCACGACCAAAATCAAGACTGTGGTTATTCCCTGCATTCACGATACGAATATTGTTATCAAAAAGTACGGCTGCAACCTGAGGATCAAAGGTGAAACTGGTATTGTTGGCCTCTCCAGGTTTTGTAGTCAGACTCAGCGACTCGTGCTCTGTTATTGCGCCTTCGAGATTCGCGACAACCACATCAAAGGCTTTGGTATAGCCTTTAATACATGAGAAGAGATAGTCATAACCATGCACCTGCGCCTTTGCACGGATTGTGCGATCAAACATCATGTCCCCCACAAACAATAAACGTGCTTCTTTTGTGTCTAAAGAAAGATGCGACGGAAATGCCGTCTTTAGTATGAGAATAAAAACAATGAAACCGACTATGTATAATATCTTTTTCACGTTTAACTAGACCCGCAAGTATTTTCGAACCGCAAGGTAGCTTGAAATAGCTCCGAGGAGTACACCCACACCAACAATGAGAACAAAAAGCTGGAAAAAGTTTGAGAGGTAGTAGGTAAAGATACTAAATCCACTAAAGAATGTTGCGGTAATAGATGAGACCCAATATGTTGCTGGATAGAAAAGTACGAGTGTAATGACCGCCGATACAACTCCGTACATAATACCCGCGATAATAAATGGACCACGAATGTAACGGTTTGAAGCACCCACGAGGCGCATCACAGAGATTTCTTCGCGAGCAATATAGATTGCGAGTCGAATAGTGTTGAGGGCGATCAAAATAGAAATAAGAACAAGAGCCAGAGTGATACCAAAAGCAATCTTGGTTCCTCCATTTATCATTCGGGTAAGCGTATCGATGGCCGCTTTGTTCTGGTAGTAATTTATCTTGTCGATAAATGAATTATTGTCCCCAGCTTCTGAATCAAGGAACTTGGCAATGCCTTCGTACTGTGAAGTTTCCTTTGCACTGATATTCAAAATTGCTCCAAGTGGATTTTCACCCAATTCATCGAGAGCCTGGAGGGTGATCTCGTCGTTCACGTGTCGTTCCTTGAAGTTAGCGAGTGCTTTGTCGCGAGACACGTATTCAACAGTAGCCACTTCAGGCAAGCTCTGAATCTTATTCTTTAAAGCAAGAATATCGTCTTCTTTAGCATTTGGCACAAAGTACACATTGATATCAACTTTAGACTTTACTTCATCGAGCGATGAATTAAGAAGCGCTCCGGCAAAAATAATGCCTCCAAGTGAAAAGAGTGTGAGAGTGATAATGAGAACAGATGAAAGCGACACAAAGCCGTTTCGCCAGAACGAAACGAAACCTGATTTTACGATACGCTTTGTGTTGATCCAGAACATAGAGTGATTATAGCAAATTTACATCGCATACTTACCGTCCTTGTCATCGCGGACAACACGACCTTTCTCCATAGTGATAACGCGCTTCCCAATCGATTCAATCACACCCTTATTGTGAGTCGTTAGAATCACCGTTGTACCAAGGTCATTAATCTTCTTTAAAATCTGAACGATTTCATAGGTATTAATAGGATCGAGGTTTCCTGTTGGCTCATCAGCAATGATTACGTCAGGCTGATTAACAATGGCACGTGCTATAGCTACGCGCTGCTTCTCTCCTCCAGAAAGTTCTCCGGGAAAACTCCAAATCTTCTTGCCGAGGTCTACAAGGTCGAGTACATGAGGAACATCTGAAGCAATCTCCTCGTCAGTACGCCCTGCAGCCTCCATGGCAAAGGCAATGTTCTCAAACACTGTTTTATTAGGAATGAGTCTAAAGTCCTGGAACACTGTTCCAAACTTTCTACGATACTCAGGCATATGCTTTCGCTTGAGTTTGTGTACGTTTGTAGCATCAAACATCACAGAACCTCGTGAAGGACTATCTTCAGCAAGAATCATTTTAATTAGCGTGGTCTTGCCCGCTCCAGAGTGACCTACAATAGATACGAATTCCTTGGGAAGAATGGTAAAAGTCACCTCGTCGAGGGCAACTGATTCATCGGAGTAGATTTTTGATACTTTATCGAAATAGATCATAGCCTGAGTATTATATCAATTCTAAAGACTAAAGTCCTTTTTCTGCCTCAATAAAGAGGTCAAGGTTGCCTTCGAACACAGCATCTACGTTTGAAGTCTCGGCATCGGTTCGGTGATCTTTTACCATTTTGTATGGATGAATAACGTAAGAGCGAATCTGATTCCCCCACTCAATGTCAGTTGTCTTTGAAATCGCCATGCCGCGCTCCTTTGCAATTCGTTCTTCTTCACGAATTTTATACAGTTTTGCCTGAAGCATATCCATAGCACGACTACGATTGTCGGCTTGTGAACGTTCAGAGTCTACATGCACCGCAATTTTTGTTGGAATATGAACCACGCGTACCGCAGTCTCTCTTTTATTAACATTCTGCCCTCCAGGACCTGATGATCGAGCAAATTCCAATCGGATGTCGTCAGGATTAATAGTAAAGAGTTCGGCCTTTTCAAACTTGGGAATAACTTCAACAAGGCAGAATGATGTCTGGCGCGCCTTCTTTGCACTTGTTGGTGAAATACGGACAAGGCGATGCACACCTGATTCATTCTTGAGGGTTCCATACGCATTCTTGCCTTTAACTTCAAACGCCACGTTTCTATATCCCCCTCGTTCATTCTGGTTCTGGCTCAAGAAATAAATAGTCCAACCTTGGCGGTCAGCGTATTTCATATACATCTCGAGAAGCATCCGGGTAAAGTCCTCCGCGTCATCACCTCCCGCACCAGAGAAAATAGTGATGACCGCATTACCTCTTTCATATTTCTCGGATTCAGCTATGTCAGATTTGAGAGTGTTGAGCTCCTTGAGGATTGCTTGTGCTTTGTCTTTGTTTTCCCAGAAAGAAGCTTCGGCCATAAGCACTTCAATCTCCTCTATTCGCTTGCGCTTTTCGTTCATAAAAAGATTATAGCATCAAAGGAAATATAGTATACTTAGTACATATATGACGAAGTCTAACCCTATTTCAAAAGAGACTCTCACACATCTTTATACATCGAAGAAGCTTTCGACAGCCTTAATAGCAAAGGAACTCAAACAATCTCAAAGAAAGATTGATTACTGGATTACAAAGTACAATATTAAAAAACGAACAATTTCAGAAGCAATATATGAACTTCGTAACCCGAACGGTGACCCCTTTAAATTTACACCACCTCAGACTAAAGAAGATGCCCTGCTCTATGCGTTAGGTCTAGGGCTTTATTGGGGTGAAGGCGCAAAAAGAGGAAAAGGCGGAGTAAGACTTGCAAACACCGATATGAAGCTCGTAAAGATATTTATACGTTTTCTTCAAAAATTCTTTAATGTAGACAAAAAGAGGCTTCGATTTGGCCTTCAGATATTTGATGATATCAATCCGAATGCAGCACTTAATTACTGGATGAAACAACTAGATGTTCCGAAGGAGCAATTTTATAAAGTGATCGTGTCAAAAGTAAGAGGCACTGGTACATACACCTACAGATCGGAATACGGTGTACTCATGGTGTATTTCAACAATATAAAACTTAAAGCACTCATCTGTGAACTAATTGATAATCTTGAATAAATATACTACTCTGTCTTAGCGGTTATAAGGATATTTTCTTAATAATCAGCCAACGTAGCTCAGTTGGTAGAGCACGTCATTGGTGGGTCGTACAACCCCTGCCCACGCACTCGGTAACGTATGCGCGAATCCCGAATTACGGTTAAAGCCCTCTGGGTTAAGACCGTGGCGTTCAGATCTTGAACGCCCGAACGACTGACAAGGGTCTCCTCCAAGGAGAAAGATACAGTCTAGTCCTCCCGCAAGGTGAGGTGTAAACGAATGACGAGGTCATCGGTTCAATCCCGATCGTTGGCTCCATAAATACCCAGCAACCTTAGCTGTTTTGGTAGCTATCAAGGGTTGCCACCTTAGCTCAGTTGGTAGAGCAGCACATTCGTAATGTGAAGGTCCCGAGTTCGATCCTCGGAGGTGGCTCCAGGGGCAAACCCTCGATTTTTTGGGCAAGATATGCTTAAATAGTCGAGCGGTAAAGAATATAACAATTGCGGGTGTAGCTCAGCTGGTTAGAGCGCTTCCCTGTCACGGAAGAGGCCGTGGGTTCGAGTCCCATCACTCGCGCAGAAAAACCGCTTAAAAGCGGTTTTCTACTATAAATTCAGACAAAAAATGTGTCGGCGGAAGGACTTGCACCTTCGACCTTAGCTTTATGAGTGCTATGCTCTAACTACCTGAGCTACGCCGACTTATTGCTATTCACCAAACCCTCTATAAGACCCAGTATCCTATACTTTAAGCCAGTTCCGTCTCTAAACTGGTTTGGTGGTAATCCTAGCAGAATAGACAAAAAATTCAAAACTTCTCGTGAAAATAAATATTCGACATATCACAAAACTTTGACATATTACCTAATTACATTTTGTAATTATAAACGTGAAAGAAATACTATTCCCTCTCCGTAATATCTATGTGTCCTTCTCATAGTGATAGAAAACAGCGATCCTCTGATCGCTGTTTTCTATTTTTGAAATTATAAGGGGTAGCAGCACGTACTAACAGTATGGAACCACAACATTCGAAGAACACAGCATATTACTGGGTACAAGGAATAATCGTCGTGGCCGTTATTGCAGCTTTTATATACTTTAATTCGGGTGCAACAAAGACACCTACAGACACTGCGTCGGACGGGACATCTGACACTACGGCACCTACCTCAATGGTAAGTCCTTATGGATCAGTCACTCTAAAAATTGGTGAGACGGCAAATTTTCGTGGAATTTCTATCACGCCACTTAAGGTTGAAGAAGACAGTCGCTGTGCAAAAGATGTTCAGTGCGTATGGGCAGGTACTGTAAAGGTAAGTGTTCGCTCTGACCTTGCTTCAGGCAAAAGTCCTATAAACATGATTACCCTCGGCCAGAAAACTACTGTCGACACCTTCTCTGTTGGTCTTACAGCAGTCGTTCCTGAAAAGCTCTCAACGAGCACTATAAGCACTTCAGATTATCGTCTCACCTTCGAAGTACACCAGAGTTCTGTTGTAGACGAAGAATTAATCGGAAAGTAATAAAAGAAAAAGCCGCCCTTACGGGTGGCTTTTTCATACTTGTTGCGGGGGTTGGATTTGAACCAACGACCTTCAGGTTATGAGCCTGACGAGCTACCGGGCTGCTCTACCCCGCTATGACTGAGCACTCAGTATACAACAACGAAACTAGAGGTGCAAGGGGTACAGAAAACCTTTATATATAGAAAAACTCTTCAAACACCTTCTGGTAGAGCTCTATTGTGCGGCGTGCATCTCGATCATTTAAGAGGAAATCACTGCCCTGGTGAGCAATTTGGTTTCGAGTCTTGTGAGCTTCCCATGCTAAATCAAGCGTAAGGAAGTCACTCTTTTCAACACCCTTGAGCTTGTCCCCAATTGAGTCACCTTGATAGCCCATTTTTTCGAGAATGGTGTCGAGCATTATATCGGCTTCAAGAATTGCGAGGCGCCAATCAGAAGGATTGGTTGAATTGATATGAGCCTGAACTTTTTGCCATTTCTCATTGAGGACAGGATCAGTACCCTGTTCCTTTACAGCCTCTTTAACACGGAGAAAGTGGAATTTTTTGCTCTCCTCCTCGCTAATCTGCTTGAGTCTAATGTGTGAGTACACAATTACATATGCAAGAAAGAGTGTAAAAATAATAGCGAAAGGCCGAATCGCCTCTATAAAATGAATTATGTAGTTAAGAATGACTATAATGTCGAAATTCTGAAAGAATTCGAATATACGCAGGAATACGTATTCAAGATTAATAAAGTTCACGCTGTCCATATGACATTATTGTACCTCGTTTAGGAATTTTTTTCCGAGAGCAAAGAGGATATCTTCCCGGCCGTGTGCTGCAGCAAGCTGAATACCAATAGGAAGTGACTTCCCTTCAACAGATTTAGTGCCTGCAGGAATAGATATGGCTGGGATACCCACAAGGTTCGCGGTTACAGTAAAGATATCTTCAAGATACATAGCAACAGGGTCAGAAGCTTTCTCCCCTATTTTAAAGGCTGGAGCTGGAGCGGTTGGAGTGATGATTGCATCAACTGATTCAAAGGCTTTGGCAAAGTCGGCGCGGAGGAGCTCTCGCACGGCGGTGGCTTTGTTATAATAGGCGTCATAGTACCCCGACGAGAGAACGTAGGCACCAAGCATAATGCGACGACGCGCTTCGCGACCGAAACCCTGTCCTCGTGACAGGAAGTAATCTTCAATCAAATCTTTGCCATCTACGTGGAGACCGTATTTAATACCGTCGAATCGCGAGAGGTTTGTTGAAACTTCCGCGGGCATCAAAACGTAATAGACCGCGAGAGAATAATCAATATTTGGAAGTTCGACATCTTTAATCTCGTACCCGAGTGCTTCAAATTTTGTCAGCGATTCTTCAAACACCTTCATCACAGCAGGATCAATACCATCACCTTTCAAAAAGTGTCGTGGTACACCAATCGTTTTTGGTTTTGCCGCTGGATTTGGATGTGTATCAATAGAAGTGCTGTCGTATCTGTCTTTACCCTTCATAGCATTGAAAAGGATTTCTGCGTCAGCAACTGTTTTAGTCACGGGACCAATAACATCAAGTGACGATCCCATGGCCATGAGTCCGTGTCGTGAAATTGATCCGTAGGTTGGTTTGAGTCCAACCACTCCGCAGAATGATGCCGGCTGACGCACAGAACCTCCTGTATCAGAACCAAGTGAAGCAAGAGCCATATCACCTGCAACCGCAGCAACAGAACCTCCTGACGAACCTCCAGCGACACGTGATAGGTCGTGAGGATTCTTGGTTACGCCATACGCAGAGTTTTCTGTAGAACCTCCCATGGCAAATTCATCCATGTTTGCCCGGCCAAGGAATACAACCCCGGCCTCCTTAAGCTTTGCAATTGCTGTTGCATCGTATGGACCAACATATCCTTCAAGGATTTTTGAAGCAGAACCCACCCTCTTGCCTTCAATCAAAAGATTGTCCTTGATTGCAATAGGAATTCCCGCCAAAACACTTCCACCCTTTCGAACAAGCTTCTGTGCCGCTTCAGCCTGAGCTATTACATCGTTGTACACTTCGAGATACGCGTGAATGTCGCCGTCTTTTTTTGCAATCGCATCAAGATACGCCTGAGCAAGTTCCTTTACAGTAAAGTCGCCCTTAACAAGGGCTTCGTGTGCTTTAGAAATAGTGAGGGTTGTGAGATCAATCATATTATTGTGAGGAACCACCAAGGATTTTCTTTACCTTAAAATAATCACCTTCTTTCTTTGGAGCAAGAGCAATTATTTTCTTTGTATAAAGACCGCCCGCATGCGCATGAGCGTCTTCACGCAATACATTTATATTTACAGACATAACTGGTCCAGTCTCGATACCTGTAGCTGATTTAAGCTTGTCTACATAAGCCAAAATAGAACCCATATCTTTCTGCATATGTGTAATTTCCTCCTCAGAAAGCTGAAGACGTGAAAGGATTGCTAGTTTTATGATTTCTTCGCGGGTAATCATACGTTTTGTTGTTTGTACTATAGCAAATAAGGCTTATTTTTGCGAAAAACTACCTGAGAAGCGCCTTGAAACCAGCTTCATCTATAATTTTTACACCGAGAGATTCTGCCTTTTGTAATTTTGACCCCGCACTCTCGCCCGCCAACACATATGAGGTGTTTTTTGAAACTGAACTTGAAACAGTTCCACCCTGAGCTCGAATAAACTCCTCTGCTTCGAGTCGTTCGAGTGTTGGTAAGGTGCCGGTCAAAACAAAGCTCATTCCAGAGAGTTTTCCTGTTCGTGGACCTGCAATTTTTTCCAATACGAGTTCTTTTACCAGTCGCGCAATCATTTTTTTGTTTCCAGAGTCTTTAAACCAAGCAACCACTGAAAGCGCCACAACCGGACCAATACCGTTGATTGCAGACAACTCTTCTTCGCTCGCCCCTGCCACCGCATCAATAGATTTAAACTGTTCAGCGAGCACATACGCAGTCTCAACACCCACATGATCTATAGAAAGCGCCGTCAAAAGTCGCGGCAATGTAGTTGCACGTCCCTTTTCAATTGATTCGATCAAATTGTCAGCAGATTTTTCAGCAAATCGAGGTAATGCCAAGACATCCCCTTTCTTTAAGGTGAAAAGGTCTGGGAATGTAGAGATAAGGCCGGCGTCGAGCAGAGCATCTAATATTTTTGGACCACAACCTTCGATATCGAGCGCCGGCCGAGATACAAAATAGTGAAACTTTCTTCGCTGAAGTGTAAGAGAGTCTTTTACTACACAGCGATGTGCCGCCTGACCAGGGATTCTTTCAATACGCCCGTCTCCCCCACATTCTGATATGTAAGTTGGAAATACAAACACTTTTTCCTTACCCGTACGAAGCTCAGTCACGACCCGAACAATATCAGGAATAACATCACCAGCCTTTTGAAGAATCACCGTGTCCCCAACACGAACATCGAGGCGTCTAATCTCATCTTCATTATGAAGCGTCGCGCGCGAAACAGTAGAACCAGCAACCAATACTGGTCGCAACACCGCAACAGGTGTCACGACACCCGTACGCCCAACCTGAAACACAATGTCTTCCAATACTGTCGTCACCTGCTCTGCAGGGAATTTAAACGCTATACCCCATCGTGGAGCTTTACCTGTGTATCCAATCGCTTCTTGAAGATTTCTTTCATTCACTTTAATAACCACACCGTCGATGAGATAATCTTGCTTTGGTGCTTTCTTTTGCCATTCTTTCCAGTATGCAATTGCACCTTCGATGTCTTTTACATGCTTTCGATGTTCATTTACTTTAAAGCCAAGTGATGCGAGTAACTCCAACTCTTCGAATTGCGTCTTTGGAAACGCACCATCCATCTTTGCTACGTCATACACAAAGTTATCAAGCTTTCGCGAAGCTGCAATTTTCGGATCAAGCTGGCGAATAGAACCAGCTGCCACATTTCGTGCATTCGCAAAAAGCTGTTCATTATTTTTTGCACGAGCCTTATTTAATTTATCCAAATTTGATTTAGCCATCCATACCTCGCCCTCGACAATAATGTCGACAGGTTTTTCAAGTTTCAAAGGAATGGCCTCAATCGTGCGTACGTTATGTGTTACATCTTCACCCGTTACACCATCCCCTCGTGTTGCTGCTCGAACGAGAATCCCTTTTTGATATTCCAAAACAACTTTGAGTCCATCAATTTTCAACTCGCATACGTATGTTGGATGTGTCTCCTTGCCTGTTTCACCGGCAATAAATTTCTTTACACGCGTATCAAAATCCCGCATGTCCTCTTCGGTAAACGCATCATTAAAAGACCACTGGTTTACCTTGTGGGCGACTTTAACGAATTCAGGCAGGGGCTCACCTCCAACGCGCTGTGTAGGAGAATCAGGCGCCTTTAGATTAGGGTATTTTGCCTCTATAGCCTCCAATTCCTTAACGAGGGTGTCATACGCCGTATCTGAGATTTCAGGGGCGTCATGAGTGTGGTAGAGCTTTCGGTGGTGGTTTATGGTATCCGCGAGCTTCTGCGCACGGTTTTTAATATCGTTCTGTGTTTCCTTCATACCCTCTAGATTAAAGGTTTTAAAGTAAGAAAGCGAGCATTTTAGTATGTCACGCGAAGTGCACGCTCAATACGGTTCTGATCTGTACTACTACAGTCCATGTTATATCCTCGAGACTCAATCATTGTTCCTGGTGATCCGACAGTGTCTTTGGTAACTGTCACGATTGCACAGTATGGTGCCGAAGCTCCCTGAGCATCAAGATTAGGAATTGAAAGCTGAAATCGGGTCTGTGCATTTGTTGCCGTTGTTGAAAGTGGTGTTATAAGACTGGCCTTTAAATCAACACCTACACACGAAGGGTTGTCGCTGTTAATATACGGAGTTCTCCAGCTTCCCGCCTGAGATGCTGATGAGGTAGCAAACATTGTTGAGGGAACAGTTGATTTAAAGTCCCAATACAAAGCACATTCAATACCCGTGTCAGCAGAATAAAACGCAAACTGCGACTCTCGTCCTGATGATGAGAGTGTAAGTTCTTTGAGCGTGAGGTTAAAGATAGAGATACCTACAGAAAGAAGCACACTTGAAACAAGCACCGCGAAAAGCATTGCGAAACCTTTTTTATTCGAAGTAAAAGTAGTCTGTTTCATGCTTTAGAAATTTAGTATGTATTCTCTCACCGTGAACGTTCGAGGTGGTGAAAACAACGTGGTCTTCCATGCAACCGTCACAGAAATCAGCGCCTCCCTGCCCGAACCAGACACAGTATTATCAATCGAAATAGTTCGAGTGAACGGTGTTGTCACCCATGATCCACCCATACCTGTATCATATCCGTACAGTTTGTTTGTTGTATCAAACGAAAGTACGGGACATCCACTACTACACTGTGAAATCGCGTTTGTGTTTACCGTACCGTCATTATTATTAAAGCTTGAATAGACTGAGTTTATTTGGTATGTCGCGTTTACGACAGAACAATTTGAATTTGCGGGTAAGCAGAACTGCTTGAGCCACCACACAGCCTGGATACGATTTGTATCACGTACATTTCGAATATATTCAACTGCCTCCTGTGCAAGATAGAAAGCAGTAATTTGATCACGTGCATAAATTGCTGATCCAATTCCTTTTTGAGCAATGAGAAGAGGTCCCGTCACAGCCATCGAAAGAATCGAAATCGCAACCATTGATTCAACCAGAGTAAAGCCCGCTTTCGTTGCAGTTCTCTTTGAAAAAAAAGTGAGTAGAATTTTAAACATAGTAGTGTTATGCATCAATTGCACGCTGAGATATTGTGGTTTGAATATTGAATTCAGATCGTGTTGCACCTATACCCGCATAACCTTGGAGGGTTATTACGACCTTTGGTTGTTTTCCATCAGCGGTACCAGTACCAATTACATAAAACTTAAGTGACTGAATAGTGATTTCATCTGCGGTCACATTCCACGTAGAAGAGTTTGTCCCAAGAATACTTTTAGTGATCTTTCCACTTGTAAGAGTGTACTCAATCTGATCATTAAGATTTGTAGCATCGTAAGATCCATCACCATCAATATCCCTATTTGCCTTAAAGGTAAGTCGTGTTCCGGGATTTGTTGAACAGTCACCACTACCGTCACATGTATATTTAAAACCTACTCGAATATCACGAGTCATCGCTTCGAGTGCGTAGTTAAGGTTTGTCATCACCGACTTGAGTGTATGAGTCTTTTTATTTGCTTGAACAATTGAGAACACTGAACCTGTCGCAACCAACATTACAAGGGCAAAAATAGAAACAGAAACAAGCACCTCAATAAGTGTGAATGCTCTGTCCCTATTCGTGCGTAAGAGTGCTTGATTCATACAATGGGTCTTTATTATCCTCCCGTATAATACGAACCATTAGAGCAAATACCGTTTGTATCTGCCGCTACGGCAATCTGCCCTGTCTGCTCTACTATAATCTTTCGTATAACCCCTTTTGGAGAAGAAATACAGATTTCTGCTTTCGCGAAAGCTGTTACCGAGTCAGTACCCACACGAATATATGCATCTGGATTAGGACGCACAAAAGAAATGTCAATCAAACGATTCGTACACACTGTGTCGACACACACTTTAGTGATTCGATTCCCTTTTTGAAGACTAAATGATTCAACCACATTCGCGGCACCACACTCTGATGCATCACAAAGATGATTTATGGTTGGTTTATCTTCAAACAGTGTATACGCTGTTGGTGTGTTCATATCAAAATGAATACCGTACGCAGAATCAAACGCTCCTGCCGCATTCTTTCGAACCGTCACACCATATACCTGAGATTGTCGAATTGAAATGGCAACCTCGTATGCAAGGTTTGTAAGAAGGACACTCGAATTAAACTGTGCATTATTAAAAACCGCCATGGTCGTAATAACCGAGAAAATAGAAATAGAGACAAGAAGCTCGACAAGGGTAAAACCTTGCTGCGTCTTCTTGTGAGTATGTGTGGGAGATATGTTACGCATGGAATCGTACTTTCATATCATTATACAGTCAAAAACAAAAGAATAGTTTGCATATCAATACCCCACATGAAAGAGATAAGAAAACCTAAGAGTATATAAGGTCCAAACGGAATTTCACTCTTCATGCCGAGACCATGCTTTCGCAGGCCTAGTTTTTGCAAGAGCATAATAATGAGGGATACTGCTGCACCAATCCAGAACGACATAAGTACCGCAGCAATTCCCTGCCACAAGCCAAGAAACCAACCGATAGAAAGCGCAAGTTTTGCATCACCAAGTCCCATCCACGTACCCTTTGACACCGCCCAGAAGAAAAAGAAGAAAAGAAAAAGAACTGGTCCGGCAATAAGCCTCATCATATCGATGTGACCTGTCGCGTACCACTCTAATAGAATCGTAACAAACGTAATTCCTGCAGCTGTATACGAAAATACATCAGGAATTATTTTATGTCGCATATCATAGATACAAATCACGATATACAGACACAAAACGATAGAAACTAGTGCGAAAAAACTAAATGCTATAGGATTTACAAACGCTGAAGGCACAACAAGGTATGCGAGTGGAAAAGATATGGCACCCAAAAACTCCACCAAAGGGTACTGCCAGGATATCTTTGCCATACACCCACGACATCTGCCCTTTTGTGCTACAAAACTCAGTACAGGAATGAGTTCATACCATGAAAGCGTCTTTGCACATGAAAAACACTTCGACCTCCCCTTTGAAATACTTGCACCCGTATCAAAACGAAGAATAACAACATTAAGAAAGCTGCCAATAATCAATCCAAAGAGTGCGAGAGAGAGTAAAATAAAATAATCCATTTGCTATTTACTTACCTTGTAGGTGGCAATCGATCCTGACGGCTTGCTTGAACACGAAGCATTGTTGTCGCTTGGTGCAGATGTCATCTCGAGCTTTGCCCCCAAACAGTACGTTGTTGCAGATCCGGTGTACTCATATGTGCCGCCCGCTGGATCATTTGGAATTTCCGGGAGGTATTTATCAGTAACGAGTTTAGTTACAAGGATACTCACATCAGTACCTACCGGATACACTTTGTTTACATCATAGTAAAGTGCGAGGCCAAGTTGTATTTCTTTAAGATCAGTAATGCGTCTGTTGTCACGGGCGCGTGAACGACTCGCCGTTGTTGACCCGATAACAATCGTAAATAAAAAACCGATAATTGCGAGAACCGTGAGGAGCTCAACGATAGAAAATCCTTTTTGTTTCATAGAGATATTATAACCCACAAAACAAAAACCGCATGAAGCGGTTTTTGTTTTACTGACCTTATGGACACTGACCAGAAGCCGCCGTTGCCGCCTTAAAGTCCCCTGTATTATCTATACACCATGCTGCGCCATTTCGTAACACAACTGACATTGCCCAATTCTGACCGTTTGATGCTGTAGAACATGTAAGTGTTGGAGTTGTCGCTGCGTTCTGTACAATATTTGCTTGTATTGTTGCAACTCGTGAATCAGCAAACATCCCAGAAGTACAGTTTGCAACGTCAGTTCCTCCCGCTGTCCCCGATCCATAACCACCGTTATCATTTCGATAAAGCTCCCCTTGAGCATAGAGTTGTTTCAAAGAAGATTTTACAGCAGAGTCCGCACCTTTTATACGAGCAGACTGAAGTGAAGAAAGCACAACTGAAGAAAGAAGTGCAATGATTGATATCACCACGAGAAGTTCTATGAGAGTAAAGCCTTTAGTTGATTTCATATACTGTTTAATCTATGTGTAATAGATTATAGCAGAATATCGGAAAATAAAAACACCCGCACAAGCGGGTGTTTTTATAACCAGCAAACAGTGTATTATTACTGACCGCAGATAGACCCCTGAATCCTAAGGGCCACAGAAGTAGTTGTTGATTGACCCGTACCGTCAACACAAGCGAACAAAGATGAGTTTGTCTTGAGAGGAACAGATATAGCCCAACCCACAGTACTAGTTGCGTGACAAGCTGCAACCGTCGCTGAAGAAACGGCTGTAGCATCAGCTGTTGCTGTAGTAACACCAGCAGCTGACTTTGCAGCTGCTAGCGCATTAAGAATAACTGAGTCTGAACAAACGTTTGCATAGCTGTTTGGAGATGCAGAGTCGTATACGTTCTCAGCCTGAGCTCGCATGTTGTTAAGGCTAGACTTGATTGCTGCGTCTGCTCCCTTTCCTCGAGCTGTGTTAAGAGAAGCGAGAACAACTGATGAGAGAATACCGATGATCGCAATCACAACGAGGAGTTCGATCAATGTGAAACCTTTTGTCTTATTCATATCTAATAGTGATGACTAATAATTATTAAACCAACATACCGATTCCCGCTCCGCTCAAATGCTCGAGCCCTTCTCATATGCTAACCAGCGCTTGGGCGGGCCGGGAATGCGACCGACAGTGAATCGGTACCTACATTATACAGAACGGTTTTTTTCATGGCTAATGCACATGGGGATAAACCATTCGAAACCCGGCTCTATTACGAGATATTCGAAGAGATGTTGTAGATCGGAATAAGCACAGAAGCAAGCAGGAATCCCACCCCAAGGCCAAGGAGCACGATCATAGCCGGTTCAATAAGGTCAACAAGCGTATCGACAGCATTTACCACTTCTCGGCTATAGAATGCTGACAAAGTCTTTAAAATCTTACCCAATTCTCCAGATTCCTCCCCCACTTTTATCATTTGAATCATAATTCCTGGAATAATCTTCTTTTCAGAAAGTGCTTCAGATACTGAACGTCCACCCTTTACAGCTTCGGTTGCATCATCGATAACTTTCTTATACACCTGACTACCCACAACACCTGAAGTAAGTTCAAGTGCACGAATCATGGGAATACCAGAAACAAGCATTGTATTCATGTTGTCTGAAATACGAGAGAGGTAAAGTTTTTGATACAAGTTCTTTACAAAAGGAGTCTTGAGCTTTGCGTCGTCGAGTGACGCTTTACCTGTAGGCGTTTGAAGAAAGCGGTACAAGAAGAAACCACCCACAAGAACAGCCACGAAGAGGAAAATACCGTAGTTGACCATGAACTGCGACATACCAATAACAACTTTTGTATACAAAGGAATCTCCTGCCCTGATTCAGTTAAAATAGTACTGATCTTTGGAATAACCACCGTAAGCATGAGCACCATAACCACAAGGAAGGTGAAAATAACGAACGCCGGATAAATAAGTGCATTACGTGCTTTTGTGTTTACCTCATATGTTCGATCGAGGTGGTCTGCAAGGAAGACGAATACTTCATCGAGCTTTCCTGACTCCTCACCTGAACGCACCATGTTGGTATAAAAATCAGAAAATATTTTCGGGTGCTTTGCGAGAGCATTTGAAATCGCGCTACCCGCCTGAAGATCATCAGCAATCTCAGTGAGAGCTTTACCGAGAGTCACATTTTCAACTTCAGAAGCAAGAAGACGGAATACTCGAAGTGCAGAAACCTGTGCTTCGAAAAGAGTTGCGAGTTGTCGTGAAAGAACCACGACATCCTTTGTTGAAACACCATTAAACAGTGCAAAATCCTTTTCAAAGAAAGATACTTTCTCTGCAGGATTTACCTCTTTAATAACGAGACCTCTTCTCTGAAGTGAAGAAATTGCAACATCAATATTGATAGCATCAATAGATCCTTTTGCGTCTACTCCTTTATCATCAGTTGCGCTGTAATTAAATAGCATGATGTTTTAAATAAGTCTCTCAAGAACTTTTGGATTAGGAGAATAGAGATATGCATTCTCTGCAGAAATCTCTCCTTTTCGAACAAGTTCAGCAAGAGAACGATTCATATCAATCATACCGCTTTCAAGACCAGTTTCGATAACTGTATTTATTTCGTGTACGCGCTTTTCTCGAATAAGGTTTGATACCGCATTATTTGCAATAAGAAGTTCATATGCAGGAATAAGACCTCCTGATATACG
Organism: Candidatus Parcubacteria bacterium; assembly: GCA_039796155.1. Classification (GTDB taxonomy): domain Bacteria; phylum Patescibacteriota; class Minisyncoccia; order Phycocordibacterales; family UBA6065; genus UBA6065. Next base: position 73,336 of record JBDKKJ010000007.1, read on the forward strand.
AGGAATGAGTCGCTGAGAGAAAATACCCGTAAGAGTCGAGGCGAGCTGAACACGAATCTGGTCTTGCTGATTTCCCGGGAATGAGTCAATAATACGGTTAATTGTCTGTGCCGCATTGTTGGTGTGAAGTGTTGAAAGTACAAGGTGACCTGTTTCCGCGGCAGTTACAGCAGTTGCCATGGTTTCAATACCTCGCATTTCACCAATCAAAATCACGTCCACGTCCTGACGGAACACACTTCGTAGTGCTGTAGAGAAATCAATAGTATCAACACGCACTTCACGCTGATCGATAACACACTTCTTTTGCTCGTAGAGGTATTCAATCGGATCTTCGATTGTCACAATGTGTTCTGCTCTTTTTTCATTGATCGATTCAAGCATTGCTGCGAGAGTAGTGGTCTTGCCGTGTCCAACTGGCCCCACAACAAGGAAGAATCCCTGCTGTCGTTCACAGAATGTTTCAAGTATCGGCGGAAGGTTCAAATCAGCAAACGTCTTTATCTTCTTTGGTATGAGTCGGAATGCGAAAGATACCGCTCCACGCTGAAAGAATCCGTTACCTCGAAAACGAGCTTTGTCTTTATAGTCGTACGAAAAGTCTATCTCTTTGTTTCGCAAAAAGAGTTCACGATTTTCATCAGTCAATACAACACTCGTAATACCAAGAGTATCCTCTTTAGTGAGCACTTTACGATTCATCAAAGGAACGAGAAATCCTGCGACACGTATCGTTGGATACCTGCCTTCAGACAGATGAAGGTCTGACGCTGATTCTTTCATCACCGTCTCAACCAATTCTTCGAACTCTTTTTTGTAATCGAGTGCCATGAGTATGTATATGAACTATTTTTTACCTCCCTTCTTTGCTGCGTATATCTTTTCCACCTCGTGGAGAACTTCAGATGGTATAGTTGCTGCCTTTACTATATATCCATCGACCTTCAATTCCTTTGCTCGCTCGATATCAGATGATTGGCTCTGATTGGTGAGCATGACGACAATTGCATCTTCAACGAGCTTTTCGTCTCGAATTGTTTTAAGGAGTTCAAGACCATCCATGAAAGGCATAATAATATCGAGGAGAACAATGTCTGGCTTTGCACCCGCGCGCAATTTTTCGAGCGCAGCGACAGACCCAACAGTTGTATCAACATCGTAACCATTGTTAGCAAATTTCAAAGAATACATTCCGAGCAGGAATTTGTCGTCATCAACTATGAATACTTTTATGTTTTTCTTTTCCATGGTGTTACGTCTTATAGACTTCCTTTCAGTATATCACGTACAAATCTAACTTTTATAATTTATTCACTTCGCCCCACGGAATCTCTCTTCTAAAGGCCTTAAGCATGGCGTCTTCCTTCATAGTAAGCATTCCCTTTGCTCGGACGAGCTTGTAAATAGCCTCTTCTGTAGCACCTGTTAGGATTGCTCGTTCGAGGTCTTTATCTTTTTCAATAACCTCGGCTACCGCCATACGTCCACGAACACCGTTTGGACACGTAGCACTTGGCTTTGGTTCCAGAACAAACGGTGGAGCAATAACATCCTTCTTGAACTCTCCAGGTAGGTCAGCAAACTGCTTATCGAGCTGCATTTGTATTGCACCCTCGGTTGGTATCTCCTCCCCACCTTCACAAATCTTCGATACAAGTCTCTGTGCCATAGCAAGCACAAGTGTCGGAGCAATCAAGTACGGATCAACTCCCATGTCTATAAGTCGTGGAATAACTCCGATAGCCGTGTTGGTGTGGATTGTTGAAAGCACAAGGTGACCGGTAAGCGCGGCTTGAATAGCCAGCTGTGCTGTTTCTTTATCTCGGATCTCTCCCACCATGATGATGTCAGGGTCTTGTCGGAGTGTTGTTCGAAGTCCTGATGCAAAGGTGTAACCAATTTCTGGACGAACCTGTGACTGTGAAACTCCTTCCATGTTGTATTCAACCGGATCTTCAAGCGAGAGCACGTTCTTTGACTCGTCATTGATCTCATTAAGCATCGAATAAAGAGTTGTAGACTTTCCAGATCCTGTCGGACCAGAGATAAGAATGAGTCCATACGGTCGTGCCATTGCTCGACGAATCGCTTCTATGTTTCGAGGTGAGAATCCAATGTCCTCCAACTTCTTTACACCCTTTTCCTGATCAAGAATTCGCATCACCACCTTTTCACCGTAGTATGCCGGGAATGTAGAAACACGGAAGTCGATTTTACGACCTTCAATACGCGCAGAGAATCGTCCGTCTTGAGGCTTTCGCTTTTCGTCGAGCTTCATGTTCGACAAAATCTTGATACGAGCTACTACCGCATCATGAACTTTTACCGGCAAAAGAAGCGAGGTGTGGAGATCTCCATCAACACGGAAACGAACACGCACTTTATCAGAGAGTCGTTCAATGTGAATATCGGATGCGTTACCTTCTACCGCATAACGAAGAATTGTCGCCACAATTTTTGTAACTGGAGCGTCTTCAATGATTGTTGTCTCCCCTTTCTTACTCATTGATGAAGGACCTTCATCAGAACCATCGCTATCAATATCAGCAATATCAGTTTCAAGCTCGTCGAGCGCCTTTGTCACTTCCCCCGAAAGACCTTTATAAAGAGCTATTGCCTCGGCAAAATCTGTTTCTGAAATAAGAAACACTTTAAACGGCATACCTACCTTTGAAGCAATAAAGTTGAGAGCGTCACGCGCTTCGATATCATCAGGATCGACGACCCCCACTTCAAGAACGTTTTGATTTACAGAAATGGGAACAAAGCGGTAATGCATCGCTGATTCCTCAGGGATATATTTAAGAATTTCAAAAGGAATCTTCTGATCCTTAAGTGCCTTAACAGGTACACCGAGGTAATCACCTTTTGCGGTGAGTAAATCAAAATCTTTTACACCTCTTTTTTTTAGAACAGAATCAATTGACTCACCAGTAAGACGCGCTTCCTCTGAGACGGCGACAGCCTCTTTTCTCTCAATAATCTTTTTATCAACAAGAGTGTCTAATATGCTCATTCAGTATAAAAGTATTAACGTGTGGTCGAAGACGCCACTGCAGTCGCAGCTGCTACGGCTGACACCACTTCGAATGTTGGAGGAAGTGGTGCGAACGGATTAGAGCGAAACTTTTCCTGTGGAGCAAGCTCTTTACCAAAATCAACCAAAGAAGTCCACAAAGGGCTCTTGAAAAGAGAGTCATCGAGCTTGAGTCGCTTGAGCTCGTTAAGAGCAGCAAGAAAATTACTGTCAACAGGAGTACTTCGAGCATCCATCACTGAACTTACAAGCAGATCCTCAGAAGACTGATCTCGTACGATATAGAAATATCCAGCAATGCCAATAGCAACAAAGATAGCGAGTACTATGAAGACATTTGAGTTACCTTTTTCTTTGTTGTTCATAAAATTTATTTTAGCCAGTAGGTCTTTACTGTTACACCGTAATCATAGAGTTGGTTGGTGTCACTCGAGTTAAACGAAATCGAAGTCACGTCTATTATACGCAAGCTGTGCTCGAGATCTCGAATGAATGCCAAGAACGTGTTATATGAAGCAGTTGTTGAGAACGAAAGTGTGAGAGTTCCATAAGGATTATGGCTCTGACCAATGGTGTCCTGCTGCTCAAGGGTATCTGTTTTAAAGTTACGGATTCGCATACCGTATGTCTTTGCCATTTCATCTATATCAATAATCAAACGGACGTTATCAATATTGTCAGGTAAAAGTCGAGCAAGTTTATCCTGATCTTTCGGCGGCATCTCATTTAACTTTACCAAAAGCTTGTCTCGTTCAGACTGAAGGTCCTTTGAATTATTAAGAGCTCGATCGTATGACTGCTTTTCAACAAGAAGCTCCTTGATACTTGTGTATGTTGGATCAACATATGCAAAGAAGAGACCCGCCGACGCTATGAGAAGTATTATTGATACGATGTTATTCATTGTCGTGGTGTTGTTGGTGCTGTCGATGTTCCTGTTGTTTTCTTTACTTCGGGTACGACCACTCCGATTGCTGATGCGTATGAAAGAAGCGCAGGATCAAGCGTTGTTGATACTGAGAATACCACTGTACCCGCCGCTTCGAGAGCCATACCGCTAACGATAGTATTTTTAAGCTGCTTCTGATCGTCGAAAAGATCAGATTGCAGAGCAACCGCAGCATAGTTCTGAGCCTGACCTTTCATAGAAACCTGAATCTTGTCTTTTGCGAGATATGCAAAACTAAAGTCCTTAAAGCGAACTGTCTTGAGCGTAACACTTGAAAGGAAGTCAAAGAAAGGTGTAACGGCTATGTGACTTGCAAGAAGCTTCTTCCCTACTTCGAGACGTGTATCAAGGCGAGTGATTTTTTTAACCGTGTCTGGTTCAAAAGCATTCTTCGCACGGTCAAAAGTAGTTTTATTTACATCAATTTGTTTTACAACATACTGCTTGTAGAAAAAAGCTCCGCCAGAGAGCGCGAGTACTACAATAAAAACAACGGTCGACAAAAGAGAGAAAAGATTTATCGGCGCAGATTCCCGACCAGGTTGAGACATGATCGGCTTCTTTGGTATAAACGATGTTTGGAATCGAGGATCCATGGGTTCTAATTACTCTTTTATTATACTACCCCGCACGTCTAATCGCTATCCACACTATTCAGATTCTTGGAGTTTTCGGAGCGCAATACCAATTGCAACAGCAAATTCTGGACCAGCGGTACGTAAGACAGGCTCAAGAAATGCTGGCGCTTCTGTTTTTGAGAACGGATCACCAAGCACCACCTCTGTTTGGAACTTTACCCGAGCTAAATCAAGAAAACCCTTGAGTAGTGAGCCTCCTCCGGTAAGAATAACCTTTGAAACGTTCTTATTGTATTTACGTTCAAACGCAGAAATAACGCGATTTGTCTCTGAAAATATATAGTCGAGGTTAAGGATGATGATTTCTTTAATATTCTTGTTATCTGGCTCAGGTGAAAGACCGATTGTGCGTTTGATGTGTTCTGCATCACCCACACTCATGCCTAATGAACGTGAAATGGCGAGAGTAATCTCTTGAGATCCACGGTTAATAGTATGAGACGCACGAAGTACCCCTCTTTCAATAATATAAAGTTTTGTTGAACCAGCACCCATGTCTACAATCATCACCGACTCGAGACTTTGGTCGATAACTGAACGCATTGAGCTGAAAATTTCGATTTCGAAGAAACTTGATTCGAGAGTAACTGCCTGAGAAATCTGGTTGAGGTGATCAAGTACGTCGTTGTGGATAACCACAAGAAGAATTTCAACACCTTTGTCTACAGGTTTGTCTGGAGTACCTGGAGTTTTTTCAAATTCAGAAAAGGAAGCTTCCTGTTTTGGAATAATCCACCAATCAAGAGCAACTTCTGTAATAGGTACAGGAATATACTTTCGAGCTTCAATAGGCACCATTGTTGCGAGTTGTTTCTCATCCATTTCTGGCATATGGATAAATGAAAGAAGACTCGACGATGAAGAAATAGAAATACCTGCTGACTTGGTGGTCACGTTTGATTCTTTGAGAAGGTCGCGGAGTGCCTCAGCTAGTTTTTCACTCGGCAGATTTGTGGCACGACCAATTTCAATACCTGTATATGGACCAAGAGCGAGTTCCCCGTATGTTTCAAGCACTGCTTTGCCGGCCTTCTTTCGCAACTGAACTACCTTTATCGATGAAGATCCGATATCAATACCGAGAACGCTTTGCCCATGTTTTTTAAAAAGAGAATCTAAGAAAGACATATGTATTTAGTATATCACGACGCTCTTTTCTTTATAATTTTTTGATTAGGCGCCATGTAGAATTACCACATGAATGATGTTTTATGCCTTAAAGTATTACGCATATTGAAGAAAATAGCCGAATACACGCTCGACACCATTGCTCCGCCCGATCCTACCGTACGACTCATTGAATGTATGACCCCTGAAGGGTTTCTGAGTAAGGTTCAGCGGGCGGAGGTAGTAATGGATCCTTTGGTGCCGAAGGCGATCCTGTCGTACAAGGACCCTTTAGTTAAAACAGCTATTCTTGAAGTGAAATCATACGGCAATACAAAGCTCGCTCTGCTTTTGGGTTCCGTACTTTATACACACCTGCGCGCAGAGCTCGAATATCCAGCACTCATTATCCCCATCCCTATTACTAAAAAGAGTTTACGCGCTCGAGGATGGAATCAGTGTGAACTCATGTGTAAAGGATTACAGAAGATGGATACAGAAAAGCGATTTGAGGTGCGTACAGATATTCTATACAAAGTACGCGAGACCGCAGATCAGGTTGGGAAAGGTCGACAAGAGCGATTTGATAATTTGCGGAATTGCTTTGCAGTTTTTGAACCTGAAAAAGTTGCCGGTAGGTGCGTCATCATTTTTGATGACATTCTCACAACTGGTGCAACACTTGGTGAGGCGGCGAGCGCGATACGGCGCGCCGGAGCAAACCACGTGACGTGCATCGCGCTCGCCCACTAATTACCTAGACCTACCGGCTCACGCCTATTTAAACTTACATACCATCTTTAGAGAGCTTAAATCATCAACAGAAGCACTCATCACCATATTTTTATTTAGGTAATACATGACTGATTCAGGGTTGTCGTTATGATCCATACCTAGTGCGTGACCAAGCTCATGTGCTAACACACGCACCAACGCATCCCTGTCTGTAAACTCGTAAACATTTATTTTTGTGCCCTGTGCATCTGAAATGTATTCTCCTTGCTCAAATTCCTTATCAGCAGACTCATTTATAACCGCTACATTTGAATTGATATTTTTGATGATGCCGTTGTATGAACCAACCAAACCATTTAATTCGTTTGCGAGTGCATTTACTTCAGCTCTCTTTTTCTCTAAAGAAGCATAGAGGGTATTTAAAGCTTCTGATTCTTTATTTAATTGAGCGTATTCATTTTCTGGTGCTCCTCCCTTCTTATTCCAGTATGAAACATTCACGCCGTGTGCATCCTGTCTTGATTTAAATTCAGCAGAGAGTGCTTCGTATTCTGCTTTTACACGTGCATAGGCTAGCTTTGTTGTTTCTAACTGAGACTTTACATTGTCAGCAGAACCGTTTGCCAAATCAATTTTGTCAGCAAGTTTTTTATTCTGCTGAACCGTTGCTTGTCTCTCGTCATAGACGAGATTAATTGGCATACCCGCGGTTTCACTATAGGCAAACAACTGTTTGCCGGTAGGTTGTTCCCAAATTGCCTCCGCCTCGCGGATTGCCTGCATAAAGTCAGCTTTGCTAACACCAAACTTCTCATTAAATATTCCAATCGTGTACTGCAAAGGCTCATCACATGGATTCTTGAAGTACCTGTAACCTGAGTACGAAAAAGACCCGGCGATTACAACAAGGAGAAGTAGTTTACGAAGCATGTTCATACTTATATCTTACTACGAAAAAGGCACCCATTTACTGAGCGCTTTTTATTTGCATAAAATCCCAAGAGTCCCGCACACTACCACGAACCACTCGCTCCACCACCTCCAGATGAACCGCCGCCAAATCTACTGCCACCACCTCCGGTTCTTGAACTACCTCCACGGCGACTACCACCAACACCGAATGATGCAAAAATACCCGTAACAGCATACATACCCGTAACAACATATGTACCATTATTTAGACCTGTCACATTCCACAAAAAAAGAAATACACAGAAAGTAACACCCAACGAACAAAGAAATGCTTTCTTGTCACCTAAAAACTTTCGCAGGATCTGCAAAATAAGAACAAATATAAAAAGACCTAGAGGAAACACAAACCAAACTTCTCTATAAACTTCGGGTGACATTAATTCCATAGTTATTTTAGTTTATTACGTGGTCACTTACTAAAATCTGTTTTTATTGCTTTGGCATTGTTACCAGAAAACCTTTCAAACTTATAGCGTGCTTATGTATTGAATCATAACCCAAATTCTATTATTGAATACCATATATGAACCTGGGTCACTCCGATACCCTGTTTTCTGCGCGGTGATGGTGAGTTAAGTGCCTACGCTGGCTTAGTTTTAAGTTACCTCACGTCTATCACATATCAACCTTGAACTAAAGGTCTTTCATGAGTATCTCTATTTTAGGTAACAGATACTTCTCCACCACTTTTTGATATCCTTGCTGATTATAATGGATGCCGTCACGAAGCTTATTTTCTGGATTAATATAAATCTCATTCGTAATAAAGGGTATTAATACGAGATCATTTTTTTCTGCAATTTCTTGGTATAAAGAATCAAATTCCTGTTTATACAATAAGCCCGCATTGAGGGGTGCCTGCATTTGCAACAAAACAACAGTGGGTGGCTTCATACCACTTTTCAGAATCTCAATAGTCGAAATGATGTTTTGGCGTGTGTCTGCCACCGGCAAGAACCTCAACGCGTCATTGCCACCGATACCCAAAATAACTATGTTCGGGTTCTGTGCTCGGATAAATTGTGCACGTTCGAGGTTCCCTCTGGTTGTCTCCCCACTTACCCCGGAATTGATCACAGTAACCTCGTACCCCTTCTCACGGAGCACTTTTTCGAGCTGTGCTGGGTACGCTTCTTCTTGTGGTAAATCATAGCCGGCAGTAAGGCTATCTCCAAAAGCGATAATCTGTATCGCGGATTTCTTGTTATTAGCCAGTTCCACACTATTCGGACCCGCATCATTCTGTAATGATACAAAGATTGCTCCCGCTAAAGCACATGCGGCAACCAAAAAGACAGATACTATAATTTTTTTATTCATACGATAGTAATTCTCGTAGTTGTATCGTATCACTTTTATACAGAAAAAAAGCTATTCCGGTAATAAAAAATACAATCAAAGCGAGTCCTGACAATATTTCAAGGTCAAATAAAACCACCGACTTGAGTTTGAGAAAATAAGAACTAACTAATGCAGAAATGACCACACTCAAGCCATAGGCAAGAAAGGAAGCAACAACTGTGAGAGATAATGTCTCACTTATATATTGACAAAAACTTTTCTGTCGAGTCAAACCAAGTGTACGAAACCTCGCCCCCTCACGCCGACGTGTTGTATAAGAAGAAACAACAAGAGTCGCGATGAGTAGTGTAGCAATGAGTAATGGCGGAATAGTCACAATGAATACAAGTACCATCAGTGTACCGACAAGTTGTACGAGGAATGGTCCAATTGACTGAGTGTTAATGACCGAAACGTTGGACATTGCACTTGCTACGAACCTTCCCAGCTCAGCCTGGATATCATTCTCGTAATACGCATAGCCAAAGTACACGCTCGGAAAGGAACCAATATCCAAGGGTGACATAACAAAATAAAAGAACGGCAATCCAGACCGAGAGTCTGTGGTACGCAGACTCGTTACCGTACCCGAGACTTCGAACCCTTGAATTGAAAAGGTTATTTTTGATCCAAGAGATATATTTGCCTGTTTTGCAAAATCCTCATCAACAGAAATCTCTCCCTTTTTGCCCGCAGACCATGTCCCCGCGACAACAGATTCACTTTTCAGCAGAGAATCCCTGGCGGTAAGATTGAATTCCCTACCAAGCTCCCTTGATACGTCAGAGTCACCAGATTTGAGTTCGTCTTGAATTCGTGTTGCATCAATCGAAATAATCCTTGCACGAACATTTGAGAACAATTGGATATCTGGGTACTTCTCAATCAATAAATCCTTTTGCGACGGCTGAACGTCTAAAACATAAGTTGATGGTACAGTCTCGCTCAGATTATCTACCAAGAACTTTTCGAGCGAAACTTGTATTAAGGACAATGTACACAAGGCTGTGAGTGCAATAAACAGTGATGCAAAGGAAACGATACCAAACAATCCATCAGCATATTTTTGACTGACAATACTTCTTATGAAAAAAGATGCTCGTGCTCGTTTTTGGTAGATTTTGCGCAACGTAAATGCAAACGTAAACGCAACAATACTATAAAAAGCTGCGATTCCCATAATAACCAACGTCCCCTGCGTAGCACTTTTTAATAAAAATGAAGACAGAAAAATGAGAGGGATCAAAGTTGAAACAGTGATCAGGGTGAAGGAACGGTAGGAACGCTTTTCCATAACCTCCACATTTCCGCCAATGAGAATCTGTTTAGGATTGAGCTCCAAACTTCTCCTTGTAGCGGGAATAAACGACATGACTGCAATAAGAAAAATGAGCACTATGCTGATACCGCCATACAAAAATAGTGACGGGTCTGGTAAGGCTATTGCGTAGTTTTTCAAAACAAACTCTTGAACACCAGTAAAAATAGCAAGCCCTGTGAATACCCCCATTCCGTTAGCCAATACAACGACGTATGCAAGCGCAGTTCCAAGAACGTAGACTAATTTTTTCTTAGTGAGCCCGAGTGCCAAAAGTATCGCAAGGCTCTTTCGTTCGATGGTGATTAAGTAGAGGATACTCGCATATACATTAACTGCCGCAAGGATTGCGGTAACTAGTACGGCAAACACAAGGAAATCTGATACCGCCTCGAGCCCGAACTGTAGCCCTTGCTGATCTACTCCAGCCACATCAACGTCAACCTCTGGGTATGCTTTTTGTACTTGGCGAAGCGATTCAACCATACCCGAGGTGAGGTTTGTTACTTTTGCAGCGTAGGTATATTCAGCACGCAACAATCGTGTATCGATTTGCGCTTCTTCGAAACTCGACTGACTCATGAACACCTTCGGCAGAAAACGAAAACCACCAAAGAGTGATGTCGGTTCGGTAACAACCTCGTTTGCAACACGAAGAGAAACCCCTCCAAACATGACCATGTCACCAACTGAAACGCCGAGGCTCTTCAGCCCTGACGCATCTAACAGCACTTCGCCCTGAATGATTCCTTCATAGATTCCCGATTTCAACTGTATAGTTCCATAAAGAGGATATTCACTATCAACCACCTCGATAGTAAAGGGAGCAGTGGCGGTCTCGCTTTGTAACGTACCAGAAAAGGATAACTGTTCCGACACTCTCTCTGGCTTGATATTGGCATCAGCAAAAAATACAGCTCCGGGAATCGGTGAATTACTTTCCAAAACCACATCACCTCCTTGCAATTCACGCGCTTGGTCTGATAGTAACTGCTTGCTTGATCCTGTGAGCAGTAATATAAGAATAAGCACAATGCTCGTAATCGTGAGTGAAGCAAACGGCAAAACAAAACGGCGCCATTCGCGCCTGACTATTCTGAAGCTATACAGAAAAATTAACTTACTTGCGCTCATGGAGTGTGTTTTCTCTTAATTCCAAAACTCTTCCCATCCTGTTAGCTATCGACTCGTCATGAGTAATAATAATGAGTGTTCCTTTTGCTTTGTCGACCGCATCGAGAAGTAGTGACAATACCCTTTCGCCGGTAGCACGGTCGAGGCTCCCTGTCGGTTCATCAGCTAAAATAAGTGCGGGTGAATTTACCAGAGCGCGACCTATTGCAACTCGCTGCTTTTCTCCACCAGAGAGAGTCTGTGGCAATGCATGAAGTCGCTCATGGAGGCCCAGTTTTTCAGTTAAGGTAGAGATTGCCTCTGTCGAAACTATTTTATTGCCAATTTCAAGTGGTGCAGTAATATTTTCGGCTACAGTAAAAGGTGAGATCAACTCAAATGATTGGAAAATAAAGCCGATCTCTTTGTTACGAAACAATGCTTGTTCGGATTCACTTAATTCATTTATTTTGACTCCCGCAATTTCGATTGAACCTTTGGTTGGCGTATCGAGTAATCCAATGAGCGACAAAAGAGTAGATTTACCAGATCCAGATGGCCCGATAATGGCTACCCTCTCGCCTCTTTTTACAGTAAAGGAAACCCCGTGCAAGATAGGTAGCTTGCCGTTGATAGTATCGAATGTTTTGCTGACATTCTCCAATCTGAGGATTATTTCTGTTTGTTCCATGTAATATAATTATCTGTACAACCGTGTGTGATTTGGGTCTATTCTAGCATTTTTTAATGCCTGGTTTGGTTTTTGTTTTCTGTGGCGAGCTATTGCGCGCAGGCCCACTTTTGGCCCATTTCACCAAACTATTACTCTCCGTCTTCTTGCCGATATATCCACCACCCCGTTCCTTATACAGCTTTACTGCGTACTGCATCGCGCGTGCAGAAAATTTACCCATCTTGTCTACCGCCTCAGCTTTGCAGTATCCCCAAAGTTGCTCATTGTTTCTGTGTGCGGAAGTTCTTTTCATTTTTTACGTTAGGCAACAAAATGTAATACATATAAAACCAAAAGAGCCATCACGAGCATCCCTATGGCAGGCACTGTTTTTACCAGAGAGTCTTTCACTTTAATATGCATCGATATAGCACCAAGCATAAGCAGACAAAGGAGAAGTAGTGCTGGTACTACGAGCACTTGCATGACAACAGGCACAAACACACTGACAATCATCACGAGAGCAATAAAGATTTTGAAGAAGCCCACTACGTACATGAACCAGACGGGTAATCCGTAAGCAGAAAACTCCTCCTTCATGTTTTGTGCATCACCACCACGATACTTTGTCTGATGCTTCGAGCGAACCAGCCACACATTGATGAGTCCAAAAGCTATAAGGGTTTGCAAAATAGGTGCTATAGAAACTAGTGGTATTTCTGACATAATTTTTCTTGTAATTATAAAACCATGAGTAATGCACCCAGTACAACAAGTACTGCCCCGCCCGCCTTCATGTACGTAAAAGACTCTCCCAGAAAAATGAGTGCCAGAATAAATACAAACGCGATACTTGTTTTATCAATTGCAGCTACAGCACTGGTTGGACCAATTTTTATTGCGAGAAAATAAAACAACCATGATACAGCACCAGCAATCCCTGAAAGGATAATAAAAGTTAGGGTCTTGCTAGTAAGACTCTCAAGCATATTAAACTTACCCAACGAGAAAGAAACCGCCACAAGAAATAGTGCCATGACAATCGAACGAATTGTTGTAGCGAGAGTGGAATCAATATCCTTTAAACCGATTTTTCCAAATATTGCTACCAGTGAAGCAAATAGCGCGGAGAGGAGTGCATATACAATCCAGTTCATATACAAAGTAGTATATCAAAAAATATTGCACTCGATCATACCTAAAAAAGTTTTGTGGCGGAGACGGAGGGATTCGAACCCTCGGAGCCTTATTAAAGGGCTCGCCTCTTTAGCAAAGAGGTACATTCGACCACTCTGACACGTCTCCGTATGACTGTGTGCAAAGACAATATCATAATAAAGTCTGTTTTTCTAGGTAGTTTGAAAAGAAAAAATGGTGTGGTAAGGTCAAATCTGAAACAGCAACCGCAACCCTTGAAATAACCATACGATGAAGACGATAATCATCCTCGACCCGAAAAGCACCGCCCTCCCGCCGTTATGGTGGAGTCTCATGGGTGAACTGGTCTGGATACCCACAACCAGCAATCAAGAAGTCCTGAAGTTCGCTACGGGAAAAACCCGTGAAAGAGCCTCAGGACATTTCACCGTCAGTAAAGAAAGATTGAAAGACATGTGGAGTATCGACTGGCACATTTTTTCGAAAAACGGTGAATTCGAAGGCAGTATCATTCTGTTGACCGCAGAACTCCTCACAGCATTTGGTTTGCTTCAAACCAATGTCGAGCCGACCAACGACGAAGAATTCTGTGCCAAACATTGTGCTGATGTCGGCATTCCGGGGAAATTTATCCGTCAGGATGTCTACCTCAACGTTCCCTGTCCAAAAGCGGAGCACGTGGGTGATCCAAATTTTTCAATCAAAATTACACCCTTTGTTCTCACCAAGGTCCAAAGGTTTGTTGAAAAACATCTTTAGTATTTAGGGCCGGTTCGCTGCGCGAACCGGCCCTTTTTTTAACTCTGCCTCTTCCCGTGAAGCAACATCCCTACCGCATGCTCCATCGAGCCTGCTTCAACCACCTCCCCTCCGTTTACAAAAAATATTTCATCAGCGTTTTCAATAGTGTTGAGTCGGTGTGCAATCACAATACGCACAGTATGCTCTGGAAGCTTCTCTAAAATAGTCTGAAGTAACTCTTCAGTAACAGTATCGATATTTGCTGTCGCTTCATCAAGTATCAAAATGTCGGGTCGTCGAAGCACGGCGCGTATAAATGCCACCAACTGCCTCTCACCAAGCGAGAGGCTTGTGTTTGAACCAACCTTAGTATCAAGACCCTTCGTAAAGCGAGAGATAAGTGATTCAAGACCAGCTTCCTTTAAATGAACCTCGAGCTTTTCAATCTCTTTTCCTTCATAGAGAGGATTTCCATAGGCAATATTTTCTCGAACAGTACCTGTAAAGAGGAATGGTTCCTGCAAAATGAATCCAATCTTTTGAGAACGCACTGCAGGATCATATGAACGTATATCTTTACCATGCAAGTACACAATCCCTTCTGTTGGATCAAACAAACGAGACACCAATGATGCACTCGTAGTCTTGCCCCCTCCCGTTGGCCCTACGAACGCGTACGTCTTACCCTTCTCAAAAACAAAGTTCACATTATTTAATACCTTGGTATTGCCATCAGGATATCCGAATGACACATTCTTAAATTCCATAACTGCCCCCAAATGGTTCTCCGATGTAGTCTCAGGAACAATGGTGAGGTTTGACTCCATACGCAACAAATTTCCAATACGATCCCATGCGGCCATAGCAATCTGGAACGTGGACCAGAGACGCGCCATCTCACGGAGAGGATCATAGAATCGCGTAACGTAGAGTACAAAACCCACCAAGAGTCCCACAGCAAACTGCCCTTGTGCAATCAGATAGAATCCAACACCTAAAACAATGAGCTGAGCAATGTTTCCCAAGAATTCAAACACCGGTGTAAAGAGTTCATTTGCAACCCCTGCTCCCAAGGCTCCTTTGAAATTATTCTGATTCACTTCACTAAAACGATTCTTAAAATAATCCCTTCTGTTAAAAGCAATAATTACTTTAAAGTTGGCAATGCTTTCTTGAATCTCGGCCGAAAGGAGTCCACCAGCAGTAAGACTTGCAGCATTACTCTTCTTTACCCAGCCAGAAACTACGCGGGTGAAAATGAATATCACTATACCCGGAGCAAGCGCCGAGAGTGCGAGCTTCCAATTAATAAAAAGAATAAAGATACCGGCCCCAGTCACAAGACAAACATTCCCCACAAAGCGCATTAACCCCTGTGAAAAGAAGGTATTTATTTTATCGGTGTCACTGTTGATGCGAGAGATCAGATCTCCAGTTTTATTTTGATTAAAGAATGCGAGCGGCAGACTCTGAAGTTTTGAAAATACATCGTGGCGTAGTCGAAACAAGGTACGCTGTGCTACTCCTCCCATAGTTTTCATCTGAACGTAGTTCACGACAAATGCTGTAGCATAGATCACCAAAAGAATTCCTGAGTTTACGAGCACGCCGTGATAGTCACGGTTCTGTATCGCTGTATCAATGGTATACCCCACCATAAGAGGCCCCACCAGGTTGAGTCCTGCATTCAAAAGCACAGCAACAAACGAAATAACAACCTGTTTTTTCTCCGTCGCCAAAAGCGGCAGCATCTTTAATAATGCCGACTTGGTAGAAGCCTTTTGCGAACCGTCTTGTTTTCGTGAAAGTGAATAATCCATATTAGTGTTCATAGGTCTCAGTACTCTTCTGAGATTCAATTATCTGAATATATTCTGGCGAAGAGTTTACAAGGTGAGTGTGGGTACCCTGAGCCAGTACTTCCCCTTCCATAAGAAGAATAATCTTTTCAAAGTGTTCAACCGCGCGCACCTTTTGTGTAACAGAGACAATCGTAATGCCCGGATAATTCTTTTCAACGTTTGAAAGAATCTTTCGTTCGGTTGCGGTATCCACACGCGCCGTAAAATCGTCGAGCAAAAGCACTCGAGGGTTGATAGAAAGCGCACGAGCCAACATGATGCGCTGTTTCTGTCCGCCTGAAAGACTCGTCCCTCGTTCAGAAACAATGCTATCGAGACCTTTTGGAAGTGTTGAGATAAAATCGGAAAGTTCAGCAGTGTCTATCGCCTTCTTAACATCTTCGTCTTTAGCGGTTGGGCTAAAGGCAATATTTTCGCGGACGCTCATGTTAAACATCACGCTGTCCTGGAACACCAAAGCGACCTGAGAGTGAATCGTTTGTCTATCGTATTCAGCAAGCGGTTTGTCGTCATACAGCACCGTACCCGATGTTGGATGCACGAGACCAATCAATGTATAGAGAAGCTGTGTCTTGCCTGCTGCGGTTGGACCAATAATCGCAGTCTTGGTTCCCGCTTTAATCTTAAAAGAAACATTACGAAGAGCATGCTTGTCAGCAAATGTTAAATTCACACCCTTTGCCTCGATCTCTCCTCGAATAGCTGTTGTGATAGTACCTGTCTCCTTCTCTACCGGCGCATTGAGGATGCTCGCGATACGCACATACGATTCTTGTGCTCTCGAAATAATATTTGATACGAAGCCGAGCATGATAATAGGAAAAATAAGAATGATGACGTAGCTGTTGAATGCCGTGAAATCACCGAGCGAAAGCGAACCACCAATAACAAACTTTCCTCCCAGGGCGAGGATGATAAGCATCGCGAGGTTGGCAATGATTCCAACCGATGGAATAACAATTGAGAAAAGCCCCAGAATCTTCATACTGTTATCACGTGAATTCTTGTTTTCTACATCAAACTTTTCCAGTTCTTTATTCTGAGAATTGAAAACTCGAATCAAAGCAGCGCCGATGATGCTTTCACTAATAATTGCGTTTAATCTGTCGATGATTTCCTGAGATTTTTTAAAGAGTGGACCCAGCTTTGAAAAAACGAGAAAGAAAATTACTCCAATCACCGGCAAAATAGCCAGAACAGCAAGGGCGAGCCGCCAATCAATAGTCAAAAGAAGCGCAGCTGAACCCACTATGAGCACAACCGAAGAAATAATAATCACGACCGCTTGTGATATGAATGATTTCACCGCATCAATATCAGACGTGAGGTTGGTGAGGAGTTTTGATTCAGTCTCCTGCACAAGTCGGGCAAAACTGAATTCAGAAATCTTTAATATAAGGTTTTGTCGCATGTCTCGAGCTGCGCGTTCTGCAGCATATGTCTGAAACACACCCTGAAGGTACGTGAACAGAAAGACTCCGAACGATACAATAGCGAACTGAAGACCCAGGGTTCCAGCATCAAAGCCCCCTTTCGCATAGGTGTCGATTGCTTTAGAAATTAGCTTTGGAATAATGAGGCTGAGCGCATTACCCGCAAGCGTGAGAATGAGAAGCGTAAAAATTAAAAACTTGTAGGGCTTTACGATTGCAAAAATACTTGGTTTGCCGCTCTTTTCTTTCATAGAATTAGAGATATAGTAACACGCATGAACACGAAGAAGTTTCAAAGCATTATAAAGGATTACTACGCGAAATGTGGTCGCCATACTTTGCCATGGAGACAAACTTGTGACCCGTATGAAATTTTAGTTTCTGAGATCATGCTTCAGCAGACGCAGGTCAGTCGTGTGATGACTAAATATAATGAATTTCTGACCCTGTTCCCGACAGCACATGATCTTGCACAGGCTTCAACAGCTACAGTGTTAAAGACGTGGCAAGGGTTGGGATATAACAGACGGGCGCTGAATCTGAAACGTGCAGCTGAAACCATTGTTAAAAATTTCGGCGGAAAATTTCCACGCACTGCAGAAGAACTCGAATCGCTGCCCGGAATTGGCCAGTCGACACGTGGCGCTATTATGGCTTTTGCTTTTGGAATACCGACGGTGTTTATAGAAACGAATATACGAGCAATTTATCTACACCATTTCTTTCCTACACAGCGGAACGTTCACGACCGTGACATTCTTCCCTTTATTGAAAAGACACTTGATACAGAAAATCCTCGTGACTGGTACTATGCCCTCATGGACTACGGCGTTCACCTCAAACAAACCCTCCCCAACCCTTCACGCAAAAGCGTGCATCACACAAAACAATCATCTTTTAAAGGATCAAACCGAGAAGTTCGTTCTCGCATATTAAAGTTTGTTCTCCTTAAAAAACGAACTCGTCAGGAAATCGTAGAACATATTGGAAAGACATCTTATGACGTAGAAAAGAATATAGATGATTTGGTTAAAGAAGGGTTTATGAAGAAACCTCTTTAGTGTAAAATTAAAATATGAAAAAAATCATCATATCTATAATTGTTATCGCCGTGATTAGTGTTGGAGTTTACACATATACAACCTCACAGAATAAAGCTGAAGTAGAGCAGATTGCATGTACCATGGACGCAAGGATGTGTCCGGACGGTTCATATGTCGGACGCCAAGGACCAAAGTGTGAGTTTGAAGCTTGTCCCAATACAAAGGGGGTGGAAGTAAAAGTAAGTATCTAGAATAAATAAGCGCCCCTCTTTGAGGGGCGCTTGCGTTTTTGAAGCAATATTTGGGACATAATTTGCTACAATCAATTCATGCACCCCTTGTCTCTTCTTTCAGAACACATCCGTACATTAGGGCCTCATAAAGAGGCTCTTTCAAAGCTTGGTATAAAGACTATTGAAGATCTGCTCTATCACTTCCCTGTGCGCTATGGAGATACCGCTGAATCAAAATCAGTCGGCAATCTCATTGCTGGAGAGAATGCGGTCGTATTCGGGACAATTTCACATTTGAAAACAGGTAAAGGATTCCGTACAAAAATCACCATGGCTGATGGACGCCTCACTGATGAAACCGGTTCTATAAAATGTGTGTGGTTTAACCAACCCTACATCGCAAAAATGATTCAGGATGGCGCACTGGTCCGCGTTGAAGGAAAAGTTTCTCAGAAACGAATAAAAGTCGATCCTGAGTGCGCGACACCGAGCAAAAAGGGTGAGCTCTATTTCTCGAATCCCAAAATTGAGAAAGTGGAAAAGCTCCCGACAGCTGTCGGGGACTCTCTCTTTGGTGAAGCAGGTGCGGTTCACACTCTTTATCCTGTATATCCAGAGTCTCGTGGCATCACTTCAAACTGGATTTATCACGCAATCCAGAAAATATTTAAAAGCGGCATTCTCGATACGATTAAAGATCCGATTCCTTCAGATATTCTTGAACGATATAATCTCCCAACTCTCACCACAGCACTCGTCTGGATGCACGCCCCACAAAAAGCAGAAGATGCACAAGTTGCTCGTAAACGTTTTGCTTTTGAAGAAGTCTTTTTGATTCAAGTAGAACTTCAAAAAGAAAAGAAGGAGTGGAAAAAGAATCCCGCATTCATCATTGAACCAAAGGTAGAACTTATTGAGAACTTTGTCTCGCGTTTCCCCTTTAAAATGACTCCGGCTCAAACGAAATCAATTAATGACATCCTGGCAGATTTCAAAGCAGGACACGCTATGGGGCGCCTCCTTGAAGGTGATGTGGGATCGGGAAAAACTGCCGTTGCAGCCACCACCACATTCGCCACTATCATGACCCGCCCCCGAGGACAGGATTATGGTTCGCTGCAGGTGGCATATATGGCACCGACAGAAATACTTGCCACACAGCATTTTGAATCATTCATTGAGTATTTTGAGCATACAGGAGTATCGATCGGTCTCATCACCGGATCAGGATGTCGAAAGTTTCCAGCAAAAGTCCCTCAGTTTAAAAACGGCCAAAAGCAAAACTGGACCGATATTTCCCGTGCCCAGCTTTTGAAATGGGTAGCAAATGGCGAGATTCCTATTCTCATCGGTACGCACGCACTTATCCAAAAATCTGTTCAATTTAAAAACCTTGCATATGTTGTTGTGGACGAGCAGCACCGATTTGGTACCGCTCAGAGGCAGAAACTGGTGCGTAAAGACAATATTCATCCTCATCTTCTCTCTATGACCGCAACCCCTATTCCCCGTACACTGGCCCTCACTATATATGGTGAC
This sequence comes from Candidatus Parcubacteria bacterium, assembly GCA_039796155.1. Lineage (GTDB taxonomy): Bacteria > Patescibacteriota > Minisyncoccia > Phycocordibacterales > UBA6065 > UBA6065. The sequence goes on from JBDKKJ010000007.1 coordinate 93,228, forward strand.
CTCGATCTGACTCTTCTCGATCAGATGCCCCATGGTCGTAAGCCAATCATCACAGAAGTGATTATTCAGGCAAAAAGAAATGAGATGTATGAAAAGATGCGCGGGCAACTACAGCTTGGACGTCAGGCATATATCATTTGCCCGCGCATCGATGAGCCAGACCTAACAATGGAGAGTGCTCTCATTGCTAAGTCAGTAAAGGAAGAAGCAAAACGTCTTCAACAAAGTGTATTCAAGGAATACACCATCGGAGTCCTCCACAGCAAAATGAAAGATGCTGAAAAAGAACGTGTCATGCAAGAATTTAAACAAGGTAAACTTCACATCCTTGTTGCCACGTCGGTAGTTGAAGTCGGCGTAAACGTTCCAAACGCAACTGTAATCCTGATTGAAGGCGCAGAACGATTCGGACTTTCACAACTCCATCAACTTCGTGGTCGTGTCGTACGAAGTAATCACCAGGCATACTGCTACCTCTTTGCAGAAAGTAATGGGGATAAAACAATCGAACGTCTTCATGCACTTACAACTGCAAAGAATGGTTTTGAGTTAGCAGAATTTGATTTAAAGTTCCGTGGAGCCGGAGAACTCTATGGACGCAAACAGTGGGGTGTCTCAGACGTTGCCATGGAAGCAATCAGAAATATTAAAATGGTTGAGGCTGCACGAACTGAGGCTCTACGACTCGTAAACACCGACGACACATTTGCAGACCTCCCTCTTCTTAAAGCTGAACTCGAGAGACGCAGAGCTCAACGAATACATTTTGAATAAAGTTATATCGATGACGCTGAACTGAAGAAAGCTTTTGATTTAGGATCGAAAAAGGAAATAAAGTAAAAAATAGAAGAAAAGACTCCCGGAATAACTAGATAATTCATACTGAGTTCACTCGAAGGCATAAAAATAAACACAGCAGTGGTCAAGGCAACTAAAACAAAAGCAGTTTTTCTTGCCAGATTTCTTTTCTTAAACATGCTCGCAAAAGCTGACGCAATCAAAACAAGTGCAACAATGAGACCGATTAGACCTATCAACACATGGTACCAACCTCCTCCAAAACCAGCGGAGGCTATTGCTAGGCACGAAAAACCTCCAATAATAATCGCATGGACCATTCCAAAAATAGACGCCGTTATAACAAACCCTGGTGTTTTCATAGGTTTAACTATATCAGTAAATTTATTGTGCGCCCACATGGACTCGAACCATGGACCCCCGAGGTATAAGCTCGATGCTCTAACCAACTGAGCTATGGGCGCGTTGTTACATTTTATGCTTTCTAGCCAAAACAGCTATGGGCGCATTCTTGTAACCGTCGTTACATCCTAAGGCAAAGAAACCGAATATACAATATAATACCGCAGGGAGAACCCGCTATGTTCAATTCAAGACCACCAGTTTGGGTCTTGGCGCCGATATTAGACGGCAAGTTGGTTCTTTTGAAATCAGGTAATCACTGGAGACTGCCACACAGCCACGATCAATCCCACCCTCATGAGATTTACCTTGGCTGGATGCTTGAACCCTTCTTTGAAGCTGCCCACGTGCGTGATCACACGCTCATAACGCCGCCTCTGTCGGACTTCTCGCTCAATGACAATCTCTATACCTGCACTTTCCTCGCATGCAATTTCAGCGGCATACTACGCCCCGAAAAAGCAAACGAGGTTGCGGTTATTTCAAAAGGAAACCTTGTCCCTCATATCTTCGTCGAAGACATGCGACCCCTCATCGGGATTCGCGAATTCGAAAGCCACCTCAGTTGAGGTGGCTTTTTTATTTAAAAAAATATACTAAACAAGTAAACTCATGAATATACCCCGTGTCCTGTTCTTTGCTGTAAAGAGGAACGGCAGGCTACTCCACATTGAGCGTGGCAACTATCTGGGTATCCCTTTCTGGGAAAACCCTGCGGATATGCCCCTTGTTGAGTGTGCTCGTCGTGCCATCGAACCCAGCGCAACCATCATTGATCTTGGAGAGCCAACATCGACATCTAGATTTATTGGTGAATGGAATGGCGTTGAAAGTTGGATTGAAGTTTACTTCTTCTGTAAAGCCGTTATCATTCCACGCACAAAATAAGTGCTGGTATACCAAGGGTCGCCTAAAGCAAAACGCGAGACAAGTGTCTCGCGTTTTTTTATTATCCTAAATGCTCTATATCTTTCTTTTTCTTTGGCACTACCCCGTTTGCAACAAGGAGCTTTTCAAATTCTTCACGCTCAATAGTTTCCACTTCCATAAGTCGTGCTGCAATTACATCGAGGAGTTTCTTATGCTTCTTTATGGTCTCCTCTGCGCGATCCATTGCTGTAGTCATAATTGCTTTTACCTCAGCATCAACTTCACCTGCAACTTTTTCAGAATACGCACCGTCCTCTACCCCACGACCAAACAATACGCGTCCACCCGCCCCCTCGAGCGCCACAGGACCCATTTTGTCTGACATACCGTATTTGGTAACCATATCGCGAGCAAGAGCTGTTGAAACCTGTAGATCGTTTGAAGGACCGGTTGTAAGATCAGCAAACATCATGCGCTCTGTGACATATCCACCGAGCGACACTGCAATGTCATCAAGGAATTCCTTGCGTGACTGAAGTTTTCGATCTTCTAAAGGAAGATGAAGAACGTATCCTGCCGCACGTCCACGAGAAATAATAGAAATTTTATGCACAGGATCAGCGTATTCAAGAACCGATGAGACGACCGCATGCCCAGCTTCGTGATATGCGGTAATTTTCTTTTCAGCCTTTGAAAGAATATGACTCTTTCGTTCAGGACCGAGCATTACTTTTTCAATTGAACGGATCAAATCAAACTGAGACACTTTCGTGCGGTCTTCGCGGGCTGCCAGAATAGCTCCTTCGTTCATCAATGAATAAAGGTCCGCTCCAGAGAATCCAGGAGTGCGTTCTGCAATAACAACAAGATTTACATCTTCTGCAAACGGCTTCTTGCGAGCATGTATTTTAAGAATTTCTTCGCGGTCACTTCGGTCTGGTAGGTCAATAGTCACACGTCGGTCGAATCGTCCCGGTCGAAGGAGTGCGGGATCGAGGACGTCCGGTCGGTTTGTCGCAGCCATAACAATCACTTTTTCATTAGGTTCGAACCCATCCATCTCTACGAGGATTTGGTTGAGAGTTTGTTCTCGTTCATCATTTCCTCCTCCCATGCCGACACCGCGGCTCCGGCCCACGGCGTCTATTTCGTCAACGAAAATAATGGCCGGAGCCGCCGCTTTCGCCATTTTGAAAAGGTCGCGTACACGTGAAGCACCAACACCTACAAACATTTCAACAAATTCAGACCCAGAGATTGAAAAGAATGACACACCTGCTTCCCCAGCCACTGCTCGAGCGAGCAATGTCTTTCCTGTTCCTGGTGCACCCATGAGAAGAATTCCTTTTGGGATCACCGCACCAAGATCTAGAAACTTTTTAGGATTTTTGAGAAAGTCTACAATTTCTGAAAGCTCCTGCTTTGCTTCTTTTGCCCCTGCAACGTCTTTGAATGTCACACGAGACTTTTTGTCATCAGGGTGTGTCATGCGTGCCTTTGACTGGCCGAATGACATTGCCTGCATACCCGCCCCCTTTACCTGACGCGAGAGTAGCCACACCAAAAACCCTACAAATATGAGAGGAATAATAAATGGTGCCAAGTTCACCAACCAATACATGAGTCCTGACTGTTCTTTAATATCAATCTTTACCGCAGAAATTTGATCTGCCTTTACGCCATAGTTTACGAGAGTGGTTGTGAGCGCATTGTCTGATTCCTTCTTTGAAGATTTTTCAACACCGTCTTTGTATATAGCCTTGAGGTTGTCGCCATCTATGGTGATAGTTGAAACTAACCCTTTGCTAATGTCGGTTGAAAGCTCAGACAAAGACACTGTTGGTACAACGACAGATTTGTTGGCAACAAACGAATAAACGACTATTAAAAGAAAGAAAATAAGAAGACCCGTGCCGAAGCTGCCAAAAAACCGTGTGATTGATTGAACAGGTTCCTCCTTCTTATTCTTTTGATTTGGTTGTTTTTTAAATTGTAGAGACATAGATGAAATGATAGCATACCCATATGGCACTCGTAGAAAATCGTAAAGTTCACTTCGATTATGAAATCCTCGAAACCTTCTCTGCAGGGATCGAGCTTTTAGGATTGGAAGTAAAGTCTCTCCGAGTACATTCAGCCAGCCTCGAAGGCGCATACATAGCAATACGCGGAAAAGAGGCCTTTCTCCTACAATCTTCCATACCTGCATACCAGCCGTCAAATACCGCTGCTGATTACAATCCCCTCCGTGTACGAAAACTCCTTTTAACAAAGAAGGAGCTTCATACTTTGGAAGATGCAGAGTCTGGTAAAGGGTTGACAATAGTGCCTTTAAAAGTGTATAATAAAGGTAAGAAAATCAAGGTAGATATAGCGATTGTGCGCGGAAAAAAGAAGTTTGACAAACGCGCATCGATCAAGAAAAGAGAGTCGGACAGAGATATACAGAGAACTTTGAAATATGAATAGGCGCGCGCTTCGCGCGCGCCACACAACAATGGGGATGATCGGCCTAGACATATGGTTCCCTTTCTTTTGTGCGCGATAGAGCACCAGTAACTCTTTAATCTGCTGGAAACATCAAATGCAAAAAACACCGTTTCTCCGTTTTTCGGAGCTAAGGATTTTTCATTCGCTTACGCAATAGCCTAAGCGACGTTGGCACACTCGCATTTCTGGCGCGGTGTTCACCAGTGTTATAAATCCAGGATAGAACATGATGTGCCTCCGTCTGTTCGAAGAGCTTCGGCTCATTGGCTCGGCGCCTGTACGTTTTGCGTGTCCTAAAGTACACCCGCTCAAATTCCCTTCTGGGATAAAGATCCGCTACATCGCGTAGAAACACTAGAAAGCATCATGTGCATCCGAGTTCGATTCTCGGCATCTCCACATACCAATAAAACCACCTCGCTCGAAAGGTGGTTTTATTTTTACCTTGCTTTAGTGCAACCAGCTAGTCTTTCTCACTAAACACAACCCATCGGTCTGAATAACTCATTTCTGTGGCACTCCACGCCCCAGAACATGTAATAAGATTCAAGTGCGCCTTGCCATCATTTGAATAGAACACCTCAGGAACGACCTCATCTTTTCCATAGAAGTGTGTGCTCTGAACAATGAAAACAATCTTCGAGGCACCTTCTTCAATATATATTTTGTCCCCTATCTGTACAGATCCCAGATTATCAAATGCGGCTGGTTTATTTTTATACCAGCCGAAATGCCCACTCATCACAGCAGTGCCGATTTCACCAGGACGTTTACCCGCACTAAAGAGACCCACTACCATAGGGTCCTTTGGCACATCCATTGCACCTGACTTTGTTAGCCCTACATTCTCGACAGACGCGGAAATAGATACCGAAGGAATTCGGATACGTAGACTTGATGTGGCGTTAATGGAAAGTGCACCTTCAGCAACCGCAATTTTGTATTCAGGGAGTCTTACTTTATCCGACAGAAAAATCAGGGCTAAAATTACAACAACAAAGGCGGATGCAGATGCGTAACGATGACTTTGTAGCCTACTTAACATATTCCGCTAACATTCTAAGCGCGGAGTCGTACCAGTGTGATTCTATAGCGTGCGGTGCAATACCTGTGTTTGGAAAACTTGGTGCAACGTTACTTGCAAGAGAAAGGATTTGCTCCAATGTTGGACCGCCGACTATGACCAAAGTCGAGAGCGGCTGAGCACTTACTGGCTCAGAAACCACAGTTGCAACTACAGTGGCAACAACAGGGTCAGTAACAGGGTCAGCGACAGGATTAATCCAGTTTCTATTGTGACCACCGCTCGTTGAGGACGACCCCTGACCTCCTGATGTAGACGACTGAGCGACCACAGGCGCAACATAACCAGCCATTGAAATGCGGTTCGCATCCAGTGTTACTTGAGTCTGTGAAAAGGCCTGTCCTGTAAGCACGGCACCTGTCTGAATGACAATCTGTTTCGATGCCAATATCGTTCCGTTAAATGTTGAATACGTTCCCAATGTCGTACCCGAGACTCCTCCAACTTGCCAAAAGACATTAGACGCCTGTGCCCCACCAGCAAGTATGATCTGGGTACCAGTAGGAATACTCGCGCCTGATGAGACATCAAGATTTCCTGCAATTTGGAATATCCACACATCATTTGATCCACCAGAAAGAGTCATACTCGTGGGAATGATGACATTTGTACTCCACTTATATAGTCCCGGTGCAAACGTCTGACTTCCGAGATTTCCCGCATAGAGTTCTGTGCCATCGGGAAGCGTTCGTCCTTCTGCGTCTGTGTATGCGGTCCCCATATCAAGCACAGCATTATCGATAGTGGTTTTATTGCTCAAAGGAGGATTACCCGCAAAACATGTTGTCGCACCACTTCCTGTATAGGCGGCGTCAACACCATATATTGTCCCTGTAATTTCTGAACAGAACACATTGTCCATTGCAGCAGATGTGATCGGACTTGAACCAATATTTCCCGTGAGAGTTGATGTATGTGAACCAGTGTTTGTGATTCCCGTCTTGGTAATAATAGTAAAGTTACCAGCAGACATGAGGTCGAGTCTGGTAGGACCTGCAGCATATGCAAAAGCAGGTAAACCAAAACTCAAAATAGATAAAAAAGTGGCGCTATAGATACGTATTTTTTGTTTCATACTAACCATGACGAAACGAAACGTTCATTATTACAGGGAAATAATGGATTTTAGATGCTATACTGAGCGCTAGTTAGGATTCTTCACCCTTTTCCTCACCTCCCGCTACTCCCTTTATGACCAACCATACTCATGAGGATCATGCTGAAGAACGTTTTTCAGTCTGGTTCTTTGCCATTGTTATTGTCTCGTCGCTCGCTTTACTCTGTTTATCTGTCGCATTTCTTGCGCCAAACATTCTGAGGAACGAGCTTCATGCAGGCTGGAAATCATTCGTGATTATCTTCCTGTTCGTCCACCTCGCGATGTCATTCGTCGAGTTCTTCTTCCACCGATATGTGTTGCATGCACCTGTGGTGCCTTTCTTGGCCCACTTTTACAAGCAACACACACTTCATCACAACCTTACCCGTGTCGCACTTCCGCGCACAAGTAATATTGTGACGAATGAATATCCTATTCTTGTTGAGGAACAACATGAGGCGTCATTTTTCCCATGGTATTCACTCCTCGTGTTTGCCGGAATTACGACACCCTTCTTTGTTCTTGTGCACTACCTCGTGCCGAGCGCACCTATATTCATGGCAGGATATCTTGCTATAGCATGGTCGCTTGTGCTCTACGAGCTTCTGCACGCACTTGAACACAAGTCTGTTGAGAGCTGGAAACCACTTCTTGAACATCCGCACCTTGGAGGTGTCTGGAAAGTGATTTACGGATTTCATCTGCGCCATCATGCAGATATCCGCTCGAACGAATCGATATCCGGATTCTTTGGACTACCTGTTCCAGACTTTGTGTTTGGCACCTGGGTAAATCCAGACACTCTTTACGAACATCAAACCGTAGTTGAGAAAAAAGAATTCGAATCACCGCGCCCCGGATTCTTTATCCGTTGGCTCGATCGATACACAGAAGCAGCAATACAAAAAAGACGGTCACGGGCGTAAGCCCAAGACCGTCTCTGCCGCCCTATCCCGGGCGGCTTTTTTTAGGGAAATAATGAGCCTTGCTAATATATTTCCCTTATCTCCCTTGGAGATATGAATTACACCCCCGCAAAACGAATAGCGAAATAAATTACCGCCATACCAAGTACAGTTGCAATCGTAGTCCAGCGCGTTGGATGATTGTGATGGCTTTCAGGCAAGAGATCACTAGCACCAATATAAAGAAAAAATCCTGAGAAAAGCGCGAGCAGTATACCAAGTCCCGATTCAGGAATCGTAAAGAGGAATGTTGAAGCAATACCAATAACTGGCGCAATCGCGTCTGTAGCAAGCCACTTGAAGGCCTGCTTCTTTGTACCACCATGACGCAGAATCATTGAAACGGTATTTATACCATCAGAAAAATCGTGAGCCAAAACAGCAGCAGCAACTATCGCACCCACAGCAGGAGAAACATGAAAAGCAACACCCACAGCAATACCATCGAGAAAGCTGTGAAATGAGAGACTTCCAGCACCGAGTATTCCTTTATGATGGCCATGGTCGTGACCTTCTTCGTGACAGTGCGTAAAGAAAACACGGTCGAGAAGAAGATACGTAACGAAACCAACTGCAACCGCGAGCATAAGTGTTGATGATTCCCAGTACTGACCACCAATCTCAAGCGCCTCTGGAAGCAAATCAAAAAAAGCTACGCCAATAATTGCCCCCGCACTGAAGCCGAGAACAAGATGTAGTTTGTCGCTCCATTTAAGTGCCACAAAACCACCAAGAATAGTTGCCACGAAAGCACCGATTGCGATAAGAGTAAGTGTCATAGAACAAAGTCTATACGTATCCCCAAGCACTTGCAACTTAATTGCCGAACGTAAAGGCAAAAGCCTGGAGCCCTGCCGCACCGGCTCGGATAGTAATGGTGTGTGTAGAAGATTCACTAGCCGCATACAGTGAATACAGACGTGAATCAGAAACGGTCACAACACCTTTATTACTCACCATTTTGACGTCATCACCTTTTTCTAATGTGGAGATTGGTTTTCCATCTATCAAAATCTCAGCATCTGTTGGTGTGCGCGCTGACATCACAAGAAACACTTTCTTTGCAGAGAATGGATAGACAATAGAAGCGTTGGCATCGGTGCTTTCAACATTCTGTGGACCAACATTCCATGTACCATCTAGATACAATTTATTCGTTGAAAGTTTTGCGGGCACGGTAAACGTCTTTGTTCCCGATTCTCCAGGCGTACCGTTCGCCAAAAATTCATTTCGAGCGGAACCAAGGTACGTTTCAGGACTTTGCCCAAAAGATTGCCGTTCAGTTGCACCAGATGTAACGGCCATATTCAAATCCACACTAAGACCTAGCACATTTGCCCTTTCTTTAAGCAAATCTTTAATAACTTCCTCTGTTTCAGCATAGCCCCCTTCTCCGATGTGGTCATAACGAACGAAGCCGTCGATATCAATCAAATACTTTCGTGGCCAGTACAAATTTTTATACGCACTCCATGTGCCGTAATCATTATCAAGAACTACGGGAAACTTTATTCCGTATTTTTTCATTGCAGTCTCCACATTCGACTGAACCTTTTCAAAATCAAACTCTGGAGTATGAATACCAATCACAATAAGCCCTTTGTCCTCGTACTTTGAGTACCACTCATTTATGTAGGGATACGTGCGAATACAATTGATACAACTGTAGGTCATGATATCGAGCAAAATTACTTTCTTACCGACGTAATCAGCAATTTTAACTGGCTTCCCTTGCGTGTTCACAAATCCAGACGGGTTCGTAATTTCTTTTGCACGGTCGTATTTTGCTGTTTTTGAAGCAATGCGATCCTGAGCAGAAACCATGGCAACAGGCCCTTCTTCCTTTTTCATCGTTGAATCAACAACGGGTACAACAACGTCCTGTGCAGGAGTATTCGAGATAACTGGTTTTACTTTACCGTTCCCAAGGTAGACAATCGCCGCAACAATACAAACAACAACAAGTAGAAGCGAGACGATTTGTTTTGTGCCCATCATATTATTTTAAAAGAAGCTTATTGATAAAGTCGAAACTCGCAATTCGAGACAACTCTTGTGTAAAGACGAACACCCCAAGAATAATCAGAACAAATCCGAATACTTTGCTTAGTGTTTCAAAAGCTTTTGCGTGACGAGAGATAAAACCAGTTGCCTGACTCGCAAAGAGACCGACAAGTAGAAATGGCACACCAAGACCGATCGAATACGAGAGAAGAAGTGCGAAGGCTGATCCCGGATTTGATGCCGCCAAGGCGATAATTGCACCAAGAATTGCTCCAACACACGGTGTCCATCCTGCGGCGAAAGCAAATCCAAACAAAAACGATGTGATGTAGCGAGAGTGCTTTTTGGTGCTTATTTTCATTGTGTGAGCCTTTGCCAAGAACGGAATATTGAGAAGGCCTGTGAGATAGAGCCCGAACACAATAATGATTATTCCCCCGATACGTGAGAGCCACGTCTGTGCACCGTACGCAACGTTTGCGAGCACCGTGTTGAGCAAGACACCAAGCACAGCGAACACAATTGAGAATCCCAGCACAAAGAAAAGGCTCGCAAAAAATATTTCACGCTTCTTTGCATTCTCCCCCAATGTGGTTCCAGCAATGTATGCGAGAAAACCAGGTATGATTGGTAGTACGCACGGTGAAGCGAATGATATGAGACCAGCAAGAAATGCTACAGGTAAAGAAATATCAATCATAAATATTTAATTTGTATTCTTCTGATATATAAGTGCCGAAGCTTTAGCGACAATCATAACTACAAGAGCCAACACGAGCCACGGTGAAAGCATGCTCGCAAGCGCCTCTACAACAATTGCCACCAAGAGGACGAGTGCGCCAAACATGAAGCCGAATCGATCTGCCTTCTGAATATGCGTCTGCTCCCTTTCATCGCCACCCTTTTCTCGCCAGAGAAAGAGCGCAAAGACTGCAAATACTGCCACAACAGCAATCACCACCGTCATAACCGCCATTCCCGGCATAAAACCAAACGGTTCGAGCAGGAGTCCGAGAAGTACAACGAGCACTGCTGGTACTAATATATCTTTTGTCATAATTATGAAATTTTAAATACTTCTTCTACACGAACTTTAAAAAACTGAGCGATTTTAAGAGCGAGTAGCACCGAAGGAACGTAATTCCCTTTCTCAATCGAGATAATTGTCTGACGCGTAACTCCTATTGCGCGAGCAAAATCTTCTTGAGTCGCCCCTTTCTTTGAACGCAATTCATGTACATTATTTTTAACTGATTCAAGTGGCATGTAGAAATTCTATCAGATACCTAATGTAAAGTAAACTTTACATATTGTCCAAACCAGCAAAATATGCTTTAATCGTCACACATGAGTAAAGACCGAACACGTATAAATCACCATATCAAATCACCTCAAGTCCGAGTTATTGGACCTGAGGGTGAAAATTATGGGATTCTCACTATTAGCGAAGCCCTCAACAAAGCACACGAAGCTGGACTCGACCTCATCGAGATCTCACCTAACGCCATGCCCCCTGTCGCTAAAATCAGCGACTACGGAAAGTTTGCCTACGAAGAGAGCAAGAAGGAAAAGGCTGCAAAGGCAAAGTCACACGTTATTGAACTCAAGACCCTCCAGGTAAAGATTGGTACTGGTGACCATGACCTTGGACTTAAAGCAAAGAAGGCATCTGAATGGCTCAAAGAAGGTCAGCGCATTAAAATCGATCTTTTCCTCCCTGGCCGCGCTAAATACCTTGAACCAAAGTTCCTCGAAGAACGACTCCAGCGAGTACTCGCTCTCATTACCGAAAACTTTAAAGTAGCTGAAAAGCCTACTAAAAGCCCTAAGGGTTTAACCACTATTATCGAAAAGGCCTAAAAGACTGGACAAATAGCCGTAATCTGTTAGACTATCCCCTAACAGCCCGCGGTCTATATGGGCTCTTATTTTTTCCCAAAAAGTCATGAAGACTAACAAATCATACGCAAAGAGACTCAAGGTAACCAAGAATGGAAAGATTCTTGCTCGACGAGCTGGTCAGAACCACTTCAATGCAAAGGAAAGTGGCCGATCACAGATCAAAAAAGGTACTCTTACCGTCTTTCACATGACTATGAAAGATAAGTCACGCTTCCTCTCAGGCATTCGATAATTTTTAATATATACATTTATGGCACGAGTAAAAAAAGGAGTAAACGCACTCAAGACACGACGAAATATCCTCAAGGCAGTTAAAGGATACCGATTCCGACGTTCAACAAACGAACGAGCAGCATACGAAGCTATCTCACATGCAGGTGCTTATGCTTTCGCTCACCGCCGAGACAAGAAGTCAGACCGCCGAAGCCTCAACATCACTAAAATTAACGCCGCTCTCGATGCAAAGGGTATTTCATACTCAAAGTTCATGGGCCAGGTAAAGAAGATGGGTATCGTAGTTGATCGAAAGATCCTCGCAGATATCGCTCACAACAACCCAGAGACATTCGAACGATTCGTTGCTCAGGTAAAGTAAAACAAAAAAACCGCCTTCTGGCGGTTTTTTGTTTCCATATATGTTCCATAAAAAAGGCGGCGCACGAAGTGCGCCGCCAAACTAATCACAACGTTAGAGGTGAAAGATCTAAACCCAGCCACTGATACACCAACACTTTTCCTTCAATCCCCTTTCCTCGCATTTCACAGAGTTTAAATCCAATAGTGAGGATGACATTGTTAGCCAGCATAGCCCGTGGAGCCTCTGTATTTTCACAATCAAACATCCTATACAGCAGACTTTTTTCCTCGGGTGTAATCGAGGTAATGACCACATCAAATCTGGACTCAGTCTTGTTGCGGTCAATGATTTTCTGTAACAGGGTGTAATACGCACCTTCGGTCAGGTGATTCAGGATGAAACCCGCGAACTCATGCATTGCGACTTCCTCAGCCAACATCTCCTTTTCACCATCCTTGAATCGGCCATCTTCATTATTATGTCTGATGGAGTGTCCGAGTTCGTGGAACATGACCGCAACCAATAACTTTTCAGGAACAGTGAATGCCGGAAGTGAAATGGTATTCGCCTCAACGTGCCACATCGGGCTGTATTGCAAATGTTTACTTGCCACATCTTCTGGAATGAAACACAATCCAATCGCCTTTCCGGTTGGTGCCGTAGGAACATCATTCACATTCATGAAACGATAGCCGTTATTAACAAAAGCACCCGCCCGAATATCACTGAACCGTTCGACAATCCTTCTTGTCTCAGGTGAGATGTCTTTGTGCTTACGAAGCAAACCCATCACATAATTGGCTTTTTGCTGAAGTAGGTTATGCATCTCCAAGCTGGCAGACGGATTCGAGCGCATCCACCATCCATCAACCGCCCTACTGCGTCTGACCTCAATTACGGTAAAGTCCTGATAGTCTTTCACAGCTTGCTCCTTCTTTTGTCTAACACTCTTTTTATGCACAAGGTAGCCAGAGGCCAACACACATGCAATCACGAACAGGGCAGCTATAAGCCAACCCGAGAAGCCGCGCTTTTTAGTGCGGTTAGGTATAGATTTCATAGGTAAAATGTCGGTATTCGTGTGACGAACAACGAAGCCTACAATAACATATTATTATATGTTAGTCAAAATATGCATCTCGCTCATCGCACGCGTTAATGCCACATACATCAGATCTTTACCAATCTTCTCATCTTCTGCATTTTGATCTTCCGATAGTTTGTTGCTCTTGTCTTGAACAGCACCCTGCTCTGCTTGAATAATACAGGTGATATCAAATTCCACACCCTGTGTTTCAATCATGCGTGCGACTTTAATCAAAGTATTCTTCTCATATTCCTTTTTATAAAACTCCATATCTGTTACATCGGCAAATATGAGACCAATCATTTTACATTCACTTCCTTTAATAAGATCTGAAACATATGTGCGTGCATCTTCGATTCTCAGTGATAATTCTTTAACGGTCGGACCATCTTTTATTCCCTCAGGGATTTCTACGCTGTACCCTAGCTCGCGAATGTACTCCAAAATCTGACGAGTGTTTCGGTAGACTTTATGTAACCTCACATTACGGTCCGTGGGTACCACCTCATTGATTTCCTCCCACGATCGGATGGTCCCACGGTACACCTGTTGAGCCATGTCACCCACAAATACCGCGGATTGGGTTTCTTCAGAAAGACAGCTCTTTAGGATAGCCAACTGCTCTGGCATGTAGTTTTGAAATTCATCGATAATCATGAGCGAGTACTGGACTGGAATAGTTCTTCGTATAGGTGAATACTTTCCATTTTTATACGACTGGTAGTTTCGAACTATCTTTACGCCCTTCTCTGTTTTATGAAGTGACTTCATGAGAATTGCGAGATCAATACGATCTAATATCCCAGACTTCTTCTGCTCAGACCATAGTAATGCGTGTGCGGGCGAGAGTTTCTTATACACCTGATCGAGATATGTTGAGTGATCTCTGTTCCATTTTGGTAAAAGTGTGCTTCGCAAAATGCGTAGTTTTTCGTATTCGTATGTTTCACCTCCATCTCCGCTCAGAATAAGTGAAGAAACGTATGTAACATTCTTAAGATCCAATATTTCCTCGGCCCATTCGAAAAAGGTAGTTATCTTTACCCCATTAATACCAAGCTCGGGTAGTAGGTGTGAGAAGTAATCTTTGGTTCCATTATCTTGAACAAAAACAATTACTGAATTGTCGTGATATAAATGGGCGCTATCCGGTGACTGAATCAAATAAGCTACACGGTGAAGAGCAAGCGTTGTTTTTCCTGATCCAGCAGGTCCAGATATCACAAAGGATCCTTTGTGATGAGCGCGGATGACAGCATCTTGAGCCTTCTCCATAAGTGAAACAATTTCAGGCAACATAAAGCCCGATTTGCGTGAAGCCCAATGCTCTTGATGGATGAGTTCACGTGGTGAATCAGTTGCTTCGGTAGCAAAAAACATAATCTTCCCGTCGACAATCATGTATTGCTCTTTTTTTACCATCAACGCTTCTTCGATGGAACCATTAGGTAGTTTATACGTAACCTTACCTGGGGTTTCGAATCTTACAGATGATACTGGTGCCACCCATGAATAGATTCCCTCTTCAATAAAAGAATGCTTCGCAAAATAGAGCGACCTTTGCTTACCTGTCTTCTTATAGACAAGGTCACACTTTACAAAAAATGGTGAGCCAAAGAGGCGCGACAGCTCCACTAGACGTTCCTCGGTATACGCACGCAGATTCAAGTAGACCATACGGTCGTCGTTCTCAAGCGCTTTGATTTGCGAACCTGTCTTTGTGGCCAAACCTTTGATGCGACCCTTTTCAACCTCGATTTTACTTTGCACGTCAGCAATCTTCGACGTCAGACCGACCATTAAGACTGATTTATCTTGCTTCATATAATTGTTTGATTATACCTACATTCCTTATTTCTCCCTATAAAAAGCAAAAACCGCCATTTCTGGCGGTTCTAGCTAACAAGAGCTGCTCCCTTGAGGGATTTTTTAAATAATGCTCTATGTTTATATTTCATAGGTAAAGATATTTATACCACAGGCGATTACAAAAGCAAATACTCTTTATTTTTCTCCGCTACGATAGCATCTATCCCCACTTCAGAACGAATGCGTTGCGCGAGGAATGAAGAAGACTTTGTCTCCCCCATGGCCACGAATATCTGCTTCATTTTAGGAGCGGTGTGTGTCACGAATTCAACAAGGTGATTAGAATCTTTATGTGAAGAATATCCAGTGATGTTTTCAATGTGTGCCCGAACCTTTACCTTTTCGCCTTCAATTACAAGATTTGAAACCCTCTCCTGAATCTTGCGGCCGAGACTTCCTGGAACCTGATATCCCACCACAAGTACTGTTGCGTTAGGGTCTTCGAGATAGAATCGCTCATGGCCGAGAACGCGACCCCCAACAGACATTCCAGAACCAGCGATAATAATCTTCGGACCTTTCATAGTATGAATTGCTCGGGATTCTTCAGGATTGCGAACCATGCGCATGCCGGGAAAATCAAATATGTCGTCACCTCCTGCAATAATACCCTGTACCTTCTGATTAAAGTCTTCAATGTGCTGTTTATAAATCTCTGTTACTTTGCTACCAAGAGGCGCATCTACAAATACAGGCACACTCGGCAACTCTTTCTTTTCAACCAAGTTATTTACTTCATAAAGCAGCACCTGAGTTCGTTCAAGAGAAAATGCTGGAATAACAACAGTTCCGCCTCGTTCGAGTGTAGTCAGCAAGACTTCTTTGAGTTTCGCATCGCGTTCGTCTTTAGGTTCATGGTTTCGATCGCCATACACGCTTTCAATGACCATGTAATCTGCGTCAGTAACGTATTCAGTGTCACGTAGAAGCGGCGTCGGTGAGTTTCCAAGGTCACCCGTGAAAGCAATCTTTCTTTGCCCCTCTTCACCCGTGAGTGTCATTTCAATAATGCATGAGCCGAGTACATGTCCCGCATCTTTAAGATAGAAAGAAATACTTTTTGAAATCACCTGATTCTCGTGATATGGAACTGTTTTCCAGAGAGCCATCGCCTGAGCAATGTGAACTTTTTCATACAAAGGTTCATACCCAACATTTTTTGCTTCACGAGCAAGGAGCGCCTGTGCATCATCGAGCATCACTTCAGCCAACTCTTTTGTTTCTGATGTTGAATAGATTGTTCCCGCAAAACCTTCTTTAACTAGCTTTGGAATTCGGCCAATGTGATCCATGTGAGGATGGGTAATCAAAAGATATGAAATCTCTTCGGGCGCATAGATAAATGCATCACGATTCTCCAAAGATTGCTCACGTGAGCCCTGAACAAGCCCACAGTCAACAAGAATTTTCATTTCGGGAGTCTTTAATAAAAAGTTCGCACCTGTCGCATTCCCTATTGCCCCGCAACCAGTCAGTGTATAGCCTTTCATATATTAAAGATTATTCCGGATAGCCTTTTTATAAATTGCAGCCACCACACTCGCACCTACAACATCCATGATCAAATCATGTGTCGTGTCCCAGGCATACCCAATATCATGGATGTTATTAAAGTGAAGGCCAATTTCCAAAAATTCCCAGGCGATACCGACGGCGAGCGTCCAGAGAATAAGACTCTTTATGCTTATATATTTTTTAAAGAAAGTACCGTATTGAGTTGATACCGCCCACAAACTAAAGAGTGCAACCCATGCACCGCCTAAAAAATGCATAGGAAAATCGTACCAATTCGTCAAATAATAAAAGTCTTTAAGCGTACCAAACCAGTGAAGGCTCACCACCAGAAGCATGACAATAAATGAGGGTATGAAGTATTTGTTCCAAAACATAAAATAAAGTATAGCATTGAAAAAACCTGCTTTCGCAGGTGTTCTCAGGGGGTCATTCAAAATATTGTCCCTAGTATAAACTAGGTGGGTGACCGCAGATGTGATACCGAGGTATACACCGATATGAGTCTCCCTAAAAAAATGTTATAGAGTTAATATTTTGAATAACCCTACAGTCATTATAGTTCTCTCTCCTCCCTGTGCAACGGTGGATAACTTATACGAAACAGAAAAAATAAATCGTAAACTTTTTAGAATTTTTGATGGGGATAACTCCCGCTTGCCCGCTCTCAAAATACTGCTAGAGTTATCAGGTTAACGCTCTTTGAAGATACATGTCCTTCCCAGGATGATGTGTTTGGAGCACAACCACAATAGCTAGGTTCAGATACTCAGTCCCATGAGAAACCTCCCACGCAAGTTCAGACTTGCATTGGCTGGCATGATCGCAAGCCTGTTCAGTATCGGTCCGACACTTGCACTCGCAAGTCCGGCACCTGCCCCCAACAACAACGATCCCGGAAAAGCAGTCGCTACCGCCAACATCGATCCGCAGATCACGGCCACGGCGCCCGAATACGTCACGAGCATGAAGGCGAACGCGCCCAACTGCTTTATTGACGTCTTTACGGCACCCGACACCACGACCACGATTGCCACGACGACCGACCCGGCCAATATCAAGAAGGCACCGGCGGCCATCACGGCACGTTCCACGACGATGTTCAACGACACGAGCCAATTGCTCAAGGATCAAGGTGGGACCGCTCTCGTCACCAATACCGGCGTTGTTCAAAACCATCACGGCACTGCGATCGCCGGCGTGAATAATCACCACGGCACCACCGCACCGCCAGGACAAGATACCGGCACATTCGTCGCGACCACCGCGAATACCGCGCAGCAACAGCAGGCGGGTTAACGCAGCCCTACCGATCCACAAGGATCACTCGGCGCCCTCACAAGAGGGCACTTTTTTATACCTTGACATCCATTAAACGTGTGCTAATGTCACAAATAGAACAACGCTCACGGGAGCGTTTTTACATTGTAAAAAGGCAGAGGGACACAGTTTTTAGTGCTTTATGGAGCCTTAAAAGCTGTGTCTCTCCGATACGTCGGATGCGCAGCAAATACACAAAACAACCATGAAAAAGTTCCACACACCCCGTATCGTCATTGCCCTCATCATCACCGCCTGCCTCGGCTTCGCCGGCCTCCACGCCAACGAGACCACAAAGACCGCCCCCTCGAACACCAAGATCGATGTCGTCCAGCCGATCCAGTTCACCTTCCCCGAGAAGGTTTCTGACGGCACGGTGACGGTTCTCTCCCGCGACCTCCAGGTTCCGATGAGTAACACCCTCATGATCTCGATGAACATTCTCGCCGGCGTCGGCAAGGTCGACGCGGAAATGGTTGCGCGGTTCGCAAAACAGGGTTACGTCCCTGCATCACCCGAGCAAGTGCTGTTGTTCAACCAAACCATCGTGAAAAGCCCAACCTCGACCAACCTGCAGGCACGGCTCGACATGGCCAGCAAGACGATCGGCAAGCCGATCGACCAGATGATCATCGTGAAGACGCCGGCCGCCGGCCTCGTGATGAACGACGTCCCGCAGCGTAAATAGCTCCTCGGCTTCGGCCACCCGCCACACACTCATCTGTGTGGCTTTTTTATTGTAAAAACATACTGCGGTTACATTGACAAATGACTTAAAATATGTAGTATCGATAAGGACGGTTCCTCGTCAACGAACAGTTTTCAACCCAACATAACAGCATGAAAACCAACATATCGGTCCTCGGGCTCATTATGAGCCTTTGCCTTGCAGTGTCTGCATTTGCGGATACCAAGATCATCAATCTATCGACGCGCGGAGAAGTCGGCGTCGGTAGCAAAGTCCTCATCACGGGTTTCGTGATCACTGGAAATCAACCAAAACAAGTCATGATTCGGGGCGTAGGTCCCGGTCTGGCGCCATATGGGGTGACGAAGTTCATCACTGCCCCACGACTAACCCTGGTTGATAGCAACCAGAAAGAAATCACGAGTGTGACTGGTTGGGACGGCCTTCCCGCCACCCGACTGATTGCGCTCAACGCAGGTGCCTTTGCGCTCTTGCCTGGTAGTAAGGATTGCGTCATCGTCACAACCCTGCAACCCGGGCTTTACACAGCAGTCATGTCGTCGACAGATACCGCTACGGGCACTGGCCTCATTGAAGTCTACGACGTATCAAAAAATCCGGGCAGTCGACTCATCAATGAGTCAGCGCGCGTCGTTGGAGATGGCAGCACCATCATCACCGGCGCGGCATTCGAAGGCCTGGGCAAGAAAAAGGTGTATATCCGCGCCGTCGGACCCGCCCTCGGAGCCCTCGGTGTCACCGAACCAATGGCGAACCCCTCGATCTCAGTGTATAACGGTCGAGGCGTCCTCATTGCCAATAACAATAGCTGGCAGACGAGCGGTTTGACAGCACAGTTGCAAGCTCAGACCGGCATGTTCCCCCTCGGAAACGACACCCTGTCAGCAGGTCTCGTTCTCGAGGTGGACGTCGACGGTCCGACCAGCCTCACCATCCACGTGATTGGTGGTTCACCTGATAAACCCGACACAGGAACAGTCCTTGTCGAAATTTACGAAGCTCCTTAGAAGCAAGGCCAAGAGCCAGGTTCGCAACGCGAACCTGGCCCTTTTTTATTGAAAATAATGAGCGCATGGCGAATATATTTTCAATATCTCCCTTGGAGATATTTTACCCTCCCCTGGAGATATTCTACTCCTCCCTCCCATCCATATTCACGTCGTACAAAATCTTTTCTTGGATGTGACGATAGTCAATCAATTCATCTTTTTTAAACCAGTGTGGAATCTCCTGTTCAGCTTCTGCAGGAGAACCCGAAGCATGAATAAGGTTTCGTACAGACCGAGTATCAATATCTGACATCTGGTATGAATCCAACACAAAATCTCCGCGGATAGTTCCCACGTCAGATGAAAGAGGCTCAGTAGAACCAATTATTTTTCGTACAATTGCTACAGCATGCGCACCTTCAACAACAAAGGCCACAACAGGTCCACTCGTCATGTACTTGCGAAGCTTTCCAAGAACTATATCAGCAACTTTAATTGGATCGTTCCCTGCTGGGTGCATCTCGCCTTTAACTGTATATGCTTTGATGGACTTTTCGCCCACATTCTTTTTCCAAAGAGGGTCAAGTGTATAGTGTGCTTCAATAAAATCAGCACTTGGTGTAAGCATCTTCATAGCAACAACCTTTAGACCAATTCGTTCGAATCGTCCAAGAATTTCACCAATAAGAGATCTTTGCACTCCGTCCGGCTTTATAACTGCAAGTGTTCGTTCTTTCTTTGGATGCTGCATGTGTGAAAAATTATTGAGTAAGAACTTCGCAACCTTTCTCTGTGATCACTATCGTATGTTCAAAATGTGCACTGCGCTTTCCGTCTTTGGTTCGGTAGGTATACCCATCCTTATCAAGACGAATCTTTTCAGTACCTTCGTTAATGATTGGTTCAATGGCAATCACCATTCCAGGGATCAATGGATCACCCTCGCCTGCAATGCCGTAATTTGGCACATAGGGGTCTTCATGGACTTTGTAGCCAACACCGTGCCCAGCGAGCTCCTCGACGATTCCATAGCCCATAGGGCCTATATAGAGCTCTATAGCTTCGCCAATATGACCTGTGGTATTTCCACCCTTTGCAGCTGCAATTCCGAGGCTGAGGGCGTGTTTGGTAGCCCTCAAAAGCTCTGTTGCCTCGGCATCTATTTTACCTACAGGCAAAGTCGTTGCCATGTCGGTAATGAGACCTTTATGAACCAAACCAAGGTCGAGAGTCACAATATCACCCTCTTTGAGAATGTAGGGTGTTTCATTCGGAATACCGTGCACAACCGCATCGTTTACCGACACACAAAGTGATGCAGGAAACGGTCGCTTTGCACCGTACGGTTTGTAATTAAGAAAAGCGGCAGTATCTCCCCCTTCAGCAATGAGTCGTGCTGCTTCAGCATCGATTGCTTTGGTTGTGACACCCGGAGCAACCATTTTAGAAAGTTCGTTCAAGATAAAAGCGTGACGCTTACCGCCTTCACGTAATATTTCTATGTCTTCTCTTGTTTTAAGTTTAATGGCCATTAGAGTTCAAGCGCCTTCATAATGTCAGCATGCACTTTCTCGGCTGCCTGATGCCCATTAACAGAAATAAAGTTAACATTTGGGCTTTTCTCAAAGTATCGCACTGAGTGAATGATATCAGTTTCAAATGCACGGAGGCGCTCCGCAATCTTTTCATCTTTATCATCATGACGTCCACGCTTCAAGAGTCGTGACTTTACCTCAGGCACGGGCACATCAAGAAAAATAACGTTTGGTTTTTGCTTGCTGTACAGCTGCATAGCAGAATCAAGAATCGGAGCCTCTTCAGGTCGTCGTGCAACACCATCAAAAATAATGTGCTCACTTCCCGTGTATTCATCAATCAAAAATCCCGTCCACACCCAAATAGGAATAAAGGCGCCAAGAAGCTTTCCCTGACCCAATGTCTCTTTAACAATGGCAGCGCTGTAGCTACTGCCAGTCATGAATTTTCGGAGACGTTCACCTGTCTCAACATAAATAGACTTAAGAGAAGGGTCTGCCTTTTTAAGTGCCTCCATGAGCATAGTCGCCTGGGTACCTTTACCAGCTCCCGCCCTACCGAAAAAGACACACGTAATTTGTTTCATATCCATAGTCTACCCGAATCACTGAAATAACAAAACCCTCCATAAAGGAGGGTTTTGTTTTCTTTAAAATCAGAGTGAGATCTAGTACTCTCTCATCGAAAGCTGTGCGTCGAGCTTCTTTACGATATCGAGAACTACAGATACTACGATAAGGAGAGCCGTACCACCGATAGCAAGGGTTGTAATACCTGAAAGTGATCGGAGGATGAGTGGAAGCACTGCGATGAGACCAAGGAATGTTGCGCCCACAAGAGTGATGCGAGTAACAATCTTTGAGAGGTATTCAGCAGTAGACTGTCCTGGTCGAACACCTGGAATGAACGCACCTGACTTCTGGAGGTTTTCCGAAATCATCATAGGATCGAACGTAACCGCAGTGTAGAAGTATGTGAATACGAATACAAGGAGGAAGTAGAACGAGTTATAGAAGAGATGATTGTTGATGAGTGAAAGACCAACAGATGAAACTTTGAGCAATACAGGGCTCGCTGATGTTGCAAAGAAGTTGAAAAGCATCTGAGGGAAAAGGAGAATTGAGAGAGCAAAGATGATCGGAATAACTCCAGCCTGATTGAGGCGCAATGGAAGGTATGTTGATACTCCACCGTACACTTTCATTCCCCGCACCTGCTTTGCATAGGTAACTGGAATTGGTCGTTCTGCTTCAGTAACTACAACCACGGCATAGATAACGGCAAGAGCGAGAACAAACACACCAATGTATACAGGAAGCTGGCTTGGGTCGTATGAAGCAAGAGCACCTGAAATTCCCTTTGGAAGACCGGCTACGATACCCGCAAAGATGATGAGGGATGTACCGTTACCCATACCGAATTCAGTAATGAGTTCACCAATCCACATAAGAAGCATAGAGCCCGCAGCAATGGTGAGTACGTTCAAGATGAGCGCCATTGTTGTGAGATCAGGAATGATTCCCTGTCGCTGGAAAATGATGATAAAGCTGAAAGCCTGGATCAAAGCGAGAGGTAAAGCAATGCGTCGTGAGTACTGCGCAAACTTTGCACGACCCGCTTCCCCTTCTTCTTGATACATTGCCTTCATTGTAGGAGACATGATTGTCAAAAGCTGCATGATGATAGATCCAGTAATGTATGGACCTACACCGAGCATAACGATTGAGAGATTAGAAAGTCCACCTCCAGAGAAGATGTTCAAAAGTCCAAGAAACTGACTGTTTGCAAAGAGGCTTGCAAGCTTTGCAGTATCAATACCTGGGATTGGAATTGTAGTGAGAAGTCGGAATACAACGAGAGCTAATACGACGAAGAAAATCCTCTTTCGAAGGCTCTTGTCACGGAATGTGAGGGAAAGCTTGTTTAGAAATGCGTTCATATCTGTAATATTAGCTCTTTAATAATCCTTGTAAATAACGAAACATCCCGTTGTGCGGGATGTTTGCGCTTAAGCGTGAACTGTACCGCCTGCCTTTTCTATTACCGCCTTTACTGATGCTGATACTTCTACACCTGAAACGATAACCTTCTTTGTAATCTCACCTGAGAGCAAGATCTTGATTCGTGGGAAGTTACCTTCTGTCTTTTCAATGAGACCCTTTGCAAACAATGTTGCTGGTTCTACTCGGTCACCGTCCTTAAATACTTTGCTGAGTGCTGAAAGAGGTACAACAGTAGCTCGTTCTGCAAATGACTTGAAAGAGTTCTTTCCTCGTCCTCGCATCTTTGGCACCTTCTTAATAAAGTCTCGGAGCTCTGGGCGCTTCTTGTGACCAGAACGTGAGTCCTGTCCCTTTGTTCCTCGGCCTGATGTTTTACCGCGCTTTCCTCCGCGACCCACCTGGGCTGCTTTGTAATTTGGAGTCTTTCGCTTGAGATCGTGAAGTTTCATATATTTTAATATTACTTAGCAACCTTTGACGAAGTCGGTCGAGTAAGAGTAAGTCCCTGGAGCGCCATGATAGTTGCTCGAGCGATGTTGAGTTTGTTCTTTGATGGAGAAATGATCTTTGCAGCAACGTTTGTGAGTCCTGCGAGTTCGAGTACAGTTCGGCATGCAGATCCAGCTACAAGTCCTCGGTCCTGCACAGGTCGGATAGCAATTCGCGCTGAGTTGTATTTTGCAAAAACTTC
The DNA here is from genome assembly GCA_039796155.1 of Candidatus Parcubacteria bacterium. Classification (GTDB taxonomy): domain Bacteria; phylum Patescibacteriota; class Minisyncoccia; order Phycocordibacterales; family UBA6065; genus UBA6065. Next base: position 117,135 of record JBDKKJ010000007.1, read on the forward strand.
GTGAGGAATAGACATGTCCTTTGTCACATTGATCTTCACCATGTTCTTCTTTGCGTTTCGAGTAGCTTTGTCGATAGCGAGAGCTGTGTCCCCTGCCTTTCCGAGTCCTACGCCAACAAGTCCCTTTCGGTTACCTGCAACGAGAGCTACAGAGAAAGCAAATCGTCGTCCTCCAGAAACAGTTCGAGACACACGTCGAATGTTGAGCATTACGCTGTCATATTCTGGCTTTGCGCGAGGAGCACGTGAGTCTGGCTTTCGGCCACCACGAGCACCTGGACGTCCACCACGAGCACCGCGAGGTGCATCAAAAGCGCCTGGGGCCTGAGTTGCTGGAGCGACTGGTGCCGCTGCGATATCCTTATTTACTGTTGTTTCTGGATTCATATAATAATTTAGAACTTAAGTCCGCCTTCTCGAGCGCCGTCTGCAAGAGCCTTAACTCGACCCTTGTATCCGAAGCCTCCTCGGTCAAAGACAACCGCTGTTATCTTGAGAGCGATAGCCTTCTTTGCAATGTCCTTTCCTACCGCAAGAGCCGCTTCTGACTTCTTTGTCTTTGCTTCAAGAGATGAAGCTGAGACAAGTGTCTTTGCATTCTCATCATCAATGAGCTGAGCATACATGAACTTGTTTGAACGAAATACCGCAAGTCGAGGCATAGATGCAGTACCCGCAATCTTTGTTCGGATCTTAACGTGTCGTCGTACTCGCTTTTCTTTTTTAATATTTGATATAGCCATAAAAATAGATTAATCAGATTACGCAGCCTTCTTACCCTGCTTACGTCGGATAACTTCGCCTTCGTATCGAATACCCTTACCCTTATATGGTTCTGGCTTCTTCAAGGTTCGTACCTTTGATGCGAATCCACCAACAGCTTCTGCTGAAACACCTGTGATTGTAAGGATGTTCTTGTCTGCAGTTACTTTGAGATCTGTAGGGATAACGAGTGAAATAGGATGTGAGAAACCGAGAGCGAGATCGAGCTTTCCGTTCTTTACATCTGACTTGAAACCGATACCTTCGATGATGAGCTTCTTTGTAAAGCCGACTGTTACACCCTTAATCATGTTCTTCAAGTGTGAAGCATATGTTCCAACGAGCATGTAGTCTTCAGGTCGCTTGAGAGAAACAGTAACCGTTCCCGCTTCGATCTTGAAATCAACACCCGCTTTGAAAAGACGAGACATTTCGCCGAGAGGACCCTTCACAGTGATAGTTCCCTTGTCTGCTACGACAGTGGTCTTCTCTGGAATTACAATTGGTTTTTTTGCTACGCGTGACATAGAAGTTTTGTTATATAAAAAATATTACCAAATTTGGAAGAGGACCTCACCGCCGACCTTTTCTTTACGTGCTTCATCATCCGAAAGGATACCCTTTGGAGTAGAGACGAAAGTTGAACCGAAGCCCTGCTTTACCTGATGGATTTCAGAGTAACCCTTGTAAAGTCGCTTTGAAGGCTTTGAAATTCGCTTTACATCGTTGATGCGAGCGTGTCCGTTTACGTAGATAAGACCTACTTCGAGAGTCTTCTGTATACCCTTACCCTTTTTCTGAGCAGGCTTTACGAAACCCTTACGAGCGAGCGCCAGCGCTACTGACTCTGTAAAGTTTGAATGTGGCATTGCAACAGTTTCCTTCTTTGCAGCGGAACCGTTCTTTAACTGAATGATGAGATGTGAGATTGAATCTTGCATGTTGTTTAGCGTCTAGTTTGCGGTCGTGACTTGAATGTTCTTCCGCACCCTACTGCCTAAATAATAATGTCTACCAAGACGATTTCTTTATACCTGGAATGAGGCCATCGTTGGCGAGCTCTCGGAAACAAATTCGGCACACGCCGAAGTCTCGCATAAATCCGTTCTTTCGCCCGCAGCGGAAGCAACGTCGTACAATTCTCGATGAGAACTTTGGTTTCTTATTAGCTCGTGCTATTACTGATGTTTTTGCCATTTTTTCCGTGGTGTAAATAAAAAAGCCTTGAAAAAGCTTGTCCAGGCATACTAGCAAACGAATTACAGGCTGTCAAACCTGTTACCTCCCTCCCTCATATTCTGCCTATCTGGGGCACGCGTCACGGGTCCCTAACCCATGCGCTCACTCTCGGCCCGTCGGCCTGCGAGAGCCCCCATCCAGGCAGAATATGAGGGAAAGATAAAGAGTATGTTGACTCGTTGTTATTAGTTGCTAGTATAGACATACAAACGGCCTTCGGGCTTTGATTTACTAAGGTAAATCAGGAAAAAAAAAGCGGTCAAAGCAAGTCTTTGACCGCTTTTCTTATAACCTTAAAGGAAAACTCTTCTGTAAAACCAATTTTATTAATAAGTCTTTTTACACTCATGAGTCGTATTTGAGAGATAATAGCAGTTCGCTTCTCCCCTTCCTGGCTTATGCATTCAACATAATATGGATTACTTTTATGTTTCGTGGAGAGTGGTATGGCCCAAAATATGTACTGATTAAACTTTTTAAGCACAATAATTGGCCTGCTAAATAGACCTCCTTTACCGTCCTGTTCATAACCAATATTTGCACCCAATCTACTCCACCAAATATCACCCTCTTTGAAATAAAGATTAGACTCACCAACCTGGCAATCAATTGATTCTTTTTGCTCGCCCCATGTTTTAAAGTCTTTTTTCATAGAACCAGTTTACAGAAGATAAGATAAAGTAAAGATAAAACATAAAGCAAAAACCACCTTGCGGTGGTTTTTGCGGAGTATTATTTTGCAGATTCTGTCTTCTTGATTGGGAATCCGAGGAGTTCGAGGAATTTCTTTGTCTGATCCTTTGGCTTCAAGTTTGTGAGAACTGTGATACCAAGACCGAACACATCCTTCAATTCTTCTTCAGAACATTCAGGGAAAATAGTGTTTTCCTTGATTCCGATTGAGTATCCACCCATTCCGTCAGCTGATGTTGATGGGAGTCCGCGGAAGTCCTTTGTTCGAGGGAGAGCAATGTTTACAAGCTTCTCGAGGAAGTGCCACATCTTTGCACCTCGGAGAGTAACCTGGTAGCCCATAGGATCTCCTTCTCGGCTCTTGAATGATGCAATAGATTTCTTTGCACCTCGGAGAACTGACTTCTGACCTGTGATTTTCATCAATCGGTCGCCAGCGAGTTCAACCTTCTTCTTATCACCAAAAGATCCAACACCCACGGTTACAACAACCTTGAGCACCTTTGGAGCTTGCATAGCGTTTGTGAATCCGAATTGCTTCTTCATCACTTCGAATGCGTCAACCTGTTTTTCTTTAAGAGTTTTCATAAAAATAGTGTAAGGAAATTATTTTGCCTTCTTTACAGACTTAACTGCCTTTGCCTTTGGTGTAGCCAATGCAACGTTTGAAGCGTGGAGAGGCATTTCCTTGTCTATAACCTGTCCCTTTCCTCCCTGCTTTGTAGGGCGGAGGTGTCGCTTTACTTTGTTAGCACCTGAAACGATAACCTTGTTTTCTTTTGGAAAAGCTACAAGAACCTCGCCTGTTGCGCCCTTGTCCTTACCAGCTAATACCACTACCTTATCTCCTTTTTTGATATGCATAAAATTTTGATGAGGTTATACGATTTCAGCAGCACGTGAAGCGATAGTCTGGAAGCCCATTTCTGCGATTTCACGTGGAATAGGACCGAACACACGTCCCGCGAGAGGTTCCTTCTTTGTCTTTTCGAGGATAACTACTGCGTTTTCATCGAATCGGATGTATGAACCGTCCTTTCGCTTTGTAGCGTTTCGAGATCGAACAACTACTGCGTGGAGAACATCCTTCTTCTTTACAGACTTTCGTGGTTCTGCCTTCTGTACTGAGAGCACGACAATGTCTCCGATGTATGCGTATCGCTTTGCAGCAGATCCGAGCACCTTAAAGATGCGGCCTACTTTTGCACCTGAGTTGTCTGCGATCTGGACTATTGAGCGTGGTTGTAACATGGGAGTGTTTGTTAAAAAATTATGCGACCTTAAAATGCTTATCCTTTGAGATTGGTCGGCATTCAATGATGGTCACTGTCTCGCCTTCCTTCTTTGTGTTGCCTGCGTCGTGTGCCTTGTACTTCTTTGAGATCTTTACGAATCGTTCGTACTTTGAGTGCTTAACGAAGCGGTTTACACGAACAACAATGGTGTCCTTCATCTTTGTAGATGTAACGATACCAGTGAGCTGCTTTGGTTCTGAAGTCTTTACTTCAACCTGAGCCACAGCATTTGGAGCTTTAGCAGCAACCTTCTTTTCTTCTGTTTTTTTAGTAAATATTGCCATATATGTATGAATTAGAGGAGTTCGCGAGTTACGATAATGCACTTCGTTGGGAGCTTTGTAGCACCTTTTCGGAGAGCTTCACGAGCAACTGCTTCGCTTACGCCGTCAACTTCGAAGAGCACGCGTCCTGGCTTTACCGGAGCGCAGTATCCAGCGAGGTCTCCCTTACCCTTTCCGAGCTTTACTTCGGCAGGCTTCTGAGTGTAAGGCATGTCTGGGAAGATTCGAATCCAAATCTTTCCGTTCTTTCCTACTTCTCGAGAAATAACCTTTCGAGCAGATTCAATCTGTTCAGAACGAATTCGTTCCGCTGTGATTGCCTTGAGGCCGAATGATCCGAATGAGAGGAGTGTACCGCGAGTCTCAAATCCAACCTTTGCTGGATTCTTTCGCATAACGTGCCACTTTCGGTATTTAACTTTTTTAGGGACGAGCATGGGAGTTTTTATTAATTCTTAGCTTTATTGAAAACTTCACCTGTGTAGATCCACACCTTGATACCGATGTCTCCATAGGTCATGTGTGCCTTCTCTCGAGCGAAATCGATGTTTGCGCGGAAAGTCTGAAGAGGAATCTGTCCCTTCTTCATGTCTTCTACACGTGCCATTTCAGCACCTCCAAGGCGACCACCAAGGAAGATACGAATTCCCTTTACTTCGCGGTTTGCCATGACCTTTTCGATCATCTGCTTCATAACACGGCGGAATGGGAGACGCTTTTCGAGACCTTCAGCAATCATGTAAGCAACGATAGCCGCATTTGCTTCTGGAGTTCGGATTTCTTCGATATCAATCTTGAGATCCTGACCCTTTGCAAGTCGAGCACCGTTCTTCTGCATGCAAGCGAGAATGTCTGCCTTGAGCTTTACTGCACCCTCACCCTGTCGGCCGATGATAACACCCGGTCGAGAAGTTGAGATGATAACTCGAACAGCCTTTTCTGTTCGTTCAATGTTTACGTCAGCAACGTACATGCCACGGAACTTCTTTGAAAGGTATTCTCGGAGGAGAACATCTGACTTGAGGAATTCCTGGTATTTTCCACGTGGAGCAAACCATCGAGATTTCCAGTCTCTGATAATTCCAAGTCTATGAGCGTATGGGTGTACTGTGTGTGACATAGATTTATTTTGTTGCTTTCTTAGCTTTTGGTGTTGCTGGCTTTGGTGCCTTTGCTGCCTTTGGAGCTTTTGATTCCAAAATGATGTGTACGTGGCTCGTTTTCTTTCGAATTGGGAAACCTGTACCACGAGCTCCTGGCATCATGCGCTTCATAACGAGACCCTGGTTAACTCGGATCTCCTTAACAAAGAGATTCTCTGTTGAAATACCTCGGTCCTTTGCGTTTGCAACAGCTGATTCAAGGAGTTTTGCAAGTGGGTCTGAAGCACGCTTTGTAGTTACCATAAGCATGTTAAGAGCCGCCGCTACAGTCTTACCTCGAAGGAGGCTCGCTACGAGGCGAACTTTACGTGGAGCTTGGCGATAATTTGAAAGTGATGCGGTAACCATATATAGATATTATTTTGCTGCTGCGGCTTTCTTTTCTGTAACAGCACCCTTGGCTGCCTGAGCTGCAGTGATCTCGCTTTCCTTCTTCTTCTGTTCGAGTTCCTTCTGCATCTTTCCTCCGTGCTTTGTAAACTTTCGAGTCAAAGAAAATTCACCGAGTCGGTGGCCCACCATGTCTTCTGCCACCAATACCTCGATGAAGTCTTTGCCGTTATGTACACCAAACTTGAAACCAACCATTTCAGGTGAGATGTGGCATGCTCGAGACCATGTCTTAATAACCCCAGTTTCCTGTGGCTTCTTTCCGGCTATCTTTGCGATAACGCGTTCGTCTACGTATGGTCCTTTTGAGAGTGATCGTGTCATATAAATATAAGCTCGAGCGGCTAGGGTGTCGTATGAGCGACTGTAGAAAGCAAAATCTAGGTTTTAAAGTCCTAGATTCGATTCAATACCCTATTTCGAACTGGTCAGGACATACTAGCAAAAGGCTGGAAAAAGTCAAATATTACCCTCTCCTTCCCTTACTTTTATACATATTCTTTGACTCCCGTGTAAGCGCAAGAATTGAGATTACCGCAATATATGAGGCACTGACCTCGGTAGGCATATGGTAATCCGGATGAATGATCGCCTGAGCAACGATGAGAAAGAGAATAAAAATAGTCCAAATAATTACATACATTTCTCCCGGATGGAGAGAGTCATGCATATGGTGCCAACGGCGGAATTCCTTTTCAGCGCTATAGATTGCAAGAGACGCGCAGTAGATTGCTGCAATAGCAACCATAATGTCACTGCTCGCAAAAATATTACCGATAAAAAAGTCATAAAGAATTGCTGTAAAGAAAACTCCAGTCCAAAAATTGACCACCAATCGCCAAAAGCGAAAGTTTCCAATTTTTTCAGACACTCGAAGCAACGTTTTCATACTTTTATGATACCACAAAGCAAAAGCGCCCTTGCGGGCGCTTTTGGTTTTAATACTAGAATGAGAACTACTGAATCGAATTTCGGTCCTTTCCAACCTTTCGGCGAGAAACGATGAATACGTTTGAGTACTTCTTTGGAGTTCGAGTCTTCTGACCCTTTCCTGCTGGCTTTCCCCAACGAGTCTTGAGTCGGCGGAGACCACGTCCCTGTCGTCCTTCTCCTCCTCCGTATGGGTGGTCCACAGGGTTCTGTGCGGTTCCTCGAACGGTTGGTCGAATACCAAGCCATCGTGAGCGTCCTGCCTTTCCTGAGTTAACCAACCAGTGTTCGTCGTTAGATACCTGTCCAATCATAGCGTATGACTCTTCATGTACCTTTCGAACTTCGGTTGAAGGCATCTTGATCATCGTGTAGCTTGCGTCGTTACCGATAACCTGAGCAAAGATACCCGCTGCACGAGCTGCCTTTGCGCCTGAGTTAGGCTTGAGCTCAATGTTGTAGATAAATGTTCCTACTGGAATCTTCTTCAAAGGAAGAGCGTTTCCTGGCTCAATAGGAGCTGTAGGTCCGAATACAATTGATGCACCTACCTTTACTGACTTTGGAAGGAGAACGTAACGTCGTTCACCGTCACGGTAAGCAACGAGACCGATGAATCCTGATCGGTTAGGATCGTATTCAACTGACTGGATTGTTGCTGGAATGTCCTTCTTGTCAAAGGCAAATGACATCTCTCGGTAGAGTCTCTTGTGTCCACCTCCTTTATGTCGAACAGTAATGCGTCCGTGTGCATTTCGTCCCTGATCGCGCTTGCGTCCTCGGGTAAGTGCCTTTAGTGGATCCTTCTTGGTGATGTATTCCTTGAAGTTCACTGTCTGCATCTGTCGACGGCCTGGGCTTGTTGGTCTATATGTTTTCATGGCTTGTAATGTTACGTATTAGATGAATTCTATAACGTCTCCCTTCTTGAGGTAGACATAAGCTTTCTTGCCTGCAGTTGTTGCACCTTTCTTTCCGCGAACAAACATAGCCTTTGAAGGCACTGGAGCAACAGCAATTTTAATTGGAGTTACTTTGTATGCGAGGACGATAGCTGCAGAAATCTGTCGAGAGTTGGCGTCTGTGCGAACATCGAAAGTGTAGATACCCTTCTGTGCGAGGAGTCCTGCTTTTTCAGTTACGCGAGGCTTGATGACAGCACCACCCTTTGGGAATGAAACTCCCTGAACTGCTTCAGCTCGCTTTTCATTCTTTGTCTTGGTTTTTGCTTCAGCAACCACTTCCGCCTTAGGAAGCTTCTCTGCCTTTACAGAGTCTTTCTTGATAAGAGCCTTCTTTGATGACTTATCCTTTGTAGTCTGAGCTTTCTCAGCTGATGAGTCGTTTACCTTTGTTTTTTGTCCAAATAGAGCCATAAAATTAGAGTTTAGCTTCGATTACTTTGACTGATTCGACCGGGTTCTCGATAACGATGTATGTGTACTTCAAAAGATCGAGAAGGTTAAGATTTCGTGTTTCATCAATCGTAACAGAGCCGATGTTTCGGAAGCTCTTTTCAGTTGAAACATCCTTCTTTGCCAATGCAATGAAAGCTGAATTCTTTCGCTTTGTTGAAAGCTTCTCAAATCCCTTTGCCTTTGAAAGTGATGTAAGAATGTTCTTTGCTTCTGCTGTCTTTGGAGTAGCAAAAGAAAGAGAATCTACAAAGAGAACTTCACCGTCTCGCCACTTCTTTGAGAGGAGTGTGAGGAAAGCCTTTGCTTTCATTCCCTTGTTGATCTTTCGATCATAGTTCTTGTCGTTTCGTGGTCCGTGAGCAACACCTCCTCCAACCCACAATGGTGAGCGAGTAGATCCGTGTCGAGCGC
>JBDKKJ010000008.1:0-13608 GCA_039796155.1 Candidatus Parcubacteria bacterium
TTACAAGGTTTTTACACAATTTTTAACATTTAGTATGGCAACAAACGTAGAAGTAACACGAAACGGCACAGAAAATCCACTCGGACTCCTCCGACGCTTTACAAAGCGCGTACAGGGTTCAGGTATCCTCCCTCGCGTTCGAGGCGAACGATATCACGAACGAGTTCTCTCTCACTACAAGAACAAGATGAAGACTCTCGCTTCAATCGAAAAGCGCGCGGAAATCGCAGAGGACATCAAACTCGGAAAGATTAATCCTGACGCTCCTCGCGGTAAGGGACGACGATAGAATATGAGTGAATCAGAGACCTACTTCTCTTTGATACACAAGACAAAAGGCAAGCTTCCCAGCTTGCCTTTTCTCGATATGAAAAATGCTATTTTGGGTGCCGATTACGACCTCTCCCTCGTATTTGTTGGTGATGAAGAATCGCGTCAAATAAACATTGAAACTCGTGATAAAGGGTATATCCCCAACGTGCTCTCTTTCCCTCTCGACGACATCTCTGGTGAGATTTTTATCAATCCTTTAGAAGCAAAAAGACAAGCTAAAGAGTTCGGTCGAACACCTCAAAATATGATCGGTTTTCTCTATATTCATGGTCTGGTGCATTTGAAAGGAATGGATCATGGGGTTACAATGGAGAGAACGGAAGCAAAGTTTCGAAAACAGTTCGGAATTTAAAAACAGAAACGTTCTGTTGCGCCGCACTCTACAATCATGCGCAAACACATAGCAGCTGGAATAGACATAGGAACATACCAAGTAAAGGTAGTGATTTCTGAATCCGATCCTGAAAGCGATCGAACTCTTCCCCGCATCATTGGTACCGGTTTTGCTGAATCAAAAGGGCTTCGCCACGGCTACATCGTGAACTCTCGCGATGTCACCAAAAGCGTCATGCAAGCAATCGCCCAGGCTGAAAAAATTTCTGGCGCAAAAGTGCGCAAAGCTTTTATTTCTATTGGAGGTATCAGCCTTCAGTCGCTCATAAGTGTTGGCTCTGCGATTATTTCTCGTGGCGATTCTGAGGTAAGTCAGATCGATATTGATAAAGCACTCACTCTTGCTGAACGAAATATTCCCTCTGGAGCAACAATCAATCGACGCATCATTCACACGGTTCCTCTTTCATATAAAATTGACGGTAAAGTAGTCTTTGGTCGTCCCCTTGGTATGAAGGGCAACAAGCTCGAAGCAAAGGTTCTTTTCGTAACATGTCTTTCTCAACACCTCGATGACCTTGTTGACGCTATTTCTGATGCTGGAATTGAAGTACTTGATGTTGTTGCATCACCTCTCGCTGCATCACTCGTCACACTCTCAAAGAATCAAAAGGTTGCTGGATGTCTTCTCGCAAACATTGGTGCAGAAACTGTCTCAATCGTCGTCTTTGAAAATAATCTCCCTGTGTCACTTGAAGTATTCCCTATTGGTTCAACTGATATTACTAACGACATCGCCCTCGGTCTCAAGGTACCGATTGAAGATGCAGAAAGCCTCAAGCGCGGTGGATCACTTTCAACACAGGTATCAAAAAAGAAACTCGACGAAATTGTTTCTGCACGTCTTTCAGATATCTTTGATCTCATCGAAGCACATCTTAAAAAAATTGATCGCAACGGACTTCTTCCTGCGGGAATTATTATCACCGGAGGAGGTTCGGGGATTGCCACAATTGAAGACCTTGCAAAGGCATCGCTCAAACTCCCAGCACGTCTCGCTACGCTTGGTACAACAGGCAAGGACGGTATAAAAGACTCTTCATGGTCAGTTGCATACGGCCTCACCATACTTGGTATTGGCAGCGAAGAAGGTAACGATTCAGGTATTTCAAAGGGTGGTAAAACACTTATTGATAAAATAACCAACTGGTTCAAGCAATTCCTCCCATAAAACCCTTTAAAAACGGCCCTCTGGCCGTTTTTTTGACGTTTCGCTTTATATAGTACGCATTATGTATAGGACGTTGTATTTTAAGGGTCTTTTGGTATGATGTACGCACCTTAATCAATCAGATGGCTAATCACCGTCTGGCTTTAAAACCATTACCACATGCCAAATATCATTCCTGAAGTAGAAACATTCGCACGCATCAAGGTTCTCGGCGTCGGTGGATCTGGAAAAAACGCTCTTAATCACATGATTAACTCTAAAGTTAAAGGAGTTGATTTTATTGCGGTTAACACAGATGCGCAGGATCTTCACCACTCTCTCGCAAAGAAGAAAATCCATATTGGAAAGAATCTCACGAAGGGTCTCGGTGCAGGAATGAACCCTGATCTCGGACGACGTGCAATTGAAGAAACAAAAGAAGAACTCCAGGAAGCAATCAAGGGTTCAGACATGATCTTTGTTACCGGAGGAATGGGAGGAGGAACAGCTTCAGGTGCTACTCCTGTTGTTGCAAAGACAGCAAAGGAACTCGGTGCACTCACTGTAGCTGTTGTGACAAAGCCTTTCTTCTTCGAAGGAGCACAGCGTATCAAAATTGCTGAACAGGCTCTCGAAAATCTCCGCAAAGAAGTCGACGCAATCATCGTTATTCCAAACGACCGACTCCTCGCAAACATTGACCGAAACACTACTGCAAAGGCAGCCTTCGCCCTTTGTGATGAAGTTTTGAAGCAGGCTGTCGAAGGTATCTCTGACCTCATCACTACTCCAGGTATCATCAACATCGACTTTGCCGACATCCGGTCTATCATGGAAAATGCTGGACCAGCACTCATGGGTATTGGTATCGGTTCAGGTGAAAAGCGCGCAGAAGACGCAGCAAAGATGGCAATATCATCACCTCTCCTCGATATCTCTATTGCAGGTGCAAAGGGTGTTCTCTTCTCTATTGCTGGTGGTGACGATCTCACGATGTTTGAAATCCAGGATGCTGCAAAAGTTATCACTGAATCAATCGATCCAAACGCAAAGGTTATCTTCGGTACCGTTCGCGATGAGAAGCTCAAGAAAGGTGAAGTCAAAGTTACCGTTATCGCATCTGGCTTCGGTGAGTCAGCTGTTAGCAACATCACAAAATCAAAGTCTCTTTTTGGAAGCTCTGATCCAAAGGAAGAAATAAAGAAAATCCACAACACAGTAATGGCTCCAGCTCCAAAAGAAGAAAAGCCGGAACCAAAGCCTGTTGTAATCGAAGACAAGAAATCTACCATTCCAACTATCGATCACGATGACGATGATTGGGGTGCAGTACCAGCATTCCTCCGACGCAAGAAATAATACAAAGAAAAGACTCCATTGAATGGAGTCTTTTCTTTTACCTTGATATACTATTTACACTATGTACGACTTAGCAATCATTGGAGGTGGACCGGCAGGTGTTGCAGCGGGTGTATACGCTTCACGAAAGCGTCTTAAAACTGCTTTTATTACAAAGGATTGGGAAAGCCAATCAACTGTCTCAGAAGGTATTGAAAACTGGATTGGTACCGTTAAAATTGCCGGATCGGACTTTGCTAAAAGTCTTGAGGATCATCTCCGGGCCTACTCTGCTGATATTGTTGATATTAAGACTGGTGAGTACTGCAAGAAAATTACAAAAACAGATACTGGTTTCGAAGTGTCAACTGAGACTGGTAGCATCCAGGCAAAAACAGTTCTCATCGCCACAGGATCACGACGCCGGAAGCTCACTGTTCCTGGTGCTGACGTCTTTGAACATAAAGGTATTACCTACTGCGCATCATGTGACGGTCCTGTGTTCGCTGGCCAAGACGTAGCTGTCATCGGTGGAGGAAATGCCGCATTTGAGTCTGCGTCACAGCTCCTCGCGTACTGTAAATCAGTAACACTCCTCAATCGAAGCGAAGAATTCAAGGCTGATCCTGTAACGGTAAAGAAAGTTCTTTCAAACCCTAAGATGAAAGCACTTCTCAATGCTGAATTAATTGATGTAAAGGGCGCAAAGTTCGTACAATCACTTTCGTATAAAGATAGAGAATCAGGCGAAACGAAAGAACTCGCTGTCTCAGGTATCTTTGTTGAAATCGGTTCTATTCCTGCAACAGAGTTTGCAAAAGAACTTGTTGCAATCGATCCATTTGGCAGAATAATAGTAGACGCACGCACACAAGCAACATCAGTCCCTGGAGTGTGGGCGGCCGGAGATTGTACTGACGGTCTCTATCATCAGAACAATATCGCTGCCGGAGATGCGGTCAAAGCTCTTGAAGATATTTACGTTTATATTCACGCAAAATAATGAAAAAAACTGAGTACACGGCATTTCTCATAGCTCACATCGCCCTCTTTATAGTATTCGTATGGTTCGGAGCACTTAAACTCTTTGGACTCTCACCTGCCACACCACTCGTAACAGACCTCTTCAACGGTACGCTTGGTCTCATTTTCCCAATTACCGCAGACACATTTGTTATCGTGTTAGGTGCAATTGAAGTACTCATCGGTCTCTTCTTTATCATTCCTAAAATGGAGAAAATTGCTTTCATTCTGCTCATTCCGCACATGATAACTACGATACTTCCACTTTTTCTCCTCCAGCAAGTTATGTGGACCGGATTTCTTGTTCCAACTCTCGAAGGTCAGTATGTAATTAAAAATGTTGTCATCATCGCACTTGCCGTGATGGTATTCGCTGACATGCACAAGAAACGAAAGAGAGCTGCAATATACTAAAAACCCAAAACAAAAAACACCCATCGATGGGTGTTTTTTGTTTTGGGTTTAGTCTTTTATGTCTGTAATAATCTTTCCGTCGTCCAAGCGCACGATGCGTTTGGCCATCTTTGCATACTCTTCTTCGTGAGTAACCATAATGATCGTTTGACCCTGCTTGTAGATCTCTTTAAAGAGCTCCATAACGGTCCGTGACGACTCATTGTCGAGGTTTGCGGTAGGTTCATCGGCAAAGAGAATCTTTGGCTTGTGAGCGATAGCACGCGCTACAGAGACACGCTGCTGTTCTCCTCCTGACATCTGGCTTGGAAGGTTTCCGAGACGGTGTCCAAGACCAACACGCTCCAAGGACTCTTTGGCCTCCACGTATGCGGCAGACTTTGATTTTCCCTGCATCATAAGTGGTATCGCCACATTTTCAACCGCAGTAAGATCAGGCAGAAGTGCGTAATCTTGGAAAACATATCCCAATTCATTGAGGCGAAATCTAGTCTTCTCATCAGCGGACATTGAGTGAGTGTCTTTATCAAAGATAATTATTTCACCGTCCGTTGGTTCATCCAAAAGACTGAGCTGATACAGGAATGTTGACTTACCCGCACCAGAGCGACCCATGATTGCGATGAATTCCCCTTCTTCACACGAGAAGTTAATATTCTTTAGAACCTGGGTTTCTTTGTCCCCGTTCTTAAAGCTTTTTACTAGATTTTTTACAGTTATAAGTGACATAGATTTAGTTTCTTCCTAGGATTGAATCAAGAGTGTTTCGACGAACAATCATTCGCGCTGGAATATAACCGGCAATGATTGTAGTAAAGACGAGAAGCGCCGCTCGAATCATTGTTTCGCCTAATGGAGCTACAAGGATACCGTCAGAGAATGGGAAATTGATTGGGTGTGCGGCGATGAACGGCTGAAGAAGTCCGTATAGAACAATGAAACCAATTACCGATCCTGTAATCGCATAAAAGAAGGACTGGAAAATATATGATACTTCAATCGCTGTTCCCGTAATACCGATTCCCTTCAAAATACCGATAAACTTTCGACGTGTGATGGCGTTGATGAAAATCACAATAAAGATAGTGATTGATGCTACCGCTAAACCGATAGATGAAATCATGTTACCGAGAAGTGCGAACGTAGCTTTGATATCTTTAAGAAACTTCGGCTGAGCATCTTCGAATGTCTGTACTTTTGCGTACTCCCCAACACCCGATCGTTTTAAAGCGTCTCGAACTATCATCGGATCAGCACCCTGCTTTAATTTTATTGATACTTCGTCAACATTATAGTCATCACGTCCAATGAGTCCACGAAGTTGAGAATCAACAAAGAATATGCGGAATGAGAGCTCATCAACTTTTGACTTAATAAAGCCTTTAACAGTCATTTCGCGCGTAATGTTACCAATCTTAATACGTATCTTGTCCCCGATTTCTACGTTTGAAAGGGTTGTGAATCCAGGAGATTCAATTGGAAGATATTTCCTGAGGAAGTTTGCACCGAGGAGAATTTGATCATAATCAGTCGGCGTAAGAAACGATCCTTCAACAACAAATCTATCCATTCCTGTTGTTTCCTTTTCTTTAATTGGATCAATACCGACGAACGACCCTCCCGCTGACTCAACATCCTCTGCTTTGGTTGCAGTTTTATAATTTGCTTCAATGGTTCCCCCTTGGATATAGCGAGCAGAGTAGGCTTCCGTTTCAGGGAGCGCAGAAATAATAGAGAGAATTTTTGGACTCTGCTCTATGTAATCCTTTTTTGGAAGAGTCGAAATAATAACGTCACTTGTATAATATGTTTTGTTCGCTTCCACAGAACCTTCAATGAGTCCGACGAGAATTCCTGAAATTACGGTGAGGTTGAGGAATGTGAGGGTCATCACGAAAATAATGAGACCTGTGGTCCATTTACTTGCTCGACGCACCTGACGAAGCGCGAGAAAAAATCCTATGCGTAATGATTGTGACATTGTTTAAGGCGCTGGGTTAAGGAGCACAACATCCTCTGTTGTAAGTCCTGAAAGAATTTCAGCATTCCCTTTTGAATCAAGACTTCCCACTTCAACTGTCTGTGTTATCACTTTTTTATCCGCACCCTTTACTGACACTGTTTTTACCCCGTTTTTAGTAACCAAAGCACGTGACGGCAACAACAGTACATTTTCTTTTCGAAGAGTTTCAATAGAAATATTCGAGGTCATACCTGATCGAATACGCACGTCAGGAGTGCTAAATGCGAGTTCAATTTTATATGTCGATACACCGTCTCGAATAGTTTCGCGAGGTTCAATACGAGTAATAACAGTATCAAACACAGAATCCTTGCCGTATGCATCGAGAGTAACCTTTGCTTTTGCGCCAACCATAACCCCCGCAACACTTACTTCGGGAACATATGCTTCGACCTTATAGTCAGGACTAATAACTGCAGATACGACTACATTCGGAGCTACTGATTCACCAGCTTTTGCATCTTGTTTCGATACAACACCTGTAAGAGGTGATTTGAGAACCATTTTACCGAGCTTCGCACGATAGTTGGCTACAGTTGCCTCTGCACCAGAAACACGAGCTGACTGAACCGGAAGATCAGAAACATTATCTGTGAGACCCTGGCCCGCTGAAATAAGAGTTCCGGCAGCGGTGTTAACATTTTGTCGAGCCGCTGCAACATCTGAACGATATTTATCAATAGTCACCTGAGATAGACCTGAATTCGTTTCAAAGCTATTTACCGCAAGTGATACATCATCAAGGAAAAGGCCTATTGTTTTAAGGTATGCTTTTGCTAAATCGAGATCTCTCACAGTATATGAATTCACCATGAGACCACTTACAAGCACTTTCCATTTTGAAAGAACTTCACCAGCCACAATACGCTGACTATTTACTCTATCTTTAAGGATTAGGTCTTTGAATGCGTAGGTAATTTTTGGGTTCTGTGTTCGCGGATCTTCAAAGAACTGATCTACTTTATTTAAAACTGCATCATTTGCATTTGTGTACGCCTCTACAATGTTCTGAATAACACTTGTCTTTGAGTTAGTTATCTTTGCCTGAATATCTGCACCTCCAGAAAGTTTTGCTAGTTCTGCACGGGCAACTTCGAGGTCTGCCTGAGCCTTGAGAAGATCAGCTTGAGTACCAGACTGATCAAGTTCAACAAGTACCTTGCCAGCATAGACCTTGTCACCTACTTTTTTGTATACAGCAGAGACTGTACCGCCCACCTCGAAAGCAAGGTCAGCGTCGTCCACAGGAACAACCTTGCCTGAAACCTCTACAGTGCGAACCAAATCCCCTTTTACGGCTTGAACTGTCTCAAGATTACTTGAGCCTTTTGCACTCCACGCAATCATTACAATCACAATCAAAACCAGGGCGATAATAATGGGTGTTTTCTTTGTTTTTATAAATGACATCATGGATATTAAATGAGGTTAGTGACACCTATTCTAACACATCACTCCGTGTCGTGAACATAAAACAAAAGCGCCCCGTAAGGGGCGCTTTTGTTTCGATTACGCTTTCTGTACGTTTGATGCTGCAGGGCCTTTTGGACCTTCTACAACTTCAAATGTAACAACGTCTCCGACTTTGAGCGAGTCAAACATGACACCGTTCAAATCCTTTGAGTGGAAAAAGAGGTCCTTTGCTACACCTTCCTGAGCAATGAAACCAAATCCTCGATCAGTGAGAGTCTTGATTGTTCCTTTCATGATAGTTTTCTTATTTTTTGAGAGAAACTCGACTTGGTTTCTATACTTCACTACACTACCACACTTATTGTAATAACGCCATAAATTTCAGAGGGTCGATTGATACTTCATTAATGCGCAAAGAAAGATGGAGGTGTGGCTGTTCTGCATACCCGGTCATTCCCGAAAGACCGATCACCTGTCCCGGTAAAACTAGCTGTCCCTCTTCTACATGTATTTTTGATAAATGCATGTAGAGCGTCTGAACTCCGAGTCCGTGATCAATAACAATTGTCTTACCATAATTTCTTCCCTCTTGAACCAAACGAATAACGCCTCGATTCATCGCCAAAATAGGAGTTCCTGTTGCCGCGCGAAAATCTGTGCCTTTGTGAGCAATTGAATATGAACCTGTCTGACGAGAGTATTCATATTCGTCAGTCACAAAAGGTTTTTGTGTAGGATATATGAACTGTTTAGTCCAGAAAGCATGCGTGCCCGTTCGCAGACCTATAAGTGAAGCGTTCTCTGTCGCCAGCGTGTTCACCAATTTTGTCGCCGCCTTTTCCGTATTGCCACCAAGCTTTGCGGGAATACCTAAGGGAGCAACAACCTGATCTCTCTTTACAACCTCAATCCCCCTTGAAAGAGTTGTGCCGTCTGCAAGTCGTGCAGTCACCTTGTATGTTCCAGGCTTTGTATACAAGTCGACACCATGGAGTGCAGTTGGCTTATTTTTATAGGTAAAGACACTGAGCCTTTTTCCATTGAAAGAAAGTGAAGAAACTGATGAAGTTGCAGTAATTGTAATGAGCACGGGTTCACCTTGAAGAGGCTTTTCTGGAGTCACATTAATAGCGCCCGCGTAGGTATAGAGCGGGAGAAAAAATGACGTTATAAAGAGGGTTTTAAAGAGAAGCTTCATACACCTCTAGTATACCCTCTTTATACGCAAAAACCGCCCAAGGCGGCTTTGCAATGTGACCCTAGTGTCTGGCTTTCAGAACTAATGACAACAAGAAATTATGTAATTCTTAGGATACAGGACTTGCTTGCCTTTTTATCTTGCGAACCACAAGGCCAACGAGCCAAGATAAAAATATAATCCATAAAACACATACGGTTAAGACACCATACGATTGGGTTGAAACACCTCCCAACAATAAAATTACAGGTAGGCAAATATAAAATAGTGGAATTGAAATGGTGGTAAAAACACCGCCAATTAATCCTCCCAACAAAAACAAAATTGATGACAACACTCCGACAATAAGTGATATTTTCATGTCAAAATTATAACACGGTCTAAAATTTGTGACCCTAGTGTCTGGCTTTCAGAACTGCTGAGTCAATGTGATGATATTAAAGAGGGCTGTAAAAAGCTAATTCCTTATATCAAGTAGTGCTTTTAACCGACCTATTATTTGGCCTTTGTTACTCGAGGTAGAAAAGTCTTTAGGCTCAGCCATCGTATAAAAATAAATTACAGCAAGTCCGATTAATCCGGTAATGATAGGCGCCAGCGGATACTCCCTACCCGAATTGATATACATAAAATATGTTGCTGACGTAAAGAAAAATATCCAGAAAAACGAAACGAGATAGCTGTACCTAAAATGTCCAGTGACTACCGTACCTAAGTCGTTGACAGAAATGTGGGCAGAGAATTTAACTATACGTTGGTTGAATATTCTTCCACTTTCCCAACCAGAAAGACTAACAGTAAAATCTGGAAATCTAGAACGAATTTTTAAACCGAGCGAATCAGATGTCTCTTTTTCCTCAGATAGTCTTTTCTTGACCTCGTCGGACGAAAGTAACGTTTGCAAAACGGTAATTTGTTTCATTCGTTAAGTCTAGCATTAAACCTACACTGGTGAGCCGACTCGAGATAGAACCAACCTCGGTCAAGACCTGTAAGGTCATTTGGTCGAAATCTAATATAACAAATCGACGCGACTCGAGACGTTTGATTTAAAAATTAATATACTTTATATATACCTGACACTGTTTGATCTGTACCCCATAACATTGGTAAAACATAGATATGATCATTGTATGACCAAAGAAAATTCCCTGTAACAGCGCTCGATCTATTAGCCAAAAACAGGTCTTCGTTTTGATTCTTTAATCGAGTAATCATAATAGAACAGCCATCATATCCAGACAGGACACACTTAGTATAAATCTGTTTGGTTTTGTCAAAATTGTAACCCCCTCCATGGTTTAAGCTTACTGTATTTGTCTTGTCGATATAAATTTGTGGAAGTTCTCTTCCCTTACGCTCAGTCTGGTTTGTGACAATGTTGGTAAAACAGTAATCTTCTATAGATCCATTTTTTTGCTTATTGGTAGTACATGTATAAAAAACTTCATCTGTGTCTCGCCATCCAAAGAAAAAAACACCACTCGATTGTTTTGGGACCCACATAGGATTATCTTCTTTTGAAATACGTACTGAATTTCCTGTAGAGAGATCTTTTACATAAAGATCAAATCCGTACACTGTTCTCCATATACCGTTTTCATTTGTAAACATCTCAGTATCGACATCTCTTGCAACAGCATACAGTAGATTTTTTCCATCAGGTGAAAACATTGATGAATTATTTGGCATAGAGTTTTTCTCAGAAAGAACTGTAACTTTTTCATTCTCAAGGTCTACCAGACCTGTCCCTAGTCCATATTCAGAATCCTTATAATTCTTTTTGATTTCATAAGTAAACACTGCTTGTGGAGAGTTTGGTGAAAAATCTAAACTTCTAACACGAAATTCGCTCAATATTTTTGAATATTGAGGTGTTGTATATATATTAGAAAGAATAGGTCGAATAGAAAATAACCCTAAAACGAAGACAGTGAATAATGATAAGAGAATTATAAATACTTTTTTCATACAATAATTATATCAGATTTACATATTCTTTATCTATGCAAACTCAAACATCCGTAGCGTTAACGCGACTCGAGCTAACCTCAACTTGGTGAGCCGACTCGAGATAGAACCAACCTCGGTCAATGCCAGTAATGTTATTTAACTTGGTTTCTTTGTACTGAGATGATGCGACCTGAGCGGTCTTTAATATACATATACTACGAAATCAAATTTTCGAATGATTACTAAGCAACAAAACGAAGTATATGACTCAAAGTACCAATAACTCCAAGGACAACGCCTATTAAGCCAGTGATACGTGCACCACCACTTCGTGCTTTGATACCAAAATAGATAGCTAAAACAGATGTCAATAAGTGAAAAATTACAATGGACAAAAAATTATAAGGAAGTTGCAACATGTTGAGTAATACCACCACAGACACAAGAAAATTTAAATTGCCTAAAATACCAAAAATTACACTTAGTATACCTTTAAAAGATGGGCTCATAGAGTTAGATTTAATTAATAATTATTCTATATAATACCATATGTCTTGAGCGACCCGAGCTAACCTCAACTTGGTGACCCTACAGAGAATCGAACTCTGATTTAAGCCTTGAAAAGGCTCTGTCCTAACCATTAGACGATAGGGCCGTCTGTCAGGGCTCAAATATAACATTTTTTACGAAAATGGCAAAAAATATCGCTTTATATCCAATTAACCTCTCCCTTCCCCTGTTTCTTGAGGTACGCATTCGTTTTACTAAAATGCTTGGATCCGAAAAATCCATTGTGAGCAGAAAATGGTGATGGGTGTTGAGCTTCGAGCACGAGGTGTTTCGTGCGATCAATAACGACGCCTTTTTGTTTTGCATAATTACCCCAGAGTAAAAATACGAGGTGTTCCTTTTCTTTAGAAAGTTTTTCTATCACCGCATCAGTGAACAATTCCCAACCCTTCTTTTGATGTGAGCCGGGAGTATGAGCGCGCACAGTGAGTGTCGCGTTTAAAAGCAAAACACCTTGTTTCGCCCAGCGAGAAAGGTCCCCTGTCTCAAACGGCTGCACACCTGTGTCTACACTAATTTCTTTATATATATTTTTAAGCGATGGTGGAACCTTAATACCATCATGAACTGCAAAACAGAGTCCGTTTGCCTGATTTGGACCGTGATACGGATCCTGACCAATAATCACAACTTTAACGTCATCGAACGAGCACAAATCAAAGGCACGAAATATATCCTTTTGGTCTGGATATATAGACTGAACCTTGTATTCATCATCAACAAACCGAGAGAGCTCAGCGAAATATGGTTTTACAAATTCACCCTCAAGCGCTGTGCGCCAGGAAGGTTCGATGTGAACTTTCGGAGACATCATTATTTTTTAATATCAGTATCAGGGCTCGTTGTTGTACCAGCCAATACACCACCATCAACCATAAGTTCTGAACCGGTTGTGTATGAAGATTCATCTGAGGCAAGGTATAGAACCGCGTATGCAACTTCCTCTGTTGTACCAAAGCGCTTCAGTGGAATATCTTTAGAAAATTTTGCATGATTTTCTTCAAACGCCTTCCCTTCACCAAGCAGGTTCTTCCACATCGCTGTCCTGATTGAAGCAGGGTGAACTGAGTTGCAGCGGATATTGTATCCCTGTTGTGCGCAGTAGAGTGCTACTGACTTTGTATGATTTCGAATAGCGGCTTTTGTTGAAGCATAGGCAGCGGCTCCTGGTACACCTACATTTCCTGAACGTGAAGACATGTTAACAATCGAACCACCTTTTTCTTTCATTGCAGCAATTCCATATTTACAGCCGAGAAACACGCTATCGAGATTAATCTTATGAATCATACGCCAGTCATCGAGCGATGCATTCTCAGGATCTTGCAGACCCTTACCCATGACACCTGCATTATTTACAAGAATATGAAGACCTCCGTATTTTTTAACAGTTTCAGCAATTGCTGACTTCCATGATGATTCATCCGCCACATCAAGTCGTACAAAAAGTCCGCCAACTTCAACCGCGGTCAGAGGACCAAGTTTTTCATTCACATCTGCAATCACTACACTTGCGCCTTCACGTGCCAAAACTTCTGCTATTGCTTTACCAATTCCATCAGCGCCCCCTGTGACCAAGGCAACCTTGCCTTCTACACGGCCTTTTGTTTCTGTTTTCATATACACAGATTATATCACCTCGTTTTAAAACAACGCTTTTCCTTGTGTGTATCGCTCTATATATGCAGGCACATCAAACTTTGATTCACAGCCACTGCGAGCCATGTAACGAACCAAGCCAAAGATAGGTCGAGTAAACCATGCACGGTCGTGTACCCCACCGATAGACCACGCTATACC
>JBDKKJ010000009.1:0-98372 GCA_039796155.1 Candidatus Parcubacteria bacterium
CGCAACTCTTCTGTCGCGGTTAATATGTGAATACATACCCGTATGGTTGCTAGTGATTAAACACTTCTAGCGTACCGTACGGGTATGTTCGTTGTCATTGCACTTCAGGGGAGAATTCACCACTAGTACTTGACATAATACATATAAATGATATAATACACAAAGAATCACGTACTTTGAAGTGATTAATTTCTTTCGACTGACTGCATCTTTTAGCGCTTATCTCGAGCCTTAAAAGATGCAGTCATAACTCTGTATTCAACAAATCAACAACAACACACACGAAAGAAATTATGAACCAAGATCAAGTAATTGCACTGATGCAAGGCAGCAAGTCTGAAGCAGAGTGGAATGCCAACATCGCTAAGGTGAAGGCGGCATTCGGTGGTGGGTATCCTCAGTTCTGGTATACTGCCATGCTTCAATCGGGGTTGGCCGACAAGATTGCGGCTAGTTTCGGTGCTCAGCCGGGGATTACGGTGTCTTCGATGATCTCGAAGCCGCTGCAAGTCTATGGCCGACCGACCGAAATGCCTCGTCTCGGAAAAGATGAGATAGTGGTCGGAGTTTACGACCAAGGTCTCGGCGAGAAGCGAGCGCGGTGTAATAACCTGGCGGATATGCAGTCGCTCTACGACTCATATGCACGAGGTATGGCACTCACTCTGAAATGGACGACTGAGACGGCTTCGCAAGTAGCCTTCAAGCACTAACTACCCACCAGCGGAAAACCCGCTTCGGTGGGTTTTCTTTTTTTATTCCGTAATTCCTTTATAGATCGTAGAAGAGACGTTTTGAATAACAGATTTAAGGTTCGCGAGCTCTTTACCTTCGGTCATGATGCAGAATGAAAACGCCTGGTTACCGTTATCAGCATACATAACTCCACAGTCATGGAGTTGATGAATCGTCTGTCCTTGTGAAATGAATGACCTTTCTGCAAATTTATGAGCAACCTTAACACTTTTAGGAATGAGTGCAGAAGCACCTTCTGTGAATGTACTTTGTGAAAGGGTGTCGAGGATTTTGTCGGAATATGTACGTGAAAGGAATGAGGAATTGTAGAGGGTTCTAAAGATACCTGCATACGAACGAGCACTCACCTGGTTTTGACTCTGATCTTTTTCTACTGGCTGAAGTCCGAGGGTGAAAAGTATTTTTTGAAGATAATCATAAGATACAAAATTTTTAGAAAGAAGCTCTGCTGATGTATTGTCGGAATACATGAGCGACCGATCAAGTAGTTCTTTGACGGTGTATGTTCCCGGCGTCAGTTTTTTGAGTGGTTTTATTTCTTGGGTTGCATACAAATCAAAGCTTCCGTCATAGGTGACGGTTTGTGTAAGAAGGTCTGGTGTAAGTTCCGCAAGACGAAAGTATGCAACTGCAAGAGGTACCTTGAGCAGGCTTGCCATATAAAAAGTCTCTGTCTCATTTACATAGGCAAACTTTTGACTATCAAGGTCACGAACGAATACGGATACTCGATCTGCTCTTTTAGTGTCGAGATAACTATTTACCTGTCTGCGAAGGTCGTCACGAAGAGTTTGTATTTTCTGAACCGTCTTTTCAAATGATTCGCAATCTTGTTCTGGTTTAACAAAAGGGAGATCAATAGGACAGTTGTCACTCAATGAAACTTTATCTGATCTTAAAGTAAAAAAACCAAGGCTGGCACCCAGAATAAATGAAATAACGACAAAACTAATGACTTTTGTGTTGGTTTTAAAGAATGCAACGCACGACGAAAACATGATGAATATAGTGTACCATGGGTATATTATAGAGTTATGAACAAGAAGTGTCTCTAAATGTAGTACCTTTACTCCGTGTTACGCCTGAAGGAAAACTGGTAGGATTAATGAAGTAGCTACGTAGGGAAAATAGCTTTAAACGGTGTATACTAAAAACATGAATAAAAAGATAATTGTCAGTGCAATTGTTATTGTTTTTGTCCTCGTTGCAGTACTTCTTAGTCTTAAGAACCAGAAAAGTTCATCGTATACAGGCCAAGCAATCCCTGTTGTTTCAAATACGCAAACGTCGACCACAACCACTGAAGCACAGGTCTATACTCTCGCTGATGTCGCAAAACATGCCTCTGCAACAAGCTGTTGGGTGGCTGTGCGTGCACGGGTGTATGACCTTACTCCGTGGATTGCAGAACATCCCGGTGGTGAAAGTGCTATATTAAGTATGTGTGGGCGAGACGGTACACAGGATTTCATGGATCAGCACGGTGGACAAGGACGACCAGAAAGAGAATTGGTAAAGTATAATATCGGTACGCTTGTTCAGTAGTTTTCTTACAAACAATAATATTTTCTTATGATCAGAAAAATAGTTAAAGGAACCGGCATCACTCTTACACCTTCAATTGATACTGCTATCGATAAAATTGTAGAAGCGCTCGATAAATATGTTACTGCGGCCGATACGAGTGCACTCATTGAAATTGAAGTTGCAAAAACAACTAATCATCATCGTTCAGGCGACATTTTCAGGGCAGAAATCAATTTTCGTTCAAAAATAGGTAATATTCGCGCAGAAGCAGAACGGGAAGACTTATATATTGCATTGTCAGCAGTAAAAGATGAAATTGCCGAAAGTCTCCGTTCGCGAAAAGCAAAGAAAGTTGATATTATTCGAAGGTCATCTTCTGAACTAAAGAATGTTCTCAAAGGCCTTCCGTGGAAGGGAAAGAAATAGAAAATGAATTTAGCGAAACTTAACAAACAGCTTGTAACATTTTGTGCCGTAGGACTTTTGTTCCTTGGTAGTTTGTACTATCTCGTATCAACTGCTTTCAACACAAGTGATTCGCTTAATTCACGGCAGTTGAATACTCAGACAGTAAATGACTACTTGAAGGATTTATAAGATACCTCTTTTTTTCCTTCAGGAATGACGGTATTGATAACAAACGCACCATTCTCAAATGTTGCGTTTGTTATATTTACACGGATTTGTTTGCCTTCTTTCTCAACAAAGAAAAAGCTTCCAGGCCAGCCTTTATAGGCATTGTATTTGAGCCAGTTGGTGTACGGATCTGCGGTAAGGTCCATGTGACCGTCTTCTTTTACAATTTTTTTAGTGAGAGTTGTCTTTGAATGATCCTGTTCAAGAGGAGTAATCGCTCCATTTACTGTTCCAATGATTGCTTCAGCAAGGAGTTTGCCACCGTCTTCTACAAGAATGCGTGCTAGATCGTCTGCGGGTAGCGGCCACTCTGCGAGAGCTACTTTTCTTTGAGCAAGAATCGGACCGTGATCCATTTTCTCGTCCATTTTGATGATAGTTGAACCTGTTTCGCGCATGTCGTTTAGGATTGCTGACTCGATTGGTGAAGAACCACGTAAGAGCGGGAGTAGTGATGCGTGGAGGTTAAGTGCTCCGTACTTTGGAATATTCAAAACTTCTGATTTAAGAATTTTACCGTAGGCGACAACTGCAAAGATATCGAAGTTACCTTCTGTGAGTGCCTTTATAAAAGCAGAGTCCGCGAGATTGTCAGGCTGGATGCACGGCACACCTTCATTCTGTGCCCAGACTTTTGCTGGAGGTGGAGTCATTACCAGTTTTCGTCCTTGCGGTCGGTCAGGTTGGGTGATTATGAGTGCAGGTACAAGTCCAACGCTTTTAAGTGCATCAAGTGCAGTGACCGCACGATCAGGTGTACCAAAAAAGGCAAATTTGGGATGTGAATTCATTAGATTAGTATACTATGCAAAATTACTCAGAATCCTTTTTTGGAGGAACGTCGTGGATGTCGGTAGCGTTGTCGATAAAGAGGACGCCGTCGAGGTGGTCTGTCTCGTGCTGGAATATCTGAGCAAGGAGACCTGAACCACCAACTTCAAATACCTGACCTTGTTCGTCTTGAGCTCGAACTTTAGCTTTTTTAGCACGTACTATTTTGCCATAGAGATAGCGAACAGAGAGGCAGCCTTCTTCCATCTCTTCCTGCTCCTTTGAAAGCTTTACGATTTCAGGATTGATAAATGTCATATCAGGGTATTTTTTTGCTGGCTCGTCTTCGGCTTCAGGATAGAGCATTTCAAGAACGCGACCAGAAACTACGAAAATACGAAGCGACACGCCTATCTGGGGTGCAGCAATAGCCACGCCATCATCCTGGCTTTTGAGGGCTGTTTTCATGTCTTTAAGCACCTTGCTGAGCTCTTTGCCACCGAACATATCAGCTGTAACAGGCTTGGCGATTTGGCGTAATACAGGCTCTTCTTTAGAGAAAATCTTTACCATGGCTTTAGTCTATATAAAATGGCTGAAAAAGAAAGCGTTGGGTTTTCTTTATAAAATGCTCTCGGGGTCAATGTTAACCGCGTATGAAGGGGGAAGTCCGCGGAGACGATCAAGAAGTTCTTCTGAAACCCACTCTTTTGCTGCCAATTTTATGAGTGCATGCATGATGTACTGACCGTCGACTGTGGCAATAAATGCGGGGAAGACATCAACTGTCCAGCCTGCTAGGGAAACTTTGAGTTGATCCATGGCAACGAGTACGTCTTCCTTCTTTCCGGCATATGAAATTTTAATAAAGGTAGAAAAAGGAGGAAAACCGAACTGGCGACGTTGTTCTATTTCCTCGCGGTAGAAATCAATGATGTTTCCTTTGACGCCGAATGACAAAACGCCTGCGTCCGGATTACGTGTCTGCAATATGAAATGCTTTTGGGTGACCGAACGCAGGCGCGCAATGATAAAGAAGATTTTTTCGTGAATACGAAAGTCGGGAATTGAGAAAAGGGCATCCAGTGACCCAACGGCACTGTAATCAATAGGGCGATCGAGGTAGAGGAGGGCCAGTTCGGTGCCAATGAGCACACTTCCAGGTGATGCATACCATTCTTCTACGATTTCTGAAGCTTTTTTGTGCGTCGGTGCAGATGTCTTATCAAGTCTAAAGACAGTGGACTCTGGCAGAATGCGTTTTATTTCTTCTTCAATACGTTCAGTACCGATTCCAAGGGTAGTGAGGCGCCAGCTTTGGCAGCTTTTACAAACCGTGTGAGCATCAAATCGTTTTCCACATCGATTACAGAGGAAAAATCGCTTCTCATCTTTACCATGCAGAATGAGCGGTGCGCTACAGCGATCACAGGTCAGTATTGATTCACAGTCAGCACAGATTGTTTGAGGAGAGAGCCCTTTGCGACCTGCAAACACAAACATGTGACCGCTTTCTTCGCGGTTCTTTTTTATAAGTTCAATCAGCTCGTCAGATATCACGCGGAATCGGTGGTCGGTTGCTTTGTACGACTTCATGTCGACGAGCGTATCGCGGGCGGTCGAAAGGGAACGCATGGCGAGGGGAGCGTAATCAATGAGTTCATCCTCTTCTTCGCGCCAGAGTGTTTCGATACGAAGACATGCATCGCCAAAGATGAGGTCAGCTCCAATATTGCGAGCAAATTTTTCAGCAAAAAAACGCATATCAAGGAATGGACGCGACTGGATTTTGTATCCACGTGAGTTCTCGCGTTCAACAATAATAAGGCCTATATCAGGGCGTGGAATAGAGAGGAAAGCTCCGGTGGCCACTATGATGATTGGATGACTGTCCTCGAGGGCTGCCTTCCAACGCTTTATAATTTCATTTTTAGAAAGTCCGCTGTGGAGTATGTAGGTGTACGGCTCAATACCTTTTTCAAAATAGGCACAGGCTTTTTTAATGTCCTCTACTGTAGGCATCATCATAAAGACAGACTCTTTGCGGGCGAAGCGTTCACGAATGAGGCTCTTGTAGTGACCGTAGCGATCTTCATCACTTTTTTGAAGAACGAATGATTCGCGAGTTTTCTTTCGCTTTAAAACTTCTTTTGCTTCCGGAATTTTTTCGTATTCAGAAAGAATTGTTGAAGGAATGAGTTCAAAGAGAGTGCTGCCGATTGTTGATGCGTAATAGCGAGCGGTTTCTTCTGCCGTCTTAAAAAAGAGGGGAGAAGTCACCAGGCGTGTATGAGGGTTTGAGATTTTCTTTATTTCAAAGTCGAGTGACTTTATTTCCGCCTTAGAATCTTGAATGCTTTCACTTGAGATGACCAAAGCTCCGACAGTTCGTTTGCGGAGGGGTACTCGGATGATAGACCCGACAGGGGCGGTGACAGGACTCCAGTATGAGAGCATATCTACACCGACTCCGCGGGCAATAGGGATGGCTTTGATAAGAAACACATACCCAGTATCGCAGGAATAGGGAAAGTATCAAGCGTGTAGGTATTAGGTCTATTTTTAAGCTTGTTCCATAAAAAAGCCGATTCCTTGCGGAATCGGCTGATAGAGAGCTGTGGTTCCTAGGCTACAGCAGCTATTTCTTTGAACAGGGGCGCAAGCATAAATTTACGCTTGGCCTCGGCGAGCGTGTAAACTTGTGGGTTTACGACGTTCATGATGTTGTCGGGACCAGCTGTGAGGCAGCCGGCAATAACGAAATCAAGGATTATTGCGTAGACGTAGGAGCCAGATTTTTTTTCTGCGAGCAGAGTATTATTCTTTTCGATGGCTTCTGAGGGAATATCTCCCCACAAACCATTGCTGAATTCGTCGGCAATGTGACTTGCCTTGTCTCGAGCGCTGGAAGGCCAACGTAAGAGGTCAGTTATTACGAAGGTGAGGTGTGTTCCTTTTTGGGTATACATATGTTGTAGAGAAATAAAGAAATACAAGCCACTGGGTTGATTTATATGGCTTCATCTCTCTACAACACAATAAAAGAGCTTTTGGGCATTAGAGCACATTTTAATATAAAAAACAAGCCCCTTTGTGAAAAGGGGCTTGGAAACTTTCATGCACACAACATTTGAGGGTGAAGAGTAAGGTGTGCTCTCTGAGCTTGAATCATGGTGTTGAGAAAGAGATTGCAGACCTCTTTTTCGTCAGTCTTCAAGTCAGGAGGCATCATGCTTATCATCCGTAAAGCGTATTCTGGTGTGATATGGCGGGTGGCCGTAGCACTCAGTGTAAACGCTATGTTGTAAAACGACGTGACTGAATACCTGATATCGACCTTGTCCTCATCCTTGAAAGCCAAGGAGAAGTTCGGGCGAATTTCAGACATTGTATGGAAATGGTCAAAGCACCAATGCCATAACGAATCCAGCTCATGTAGTTGAAACCGTGTGTCATGCAACTGTGCGCAAACATCCAGAAACACCGGATGCGTTTCCCCGTTGCGAGGGAAACTAAGAGAAGAACTCATGAAAATATTATACCATGAGTTAAATATATATGCAAATATTGTTTAGAGATCCCGGAACACTTCAATCTTTGCACCAAGGGCATTGAGGCGAGCGGCCAAGTCTTCGTAACCACGATTAATGTTGTATACGTTGCGGAGCACTGATGTTCCTTCTGCTGCAAGCATGCCAATCATGATGATGACAGACGGTCTGAGTGCTGGAGGACACACAATCTCAGTAGCTTTTAATTCTGTTGGACCGGTGACATAGAAACGATGTGGATCAGCGAGGATTGTTTCTGCACGCATCTTGTCGAGTTCCTTGTAATAGATAGCTCGTTCTTCATAGACCCAGTCGTGAATGAATGTTTGACCTTCTGCTTGTGTACCAATAATGGCAAAGAAGGGAAGATTATCCATGTTGATACCTGGATATGGTTGCGCGTGAATTTTTTCGTTGAGAGCTACGAGCTTTGAAGGCATAGTCAAAATGTCGACAAGGTTGGTGTGACCGTTCTCTGCTTTATAACGCTTGAGGATTTTATATTTAAAGCCCATCTTCTCGAGTTTGAGGAGCTCGAGTTCAAGGAAATCGATAGGGCAACGCTCGATAGTGATAGAAGACTTGGTAACAATTGCTGCTGCGAGAAGTGACATTGCCTCAATAGGGTCTTCTGAAAGGAAATATTCAACGTCCTTCTTTATACCATTTTCTTTACCTCCAATTTTGTCAGGAGCGATACCGTGAACAATCATGGTTGATGTACCAATACCATCGATTTTTACACCAAGGAGTCCGAGGTAGAAACAAACGTCCTGTACCTGATAGTTTGCAGATGCGAACTTGATAGTGGTTGTGCCAGGGATAAGTGCTGCTGCCATGAGAACTGCTTCGGTTACAGTGTCACCAGCTTCGTACATGACAATCTCACGATTCTTTTTAAGACCTGTGTGAGTGACACTGTAGTATTTTGAAGTTGTTTCTATATCGATACCGAGGTTTTCGAGTGCGTACACATATGGCTTGATAGTTCGAGACCCGAGGCGGCAGCCAGATGCTTGGGGAAGATCGAACTTCTGCATGCGGTGGACGAGTGAACCAACCATCATGATGATGCTACGAGTTTTAGCGGCTGAATCGTAGGCGATGCTCTTCATGGCGAACTTTTCAGGTGGGGTGATATGGAGATCGTTTCCAATCCAAACTATTTTTACACCAATAGACTCAAGCACTTCAATGATGCGGTTTACTTCTTCAATTTTTGGTGTGTTCTTTATAACAGTCGTGCCACGGTTAAGGAGGGAAGCACACATAACACCTACAGCACCGTTTTTCGATGTGCGCACATGAATAGTTCCAGAGAGCTTTCGTCCACCTTCGATGCGGAAGTTTACTGTTCCTCCTTTAGAGAGAGAAACGATTTCATGATTGAGGGCCTCTGAGAGTTTCGCTAGAGTTTCGGTAGAGAGGTTCTGTTCACCGGATTCAATACGAGCAATAACAGACTGGGTTGTGCCGATTTTTTCGCCAAGCTCTGCCTGGGTCATTCGTCTGTCTTCGCGAAGCCGTGCAATCATTCCTCCGATTGATGCCAGTGCCTTTGGTTTGGTTTCTTTTGCCATGAAAATCGTAATAAAATGGTAGTGGATTTAATATAGCATATACGCTATGAGTTTTGAATGTGGGGATAAGTTGTCATATCTCCAGGGGAGATAAGGGAATCCCTAATCCCCAAGGGGGATAATGAAAATATACTCACGTTGTTCGTTATTTTCATAAAAAAAGCGCGCGCCCGAAGGACGCGCGCAGATTGAGTTATGTGTCACTCAATAGAACGATGGGGAACAATATCATCGATCAGACCAAATGTTTTTGCTTCAGTCGCCGTCATGTCCTTGTTTTGGGCACAGACACGGCTGATTTCACGCACAGACTTTCCAGTGCGTCGCGACAGGATTCGGTAAATGTCGGCCTGATCTTTTTCCATGTTTCCGAGTCGCTCACGTCGGCGCTTGTCACTGCGCATGATGTCGAGGGTGACTTTTTGGGTTGAAACATGATGGATCATGATGTGGGAGTGCTCAAACGTGAGGCGTTTGGTGCACGCTTGCAGGATCACGACAGCCATGCTGCGTGCATATCCGGCAACGATGCCTTCGATTTGACCCGGATAGGTCATGAGAAGGTCAAAGATGTAGAGTCCTTCGTGGACGAGTCCGCCGTCTGAGGTGAGGTAGAGTTTGATGGGTGGTGAGCCGCGACCCATGAGGGTGGCGATGCTCATCCCAACATATTCAAAGGTTTCTTCGTTTACTGTGTCTTCGATCCAGATGACATTTTTGGCAAGGAGCGTTTCGAGTAGGCGTTTTTTTTCGGGATTCACTGATGTGTGTGTCTGTGGTTGTGGTTGCGGGTTTTTTGCTTTATACAGTATTAATTGTTTAAAGTCAATGAGATATAAATCAACTTCACAGACTGATTTTGTCAACTCTCGCCAAACTCTATGAAAAGCGTATAGTAAGGCCATCTATGGCATTCTTCGCTAAAAAACTAGGTATCGATTTAGGAACAGCGAACACGCTCGTCTTTTTGCCGGGAAAGGGAATCATCCTTAATGAGCCTTCTGTGGTTGCTGTGTCAGAACAGGATAATAAAATTCTCGCTGTAGGGGCTGAGGCCAAGCACATGATTGGACGAACTCCAGAATCAATCATTGCGTATCGTCCCATGAAAGACGGTGTGATTGCAGACTATCGTGTGACCGAAGCAATGCTCCGTTACTTTATTGATAAAGCACTTGGCAAGTGGAATATTTGGAAGCCTGAAGTACTCGTCTCTGTTCCTGCGGGAATTACATCTACTGAACGACGTGCGGTTGTGGAGGCTGCAGTAAAGGCCGGCGCCAAGAGTGCCTATGTGGTGAAGGAACCAATTCTTGCAGCGATTGGCGCCGGCATTCCTATCCAGGAAGCTCGCGGTCACATGATTGTAGATATCGGAGGAGGAACAACCGACGTGGCCGTGATCTCACTCGGAGGTATTGTGGCTTCAACATCTGTTAAATGTGCGGGTAACCGAATCGATGCTGCTATCACTGACTATATAAAGAAGACCTTTAACCTCGCTATCGGAGACAAGACTGCAGAAGATATTAAAATTCACATCGGTTCAGCCGTACCACTTGAAGAAGAGCTTGTGCTCACTATCAAGGGACGTGATTACATTTCAGGACTTCCACGCTCTACAGAAGTAAAGACAAATGAAATTGTTAAGGCTATCAGCCGCGAACTTCGCGATATGATTAAAGCGATTAAAGACGTTCTCCAGGAAACTCCACCAGAACTCGCAGCAGACATTATCGATGCGGGAATCATTATGACGGGAGGTTCATCAATGCTTCGTAATTTTCCAGAACTTGTGTTCCGACGCACGGGTGTAAAGGCAGTTCTTGCCGAAGATCCACTCTACTGTGTGGCAAAGGGGACAGGTATCGCTCTAGAGCATCTCGATGTGTATAAGAGGACGATTATTTCGAAAAGATAAGTAAATGAGAGGCCGGTTCGCGAAGCGAACCGGCCTCTCTTGCATTATTTTGTAATAGTGGTACATTGCTACTTAGCTACTGTGTTCTCTGAATACGTGCGGTCGCTCTCGGGCGGGTAAAAAACAAAGCCTGGTACGCATTCTTCCTGGAAATCACTGACCTCTTTTGGTCGGTGGC
Organism: Candidatus Parcubacteria bacterium; assembly: GCA_039796155.1. Taxonomy (GTDB): domain Bacteria; phylum Patescibacteriota; class Minisyncoccia; order Phycocordibacterales; family UBA6065; genus UBA6065. The sequence goes on from JBDKKJ010000009.1 coordinate 10,921, forward strand.
AACTTGGATCCACTGCAATACAGGCGATACAATTATCCAAAAATCGCAAACGGTTCGTTCTCTGCGGTAAATACAGCACCTCTCGGGGTGATGGAAGGGTCTGGCTCCGGTCAGGCCCTTTTGTATTTTGGTATACTATTCAGATGTTTCCTAAAGACACCCTCCATCACGCGTATTTTATAGAAGGCGAGCGAGCGCTTGTTTTGACAGACCTTGAGGCTTTCTTGAAAGATTCTTTTAAAATCATTCGTCAGGGTCATCCTGATGTTCATTACACTGAATACGAATCATTTGGTATCGATGAAGGACGATCGCTCCAGGAAATGCAGTCACTTCGACCAATACTGGGAGATAAAAAGATTTTTATAATCACCCTCGATTCAATTACGAGTGAAGCTCAGAACTCTCTTCTTAAAGTATTTGAAGAACCAACTCCGGGAACTCACTTTTTTGTTATTTCTTCTTCATCGCGTATTCTTTTGCCAACCCTTCGTTCACGTATGGTTGTGGTGGTGCATTCTTCTGCGGAAAACAAATCATATGACGGCGATGCAAAGAAGTTTGTAATATCTTCGCTCAAAGAACGTCTTGAATACGTAGCGAATATTATTGAAGAGAAAAATAAGGCCCGCGCCGAAGAATTTCTCCAGGCGCTTGTTGCACATCTAGCCGGCGCGGGCCTTACCAAAGCCTCTCTGAAACGCGGTGCCGCTCTCAAAGAAATTCTCACCCTCACCACATACCTCAAAGACCGTGCTCCATCTTTAAAATTAATTCTCGAACGTGTCGCATTATTAGATTTGAACTAGGCTGTGTGCTATATTAACCGTATATGCAATACAATTTCACCAAACTAAAGACAGATTTAGCAGCAACAGAGGCTTGGCTCCAGAAAGAGCTTGGTACTATCCGTACAAACCGTGCAAACCCATCTATTCTCGACTCAGTTCGTGTAGAGGCCTACGGTTCTGACTCTCCGATCTCTGGCGTTGCTTCAATGGCGAACGAAGATCCTCGTACTATCCGCATTACTCCGTGGGACCACTCTCTTCTTAAATCAATTGAGAAATCGATCGTTGCAGCAAACCTTGGTGTTTCAGTGGCTGTTGATGAAAAGGGTGTCCGCGTGTCTTTCCCTGAACTTACCTCAGAACGAAGAAAGGATATTGTAAAACTCGCTAAAGAAAAACTCGAACAGGCTCGTATTCAGGAACGCCGTGTCCGTGACGAAGTGAACTCTGATATTGATAAGAAGGAAAAGGAAGGGGGAATGAGCGAAGACGAGAAGTTCCGCTTCAAAGCAGATGGTCAGAAGATGATTGATGATTCAAACAAGAAGCTCCAGGACATGATTGATAAGAAGGAGAAAGAAATCCTTAGCTAATACATTTCGTGTACATCGTATTATTTTTTGTCATCCTTGCGATACTAGTTCTCATTCATGAGTTCGGCCATTTTTACGCTGCAAAAAAGTCAGGTGTACGTGTTGATGAGTTCGGACTTGGTTTTCCGCCGCGACTTTGGTCAAAGCAGGTGGGCGAGACACTCTACACTATAAATGCCATTCCATTCGGTGGCTTTGTTAAAATCTTTGGCGAGAATCCTGATGAAGAATCTATTTCAGGTCCTGATAGCACACGAAGTTTTGTAAAAATCGCTAAGTGGAAGCAGGTAGTTATCCTTGCTGCGGGTATTACGATGAACGTCCTCTTTGCTTGGATCCTTTTCTCTATTGCATTCATGTCAGGCATGACGATGGGTGTTTCTGAATCTGTTTCAAAGTACGTTACCAATGCTCATGTAATTGTTCTTGATACTCTTCCGAATTCTCCATCTGCTAAAGCGGGACTCGTATCTGGCGACGAAATTCTTTCGTATTCGATTGCAGGCGCTACGACAACTGCTTCTACTGTGGAAGCAGTACAAAATCTCATTAAAGACTCAAAGGGCAAGAAAATTGCGCTTGAGGTTCAGCGACTCGGTGGCAACAAATACATAGAGGTTACTCCTGAAAAGGGTGTGCTTGGTGATAAATACGCAATCGGTATTTCTATGGATCTTGTAGGCAACGTAAATCTCCCATTCTTTACTGCTTTCTGGGAGGGTGCAAAGCTCACAGGTAACATGTTTGTAAATATTGCCGGCGGACTCTACACACTCATTCACGATGCCTTCCTTGGTAAAGCAGATGTGTCTCAGCTTTCAGGTCCTGTGGGAATTGCTCGATTGGTAGGGGATGCAAGCAAACTCGGTTTTGTGTATCTTCTTTCGTTCACTGCATTCATCTCGCTTAACCTTGCTGTCTTGAACCTTGTACCATTCCCAGCCCTCGACGGTGGCCGAATCCTCTTTGTTATAATCGAAGCAATCATACGCCGACCAATTACTCCAAAGATTGCCAATACTATAAACGCGGTTGGTTTTGGTTTCCTCCTCCTCTTTATGCTTTTCGTGACGTACAAGGATATTGCGAAGCTCCTGTAAAATTTACTGAATATAGGCTATTATTGGCTTATTAACGATACATATATGCGCCAAAGCCACCTTTTTACGAAAACTCGAAAAGACGCCCCAAAGGACGAAGTTGCAAAGAATGCACAACTCCTCATTCGTGCAGGATATGTCTACAAAGAAATGGCGGGTGTGTATGCGTTTCTTCCACTCGGACTTCGCGTTCTCAATAAAATTGTCGGTGTTGTACGAGATGAAATGAATGCAATAGGCGGTGAAGAAGTTTCACTCACAGCTCTCCAGTCAAAAACTGTTTGGGAGAAAACAAATCGTTGGTCAGATGCTGTTGTCGACAACTGGTTTAAAACAAAACTAAAGAGTGGGGCAGAAGTCGGCCTTGGCTTTACTCATGAAGAGGCTCTCACCAACCTCATGCGTGATTATGTTCACTCATACCGTGATCTTCCTCGTTACGTCTATCAGTTCCAGACAAAGTTCCGAAACGAAGAGCGTGCAAAATCAGGAATCATGCGTGGTCGTGAGTTTTTGATGAAGGATCTCTACTCATTCTCAAAGAACGCCGAAGAACACGCTGTGTTTTATGAAAAGGCAAAGCAGGCGTACGTAAATATCTTTAATACACTCGGCCTTGGCGACAAGACCTATGTGACATTTGCTTCAGGGGGAAGCTTTTCAAAGTACTCTCATGAGTTCCAGACTGTTACTGAAGCTGGTGAAGACATGATTTATGTTCATGAAGGCAAGAAGATTGCCGTGAACAAGGAAGTCCTCAATGACGAAGTCCTCAAAGACCTCGGTGTGGCACGTGCGGATCTCGTAGAAAAGAAGGCGGTTGAAGTTGGAAACATTTTCAGTCTCGGAACAAAATTCTCTGACGCTTTTGAACTTACGTACGTTGATGAAAAAGGTGCAAAGCAAACTGTTGTCATGGGTTCATACGGAATCGGACCAGGACGCATCATGGGAACTATTGTTGAAACGCTTTCGGATGCAAATGGAATCGTCTGGCCTGAAGCAGTCGCTCCTTTTAAAGCACATTTGATTTTGGTTTCTGGTAAAGACGGTGACACCGCAAAAAAGGAGGCAGACAAGCTCTACAAATCACTCACCGATGCCGGTGTTGAAGTACTTTATGATGATCGAGATCTCCGACCAGGTGAAAAATTTGCTGATGCAGACCTCATGGGTATGCCATACCGAATTGTGGTATCAGATAAGACAATTGCAGCTGGTGCACACGAACTCAAACACCGCGCAACAGGAAAAATAGAACAGCTTGCGGAAAAGGATTTGATAGCTAAACTTAAGGCTTAATATGACTCAGTCACTCCTCCAAAAACTTTACAAAGCCTTTTCACACGATATTGGTATCGATTTAGGTACTGCTAATACTCTTGTCTACGTAAAGGGACAGGGAATCGTTATAAATGAGCCTTCTGTGGTGGCAGTGAATCAAAAGACAGGACGTGTTGTTGCTGTTGGTGCTCAGGCAAAGAACATGCTCGGACGAACACCTCCACACATCAGCGCGGTGCGACCTCTCGTGGACGGAGTGATTTCTGACTTTGAAGTGGCAGAGGAAATGATTGTCTATTTGATTAATAAAGCTCAGGCAGACTCAAAGAAGTTCTTTGGACCTCGCGTAATCGTTGGTATTCCTTCGGGAGTTACGAACGTCGAGGCGCGCGCCGTCCGTGATGCTACAAAAAATGCCGGCGCGCGCGAAGTGCACATCGTCGAACAACCAATGGCCGCAGCTATCGGTATCAAACTTCCTATCCATGATCCAGCAGGAAACATGGTTATTGATATTGGAGGGGGAACAACCGACATTGCGGTGATTTCACTTGGTGGTGTTGTTCGTTCAAAATCTCTTAAAATTGCCGGCGACAAACTCAATACCGACATCATTTCATACATTCGAAACGAATTTAAAATCCTTATTGGTGAAAAGACTGCAGAAGAAGTAAAGATTGCTATCGGAGTTATTGTTCCAGACGATGTACCACACGAAGCGTCTATTCGTGGACGCGACCTTGTCACAGGTCTTCCACGCGAAGTGGTTTTGACTGACGCTGATATCCGCGAAGCCGTCTCACAATCAATCGACAACCTTATCGATTCTGTTAAAGAAGTACTCGAAACAACTCCACCTGAAATCATGGCTGATGTTATGCACCGAGGCATATACCTTGTCGGTGGTGGAGCACTCATTCGTGGCCTCGACAAGCTCATTGAAGAGTTTGTAAAGATTCCTGTTCATATCGCTGATGATCCTCTTACGGCTGTAGCACGTGGCACAGGAATCATTCTCGAAGACCTCGACAAATATCAGGACGTCCTCATCCAAAACGAAGATGACCTACCTAAAGCGAACTAACGTCAACGCCCAGCGAAGTCGAGTCACCACGCTTTTCATTTCCCTTGTTATTCTGGGTCTCTTTTTAATACATTACATTTTCCCGGGAGCATATGCGGGACTCTTTTACCCTATAACAAGCGCATTTTGGAAATCTGAGACGGGAGTACTTGGTTTCTTCTCTCACATGGCAAAAATCGTGGTCTCAAAGTACTCGCTCGTAAAGGAAAACGAGCGACTTATTCAAGAGGTCGCATCTCGCGACGCATCAGCCCTACTTGTTGATTCTCTTAAAGATGAAAATGAGACACTGAAAGCAACTCTTGGTCGCACAGGAAATGGAAATGATATCCTGGGTGTTGTTTTGTCACGGCCACCGTTTTCTGTGTACGATACAATCGTAATTGATGTCGGTCGTACTGATGGTCTTCAGGTTGGTAACAAGGTTTACGTAGAAGGCGACACTCTTATTGGTGATGTTGTTGAAGTGTATGATCATCAAGCAAAGGTAAGTCTCTTTTCGACTCCTGGTCGGCAGATGTCGGTGCTCGTCGGTAAAACAAATATTTCTGCACAGGCGACAGGACGAGGGCTCGGGAACTTTGTGATTCATTTACCTGTCGAGGTTGGCGTTCAAGAAAACGATATCATTCTCCTCCCACAGATCCGTCCGCATACATTCGGGGTTGTCGAAACTGTACTTGTTGACTCATCAGACTCTCTCCAGACAATACTTTTTAAGTCGCCGGTAAACATAAATAGTCTTCGATTTGTTGAGGTGGATAGAAACAGTAAATAAATGAGAATCGCTTTTAATATAGGTCTTATAATCTCCATTTTGTACTTGCCGTGGTGGGTAGGTGCTCTTATTCTTCTTGTTGCCTGCTTTATGATTGAACGTTTCTACGAGGCCTTTCTGTATGGAATACTTACTGACGCACTCTACGGAACCAGTCTCGGCATTCACGCCATTATGTATGTGGCGTCGCTCTACAGTCTTGTGGTTTTTTGCCTTGCAGCCTTTCTGAGGGACAAGTTGTCGTGGCAATAACCAAGAAGTGTTAGAATACGTTTGTGAATTTTTTACGCCGACAAAAGTCATGTATACGGCAGGAAATTGATCCTGACGAGATATTCTTGGATTCAACGAATCTTCCTGGTCTTGATGTTGATCAGTTTGAAGGAAGAATTGAGAAGCCTATATCGCTTGGAACAATCATCACACTGTCATCAGTGTTTCTTCTGCTTATGGCTGTCCTGTTGGGTAAAGCATGGTTCCTTCAGGCTAAAGAGGGGGAGCGATTTAGCGAACTCAGTAAGAATAATAGTTTTGATCAGACTGTTATATACGCAGAGCGTGGAGCGATCTTTGATCGAAATGGAAACAAGCTTGCATGGAATACGATTGATCCTAAAGAACCGGATTTTTCTGCACGCGCATATACCAAGGATTCTGGTTTTGGTCATATCCTCGGTTATATAAAGTATCCAACTAAAGACAAGAAGGGAAATTACTATCAAAAGAACTTCCAGGGCGTGTCAGGTCTTGAAAAATATTTTAACGACGCGCTCCAGGGTTCACATGGACTTAAAATTATTCAGTCTAATGCACTCGGTGCCGTTGATTCTGAATCTGTAATTCGTCCTGCAATAGATGGTGCCAATCTCACTCTGTCTGTCGATGCACCGGTTCAAAAGAAGCTTCATGAAGCAATCGCCGGCCTTGCTGAACGAGTTGGATTTAGTGGAGGTGGGGGAATTATCATGGATATTCATACGGGCGAAGTTATTGCGTTAACCTCATATCCTGAATATAAAAGTTTAGTCATGGTTGAAGGTTCAGACAGCAAAACAATCTCAAAGTACCTCACTGATACACGCAAACCACTCTTTAATCGTGTGCTTTCTGGACTCTACACGCCGGGTTCGATTGTAAAGCCATACGTTGCTCTAGCAGCTCTCGAGGAGGGAGTTATTAGTCCAGAAACTCAGATTTTGAGCACGGGTTCAATCAGTATTCCAAACCCGTATGATCCAAAACGAAAGACAACTTTCATGGACTGGAAGGCGCACGGACTGGTTGATATGCGTAAGGCAATTGCCGTGTCTTCAAATGTGTATTTTTATGAAATAGGAGGAGGCTTTGAAGGTCAAAAAGGTGTCGGTATTGAAAAGCTAAACACATACTTTAGTATGTTTGGTTTTGGTAAAGGAACTGATGATGGATTTTTTGCTAGTCCAAAGGGAACGGTACCTTCACCAACGTGGAAGGATAGAGTTTTTCCAGGAGACCCGTGGAGAATCGGAGATACCTACTTTACTTCAATCGGACAGTACGGTTTCCAGGTGACGCCATTACAAATGATTCGTTCTATTTCGACAATTGCAAACGGAGGCACGTATCTTGCGCCATCCATTCTTAAATTTTCAACATCGACGCCGATTGTAAGCGAAGAAATTCCTGTTGACTCCGCAAACTTTAAGATTGTGCGTGAGGGTATGCGGCAAGGTGCACTTACTGGAAGCGCGAGTGGTTTGAATGTGCCGTATGTCCAAATAGCTGCAAAAACCGGTACCGCCGAACTTGGAGTTTCAAAATCTTTCGTGAATTCATGGGTTACTGGCTTTTTCCCCTATGAAAACCCTCAATATGCATTCGTGGTCGTAATGGAACGAGGTCCTCGAACTAACATTTACGGTGCAACATATGTGATGAGAGAGCTTTTCGACTGGATGAACACATACTATCCAAAATATATTACAGGAACTAAGTCAAAGGTGGTGGAGGATAGCACCACACCTTAGAAGATTAATACCTTGGTTAAAAGCCTGTTTTGTGCTATCATGGCCTGATTAACGCATAAAAAGACGACTCACATGGATACCACAAAGGACACAACGAAATACCTTACGAAAGAAAAGTACAAGGAATTGGAAAAAGAACTTGTTGAGTTAAAGACCGTAAAGCGTAAAGAAGTTGCTGCAAATCTCGAATACGCACGATCATTGGGAGACCTTTCTGAAAACGCAGAATACCAGGAAGCTCGTGAAATTCAGGCTACTATCGAGGACCGCATTGCGAACATTGAAAATACTCTAAAGACCGCTGAAATCGTTCACGATATGCACGGTGATCACGTTACAATCGGTTCACACGTAAACGTTGAAAAGCAGGGTGCAAAGGGAATTATGAAATTCAAAATCGTAGGTTCAGACGAAGTGAATACTACCGAAGGAAAGATTTCAAACCAGTCTCCACTCGGATCAGTACTCATCGGCAAGAAGCGTGGTGACTCTGTTTCAGTAAAGACTCCAAAAGGAACCATTACCTACAAGATCGTTTCAGTAGAATAGGTCTCATATCACAGAAGAAAGACTCATAGCAAAAGAGTCTTTTTTCTTGTATTCTTAATCCATTATTCATTTCAACGCTTTATGGCATCACTCGAAGAAATACGCGCAGGAAGACTAACAAAGCTCGAGCTTTTAAAGAAAGCGGGCGTAAATCCGTTTCCTATTGAAACTCATCGCAAGCATGAGCTCTCAACAATAAAGGCAGACTTCGACAAACTTCTCGGCAAAGGAGATGTTGTTTTGGCTGGTCGTATCATGGCTATCCGTGGACAGGGTGCGATTCAGTTCGTACCACTCTTTGACGGTACTGCAACATTTCAGGCTGTGGTAAAGAAAGATGTTCTCGATGAAAAACTCTTCTCACTCTTTGAGAACGCGGTTGATATTGGTGACATTGTTGAAGTGTCAGGCGAACTCTTTTTGACTCTTAAAGGGGAGAAAAGTCTTTTGGTTAAAAGCTGGAGAATGCTCGCAAAGTCACTTCGACCGCTTCCGGAGAAATGGAATGGTCTTCAGGATATAGAAGAGCGTTTCCGCCGACGATATCTCGATACCGTGATGTCAGAAGTCATCCGCAGCCGATTTGTTATTCGAAGCAAGACTGTTAGTGTTATTCGAAGTGTTCTCGACAAAGCGGGGTATCTTGAAGTAGAAACCCCAGCACTTCAGCCACTTGCAGGAGGTACAAACGCTGAACCGTTCAAGACGCACCACAATGCTCTCGACATTGACCTCTTCCTTCGCATTGCACCTGAGCTCTATCTAAAGAAGCTTCTTATTGGAGGTTTTCCAAAGGTCTATGAAATCGGCCGAAACTTTCGTAATGAAGGTATCGACGTAACTCACAATCCTGAGTTCACTATGCTTGAATTTTATGAAGCATTCAGCACAGCGGCAAAGCAGATGGTTTTTGTTGAAAAAATGTTCCAGGAAATTGTTTCTAAAGTACTTGGTGGTGATGAAATTGATACAGGGGAAGTAAAGATTGGTTTTTCAAAACCATTTGAACGAATTACCTACAAGGACTTGGTTACTAGGGATGCGGGCTTTGATCCGATAACTACACCTATTGATGAAGTGGTAAAGAAGGCGCGAAAGCTCGGTGTTAAAGTTGAACCTTCTGATTCTCGAGAGAAGATTATCGACAATATGTATAAGAAGGTGAGCCGACCAAAGATTATTCAGCCTACATTCATTACTGACTATCCGGTAAATATGCTTCCTCTCGCAAAGCGATCTGAAAAAGATCCTTCTGTGGTGGATGTATTCCAGCTCGTGATTGGTGGAATGGAATTGGTAAAGGCATTCTCTGAATTGAATGATCCTATTGATCAGCGTGAACGATTTACTAAAGAAGAAGCTAATGCAAAAGCCGGTGATGCAGAAGCTCAGCCAAACGATGAAGAATTCATTGAAGCTCTTGAATACGGTATGCCACCAGCGGGTGGAGTGGGGATTGGAATCGATCGACTCTGTATGCTTCTTACGAATACAAAGAACATTAAAGAGGTGATTTTGTTCCCAACGATGCGACCTCGGTAGCCTGTAAAGACAAAAAAGCGCCGGACCCTACGGGTCCGGCGCTTTTTTATTACAAATTTTTTGTGGTGAAATCTTATCCACAGTTTATGTGGAATATCGTGTATCATTGTGGGACAAAGTGTTATAAAATATATGCTAAGTGGGAAAAGGTGGAAGATATTATTTTTCACATTAAATACCCACGGTACCATGCGAATTATTCAAACTGTTTCTAAAGTTCTCACTAGCTTTGGAACTCTTGAGATAAAGGTTACGCAGGTGAAAGGTCTTCGATTGCGAAAGAAGGTCGCGGTCCGAAGATAGAAGTTATTTTTGCCGAAAGGCGCACACATGCTCATAGGCGAATACACACATTCGATAGACGAAAAAAATCGTATATCACTCCCGGTTAAATTCCGAGAGAAGATGGGAAAGAAAGTCGTGGTCACTCCTGGCCTCGATCATTGTCTTTTCGTGTTCACGCCAAAAGAGTGGGAGAAGATTGCCGGCAAGCTCTCAGATGCTTCGTTCGGACAGTCAGATACCCGATCGTTCTCGCGATTCATGTTCGGAGGTGCTGTCGAAGCAGATATCGACTCGATTGGACGCATTCTTGTTCCTGACTTTCTTCAGGAATGGGCAAGCTTGAAGGGCAAGGTTGCTGTAGTTGGTGTTTCATCACGCGTCGAAATCTGGAACGACAAGGCTTGGGGTCAGTACAAGAAGGGTGTTGAAGGTAAGGCTGGTGCATTGGCTGAAAAGCTTGGCCAGATAGGCGTACTCTAAAAAGTATGCACGAATCAGTTCTTTTACATGAGACGGTAGACGGACTCGAGCTCCAGGCGGGCGATATTGTCGTCGATGGAACTTTGGGACGCGCAGGTCACTCACTCGAGGCTTTTAAAGTACAGCCAAAAATTTTCATATTAGGCATCGATAGAGACGACGACGCTCTCACAGAGTCAAAGGTAAAGCTTGATGCGGTTGGTGCTTCTTTCAAACTTTGTAAAGGAAACTTCCGCGATATGGATGTCTTTCTTAAAGAAGCTGGAAAAGATCACGCAAACAAAATCATGCTCGACCTCGGAGTTTCGTCACCACACCTTGATTCATCAGGTAGAGGATTCTCATTTCGTTTTGATGAACCTCTTCTTATGACCATGGAGAAAAATCCTGGCAAAGATTTATTCACCGCTCGCGACATTGTGAATGGCTGGACTGAAGAAGACATTGCAAACGTTATCTACGCATACGGCGAAGAACACTATGCTCGTCGTATTGCAAAGAAGATTGTTGAGGCTCGTGCAGTTTCTCCAATCGAAACCACATTCGCTCTGGTTGATATCGTAAAGAGTGCGGTTCCTGGAGCTTACAAGAAGGGCAAGACTCATCCTGCAACAAAGACCTTCCAAGCTCTTCGAATCGCGGTTAATGACGAGTTGGGAAGCCTTAAAAAAGGTCTCACCACAGCGTTCTCTGTCCTTGCTCCTGGTGGACGACTCGCGGTCATCTCATTCCACAGCCTCGAAGACCGAATCGCCAAGGTACTTATGAAGGAATGGGAGAAAGAGGGTCTCGGCAAGCAATCAACAAAGAAACCGATTATCCCCACAGACAAGGAGATGGAAAAGAATCCAAGGTCACGCAGTTCAAAACTTAGAATTTTTATAAAGCAGTAGAAGCATTATTAGTCACACACAACATATGACACAGTACGTTACAGCAAAAGTAGAGACATTAGAAAAACCAATCACCATGTGGGCTTTGATTGGTATTGCTGGAATGCTTTTGTGTGTATATGTGTACTTTGTGAGTGGTGCTGTGGCTAATGCTATTGCTGCTAAGGACATGCAGTCTCAGATTGCTGTGTTGACCTCTTCTATTGGAGGCCTTGAATCTTCATACCTCGCTGCAAAGTCATCTCTCACCCTCGAATCAGCTTTGGCTTCTGGCTATTCTGAACCAACTGAAGTCGCAGTCTACGTAGCAAAGAAATCTCCTACAGCTCTCTCATTCAATCGCTAGTTTTTTGTAATTATTATGGGTTCGCTTAGAAACGAGAGGATAAAATTGCTCGGTATTGGGATAACTGTATTTGCAGTTATTCTTGTTGGCCGACTTTATTACGTGCAGATTATGAAAAATCAGGCATATCTCGATCAGGCGGATAGACAGTATGTGCGTAAAGGGCAAGCAATATTTGATCGTGGTTCTATTTTCTTTAGTGCTAAAGATGGAAACCTAGTTTCAGCCGCTACACTCAAGACTGGGTATACGATTGCACTTGAACCTAAAAAAATTACTCAACCTGAAGATGTCTACAATGCACTCTCAGGAATTTTAACGTTTGATGAATCAACGCTTCTTACCAAAATTGATAACACTGATGATTCATACGAGGAGATTGCAAAGAGGACAGATGAAGAGACGGCAAAAAGAATTACCGCACTCAACCTCAAAGGCGTCAGTCAGTTTAAAGAGCGTTGGAGATACTATCCTGGTGGAAAAACTGCGGCCCAAGTACTCGGCTTTACCGGTTTCGCTGCTGATGGAGTGACACATAACGGCCGTTACGGACTTGAAAAGTATTACAACGACGTGCTTTTGCGTGACTCATCTGATTTGTATGTAAACTTCTTTGCGCAGATCTTTTCTAATTTGAGTAATGCCTTCTTTAAAGATGAAAAGTCACAAGGTGATATTGTTACAACTATTGAACCAGCTGTTCAGCATGAGTTGGAGGGGAAGCTGGCGGGTGTCGTGAGTAAATGGAATTCTGACCTGACAGGAGGAATTATCATGGACCCCTACACAGGTGAAATTCTTGCTATGGCGGTCACCCCTGTCTTTGATCCAAATGATTTGTCTAAAGAAAAAACCACGTCTATATTCGGAAACCCTATGGTTGATCGCGTCTACGAAATGGGATCAATTATAAAGCCTTTGGCCATGGCTGCAGGTATCGATGCGGGTGTAGTCACACCGAAAACCACCTATGATGACAAGGGGTTTGTACTCGTAAATGGTGCAAAGGTTTCAAACTTCGACGGCAAGGGTCGTGGAATTGTGAACATGCAGCAAGTGCTCAATGATTCACTCAACACCGGTATGGCTTTTGTAACAGGGAAGCTTGGCAACGAAAGACTGACTGACTATTTCATGTCATATGGATTCGGACAGGAAACAGGTATTGATTTACCAGGTGAAATTCGTGGACTTGTTTCAAACCTCAAGAGTCCTCGTGATATTGAACATGTGACCGCTTCATTCGGTCAGGGTATTGCTATGACGCCTATCGAGACTGTACGTGCTCTTGCAGCACTGGGGAACGGAGGGTTTTTGCCGAGTCCGCATGTGGTAAAGAAAATAAATTACACATCAGGTATTTCAAAAACAATTACGTATGACCCTTCAGGGCCAGTGCTCAAGCCTGAGACTTCAAAAACAATTACAGATATGCTTGTGCATGTGGTGGATACAGCGCTTCTCGGTGGTACGGTTAAAAATCCGCGCTACTCGGTAGCTGCTAAAACAGGAACGGCACAGATGGCTAAAGAATCGGGTGGAGGGTACTACACTGACCGCTATTTGCACTCATTTTTTGGATATTTTCCAGCGTACAAACCTCGTTTCGTGATCTTCCTTTTTACAGTGTATCCAAAGGGGGCACAGTATGCGTCACATACTCTGACACAGCCTTTTATTGACCTGGAGAAGTTTTTAATCAATTATTACGAGATACCGCCAGACCGGTAGTCTGTTGGGAGCCAGAGAAAGCTCTCTGTCAGGTACGGATAATTCGCTTGGGGCGAATTTCCTCACTCTCGCGCCGTCGCGCTCCGAGAGCCCCTCCCGAAAGCTTTCTCTGGCTCCCGCCGAATACTGGTCTGGGCTATGTCACTGTTAAGAATGAAAAAACTATTTAAAAACATTGTTGTGAAGGTGCTTACATGGGAGGCAAAGGTTGCCTTGAAGAAGCATGCGCCTAAAATCATTGCCGTTACGGGTAATGTGGGTAAAACTTCGACCAAGGACGCAATATACGAAGTGGTTTCGTCTGCTTTTTCTGCACGTAAGAGCCAGAAGAGTATGAATAGTGAAATTGGACTTCCTTTAACTATTTTGGGACTTGATAATGCGTGGGGGTCTCTTGGTGGTTGGGTTTCAAATCTCTGTGAGGGTTTTAAAGTAGCCTTTTTTGCAAAAGATTTTCCGGAATGGCTTGTGCTCGAGGTGGGTGCTGATCATCCGGGGGATATTGAATCTGTTTCGCACTGGCTTTTCCCTGATGTGGTTGTTTTGACGCGTATGTCTGATGTGCCAGTGCATATGGAGTACTTTACTGACGCTGCCGCAGTGCTTCGCGAGAAAATGTTTTTAGCGCAGGCACTCAAGCCAACAGGAACATTGATTGTAAACTCAGACGATCCTCTCTTTATGAAAGCGACACAGAGCATGCCGTGTACCAAAGTATTCTATGGAGAAGCACAGGGATCACTCGTTCAGATTATTGAATCAAAAGTAGTCTATGGAGACGGAGCACTTCCATTGCCGGTGGGACAGGGGGCATTGATGAATATTAAAGGAGTGCAGGAGAATATTTCTCTTCATGGAGTGCTTGGTGCGCACCTTATGTACTCAATTGCTGCTGCATGTGCGGTGGGCAAAGTTCTTGGTATTGAATCAAAGTATTCGGGCGTATTTCGTGACTTTGAAACACCTCGTGGACGCATGAGAATCCTCCCAGGAATCTCTGCTTCAGCCATTATTGACGATACCTATAATTCTTCTCCTTTAGCCTGTGCCGAGGCATTAAGAGCCCTTGGAAGCCTCTCAATTCGTGGTAGGAAGGTGGCAGTTCTGGCAGATATGAAAGAACTCGGGGACGAGGCGGAAAAGGCTCATAGGACCATTGGACGACGTGCTTTTGAATATCTCCATACCTTGGTGACTGTTGGGGATATGGGCCGATTTATAGCCGAAGGAGCACGTGAAGCGGGAATGGCTAATGATCGAATACATTCATACCAGACTGCTGATGAAGCGGCTCTTGCGCTTGTTGATATGGTGCGGGCAGGGGATGTGGTACTTGTAAAGGGTTCGCAATCAATGCGCATGGAACGTGTTTCAAAAGCGCTTTTGGAGGACAAAGCAAAGGCGGAAGAACTCTTGGTGCGCCAAGAAAAAGAGTGGACGGTGCGGTAATTTTGGTGTAATTTGGTGGTTGTCGGTGCGCATGATGCGCGAACGGCCCTATCGTCTAACGGTTAGGACATTGCCTTCTCAAGGCAGTAATCAGAGTTCGATTCTCTGTAGGGTCACAACGCTTTTAACCTTATTTATTAAGGTAATTTTTGTAGCATTTTGAGAGTTCAGAACTTTAAGATTTTTTGATATAATTCAAATTATGAAACTAATCACACTAAACACGTGGGGAGGTAGGATAAACCAGCCCTTACTTCAATTTATAAAAAACAATAACAATGTTGATATTTTTTGTTTTCAAGAAATGAACAACGGTGCCACTGAAGATATGATGGATTCACCACAAGAGGAAGACAAAAACCTTTTTACACATATTCAAGAAATACTACCGTATTTTACAGGATATTTTAGCCCTCAAGTGCCTGGTACAGGTCATGCTATTTTTATAAAAAAAGAATTTAATGTAGACCATGTAGAGTTTCATCATATTTTAGATGAGCATGAAATAACAAATATGCCAGACCCATTTCCAAGAATTTTACAATCTATACATCTTAAAGATAATCAATTAAGTGTATATAATTTTCACGGAGTACCTAAAGATGGGAAAAAAGATAATCCTGTAAGAGACCTTCAAACAACTAGAGTACTAGACATAATTAACAAAGACACAAATCCTAAAATTATTGTAGGAGATTTTAATTTAAATCCCGACACAAGAGCTATCGCTACGTTTGAAGCAATTTTCACAAATCAAATAAAAAAAAGTAGTTACATCACAACAAGAAGTCATTATTATGAAAAATTAGAAGATTTTCCTTTCGCAGATTATATTTTTACTTCTCCTGAAATACAGGTAAATCAATTCCAGGTTCTTAATGAAGAGGTCTCTGACCATTTGCCGTTACTGCTTGATTTTATTGTTTAAGATAAAACTAAACTCAACTCTTTAATCCCTAATTCAATCCACTCCCTATCTTTAACAAGTTCTGAAAGCCACGCAGTGGGTTCACCAAGTTGAGGTTAGCTCGAGTCGCGTTAACGCTACGGATGTTTGAGTTTGCATAGAGCGGTAGTAATGTGTTTTGAAGACGAGTCACGGGCTCGAACTTTCTCGTTTTCGGCTATAATAAATATATGAACCCTGAAGAAAAATCCCTTGTAGCGATTCAAAGAGTATTTCCACAAGCCGCGATTGGTTCGGTGCTGAAATTCTCGAAAGGCCTGGCCAGCAGTGTATATAAGGTTGAGATACGTGATCCGAGTAAGATTTTGGCTGTTAAATTCTTCCCAAAAAAGATTGAATTAAGAGTTGAGAAAAGCTCACGAATCTCAAGTTACGTAAAAGAAAATGGCCTACCTTCACCTCAAACCTACGAACTGTTAAAGGGAGATAACGAGGGTTCTGTTGTTATGGATTGTTTGCCTGGTGAAGTCGCTTCCGAAGTATGGGAGACGGCATCTGTTGAAAATCAACAGATAATCTTGGTTAATTCTGGGAAGATGTTGGAGAAGATTCATGACCTTAAAATTCCTCCGTTTTGGATTCACCAAAAACATGAAGTTGCCTCCCCAGGAGAATGGGTTGAGTGGACAAGGATGCGAATTCAAAAGTATCTAACGGCTGCGCAAGAGAATTTAGACAAGGATATTGTAGATTTCCTCAGAGGAAAATTCGCAAGATTGCAGGATCTCTACACGGCGCAGCCAAACTTTCGTTTCGTCCCGCTTCATTGGGACTATCACTTTTCAAATATCAATGTTGATAGGCATTTCGAGATAAGTGGTATATTCGATTTTGATAATGCTATGAAAGGCCACGATATGGCCGACCTCGGACAAACAATGTATTGGCTCGTGACTCAGCAAAAGATATCAAATATAGAGGTGTTTGAAAAATTCTTTATAGGCTACGGAGAGCTGTCGTCACTCGATCGCGAGTTCGTATACCTCCACTTCCTCCTTTTTCTTGCCGGTGTAACAAGGTCAACGTGGTCGAAAGAAAATCTGAAGTGGTTAAATGAGCTACATGTGGAGGTATTAAAGAAATGTGTTCAAGGAGAATATTGTATACATACCCCTGCTATACTTAAATAATGTCAGAGTTTAATTTTCAAATCCTTCACCAAGACCTTTTTCCTGATAGATCGACGGAACAATCCTTTACCTTTTCTAATCGTCCCACGGTCAAAGTTATTCTTTTAGATAGCGATAACAAAATATGCTTAACCTCTAAAAAAGGAAGCGGTTTTTATTTTCTTCCTGGAGGTGGCATAGAAAATACAGAAGATCCGATTCAGGCATTAAAGCGTGAGTGTCTCGAGGAGGCTGGTTGCCATGTTGAAGTAAAACGTAAAATAGTAACCATAAAATGTTTTAACGTTTACTTCTATCTGAGCGATAGCAAGCATGGCGTTTTTCAGAGCGTTTCGTTCTGATTCGGTGACACGGACCTTAAAGTCCTGAATGTCGCTCGTGTAATTAAATTCTGTGTGTATCCAGTACGAGTGGCGGACAGCATCTACGTATTCTATGAGTTCAGGGTATTCAAATGGCTTTAAATGAACTCGTTTTTTAAAAATATTGCGCTTGCGCAAGAGTGCGTACTCGTTTCGATATAAAATGTAGGCCTTTGCCACGTCGTGGAAATTGCTTTCCATGAGAGTTTGTTCGACGACGTCTTGGATATGTTCGACAGAAGGGCATTGTGCACATTCGTCGACCAGCTTTTCTTCAACTTTTTGTGCTACGAGGAGGGCATCGATAGCTGTTCCGTGCTTGGTGGCGTGCATGGACTTCTCCACAGCTCGAGTAATCTTTTTTAATTGAAAGGGGACAACGGATCCGTCGCGTTTAGTAATGGTCGTGAAGCGTGTATAGGGGGATTCAGTTGTTTTTTTCATAGATATTGTTATATTGATAGTCGTCAATGGATTATAATATAGATACTCATCTATGGAAAAGAAAAAAGGGGAAAAGTTAAATTTGGAAACAAAAAAAACCGGAGAGCAACACGAGACACGTCCGCGACCATCGTGGGTTCCTAAAACTGTTATGGGTGAAGAGGAGCTTTGCCCTGATTGTTTTAAAGTTGTAGGTGAACGAAGTCGCTATAAATTGGTCTGTATGCTCGGAAGGAGTAAAGAAGGAATGACTGTTGGTGAATTAACTGACGGATTAAAGTTAAAACAACCTACGGTGACGCATCATCTGCAGGTTTTAAAGTCTGTCTCTGCTGTTGAGAGCGAAAAATCAGGTCGAGAGCAGATATACCAGCTTAATCGAAGTGCACACTGCTTTGAGGAGTGTAAAATTCCTTTCTAATAGTTATTGTTTATAGATATATGAAAAAAATATTGTACATAAAAGGCATGACATGCAATTCATGCAAGACAAAAATCGAGGATACACTAAAGAGCACTTCGGGAGTATCATCTTTTACAGTTGATTTTGAATCAGCTACAACGGCCGTTGATTTGGATGAGAGTGTGAGTGTTGATTCCATTAATACAGCGCTTGCACAAAAGGGGAAGTTTACGCTTTCTGATAAAAAACCTTTGGCGCTATTTAAAGTGTTAAAGAAATTCGCACCGTTGATCACCATGTTTGCTCTCGTAATCGCGTACACGGTATACGGACAAATCAGTATTGGTATGTTCTATCTTCACCATGCAATGGCAGATTTCATGGGCGCATTCTTTCTCTTGTTTGGTCTCCTCAAGGTCCTAAATATCCACAAGTTTGCTCCTTCATACGCAAAGTATGACTCGATTGCACAGAAGGTGCCTGCATGGGGCTATGTCTATCCATTATTTGAACTCGCATTTGCATATGCGTACTTTACTCAGACACACCTACTCCTTGTGAATTCAATGGTATTTGTTTTGATGTCGCTCAAGGCATATTCAGTTAATAAAAAACTTTCCAACGGAGAAAGTATTCAGTGTGCGTGTCTCGGAGGGTTCTTTAATATTCCTATTACTAGAGTTACGGTCGCAGAGGATGCTCTCATGGCAGTGATGGCATTTACCATGTTGTTTATTAAATAAAAAAGACCGGGATAGTTCCGGATCTTGGGTTATTTGGCGGGCTCACAGATTTCGAGCCACTTACCAAACATGCATAACCGGTCAACGTTATTTCTGGCTATTGCTGTATCGTTTTAAAGAATTAGGTCAAACAAAAGAGCGGCGCCCTTCGGGCGCCGCTCTTTTGTTTTTATGCGTTGTACTTCTTTATCAGTGCCTGCAATTTTGTAATATGATCCTCTTTAGCCTTTTCAATTTCTTTCCAGAGAGCCATCATGTCATCTGAACCGACTGCTTCCTGCATGTACTGGTTTTTGATGCGCCATACGCTCTTTGATTCCTGAACGAGCTGGTTCATCATATTAAAAAGATTGTTGCGTACCATGAATGTGTTGCTAGGGAATAATGGTATTAGTATATACCAAAATAATCAGGCCGGATGCTTGCGCATCCGGCCTTGGTTGAGGATTGATTACAGAAGAGACAATTGCTCTTCTTCTTTTCTCTCGAGAGCTGCAGCGACGTTTGCTCCGAAAGTGCGTTGACGTGTTGGTAAGCTGCCGCGATCAGTTTTGAGCTGATGAAGAATTATTTCTCTGAGTTCCTCGTACTCATCGATACAATTAATCACAGCACCTTTTACTGCTTCAAAGAGAGCATAAGCCTCTCTTTGGGTGACGACGTAAAATGTGGCTGCTACCACTCCACATCTCTTTTCGAACATCACCCGTAGAACTTCACTGCCGTATTCGGCAATTACAGGATCTACATGTTTAATCATGGTTAAAAACTGTTTGAGCTGTTTGACCCAAACTATACACCCGTTAGCTCGTTTTGTCAATAGTAGGAAACACATTAGGCTACTTGGCAAGAGGTGTCCGTGTAGAAGGGAATAATCTCAAAACAAAAGCTCCGTTTGAATGGAGCTTTTGTTCTAGAGTCGATGAGTACCTACACAAACAAACTATCTACCACTTCTTTAATATCTGAACCTTCTGCCTTACCTTTCAATTCCTTTGAAATTGCACCAATGAGTTTTCCTGCACCTGCTTTGTCAGTAACATTCATTTCTGCTTTCTTTGCGAGAGCAACTTTCATGATTTCTTCCTTTGGCATAGAAGCAGGGAGGTATGCCTGGAGAATTGCGAGCTCAGCCTGCTCGTCTGCTGCCAATTCCGGTCGTCCACCTTTAACAAACTGATCAATAGAATCCTTTCTCTGCTTTACGAGCTTCTTTACGGCCGCAAGTGTTTCCTCGTCAGTACCTTCTGTTGCGAAAGATCCCTTTGCAAGGAGTTCTTTTTGAATTTCAGCTGCAACACCACGGAGAACCATGGTCTTTGCTGAGTCCTTTGCTATCATCGCCGCCTTTGTATCTGCTTTTATTGTCTGATGTAATGTCATATATATGTATATAATGCTTGTACGTATTCTAACACGAGTAAGCTCTGCTATAATATCCCTATGCAAACAGCACTTATCGTCATTTTCGGCATCCTTATACTCGTTATCAATGCCGGGGTTCTTTTCTTTATAATGCGAAAGAAGGAAGATGTAAAGCAAGACGACGGTGCGATGAAGCTTCTCCTTGAGCAGATGAACAATTTGACGAGTACGGTTGACAAAAAAATTGGCGAGACAAATCGTTCAGTCACAGAATCAATGCGTGACCAGAGAAACGAATCACAAAAGTTTGCAGGGGACTCTATCCGCCTCGTTGACCAGTTTTTGCGCGAAATAAAGTCCGTTACTGAAAAGGTGACGCGTGTAGAAGAGACGGGTAAACAAATGGTTGGCTTTGCCGATCAGCTTCAGGGTCTTCAGGACATGCTTAAAAACCCAAAGCAACGTGGAGTGTTGGGTGAATACTACCTCGAGACACTGTTAAAGAACGTAATGACGCCTCGCGATTATCAGATGCAGTATGCCTTTAAAGACGGCGAGATTGTTGATGCTATTGTACGTATTAAAGACAAGATTATCCCTGTTGACTCGAAATTCTCTCTTGAAAACTATAATCGAATGATTGGAGAAAAGAACGAGGCTGAAAAAGAGCGCTACAAAAAAGCCTTTGTTAATGATCTCAAACTCCGCATAAAGGAAACTTCAAAATATATTCGACCCGCTGAAGGCACGATGGATTTTGCATTTATGTTTATTCCGCACGAAGCAATTTATTATGATCTCCTTGTTAATACCGTCGGTGCTCTCGGCTCTCTTGGTGAGGATACTGAGAACCTTATTCAGCGATCTGTTAAAGAGTACAAAGTTATCATTGTTTCTCCAACATCATTCCTTGCATACCTTCAGACGGTGATGCAGGGGCTCAAGGCAATGGAAATTGAAGAGAAGGCAAAGGACATTGTTCAGCGTGTAGGGGAGTTGGGTAAGCATCTGAAGACCTATGAGGACTATCACAACAAGCTTGGTAATAACCTTGCGACAGTCGTAAATCAGTACCTTTTCTCTTCAAAAGAGCTCAAAAAGGTGGATAAAGATGTGCTCCGCATTACCGGTTCTGGGGCTGGTTTGGAGCCTATAATGATAGAAAAGCTCGAATTAGACGAATAGACTTGCGTTTTTAAGGCTCCTATGCGATAGTATACGGACAAAAGCCCTCTTTAGGGCTCTATAATTTTCCAAAATATGGCTACAACTAAGGCAAAAAACACTGTAACTTCTGACGCTTTCGCGGTTATCGCGACAGGTGGAAAGCAGTACAAGGTAAAGGTAGGTGACATCGTAAAGATTGAAAAGCTTTCTGGTGACCACAAAGTAGGTGACAAAGTTGTTTTCGACAACGTTGTTCTCCTCGATGCAGCAGGCGAAACAAAGGTAGGTGCTCCTTTCCTCAAAGGAACTACAGTTTCAGCCGAGATCAAAGAAATCGGGCGAGATCCAAAGGTAGTTGTTATCCACTACAAGCAGAAGTCTAAGTACTTCAAGAAGTATGGACACCGACAGCCTTTCTTCTCAGTTACAATCAACGCAATCGCGTAATACAAACATTCAAAAAACCGCCCTCTGGTGGTTTTTTGTTTGCGTGTAAGAGCTCCTCCTCTGGGCACTTTGGTACAACTCAGCATGCGCGAGCCTTGGAGGTGCCAAAGCTCATTTTGAGACTCAAGCGCAGAGGCGAAACATTGGTTGACACAAGTGTAGTAAAACCTTTTGTAAATGTACTCTGTCCAAGAGGTGTAGGGGTCCTCTAAGGACAGAGCGAAGAGCTTCACGGGAGAGGACGAGCGTTCGTAGTAAGGTACTAAGGAGAGAAAAAAAGGAGAGGTGATACCGCATAAACAAAAAATCACAGAGAACGCTCTCTGTGATTTTTATTACTCTCGCTCGCTTCGTACTATCAACTTTCGTGCGATTATTTTCTTGCGAGTGATCCCGGTTCGAGGTTTTGCTTTAGTGGGGAGGGAACCGCTCTCGATATCCTGGACCAACTTCTCGAGATCCTCAGTTTTGTAGATTCGATAGTTCGACATAGGGTGTCGAGTTGTCGGAAGCTTGCCCGACTTATCCCAATTTCGAAGAGTCAGAGGTGTTACCCCTAGGAATACTGCCGCCTCTTTAATTGTCATAAACTTGCCAGACATGGTTTTGATTAGATTGTATACTATAGTATACCTCGCACTCGGTCCATACAAGTAGGAGGTTACCATATATGAAGACATTTTCTAAAGAGAACATTATCGCAATCACAATTGTCACGTTCGTAGCAGTCATTTTTATACGCCAATTCGTCTTCGAAGGCTTTTTTGTGAGTGGTGATTCCATGGATCCCACGATACAGTCAGGGGACTTTGTACTTGTAAACAAGATGGCGTACCTCTGGAGTGAGCCACAGCGTGCAGATATCGTGGTAGCCGTTCCACGGGTCTACCCGGGCAAGGTGGTGAAGCGAATTATAGGCCTTCCAAGGGAATGGTTTTTGATAGAAAATAATCGCGTCGTGATCAAAAACTCTCGAACAGAAAAAAGCGTCAATCTTGACGAAGCCTATCTCGCATTTCCTGATACACCTGAGGTTGGGAAGGTTAGAACCAACATTGATCCCAACGAATATTTTGCACTCGGTGATAATCGTAAAGTAAGCATCGATTCTCGAGAATTAGGCATGGTGGACCTGGGAAGTATTAAGGGAAGAGTGTTTGGAGTCATAAGTTTCAAAAGGGCTACATATATACGTTTCTAGGAAATCAGGTTAGTTAAGGTTTATTAAGGTTTATAAATCTATAAAAATCTTTCACAAAGAGGATTAGGGTTCGGAAAAATTTCAATAAAGTTATGAAAAACACCTCAGGTCAAATCGACACGTGAGGTGTTTTTCTTTTTCTTGTACATAGTTTTTTGAATCTATCCGATACGACTTTTTTGATGTTATCCGATATTGAGTTGTCCCCAGAAAAAGACCCTAAAAAATTGAGTCTCGTCCGTATAATGTCCTGGTCAGCTTTCGGGTACCCGATACGATGTATCGGATACTAATTGAACCAAGCCTTGAAACAAGATTTAGGAAATACCTTAGATAATGCGAACCAGTGGCTCTCTATGTCAGAGGCCGCTTCGCTTACGCCATACTCGGCTGAGTATCTTTCCTTGCTTGCCCGAAAGAAAAAACTAACTGCAAAGAAGGTTGGAAAAACATGGTATACCACCCGAGGTATTGTGGATGAGTACATGAAGCGCCAGATGATCCGAAACCAGATTCAGAATGGGAATCTTGCTTCTATCGAGGATATCGCTTCTGCAAGTGTTTCTACAAAGGCGGCGCTTGATAAGACTGAGGAGGTTCGTATGACCGAGATGACACACTCAGATCTCTTTGCAAATCCTGCAATTGAGATTCTTCCTGAAGCTCCATCTCTTGTCACATCTGCTGAACCTAAGGTTTTCCCGGTAGAAGATCATCCTCTTACCAAGAAGGTACGTACATTCCACGGTGACCTGAAGTCATACCTCGATGCGTTGCACGGAATCAAGGAATCTGTTGTCCCCGTAGTGAAACCTGTAATCAAGCCCGTTGCTGAAACCAAAGTTGAGGATGGTCACATTGGCCCACGGCTTTCATTCGCTGATGTATTTGCCCGTGCAAAGCTACACACACGCAAACTTACTGACCTTGAAGATGTAGTAACACAAAAGCAAACAACTGAACCCGTTATACGAGATATCCCTGTTGCGCCAAAGATTGGTCCACAAATTCAGGTAGAAGCTCCAAAACCTGTTGTAGCAGTACAGCCACAGATTATTCCTGCGGCTCCTGTCGTACCACAGAACCTGAATCTTTCATCTATTGAAAAGACTCTTGCTGACATTTCAAAGAAGCTCGAAGCAATTTCTGAGGCAAAGGTACAGGCAACCGCTCCATCAAAAGACGCTTCTTTGGACTTTATAAACGCACTCGACAAGAAATTTGCTTCTATTGGTGTTGCTCCTGCACGAAAAAATATCCTTTCACGATCAGTTGCAACGGTGTTCGGTCACAAGGCTATTGCCTTTACGACAATGGCGGCCATTATTTTCTTTACACTTTTCCCAACACCATTCGTTCACGGCTTCTTTGACAAGGCATACGGTACTGTAAAGAAGGCACTTGGTAGCGCTTCAACAGTTATGGGCTTTAGACCAGGAACTCATGAGAATGAGGTTCTTCTACTTGATAAGGAAGGAAATATCTCAATCATGGGTCACATCGAGACCGATGGTCAGTTCCGTTCATACGCAAAGGACGGTATCGCACCTATAGTTGTAGATTCAAAAACTATGGTTAAGAACCTCAATGCAGAAATGGTCGGAGGTGCACGTGCTCAGGACTTTACACTCGCGTACGTTACCAAGAATGGAAATATCACCACAGAAGATGTTTTCTTTGATAGCAACGTGGAGGTTGGTAAAACTCTTTTGGTTAAAGGTGCTACAAAACTTCTCGATAGCGTTTCTGTTGATGGAAATCTCGCGGTGTTCGGTGATGCAAAGTTTGCAAAGTCACTTACCGTAGAGGGTCCTGCATATTTCGAAGCAATTATTAATACTAAAGGAATCAAGTCTACCGGTGTTGCAGCGCTCGGTTCAATTACGTCTACAGGAAATGTATCTTTTGGAAAAAATGCATATGTTCGTGGATCACTCGAGGTTGGTGCTGCGGTGGTAGCACGACAAGGAATCTTCCAGAGCGGAGGATACTCTGGAGATTTTTCTGCAAATGGAGAAATTGCACTTGGAAACAATTCAGATGTTCTCACCATTGATTCAAAAAATGTTTCTATCGATAAAGCTGGAAATGCTTCATTCGACGGATCACTTGCGGTTGCAGGTGATATCACATTAGGTGGAACATTATATGGAAACGACGTTACTCTTGGTGGTTCAACAACAATTTCAAATCTTATTGTTTCTGGCACAACAACACTCACAACAATAATTGCTGGTGACGCTTCAACAACTAACGCCACATCAACAAACTTCTTTGCATCAGTTGGTCACATAGTAAATGGTGTTATAGATTCTCTCACTTCAACATTCGCATCAATTACTACATTGGTTGCAAACGACATTACTGTAGGTGCACTTACTGCGACAAACACAACTGCTGTAAATTCAACAACAACCAACGCGACCTCAACTAATCTCTTTGCAACAAATGCAGTTATTGGAAATAGCACAACAACTAACGCGGTCATTGCGAATTCAACAACAACCAACGCGGTACTTACCAATGCAACAACTACTAACTCATATATAGAGAGTGGTGTAACAGTGAATGCAACAAGTACAAATCAGTATGCATATAATCTTTCTGCTGATTCAGCGGCAATCATTAGCGCTGCAATCACAAACCTCAGTGCGGCTACAGGTACTATCGCAAACCTTGCATCAACGAATGCAACACTCGTCAATGCGACAACCACATATTCGACGACCACTAATGCATTCATTGCGAACCTCAATGCAGCGAACGGCACTGTTTCAAACCTCAACTTTGTAAACGCGACAGGTTCAGCAGCTACAACTACTTCACTCTATTCAATCGTATTAAAGACGATGTTTGGATCAATCGATACATTTACATCGATGCTCGCTGACATTTCAAACCTCACTGTCACAAACAGCACAACTACAAACGCAACATCAACAAATTCATTTGCATCAACATCAACTTCAATCAATAGCTCTTCGATTAATGCTTCAACTACAAACCTTTCATTTGTTAACGCAATAGGAACAAATGCTACAACGACAAACCTTTTCGCGGATACAGCTTCTTCTACCAACTTATTTGCGACAAATGGAGCTGTAGGGAATTTGAATGCAAATAGTGCAAACGTTGGATTCGGTACTACAACAAACGCTACTTCAACAAATCTCTTTGTTTCAAACGCAAATATAACAACTGGTACTATTGCAAACCTTTCTGTTTCTGACGCACTTATCGGAAACAGTACGACAACAAACGCAACATCATCATCATTCTTCTCAACTATCGGCCGATTCACAACAGGTGTCATCGATTCATTCTCATCATCTGTTGCATCTATCTTCGGTCTCACTGTCACAAACAGCACAACAACGAATTCGACATCAACAAATTCATTTGCTACAAACGCAACTGTCACAAACCTCATTACAACTAATGCAAATGTAGGTTTCGGAACTACAACCAACGCAACAACCACAACCTTCGCATTCACGGGACTCACCAACTCACTCCTCGCTGTTAACGGTACAGGCCAGGTTATCGCTTCATCTACAATCGGAAACGCACAGCTCCAGAACAACTCAATCACCATCTCAAACGGTACTGGTATCACAGGTGGAGGTACAGTTGCTCTCGGCGGAACACTCACACTCACAGGTTGGGCTACAACTTCTTCTGATTATTGGAAGACTACTCGAGATTTCTTCTCGACAACTTCTGCTGATTACTATCTTTCTGTATCACAAGGTGCAGCATTCTCAACTACATCAGCTACATACTTCCTCTCACAGAACACTGGAAACGCTTTCTCAACTACATCAGCTGATGTATGGAAGAACAATCGAAACTTCTTCTCAACTACTTCACAGGACTTCTACGCTACTTCATTCCGTGACTTCTCAATCAATTCATTTGGTGCACTTGCTCCAACAACTACTCGCGGACTCTTTGTTACAGCATCTTCAACATTCAGCAATCTTTCACTCTTTAATGCCACAACTACAAACGGAACAACAACAGGCAACGCGTACTTCGCTGGAAATGTAGGTATTGGATCAACATCACCATCATTCAAGCTCTCAATCATCGGTGATTCATACTTCAACGGAAACTTTACAACTTCAGGGGCTGCACGAGTAAACACTCTTGCGGTTGGAACAATTGCTTCATGTACAGGTGGTCAGGCACTTCAGACTGATGGTTCAGGAAATGTGAGCTGTGGAAACATCAATATCAGCGGTGCTTCAAGCGGAGGAGGTTGGCTTACTAACAACATAGGTAAAGTAACACTCTCAACATCAACCGACTTGGTTGTTATTGGTGCTTCTACAACTCCTTATGCAAAGCTCTCGATCCTTTCAGGTTCATCAGCAACAACAACTCTTGCACTAGTTTCTGGAATTGGCCAGACAGCAAACATCCTCGATATATATGACAGCACTGGCGCATTAAGCTCAGTTATCACTTCTTCTGGCCGACTTGGACTTGGTACTACATCTCCATCACAAACCCTTTCAGTACAGGGCAACGCTCTCGTATCTGGAAACATCTCTGCTGCGAACATCACAGCAACAGGAACTGTTTCAGTAACAAACCTCCTTGCAACAGGATCTTCAACTCTTCAGAACTTTACGTTTGCGAACGCAACGGGTTCTGCGGCAACGACAACTTCATTCTTCTCAACTGTTGGTCGATTCACAACAGGAGTAATAAATACTTTCAGTTCAACACTTGCAAACATCACATCGCTTATTGCGAGCGATATTACTGTGGGTGCACTTACGGCAACAAATACAGTTGCAGTGAATGCAACAACTACAAATGCTGTTATTGCGAACGGTTCTGTCTCAAGCCTTGCGTTTACTAGTGCGACAGGCACCAACGCTACTACTACGAATCTTTTTACATCAAACCTTACTGCAACAAATCTCACATTCACAAATCAGACTGTTACTAATTCAACTGCAACGAATGCCACTTCAACAAATCTCTTTGTTTCAAACGCTACAGCAGGGAATTTGAACTTCACAAACGCAACAGGTACAAATGCCACATCATCATCATTCTTCTCAACTATCGGCCGATTCACAACAGGTGTCATTGATTCATTCTCATCATCTGTTGCATCTATCTTTGGTCTCACTGTTACAAACAGCACAACTACAAACGCAACATCAACAAATTCATTTGCTACAAACGCAACTATCACAAACCTCATTACAACTAATGCAAATGTAGGTTTCGGAACTACAACCAACGCAACAACCACAACCTTCGCTTTCACAGGACTCACTAACTCACTCCTCGCTGTTAACGGTACAGGCCAGGTTATCGCTTCATCTACCATCGGAAACGCACAGCTCCAGAACTCATCTATCACCATCTCAAACGGTACTGGTATCACAGGTGGAGGTACAGTTGCTCTCGGCGGAACACTCACACTCACAGGTTGGGCTACAACTTCATCTGATTACTGGAAGACTACTCGAGATTTCTTCTCTACAACTTCTGCTGATTACTATCTCTCAGTTAATCGAGGAAACGCTTTCTCTACAACATCAGTAGATTATTGGAAGACTGTAAATAACTTCTTCTCAACCACTTCAGCTGACTTCTACGAATCAACCATCCCTCGCTGGTCTACAACTTCATCTGCATACTTCCTCTCAGTTAACAGAGACGCAGCATTCTCAACTACATCAGCTACATACTTCCTCTCACAGAACACAGGGAATGCTTTCTCAACTACATCAGCAGATGTATGGAAGAACAATCGAAACTTCTTCTCAACAACCTCATCTGACTACTACCTCTCAGTTAATCGAGGAAACGCTTTCTCAACTACTTCAGTTGATTACTGGAAGACTGTAAATAACTTCTTCTCAACCACTTCAGCTGATTATTACTTGTCAGTTAATCAGGGTGGTGCGTTCTCAACTACTTCAGTGAATTACTGGAAGTCTGTAAATAATTTCTATTCAACAACATCACAGGACTTCTACGCATCTTCATTCCGCGACTTCTCAATCAATTCATTTGGTGCACTTGCTCCAACAACTACTCGCGGACTCTTTGTTACTGCATCTTCAACATTTGGAGCGCTTTCAGTTGGTCAGGGAACTACAACAAATGCAACAACAACAACCCTTTTCTCAACGACCGCATCTTCAACAAATCTATTCTCATCGCTCCTCACTGTTGGTTCAAATGCACTCTTGGTGAATTCATCAGGAAATGTTGGGATAGGTACCACGAGTCCTGTGCAACTTTTGTCAGTGGCTGGCACAATAGGTCTGGGAACTCTTGGTGCAAACGCATCTACTCTTTCTGATAGTAGTGGTTCTCTATCAATTGCCGCTGGCAATAGTGGGGCGAGTTTGGTGCTTAATCAAGGAGCGAATGCATCTGGAATACTTTCAGCAAAAGGATCAGGCAACCTTACTCTACAGGGTGGGTTAGGTACGACTCGTCCTGTGTTTACACTGGAGGGCAATGGAGGTAACGCATACCTCGACAATTCTGCAGGCAGTCTTACACAGCTTTTCCTACTGCAGAGTGGAGTAACCAAAGGGTTTGTTTCTTCAAATTCTGGAACTTTTAGTCTCGGGTCAACCCAAGTTGGTGGTGTTGTCAATTTTTATACAGGCAACACTCTATTAGCGGCGAGAATAGACGCAACCGGCAACGTAGGTATTGGAACAACAACTCCTGGCCAGAAACTCTCTGTAGCAGGTGACATCCTTGGAAACAATATTATCGGTCAATACTTCACAGCTACCTCAACCACCGCAACTTCAACGTTTGCAGGGGGAGTTAGTGGTCCAGGCAGCTTCACTATTCAGTCAGGATCAGGAAAAGTCGGTATCGGAAATAGCAATCCTATAGCGTATGGAGGAAATGCGGGCCTTCTTGTGGCGAACGGTTCTCTCATAGTTGCCGGTGCTGGAGGTCAAACCAATTTGCTCCAGAGCTATAACACCAATACAGGTGCTCAGCTGGTAATGGGTATGCAGGATTCCACAGCATCTATCGCTGTAGCTCAGAACTATGGCATTCTCTTTAGCACAAACAATGTAAACAACTTCAAGATACACGCTTCAGGAGGTTATGCTTTTGGTAGTACTTACTCAAGCACCGATCCAGGACAGAACAACATGATCCTCCAAGGTAGTCTGGGAATCGGTACTACCACCCCTGGTCAAAAACTTTCTGTTGCAGGAGATATTCTTGGAAACAACATCATTGGTTCATACTTTACGGGAACCTCGACGACTGATTCATCGATTGGTGGCTATCTCACCTTTGCATTGAACAAAGGTGTTCAGTGGACGAATGCAAACAATTCGATTGTATTTGACGGCACAGCCTTTAAACAGGCTATAGGTGGAACTGTAAGGACGAGACTTATCAGCACTGGTCTTTTTGTTGGATCAGATACTAATCCTGTATCTAAACTTGATGTTCAGGGAGGCGTAACAATAGGTGCAACATATGCAGGTGTAAACGCTGCTCCTACGAGTGGACTTTTGGTGGAGGGCAACGTCGGCATCGGGACAACGAATCCGCAGACGAAGCTTGATGTGCAAGGGACGGCGAGTTCAACTCTCTACTATGCGAATAACGGGACTATATCAGCACCGGCGTATTCATTCCCCGGGAGTTCGAATACTGGCATGTATCTGCAATCAAGTCCGGTAAATCAATTGGCTTTCTCCTCAAACGGCATAAAACTAGTGACTATTGATGGGAATGGGCTTGGCATCGGACTGCCTGCCGCGACAAATGCAGCTGCTAGATTTGAAATATATGGAGTTTCTGCAACTGGTCGTGTAGCACAGAAATTTAATAGCGGAACGAGCGGAATTGGTTCTCGTATTTGGTTTACTGATAGTGCCACGTACAATTACGCATTTGGCGCGGCGGATAATACCAATGGCGATTTGGTATGGGAGGCGGGCGGTCAGAGCGGAGTGTTAGGCACCGAAAGGATGAGACTCACACAGAGCGGCAACGTCGGCATCGGTACCACATCACCGTTTGCAAAGCTATCGGTTGTTGGAAGCAGCTATTTTGGAGGAAGTGTTGTGGCGACTGGTACTGTCTCGATAACAGATACGACAATAAGCACGAATTCAAACTCAGGCGCCCTTGTGGTTGGAGGTGGCTTGGGTCTTGGAGGTAGATTAAACTTTGCGACACCAACTGCCGGTGCAACATTGCTATCAATGCCGCAAGACAACGGAAACAATGGTCTTACTATAGGCTCAGGGGCTGGTGGAGGTTCGAGAATATTCTTTAAGGATTCGAGCGGTAGCTCAGGCACGGCTATTGATTTTGGAAGCAGACTTACCTTTACAACGAATACTACAAACGGCCCAATGTTCCTTACATCGGGTTCAGGAATTGTTGCACTTACTGCAGCGGCTAACACTGATAATACAAGTCACATCTTTGACCTCCGTGATTTCTCACAGAACAATGTGATGAGCTACTTTGCGGCCGATGGTTCTTTGATTGTCGGAGTCGTAGCCAATTCTGGTATCGGAACACTTGGTAAAATTGGAGTCGGTACCACATCTCCTTCACAAGCACTTTCAGTTCAAGGCAACGGACTCTTCTCTGGCAACATCACAGCTGCTAATATCACAGCTACTGGAACTCTTTCATTCGCAAACCTCCTCGCAACAGGATCAACAACACTCCAGAACTTCACATTCGTGAACGCAACTGGTACTTCTGCTACAACAACCAATCTCTTTACAACAAACCTCACAGCAACAAACCTTGTCTTCTCTAATCTCATTACAAATAATTCAACAACCACAAATGCTACAACTACAACTCTTTTCTCAACAACAGCATCATCAACAAACCTCTTCTCTTCACTTTTGACAGTTGCTGGAAACGGGCTCATCGTTGATTCATCAAGGAATGTGGGAATAGGAACGTTGACTCCAGCTCTCCAGAGTGCTGGTACCGGTCTCCATATAAACGCACCAACATCTTCAGAGTTAAAGTTTACGAATAGCACCACTGGTGTATTAAGTACAGACGGTACAGCTTTGGTTTCAAACAGCAATAATTTTACTATCAACAATAGGGAAGCAGGCACATTGTCATTCGGGACAAACAATACGGTACAGATGACAATATTGAGCGGAGGTAACGTCGGAATCGGTACAACCTCTCCATCTCAAATTCTCTCAGTGCAGGGTAATGGACTCTTTTCTGGAGGACTAGCTGTTGCTACTTTGAACGCTACAGGCACAGCATCAGTTGGCATGCTTGTAACCGGTGGTGCTACTACTGCAAATGTTTCAACGAATGGTATCGTGCTTCCGAATAATAACTACATAAACTTCACGAATGTTGTTAATAACGACAGTTATAAAGTTATCGGATTGAGCACTACACCACTTGTTCAAATAGATCTCTCTGGTCTCGGTACTGAGTTTGGCGGAAACATCAAATCTAATACACTCATTGGTGGATCAGCAGCTGGCTCATCACTAACTCTTCAATCAACCTCTGGAGTAGGAACATCAGACTTCATCAAGTTTGCTGTAGGAAGTAATGGTGCTACAGAGGCAATGAGAATCATAAGTGGAGGTAATGTTGGTATCGGTACGATTGTTCCTCGTGGAAAGTTGGATGTAAATGGAGAACTATTTATGGCTACGACGACTGCTATTCAGTTTGGAGATATATTTAATAATGGTTCTCTGACTTTTAGAAATGGTCCAACAACTATTGCTCAACTTAATCCAGGAAACTTTGCCTTTAATATTCAACTGCAAGCAACTGATGGAACAGTAAACTCACCAGGATATGGATTTGGAAGTCAGGCTGGAGTTGGTATATATCGTCCAGCATCGAATGTTCTCGGTTTTGTGACAGGTAGTACTGAAAAAGTAAGGATAGATGCATCTGGCAACGTCGGTATCGGTACTACAACCCCTTCAGCAAAACTTTCTATTACAGGTTCTGGTACAGGAACTGGCAGGGCGTTTGCGATTGGAAACTCTTCGAACGGAGAACTTGTTTCGGTTCTCGACAATGGCACGATATCTGCTCCAGGAGTAATCAATACTAATGCAAATACTGTTCTAGGCTCCGATTTGTATGTAGATTACTCTCAGTCAGGCAACTCCACCATCACTATGGGTAGTGGTTCCCCTACGAATAACGGTGCCGCGAAGATAAAAATGATTTATTCCAACGCTGTTACGAATTGGCAGATAGGGGCAAACCAGACTGTCTCGGGTGCCTTCGAACTCACTCCTTCTACTGCAGCTGGTGGTTCTACGTTTACGACACCTGCTCTAGTGATTACCTCGGCGGGCAACGTCGGTATCGGCAACTCTTCTCCTTCATACAAGCTTGATGTATCCGGCGGATTCATTAATGTAGATATGTATAACGGATACAAGCAGAATGGAAATACCATTTTGTATGCAAGTACGACGAATGGAGCTGTACTTGTTGGTCAGGGTGCTGGTGGTACTAGTTATAATATTGTTTCTGCCGGTGATAACACAGCTGTTGGTTATCAGGCATTGGGAACCATTACTACAACAGGCTCAAATACAGCGGTTGGTTATCAGGCCGGGTATTCGTACGCTGGAGCGAGAATGTCTGCCTTTGGTCACAGAGCGGGATACTTAACTACAGGAATAAATACTGCGGTATTTGGAGCTGATGCAATGTATTCAAATACAACAGGCTCAGACAACTCTGTGTTTGGTGACGAGGCTCTCTTTCTTAATAAGACAGGTAGCCAGAACGTTATAATGGGTAGCAATGCATCATATTACAACGGTTCTGCTACAGGGACCGTCGCTATCGGTTATCTAGCTGGTATGGGAGGTACGGGACTTTCTAATCAAGGAAGCACTCTCGTCGGTTATCAAGCTGGTAGAAACTTTGCAGGTGTCGGTTCCGACTACAACACTCTCATTGGTTATCAGTCTGGATTAAATATTTCATCGGGCGCTAACAACATTATTATCGGTGCAACACCAACAGGTGGAAATGCAAACCTCACCACCGGTTCAAAAAACATAATCATCGGTTACAACATTTCTGCAACATCGAGCACTGCCACAAATTCCCTTAACATTGGTAACTTGATTTATGGTATTGGACTCGATGGAGCGGGGACTACGCTATCGACAGGGAATGTCGGCATCGGCACAACTACCCCTGGCCAAAAACTTTCTGTGGCAGGAGATATATTGGGTAATACGATAATCGGCTCTCGCTTCATCGCAACGACTTCAACAGCTTCGATATTCAATTATGCTTCTACCACTCAGATATCTGCGTCTGACTCGGTGTATTTCAATACATCAGGCGGAAGCACGGGGATCGGTGGTACTGCAGCGATCACATCAAAGCTCCATATCACCAACAACAATACATTCACTGGAACCGACATATCTGGCTTCCGAAACAGCGCCGATCTGCGACCGACCTCTGGCACCTCAGGAAATCTGGTTCAGGTGGACGGCACGGTGTCGACCGCGTCTGGCAACATTGGCTCGGCGAGTGGAATTAGTACGCAGTTGAGTGTTGCTAGTAGCAATACCGTAACTGCTGTTTACGGTATACGTATACTTCCGACAGCCGGTGCTGCTACCGTCACCACCAATTACGGACTCTATTTGGACGACCAGACTCTGGGTGCTACAGATTACTCGATTTATTCTGCGGGAGGACAGTCTTACTTTGCTGGAAATGTTGGTGTGGGTACAACGTCACCTTCAGCAAAACTTTCGGTTACAGGGTCAGGCACAGGAACAGGTCGTGCGTTTGCAATTGCAAACTCATCGAATGTTGAAAAAGTAACCGTGCTCGACAATGGAAACGTCGGTATCAATACATTAACCCCGGGAAATACTCTTACCGTCTCTGGAACAATCGATATTTTACCTACAAATGTAGCTGATGCCGTATATCACGGAACTTTGTCGAGCTCCCTCGGCATGACTACGTTGCAGACAATAAATAACAGCCTTTCTCTCGCTTCTGCCAATAAAGTTATTATGACGGGTATTGGAAATGGTTCAGCAGGTTTTGTATTTTCAAATACTGCAAGCAGTATTGTCTCTGGTGATGGAACGGATAAAGGCCTTTTCTCTGCTACCGGCACGTACAATCCAAGCTCAACTGCCGCTGATTTTTATGCGTTTCAATTAAACCCAACTATTGCTCAGACTGGATCTGCAACTGGTAATTATGTAGGTATTTCAATGAATGTCACAGAGACTGCTGCTCTGGGTACAAATAACCGTTTGATGGATTTGAAAGTGGGGGGAACAAGCAAGTTCTTGATTACAAGTGCGGGAAATGTGGGTGTCGGTACAACATCTCCAGCACAGACACTTTCAGTACAAGGTAACGGACTCTTCTCTGGAAACATCACTGCTGCAAACATCACTGCAACAGGAACGCTCTCATTTGCAAACCTCACAGCTACAGGATCTTCAACTCTTCAAAACTTTACGTTCTTAAATGCAACGGGAACTTCCGCAACGACAACAAACTTCTTCTCAACAACTGCATTGAGCACGAATCTCTTTGCGACAAATGCTACATTTACAGGTACCGTATTCTCACTCCCAACTGACAACACTGCTATTCGATTTGTGAATAACGGAAGCAACGGTCAGCTCCTTTCATCAGGTGGTACATTCACTATTTCAAACGCTGCGGGTACTTCAAACACTGATCGACTCGTACTTTCTGCGGCTGTTGGAGACGTTGCATTCTATTCTGCAAACACAATCTTTAAAAATGCAGGTGGTTCGACAGAATTCGGACGCTTTGATAGCGCTGGTGATTTCGGAGTAGGTACCTCAACACCATGGGCAAAGCTCTCAGTGACGAACACCGGTTCAGGTCCTTCATTTGTCGTAGAGGACTCAACTTCACCTGACGCAACTCCGTTTATAGTGGACGCGGGTGGTAATGTTGGGGTTGGTACGTCTTCTCCAGCACAAACTCTCTCCGTAGCAGGTAATCAATATATTACAGGCACAGTTGGAATTGGTATTGCAACACCAAGTTCAGGAATATTCCAGGTTGGCGGTAGTGCGTCGGGCAACATCCGTGCTGATAACAACGGTCTACTAGGAGGATATTATCAGACAGAATCTAATGGACGATGGATTTTGGGTCGTGACACAATTACATCAGGTGGATACCTTGGATTTACTATGGATGGAGGAAGCTTGACTAGTCTTGGTTCAGCAATAAGTATCCCAGCAAACAATGCAATTGCTCTCTATACTTCAAACGGTTCAGCTCTCACTGAACGAATGAGAATTGATGGATCAGGAAATGTCGGCATCGGTACGACATCGCCATACACAAAGCTTGCGGTCTCAGGAACAGGAAATATCACTTCTCTTGTCGAGTCTACAGGCGGTGGCACCGGCGCGCTCTATGTGCGCGGTTCGAGCGCGCAACTTACCCTCAACAGGAGCGCACAAGCGCAGTCAGCTAACATTGCGTTTCAGACAGCTAGCTCGAACGATTGGGTGATCGGTACTTCTATCGCACAGACCGACAGTGACTTCACCTTCTTTAACTATGGCGGCGCTTCGGCAGCTATGACCATCAAAAATGCTACAGGAAATGTCGGAATTGGAACGAGCACTCCGCAATCAGTACTGCATGTACAGGCGGCGACTGATGCGACATTTAGATATGACAGGGCCGCAGCGAATACCGGTAGGTTCGTAGCTGCTGATAGCTCTAACTCTGCAATCAATCAGCAGTACAGCGCGTATACGCACTCGTTCTTTACGGGATCTTCGGTAGGCGTCGCTACTGAGAAAATGACAATAAGCACTCTGGGCAATGTCGGAATCGGCACCACTTCACCAGCATCCAAGCTGGCTGTTTCAGGAGGAGCAACTATAGGTGCAAACTACAACGTTGTGGCGCCGACAAATGGCCTTGCCGTAGAAGGATCTCTCTATGTTGGAAGGTCGACTGGCAGCGTCAAGCTCGATGTTATGGATGCGCTTGGCAGCGACGGTACAATAGCTAACTTCCAAGATTCAACCTCAAACGTCGGCCTCAGTATCAAGTCAAATACAATCATCTCTGGCCTCGCGGCAAAGCACATAGAGCTTACTGGTAATAGTGCGACGAGTGACCTTGCGCTCAGTGGATCGACAGGAGCTCGAGCAGCTTTGGTTATAAAGGCATCAGGCAATGTCGGAATCGGCACCACCACCCCTGGCCAGCGCCTCTCCGTCGCGGGAGATATCCTCGGAAACGTCCATCTCGGCTCTTATTTCGTGGCGACCTCTACAGCTAGCGCCTCGATCTTCCCCTATGCTTCATCGACTTCCCAGACCATTGGCGGCCTCTTGAATATCACCGGCGGCGCGGCGGCGAGCACGCCGTCGAAAGGCATCCAGGTCAGGTTCGACACCGGCGCAAATACCGGCCATATCTCCGCTTCACAGTCAGGCGTTGCCAACTATCCTCTCTATCTCGGCGGAGACGGGTACACAGGAGGAAACGGACTCTATTTAGATCCATCTGGATACGCCGGCCTTGATACGAACTCACCCTCGACGTATGCCGCCTTTGCAGTGCGAAAAGCGGTGACCAGTGCCTACGGCACGAACGCCTCGGCCTCTTTCTCCGACAATTCTAATTCGACGCTCACTATCTCTCATCCAGCTGCTGCCGTCGCGATGGTAGGCACCGACGTGGCAAATCTCGTCTTCGGGACCGGCGGAACGGAAAGGGCTCGCTTCAGCTCGGGTAATTTCGGTATCGGCACATCAACTCCTACATATAAACTCGATATAGTGAGCGGAAACGGCAATACTGGAACAGGCGGACATGATGCTAATCCCAATGCTCTCGCTGTTACGGGTGCTGACATAGGTATGACTTCGGCCGGTGGGAATGTATATGTATCAACTAACGACGATTTTGCGATTGATAAAGGTGGGTCTATTGGTTTTGGTGGAAGGAGGACAACGTCTTCCTCAAACGACATTGGATATGCAAAAATAAAAGGAGCTAAAGAGAACAGTACAAGTGGAAACGGAAACGGCTATCTAGGATTTGCGACATATAACCACAATGCTGGGGCCGTAGCTGAACGTATGCGAATTGATTCCTCCGGTAACGTAGGAATCGGCACGACGACCCCACAGACTGCACTCAGCGTCGTGGGAACCATCAAGTCATCCGCCGCATTCAATCTCGACGGACAGAATGGACAGGACTATACGACCTGGAACTTCAGTACCAGCGTAACCGGTCTTTCTGGAAGGGCTTCTACGATCAATAACGGCAACAACACCGCATGGTTCGGCGTGCAGACGAATTTCGCCTCATCTACGTCGAGCGGATTCTACGTCCAGGGCGTATCAGCTGCAACTCCTGTGTTCACCGTCAACACAGCAGGAAATGCTAATCTGATGAACAATCTCGCGGTTGGAGGAAACGTCGGTATCGGGAATACAGCACCTGGAACTGCACTCGATGTTACAGGTACAGGTAGGTTTGCGACATCTTTGCAAAGCGGTTACTCTGCGGCTCCAAACGCTGACGTTTTGGGATATTTAGGTAGCGGAGTGAGAGTTTTAGCAACTAGTGATAATCTAGCAGGACATTTTGCCGCAGTGGCCACTGGTACAAATGCGACTGGTGCGACTCTATACGGATTGAAAACTAGGAGTACCAATGGTGATGCCAATACGATTGTTTCTAGCGGAGATAATCTATTAGAAATGTGGGGTGTTGGTGCAGATGGAGCAGATTATAAAACTGGTGCAAGTATATATTTTGAAGTAGATGGTACGCCTGGAATAGCTGATATGCCTGGACGCATCACTTTTAATGTCGCACCAGATGGTTCAGCAACAGTGGCAGAAGCGATGAGGATTACAAATGCCGGCAACGTCGGCATCGGGACGGTGTCGCCAGGCACTAAATTGGATGTGCGAGGTGCTATGTGGGTTCCGCAGACTGGTTATAAAAGTGTAGCGACGCTGTATTCAACAGATGCGTTAGGTGCGGGAGTGGGTGCTGGAATTACGTTAGGTGGAAATTATACTGGCACGACACCTACAGAATTTGGTCAGATTGCGGGAATAAAGGATAATGCCACAGATGGTAACTACTCCGGTGATTTGACGTTCTCAACGAGAGTAAGCGGTACTCCTACTATGCAGGAAAGGATGAGAATACAATACAACGGCAACGTCGGCATCGGGACGACGACACCACGGGGTACTCTCGATGTAAACGGAGATATATATCTTCCAACTACGGCGTACATCCAATGGGGTGACACATGGAATACGGGAGGCATTACTTTTAGGAACGGCGTGAGCACCGCTGGAACAATGAAAGCCGCTGGTCTAGAATGGACAGCTTTCAAGTCCGAAGATGGCACGATTAACAACCCAGCATATGCGTTTAGTTCACAGGCTGGCGTTGGTATGTTTCGCCCGGCTTCTAATGTGCTAGGTTTGGTTACAGCAAATTTGGAGAGGATGAGAATTGATAGTAGCGGCAACGTAGGCATCGGGACGACGAGTCCATCTCAGATGCTTTCTGTGCAAGGTAACGGATTGTTCTCCGGAAATGTTTCGGTAGCTAATCTCATGGCAACTAGTACGCTTACAGCCTCATCGACAATTCTAGGAGCGACTTCGCTCTCATATGGAACGCCGACATTATATGTCAAAGGTTTCCTGGGAGGTCCCGGAAGTAGCGGAACTGTTATGACAAATGCATTGAGACTCGGTTCATCAAACAACATTGTCTTGGATCAAGGTATTACAACCACCGGATCGAATGCCGCTTGGATTCAAGCTCATGATCAGAGCGATCAGTCTGTTAATTACAATCTTCTTCTGCAGCCAAATGGCGGCAACGTCGGTATCGGAACAACTACGCCAGCTTCAAAGTTGGATGTGAGCACTAATGCTGCAGGAACAATTGGTATTATTGCGAGAGCAGCAGCGAGTCAAACTGCTGATCTGTTCCAACTCCGAGATTCAGCAAACAATGTTGCGCTTTCTGCAAAAATTGGAACAGGAAATGGCGGACAACTTGATTTCTATGGAGGTAACGGAGCGGTTTCTGGTCGCATCGACTCTCAAGCAGGGACAGGTGGTGGAATATTTCTTTCAAGTTATGACAACCTGAGTCTTAAGAACTTGAATGGTGGTCTACTCAACATTATTCCTTATGGCGGTCTGCAAATGGCTCTATGGGGCGCAGCTACTCCAATGTATTTTACCGGATATACAGGCTATGGAGGCAGCGTCATTTACCGTGAACTAACCAGTGGCGATGAAGTGATGAATATCAAACTAGCTGATGGCCAGCAGGTAACTATTCCGCACGGTAACTTGGGAATCGGCAACTCTTCTCCTTCATACAAACTTGATGTATCCGGAGGATTCATTAACGTAGATATGTACAATGGATATAAGCAGAATGGTGCAACGATACTTTATGCGAGCTCGACGAACGGTGCTGTACTTGTCGGTCAGGGTGCTGGTGGTACGAGTAACAATATTGTTTCCGCTAGTGATAACACGGCGGTCGGTTATCAGGCATTGGGAACTATCACTACAACTGGTTCAAACACTGCAGTAGGTTATCAGGCCGGGAATTCATACGCTGGAGCGGGAATGGCAGCTTTTGGTCATAGAGCGGGATGGCTAACTACAGGCACGCGTACTGCGGTATTTGGAGCTGATGCAATGTCTTCAAATACAACAGGCTCAGACAACTCTGTGTTTGGTGCTACGGCACTCTACCTGAATAAAACAGGCAGTCAAAACGTTGTAATCGGTAGTGATGCCTCATATTACAACGGTTCTGCTACAGGAACTGTCGCTATCGGTTATCAAGCTGGTACGGGAATCGCTGGACTTTCAAACCAAGGAAGCACTCTCGTCGGTTGGAAGGCCGGTAGAAACTTCGCTGGTGTCGGCTCCGACTACAACACCCTCATCGGATATCAATCCGGTAATAATATTTCGACTGGCGCTAACAACATTTTGATAGGTGCAACACCTTCAGACGTTAATTCAAACCTCACTACAGGTTCAAAAAACATCATCATCGGTTACAACATTTCTGCAACTTCGAGCACTGCTACAAATTCTCTCAACAT
The DNA here is from genome assembly GCA_039796155.1 of Candidatus Parcubacteria bacterium. Taxonomy (GTDB): domain Bacteria; phylum Patescibacteriota; class Minisyncoccia; order Phycocordibacterales; family UBA6065; genus UBA6065. The sequence continues at coordinate 52,233 of JBDKKJ010000009.1, forward strand.
TGGTAACTTGATTTATGGTATTGGACTCGATGGAGCAGGTACGACGGTGTCGACGGGGAATGTGGGAATCGGCACCACAACCCCATGGGGCAAACTCTCTGTTACAAACACCGGCTCAGGCCCATCATTTATTGTTGAAGATTCCACTTCACCCGACTCGACACCATTCATTATTGATGCGACTGGCGCGGTAGGAATTGGAACAACAACACTTGTGACGGGTCTCACTATTGGAACAGGTATTTCTGCTCCAGGCACGGGCCTTTACTCTCAAGCATTTGGACTATCAGCTCAAGCTACACGTCAGGACACTGTTGCCTTAGGTAACACAGCAATCGCATCAGGAGATTTCAGTACTGCAATTGGATCTGGCGCTCTCGCTTCAGGATCGTACTCCCACGCTTTTGGTCAGGGTAATCAGGCTACAGGCACAGCTGCACTAGCTATTGGTTCTGGAAATTATGCCGGTAATTCATACAGTATGGCTATTGGATGGCAAAACAGAGCATATTACGCTGGTTCAATTGTAATGGGTGCGTCTGCTTTTGATACAGCAGCAGGACAATTCGTAGCAGGTAGCTGGGTAAACGGTGCCCCTATAAATGAAGCATATTTTGGAGGTGGTGTGACGAGCGGTAACTCATATTTCAGTACCATGAAGTTCACCACAACCGGTGGGTCTGGAACAAATGTTGCTGGAGCCCAGCTCATATTTGCTGGAAGTAAGGGAACTGGAAATGCAGCTGGAGGAGATATCACTTTCCAGACAGCCGACACAGGTGCATCTGGTACAACCTTACAATCTCTCTCTACAAAAGCGGTACTCAAATATACCGGTCTCATGGGGATCGGCATTGCAGCACCTACCGCGCTCCTTCATATTTCTACCACCACTCCAGGTATGGATGTGTTTAAAGTAACTGCAGGTAGCCAAAATCTGGTTTATAACTCTTCGGGTAATCTGGGTATCGGAAAGACGAGCCCAACAGTTCCGCTTGATGTCGTTAGTAGTAGTGCGTCACAAGTGGCAAGATTCAAATCGACGGATGCCACACAGGGTGTAATTCAATTCTGGAGTGGCAACACAGCAAATCCTCCTCAGATAGGAGCAAAAACAGACTCTCTGGTCCTTTTTAGCGGTAGTGGTGCAGAAGCTCTGACTATTCCGACGAGCGGCAACGTCGGTATCGGTACATCGTCGCCAGCTTCTGCATTCACCGTTGTCGGCGGTGGAGCATGTTTCTCAGGCTCTGGCGCAACAGTAGCCTGTGGAAACGCAGCAGGGAACCTTTACTACCGAACTGCAAACACAGGTACATACGATGTCGCCGAGAACTATATGACGTCAGATGATACGATCGTTGCCGGCGACATCGTGGCACTCGACACACTCTCAGCTTCAACTATTACTAAGGCAACAGCAGGCTCTCACATCCTTGGTATCGTATCAACAGACCCAGGACTCCTCCTCGGAGGTGCTGATGGAAACAACAACGGTTCATCAACACGACCTGTTGCATTGTCAGGACGCGTACCAGTAAAAGTAAATGGTGAGAATGGAAACATTGCTATTGGCGACCGCATTACTCTGTCATCGACTCCTGGTGTTGGTCGACGTGCTGTGGGTTCAGAGGAAATTGTCGGTATCGCTCTTGATTCATGGACAGGAACTGTACTCGATCAGGGATTTGTAATGGTATTTGTAACATCAAAGCAGAACCTGGCTGAAAATCAGTTTAAAGTTGATGTAAATGGAAATGTAGGTATCGGTACCACAACTCCTACATACAAACTCCAGGTCATGGGAGACATTGCCGCAACATCATTTGTAAACATCTCAACACGTGATGCAAAGCATGACATTACCTATGTTGATAATGCTACAAAAGCTTCAATGCTTCAGAAAATTAAATCAATGGGTGTTGCAACATACCGTTACAATACGGAATCAGACGGTGCACCGCTCCGCCTCGGTCTCATCGCAGAGGAGGCTCCCGCAGAAGTATTGGCCGCAGGTGGAAAGGGAGTTGATGTATACAAGCTCTCGACTTTCATCCTCGCTGGTGTACAGGAATTGGACAGGAGATTTGAGTCACTTGAAGTTAAAGTGAATAACAATACAGCAAGCATTGCAGAGCTAAATGCGGCACTTGCTTCAACTACAGATGCACTTATTGATCTTCAGAATCGATTAGCTCTCGCTGCGACAACGACTGAAACTGTGACTAATGCAACCTCTACAGCCTCAACAACTGTTGTGTGGTCTGATAGCTTTACGACAACTCTCATGTCTCTCCTCGAAACTGCTGGACTCAAACTCCAGGATGGAATTGCATACATCAAAAATGCTGTGGTAGAAACTTTGACCGCAAACGTTGCATACATCAAAAATGCCGTCATCGAATCTGCATCAGTTGGTGCCCTCGAAGTTGGTACAAGTGACAAGAGAGCTGGTATCACTCTCTACGATGAAATTACAGGTCAGCCATACTGTCTCAAGGTTTCTGGAGGACAGACAGTGAATACCTTTGGCGCATGTTCAATCCTCGAAGGTGCAAACGGTGCGGTGACGGGAGGAAGTACGAGTGGAAGTCAGGGTGGTAGCACAAGTGGAGGAACTACAGTTACTCCGTCAGGTGACAATGGATCTGGTCTCACGGGAACAACCACACCAGATGAATCAAGTGGGGAAACTAGTGGAGGCACCGGTGGACAATCAACACCAGACCCAGTACCAACTCCAGATCCAAGTCCAGAACCAGTGCCCGAACCAAGTCCAGAGCCTACACCAGAACCTACTCCAACTCCAGAACCTACTCCCGAACCGACGCCCGAGCCAACTCCTGAACCAGCTCCAGCACCCGCACCAAGCGAGACCCCAGCTATCTAGTGATACTCAGCAGGAATATTAAAAAACAGCGCCAACATGAGTGGTGCTGTTTTTTCTTGAAAAAATACGTGGACAAAAAAAGAGTGTGGGTGTCGAGCGAAGTATGTCAGTACACCTTTCCTACTTTTGATCAAATTTTAATCAAAAGCAGGAAGGATCACAAAGGGTACTAGGTGCCCCTAAGTCGCGTTCACACATATCCCCATTTTTATCTTTCCTTTATCTTTCCCTTTGGCATGCGATAATAGGTATATATGAATATGAAGCAACGCATCCACGGCACTGTATTTTTCTGTACTTTATTACTTTCTACTCTCATGATGGGCTTTTTTTAAAGGCTGACCGTGTGCAGGCTGCCAGTACAGCAAAAACAGTTACAAACAGCGGCCTTATGGGTTGGTGGTCTTTTGATGAAAACACAGGCACCATCGCTCATGATTTTTCTGGAAATGGAAATGACGGCACTCTCACCAATAGTCCTACATGGGTAAGAGGGAAACGTGGCGGGGCACTTTCCTTTAATGGATCAAATACGTATGTGGCAGGACCCTCAATTTCAATCTCGAACACGATTACCGCTTCTGCCTGGGTATACTCTTCCAACTTTAACCAAAATGGTTTCGTGATTGGGAGAAATCCGGTAAACACGCAGTGGGAACTCTTTTTTGAGGCAACCGTACTCCGTTGGCGTGGTGGAGCTGCTGAGAATACCGTATTTTGTAATATACCCACAAATAATAAATGGCACCATATTGTGGGAACACAGACGGGTACGACAGGAACGCTCTATATTGACGGGGTGCAGTGCGGTACAGGAACAGTCACCGCTATTGGAAATGCCGCGGGTACAGTCGACATTGGTCGCTTTGCAAGCGCGTATCACTTTAATGGTTTGATTGATGATGTGAGACTCTACAATCGTGTACTAACTGCCAGTGAAGTTGCTGCGCTGTATCGTTCGGGTGAAGTGGTGAGGAAAAATGTATCAGCAAATGGTTTGGTGGGGCACTGGAGTTTAGATGAGGGAACTTCAACTATTGCACATGATTTTTCGGGTAATAGTAGAACAGGCACCCTCGCTAACTTTAGTACTCCTACATGGGTGAATGGAAAATTTGGGAAAGCTCTCACTTTTGATGGTGTTGATGATTCTGTAAATATAGGGAGTCTCGGTGCTTTTCCTGCACAGGGAACTATTTCTTTTTGGATGAATCCTGCTGTTGTTGAAAACTATCGTAATCCTTTTACCACAAATCTAAATGGATTGAACGTAGGTATCCGTTTTGAAGAATATACTACAGTATCACCGTATGGTGGTTTTAGTGCTGTAGTTGGAAACGATGCGGGTACGTATGCTGCTGCGTCCTATAGTCCGACGGCCGTTCTTCGACCTAATACGTGGTACAATGTTGTACTTTCGTGGGATACGGGTACAAATATACTCACCGGTTATTTAAACAATGTGCTCGCATTTAGTATTTCACATTCACTGTGGCCGACAACAATGCCAGCGGTAGCGATCGGTAACGGTTTCAACACAGCACGCTACTGGTCAGGAAAAATGGATGAAGTCAGAATATATAATAGAATTTTATCCGCCTCAGAAATTTCAACTCTCTACACTCAGGGTGCTATCACTATAAACTCATCTCAAAACACAAAGCTCACAAACGGTCTCATTGGCCTCTGGAGTTTCAATGGGGCGGATATGAACTGGACCAGCGCGAGTGCGGGTACTGCGTATGATAGGTCAGGACAACAAAATCATGGAACACTTGTAAATATGTCTCAATCGAGTTCTCCTGTCAGCGGGGTCGCAGGTCAGGGACTTGATTTTGATGGTGTTAATGACTATATTTTTCGGCAAGCAATATAGCATTTTCAGGCAATGCTGAATTTACGATGTGTTCATGGATAAAGTGGAATGGTGCTTGGAGTAGTGATTATCCATCATTTATGGGTAACAATAGTACCGGTGTGACAAATCAAGGTCTTTCTTTTACTGTTCGCGACGGTCGTCCTGCAATAGATTTTTGGGTAAATAGATTCAGGGCGGATAATGCTCTTTTGATTAATACGTGGTACCACGTTTGTGGAACAAAAACTCCTGGTCTTATTTCCGCAACATCAAAGTTATACGTGAATGGCGGACTGGTTACAGGTGCGGTTGAAGGTTCAGATACAACACCAAACATTACCGCGTCACCTGCTATACTTGGTCGACTCGATGCAACACGATGGTTTAAAGGGGTGGTTGATGAATCACGTTATTATAACCGCGCTCTCTCAGCCGCCGAAATAAAACAACTTTACCTCATGGGAAAATAGTAGATTGATGTGTACCTAAACTATCCCGTACAAGGAGGGATACATACCTCTGAGACCCCTCTGGTTTTTGATTAAATTTTAATCAAAAACCAGAGGGGTCTCAAGGCATACATACTAGCCTTGCCGCCATCGCTGCGCTCATTTTAATCTTTCCTTTAGACATGCGATAATAAACATATATGAAGCGGCAAAGCTATCTCGTGCATATTTTTTCTCTGTTCTCGGCTCTGTCTATGCCCGTATGTATGTTTGCATTTCTGTTTGTCGTCGCGCCAACCCCGATCCACGCCGCAATCACTCAAAAAGTTGCCACAACTACAGCCGGGCTCATAGGTTGGTGGACCCTGGATGAGGGTACGAGCACAACAGCAACTGATTTTTCCCAAAGTAGGAATGCGGGCGTCCTCCGAAACGGAGCGCTGTGGGCTACAGGTAAAAGGGGTAAAGCAATCAGTCTCGATGGTCTCAATGATTACGTTGAGATCCCTTCGTCAGCAGCACTGACCTATACGGGTGGGGATATCACTTTCTCTGCATGGATAAACCCTAACAACACCGAGGCGGATGGGGGAACCATAATATCAAAGCCTTGGAACGGTAATGGTGAATATAATTATTATCTCACCTATGCGGGAAGCGGAGTTTTTAGCATAGCTCTCTATGGTGCAACTGCCTTTAGTTTTGCCACCACTCGAACTTTACCCCGTAATCAGTGGAGTTTTGTAACAGTTACTATATCGAGCTCAAAAGTTATAAATATATATTTTAATGGAGTTTTGGCTGGAACAACGTCTCATGCAATTTCAAGCTGGGTACCACCGAGTGGAAACGGCTCTTTGCCCTTTAGTATTGGAACAGTATATCCCTATGGCGAAGGATGGGGTGGCAACACAAGTCACGCCTTTAATGGAAAAATCGACGATGTCCGTGTTTACAATCAAGCTCTGACAGCCAATGAAGTTTCAGCATTATACCGACTGGGAGAGACAGTACGAAAAGTGGCCGACAAGAAAGGTCTTGTGGGGTATTGGCCTATGGATGAAGCTACTTCGACTACGGTAGGGGATTTTTCTGGCATGGGTTATAACGGTACTCTGAGTGGTTCTCCTGTACCCACATGGGTAAATGGAAAAAAGGGTATGGCTCTTAGTTTTGATAATAATCGAAACTACGTAGAAACTAACCAAGTATCAGTTTTTAATATGGGAACGCAAAATTTTACACTTGCTGCATTTGTAAAAAAAATAATAATACAGCTCGTGTTATTTATGAAAAAAGAGGTAGTGGTTTATTGGGCTATCTTTTTGTTTTGGATTATCCATCGGCGGGCCAGGCAGCAGTCTTTCTCAATGATCCAATCGGAGGACAAGATGTTTACACTTTTTCTTCTCCAGGATCAATGCCTGTTGGCGCGTGGTTTCATGCGGCTGTAGGAGTTGACCGGGTAAACAACACCGCTACTTTTTATAATAATGGCATTGCTATGCAGACGGTGAGTATTGCCGGGACAACAGGGAGTATTGATAGCGACGGGACTTTAAAAATCGGTTATGACCTCGGCGGCTTTTCCTTTAATGGTTCAATGGATGATGCGCGAATATATTCTCGAGCTCTTTCAGGTGATGAGGTGGCAATCATCGCTAAATCAAATCAGACAAAAATAAATGCGCCTCAGGATACCAAGCTGACGGGCGGTTTGGTGGGGTACTGGACATTTAATGGTAAGGACATAAATGGTTCTACTGCTTCAGATGTGAGTGGTCAAAATAATCATGGCACATTTGCAAATACTCAAAATAGTATCGGAAAAGTCGGACAAGGAATGGTTTTTAATGGTGTGAGTAGTCTCATGACATTGTCTTCTTCGATCAGCATTGCTGGTGGCGCGTGGACGATTGCCTCATGGTTTAAATACCCGCTTGGCCCAAGTGGTAGCTGGAATACTCTCACACGAGGCGTCAGTGCTGATCACCAGGTAATCATTCAATCAGATGGTCAGTTGGGTACGTATGATAACGGAGGATTAGGATTTGTTTCAAGTGGTTACAATATGTCGACACTTGCACCAAATGCAGGTTGGCACCATCTCACAGCTGTCGGGTCTGGTTCGGTAACATCATTCTATATTGATGGGGTGTTTGTCGGATCCTCTGCTTTTAAATCGTCGTCGCAAATATCGTATGTAGGAAACTATCAGGGTGGTGGACAGCAGTTTGGTACTATTGATGAAGTTCGAGTATATACCAGGGCACTTTCTGCCGCCGAAGCAAAACAACTCTTTCTCATGGGTAAATAATGATATAATGTATCCATAAAAATATAGATACATTATGGCAACAAAAAAAATCAGAGTGGCTATTAACGGTTTCGGTCGCATCGGACGCGCGTTTTACAAGGCATCAAAAGGCAGAGAAGACGTTGAGGTTGTGGCAATAAACGACCTTGGAGATATCAAAAACATGGCGTATCTACTCAGATACGACACGGTCTACCGTGGAAGTGGTCTTGAGGTAAAGGTTAAAGAGGGTGACAAGCCAGTTCTCATTATTGATGGCAAAGAAGTTCTTTTCATCAGCCAGAAAGAACCAACACTTTTGCCATGGAAGGACCTCAATATTGATGTTGTTGTTGAATGTACCGGTCTCTTTACTACATACGAAAAAGCAAAGGTTCACTTGGTTGCCGGTGCAAAGCGTGTTGTTATTTCTGCTCCAGCTAAAGACGATCCAACCGCAGAAAATCCTGGTATGACAGTGCTCATGGGTATTTCAAATGACCGTATTACAAAAGAAAGCGAATCTGCTCCTATTTCTTCAAACGCTTCATGTACTACAAATGCAGGTAGTCCGCTCATCGCCATTCTCGACGAGACTATTGGTGTTGAAAAAGCACTTCTTAACACTGTTCACGGATACACAGCGAGCCAGGGAATTGTTGACGGTCCAAACAAGAAGGATTTCCGTGAAGGACGTGCCGGCGCAATGAACATTGTGCCTTCAACTACCGGTGCGGCCATTGCTGTAACCAAAGTATTGCCACAACTTCAGGGTAAATTCGACGGTATCTCTATTCGAGTTCCTGTTGTTGCAGGTTCAATCGTAGACATCACTTTCATTTCAAAGCGACCAACTACTAAGGAAGAGGTTAATGAAATTCTAAAGAAGGCAGCTGGAACAGCGCGCTGGGAAGGAATATTTACTGTGACCGAAGAGGAGTTAGTTTCATCTGACATCATCGGAAATCCTCATGCTTCTATCGCTGATCTCAAGTTCACTCGCGTTGTGGGTGGAAATCTCGTAAAGGTTCTCGGCTGGTACGACAATGAATGGGGTTATACAAATACTCTTGTTCGACATGTTGTTGAAGTGGGTGCGACAATTAAGTAAAGATCAACGTGTTCATCCGAGGTCACGAAAAAGGATTCACACTCATAGAACTTCTCGTGGTGATTTCAATCATCTCACTTTTGTCGAGCATTGTTTTGGCTTCTCTCAATAGCGCACGACAAAAGGGCCGCAACGCACAGAGGTTGAGCGACATGGCTCAAATTAAGAATGCGTTAGAACTTTATTATAACGACTATGGAAACTACCCCGTAGTAACAAACGGTGTAGACACAAGTTGGCGCAGCGAATGCGCATCGTGGGGAGCATTAGCGAATAACGCTGTGATACCAGGGTTTGTTCCCACCTATATAAAGGTGCTTCCAAAGGATCCGATTATGGTGCCAGCAAATAGTGACTCGTGCTATATCTATCGCTCTGATGGCGCTGGCTTTGCTTTTCTTATGCATGACAACTCACCGCCGTGGAGTGATGGGGCGATTCCTGTTAAGTATGCTGACCCCACCAGACCAACACATGCTTGGAAGCTCTGCTACGGAACTACTCAGTGTGCGTGGTAATAAATTGTCCATAATTTAGGTATAATAGACCTATGAAAATTTATATAGCCTCTGATCATGCTGGTTTTGAACTTAAGAGCTTTCTTGTAGAGAGAATTTCTTTGGCGGGTCACGAAATTAAGGATTTGGGGCCAAAGACATTTGAACCGGAGGATGATTATCCAGATTATATTTCTCTGGTAGCAAAAGAAATCGCACGTGACCCTTCAGCGGCAAAAGGAATTGTGATTGGGGGTTCTGGTCAAGGAGAAGCTATTTGCGCTAATAAATTCTACGGTGTCCGTGCGGCGCTTTATTACGGTGGTAACATGGATATTGTAAAACTCTCACGCGAACACAATGATGCAAACGTGCTTTCGCTCGGTGCGAGGTTTGTCTCAACTACAGAGGCGATGAATGCGGTAAACATATGGCTCTCAACACCGTTTTCAGGTGATGAACGACACAAGCGACGTCTTCTTAAACTCTTTAATATTAAACACGTATAACTGTCATGACAGAAATTATTCCCGCAATCCTTCCGAAATCGTACGCAGAACTCGAAACTGGTATTTCAATTGCTACCGGACATACTCCGGTAATTCAGATTGATATTTGTGATGGTGGATACGTTCCGTCACGCACGTGGCCGTACCTCAAGGGTCCGAATGTTGAGGACATGATTTTCAATGACATCGTTGCTCAAGAAAAGGCTCTTCCGGGTTGGGAAGAGACTGACTTCGAATTCGATTTGATGATAAAAGGCGCATACGAAAAGATTCCTGACTTTATTTCCGCTGGTGCCGCTCGAATTATCGTTCACAAGGGAAGTGTTGATGCGGATGAAATGGCAAATGTCCTCCGTGATTACGGAAAACACTCAGAGGAACTCGGTCCTTTTGATGTTGAGCTTGGTATTGCTCTTATGCCACAAGACAAAGCAGAGTCTATTGCTAATATTGTAGATACGATTCACTTTGTGCAGGTTATGGGTGTTGAAAAGATTGGTTTTCAGGGTCAGCCAGCGAGTCCGCATGCAGTGGAGCTCATTCGCAACCTCCGAAGCATGTATCCGAACCTTGTTATCTCTGTCGATGGTGGTGTAAACATTGAATCAGCACCTGACTTTTTGAATGCGGGAGCGAATCGATTAGTTGTGGGTAGTGCGCTCTTCGGAAATGATGATTTTCTTGGTACACTAGAAGAGTTTCGAGCACTTTAGGTGCTCGCACTGTCGGTTGAAACCACATGGCACTTTCTACACAAAAAATAAAAGAGATTGAGATCAAGGCAAATTCAATTCGTGAATCGATTATTGAAATGCTTATCGCTGCAGGTTCAGGACATACCGCGGGACCACTTGATATGGCAGATATTTTTGCCACACTCTATTTCCACACACTCAATCACAAGCCAAAAGAGCCGAAATGGGATGGCCGTGACCGCCTCATACTTTCAAATGGTCATATTTGTCCGGTTCTGTACGCATCGATGGCACATGCAGGATATTTTCCGGTAGAAGAGCTCAAAACACTGCGTAAATTTGGTTCACGTTTACAGGGTCATCCTCATCGTGAGTTTTTGCCTATGCTCGAAACTTCGTCAGGTCCATTGGGTTCTGGACTTTCTCAAGCTGTAGGTATGGCGCTCGCTGACAGAATCGACAAGGGTAAAACATCATCAAAACGATTCTATTGTCTAACAGGCGACGGGGAACATGATGAAGGAAATCACTGGGAGGCTGTCATGCTTGCAGGTAAAGAGAAGCTTCACACGGTTGTATGTATTGTTGATCGTAACAATATTCAGATTGATGGAAATACCGAGGACATTATGCCTCTTGAACCTTTTGTAAATAAATATATTACGTTTGGCTGGCATGTGATTGAGATTGATGGTCACAATATTGCCGAAATTGCTGCAGCATTTGATGCCGCAAAAGGTATTTTCGAAAAACCTACCTGTATTATGGCCCATACGATACCTGGCAAAGGCGTAAAGGAGTTTGAATATGACTATCGATGGCATGGCAATCCTCCCGGCCTCGGTCCTGAAGACAAAATTCCTCGTGCGCAGCAAGGTGCGGTGGCTTTGGCTGAGTTACGGACGTTGGGGAAGAAGATAAGAAGTGAACATGAATAGTATGAAAAGACTACTTATAAATTTATTTTCACTTGGGTTGATTATTACTGGTTTGCTCTTTACATATGGAGCGATTTTTGGTCCAAGTACTAGCATTGGACTGAGTAGTTGGGTGACAATTTGGTTTTCATTTATAATTTTTATATTTCCTTCGATAGTTCTTTTTCTTAGGGAAAGTAATGGAAGTGCTGGATTTTGCCTTAGCTCAAGAACTAGTATCATTCTTTTAATTACAGCTGGTTTTCTTTGTTTGGTATCACTATTAATACTAATGGAAACTGCATGATTTCTTCTTCACAAAAACTCAATCCGAAAGTATTCGACAAAGATGTTGAACAAGTGCCAATCCGAAAAGGTTTTGGTATCGGACTTTTGGCAGCGGGGGAGAAAAACACAAACGTGGTTGGCCTCTGTGCTGACCTGACTGAATCCACTCAGATGCATTTCTTCCGTGATAAATTCCCCAATCGTTATATTCAAATGGGAGTAGCAGAACAAAATTTGGCTGCAGTTGCTTCCGGTATGGCTGCTATGGGTAAGATTCCGTTTATTAGCTCATATGCCATGTTTTCGCCGGGACGCAATTGGGAACAGATTCGCACAACCATTGCGTACAATGATGTGCCGGTTAAAATTGTCGGTTCACACGCTGGTGTTTCTGTTGGTCCTGATGGTGGTACACATCAGGCAATCGAAGATATTGCCATCACCCGTGTGATTCCAAATATGGTTGTTATTTCACCTTGCGATTCTATTGAAGCAGAGAAGGCAACTAAGGCAATTGCTGAGACCAAACAGCCTACCTATATTCGTCTTATTCGCGAGAAAACGCCTGTTATAACCACCGTAGATACTCCATTTGAGATTGGGAAGGCTCGCATCTATTTTGAGCCTATAACAGGCAAACCAGAGGTTGCGATTATTGCCACCGGTGCACTTCTTCATAATGCTCTTTTGGCAGCTCGTGAACTTGAAAAGGAAAAGATTGGCGTGACCGTGGTGAACCTTTCAACTATAAAACCTCTTGATGAGGCAACTATTCTCGCAGTGGCTAAATCAGCCGGTACACTCGTAACCCTCGAAGAGCATCAGGCTGCGGGAGGTATGGGATCGGCTGTAGCTGAATTCATTTCAAGTACCTATCCTGTGCCAGTTATCCGTATGGGTATTCATGACAAATTTGGACAGTCGGGGACACCGGCAGAACTCATTGAGCACTACGGACTCGGTGTGTCACATATTAAAGAAGCTGCTCGTCAGGCGATTGCTAAGAAAAAATAATGATTATCGATCCATTTAATATTCCGCTCTTCGTTACAGATATCTCATACACTCTTTTCTTTTTCCTTACGGTTATATTCGGACTATGGGTCTACCTCAAGAGTTCACACAAGACACTTCACGTTATGTATTTACTCATGAGTCTTGCTGTGGGTGTCTATCAGATATCCCATGTGTTTGGTATTACGGTGACTGATTCTGAGGCTTCTCGCACAATCTTTACGCTCAGTCTTTCAATAATTTATGTTGGCTGTTTTACCGTGCACTGGATTGCTGCTGCTGTTGAAAGGGAAAAGGAATACCTTTGGACTATACTCTCAACATACGCGTGTGCTGTTGTTCTCACAGCTTTTTATCTTTTTAAACCAGCAAGCTTTTTGCTCCCTTCAGTACCAAAGCTTTATTTTCCAAATTATTACGTTGCAGGAAATTATTACTGGCTGCTGGTTGCGTACTTCGCCGTGGTATTTGTCTTGGTTCTTCGAATGCTCATAAAGTCGTATACAATTTCTGACGCACTCCACAAGAATCGTCTCTCATACTATATTTTTGCCATCTTCATTGGTTTTCCACTTGCAGGCATTGGATTCTTTCTTTCATACAATATTCAGATTGATCCAATCTTCTCTGTACCATTTAACTTCTTTATCATTCCATTGGCGTACGGTGTTTTGCGCTATGACATCATGGATGTTAAAACGGCTGCACGTAAGGCTTTTTCATATGCTGTGTTTGTACTCGGTACAGCCTTCTTTATCCTGGGCGCGAATCTCGGTAATAACTTCTTGGCAGTCGCATATCCAATGGTCCCAGATTGGATTTTGCCACTTGTTTCATCACTTCTCATTGTGTTGTTTGCTGGATTTATATGGGAGCGCATGCGAGACCTTGAAACTCTCAAGTACGAATTCATTACCGTCGTGACACATAAGTTCCGTACACCTCTTACACGAATAAAATGGTCATCAGAGATACTCCGAAAGTGTGAAGGTGTTGATGATGAGCAAAAATCTGCAATTTCTGAAATAGAAAGTGCAAACGAGCATCTGGTATCGCTTACCGACGTGCTGCTGAATCTTCGTAAAGCAAATGACAGTGCATTTCAATATGAATTTGAGACATATGACATCTGTAGCTTGATTGATCTCACAGTAAAAAATATGAGTAAGCGAATCAAAGACAGAGAGATGGATTTCTCGGTCGTTTGTCCTGAATCACGCTCAAATGTAAGTCTTGATAAGCGTCGTTTGGCATTCGCGCTTCAGATTGTGATTGATAATGCTATCACCTATACGCCAAAACAAGGAAAAATATCTGTAACGGTCTCAAACGAGAGCGGCAGCGTGTATATTAAAGTTAAAGACAGTGGTATTGGTATTGCGAGCGATGATATGAGTCGTATGTTTAGCAAATTCTGGAGAAGCAAAGAGGCAAAAACTACCGACACAGAAGGAATGGGGATTGGACTCTTTATGGCACGCGAAATTATTGAACGTCACGACGGTGAAATCGATGTGGAATCAGAAGGTGTGGGTAAGGCTTCTGTATTTAGTATCAAACTTCCTCAAGCTCAGGCTTAAGAAGTCGACTTTACATCAATGTCTCTTGTTTGCGTCCCATCAGGGCGTTCTTGATTGTCTCTGCATCAGAATATTCAAGTTCAGTACCCGTTGAAAGTCCTCGTCCGAGGATTGAGACTTTAATGCTGTACTGTTTAACCAGAGGTGCAATAAAGTTTTCTACGTATTCACGGGTATTTTCACCTTCAGCATTGAGTGAGAGAGCGAGAATGATCTCTTTAAGTCCCGCTTTAATGCGCTGTTCAAGCACAAGTACCAATTCACGAGTGCGGATTTTTGATTCCGGTTCTTTCTCAATGAGCGAAAGTGTGGTACCAAGTACAAAATAGTACCCACGGTATGACTTACTCTTTTCGACAACGTCGAGATCGACATCTTTAGCAACAACCATAAGCGACTCATGATCACGGGAATCGTCATGACAGACACTGCAGAGTCGTCGGTCCATTCCTTTGCTATCAAAGTATCTAAAGCACGATGTACAGACAGTCACACGAGAAGCGAGTTCGGTAATTTCTTTAGCAAGCATTTCCCGGTACCCGTCTGTGGTGTTCAAAAGGAAATAGACAAAACGCTTTGCTTGGCGAGGCCCAATACCAGGGAACTGTTTAAAGAGATCGTGTAAGCGATTGAGGTGATCCATGTGTTTTAAAATCCTCCTACGTCAGATGCCTGGAAAGCTCCAAAGTCAGCCTTTTCAACCGAAAGGAAGGTTGCCTTGTCTGCATCGAATACGAGCTGGATTTCTCCGGTAGGACCGTTTCGGTGCTTTTCAATGAGAATGGTTGCTTGATTTGAGCGAGCCTGATCACCAGATTCGTCCTTTTCACGGTGAATGAACATAACCACGTCGGCGTCCTGCTCGATAGATCCAGAGTCTCGAAGGTCAGAGAGTCGCGGCTTACCTCCGCGGGCTTCCACGGCTCGGGAAAGCTGTGAGAGGGCGATGACAGGAACCTCGAGATCTCTGGCAAGATTTTTAAGCGATCGAGAGATTTCGGTAACCTGCTGAACAACGTTGTCTTTTGCTGAGTTCATCGGTGTCATGAGCTGGAGGTAGTCGACAATAATGAGTCCAAGCGATTTTTCAGACTTAAGACGACGAGCAATAGCGCGCATTTTCAAAATATTGTTTCCTGGCTGGTCGTCGATATAAATAGGGGCCTTGGCGAGCTTTTCCATAGCGTCGCGAATGCGGGTAAAGTCCTGATCAACAGAGAGTCCTTTACCAGTGCGGAGTTTCCATGCATCAACGCGTGATTCTGCAGCAAGCATACGATCAACAAGTTGTTGAGAACTCATTTCAAGAGAGAAGATTCCAACAGGGATATTGTGGTTTACAGCCGCCATACGGGCAATATCGAGGGCAAGCGAAGTCTTTCCCATAGATGGTCGAGCGGCAAGGATGATGAGGTCAGATTTCTGGAAGCCTGAGAGTTTGTTGTCGAGGGCGGCAAAACCAGTCGGTACGCCACGGAGTTCGTCACGGGTGTTATGTAGTCGATCAATACGGTCCCATGCTTCACCAAGGGTGTCTTTGAGCTGCACAAACTTGTGCGAACCGATAGCGTTAGTTACGTCAAACAACTTCTTTTCTGCGGTGTCGATAATTTCTTCAAGTTCACCTTCTTCTGCGAATCCAGTATGAGTAATATGTTCACCGGCTTCAATAAGGCGTCGCATCATGCTCTTCTTTTGCACAATGGTACCGTAGTGGCGAACATTCGATGCTGACGGCACAAGCTGAACAAGCTCAGAGAGGTATGATGCACCGCCAACACGATCAAGTGAACCTTCGTCACGAAGTTTTGATGAGAGTGAAATGAGGTCGATTGGATTTCCCTTAGATGTGAGTGACATCATAGCCTGCCAAATCACACGGTGTTTGTCAGAATAGAAATCTTCTTCTCGTACAACGTCGGTAACTTCATGAATTGCTTCTGGACGCAGACAAATAGAACCAAGGAGCGCTTGTTCAGCTTCAATCGATTGAGGTGGGACGCGGATGTGATCTCCTTTTCTTTGCATGAAGATATTGTACGTTACTTAGTTGAGATAAAGAAAAAATAAAGGGGATGAGATGGGGAAAGTGGGGATAAGGTAAAGCGAGGTTACTTTCTAAGAATTTGCTGTCCCTCGGGAGTATCTTTTACGTCGTAGCCAAGTGATTCAATTTCAAGGCGGAGGTTATCTGACTTTTTCCAGTCTTTAGCAGTTCGAGCAAAAATACGGTCCTCGGCGAGTTTGAGGATTTCGGGAGGTAAGTCGAGCGCTTTCGATCTTGACACTACAGCGCTCAAATTAAGGCCTAATAGCGCATCAATTTTAATGATAGTAGCTTTTTTGTCTTCTGGAGAAAGTGTATCGTGCTTGAGGATATCCCAGAGTAATGCGAGGGTCTTTGGTGTATCGAGATCATCTGATGCAAAAGAAAGTGCTTTGTCATACAGTGCTGAGTCCGCTTTGCCTCCATCTGGCAATTCAGAAACTGCTGCAGTAAGACGCTTGTATGCCTGAGCACCTGCTTCGAGAGCCTCCCAGGTAAAGTTAAGAGGTGTCGAGTAGCGTGCACCGAGCAAAAAGTATCGATAGGCAAGTGGAGTGATACCTTTTTCAACTACAGATGCGAGAGTAACAAAGTTTCCTTCTGACTTTGCCATTTTTCCGCCTTCAATGTTCATGAATGCAGAGTGCATCCAGTAGTGAACAAAGTCTTTACCAGTAGAACCTTCTGACTGAGCGATTTCATTGTTGTGGTGAACAGGAATGTGATCGATACCACCTGTATGAATATCAAAAGTCTCACCGAGGAGTGCTTTAGACATAGCTGAACACTCAATATGCCAGCCAGGGAAACCAACACCCCACGGTGAAGGCCATTCCTGCTCACGTTTCTCGGCCGTGCCTACAGGAGAGAGCTTCCAAAGAGCGAAATCAGTTGGATTCTTCTTCTCATTATTCACTCCAATACGTTCACCTTCACGAATTCCTGTGATATCTATGTTGCCAAGCTTGCCGTAATGAGGAAATTTCGAAGTATCAAAATAAATACCGTCTGAAGTTTTATACGTAAAACCTTTCTTTTCAAGAGTGGTAACAATTGCAATCTGTTCCTTAATATAATCCGTTGCACGAGGGAATTTTGTACTCTTTGTATCAATATTGAGGTCTTTAAGATTCTCAAAAAAGACATTTGTATAAAAATCAGCAATCTCACGCGCAGATTTGTGTTCGCGCAGTCGAGCTTTTTCCATTTTATCCTCGCCTGTATCGGCATCACTTACAAGGTGTCCCACGTCTGTGATGTTTATAACCTGCTGTACTTTAAAACCAGATGCGAGCATGAGCCGCTTCAAGGTATCCGCAAAAACATATGCACGGAGGTTCCCTATGTGAGGGTAATTGTAGACTGTTGGTCCGCAATGATACATGCCAACTTTAGGTGTACCAAAAAGAGTCTTCTTAAAAGCTTTGAATTCCTCTTTTTTACCCGAAAGAGTGTTATGAAGTTGAATTAGAGCCATTTTTTTAGACGCATAATGGAAGCAACAATGACAGCAACTACAAGCATTACAAGGC
This sequence comes from Candidatus Parcubacteria bacterium, assembly GCA_039796155.1. Taxonomy (GTDB): domain Bacteria; phylum Patescibacteriota; class Minisyncoccia; order Phycocordibacterales; family UBA6065; genus UBA6065. The sequence continues at coordinate 69,916 of JBDKKJ010000009.1, forward strand.
CAACAAGCCAGAACTCATGACGTGCTTCAGCAAAAGGTCTGTCAGGTGCCTCCACAAGGAACCAGCTTGAAATAATAGTAAGAAGTGAAGATATGACGGTGATAGCGGTAAACATTTTCATCGTCTCACTTTGTTTTGCTTCAAGAAGAGCGTTGTTTGTTTCACGTAACTCAGCGAGTGACTCAGAGATGTTTACGATTGTTTTATTCACTTTTATGTATTCACCCTTGATTGCATCGAGGTAGTGAGTAAATGTAGCACCAAAGAATGGTTTTGCAGCCAAAGAGAATGAAGTAAGTATTTCTTCATGAAGATCTGTCGCATGTTTGAACGCCAAGAGCTCTCGAGACGTATTTGAAAGCTCAAACACCATTTCTTTTTCTTGTCCGGTAAATGTGTTCTTCTCAATATCCTGGAGATTATCTTTAATAGACTCCAATTCATCACCGAGTGAGTGATAAATCTCGCGAATCATGTAATAAAACATGTACCCAGCATTTTTTCCAACCAAGGCGTTGCGGTCAAGAACTGAATTTACCTCAAACATCTTTGCAAACTTGTGAATAGGATCAATGGTGTCGTAACGAGCCGTCACAATGTAATTTTTACCCACAATGAAGTCAATCTCTTGAGAAGTTTCTTTATGAGAATGCTTCCACGCAGGGAAGTGAAGTATCAAATAAATAAAGTCAGGATAGACATCTACTTTTGGACGAAGTGTTGGCAAAAGAAGATCTTCTGCAGCGAGAGGTGGAATATCGTACTTAACCATTATCTCTCGAACTTCATCGCGTGTAGGTGATTCAAGGTCAACCCACGCAACATCTTTGTATGAATACGTATTTATCATAGATATATTCTATCACGACGATTTTCTTTTTTCCGCTCTCTTTGAGATAATGGTACGCATGTATCAATCAAAACGTTTTTCACTGGCACTCATTTCTCTTTTTGTCCTCGGTATTACCTTTAGCATTGGTTTCAAATCAGGGCTTTCCGGTGCATCTGCACAAGGCCAGGTACTCGGTGTTACTAATATGAAGGCCGGTATGCCAGAAAACGTTGATTTTGCAGCCTTTTGGAAGGCTTGGAGTATCTTGAATGACAAATTCGCTGGCACATCAACAACAGACCAGCAAAAGGTGTATGGTGCTATCAGCGGTCTTACGTCATCGCTCGGTGATCCGTACACTGTATTTTTTCCACCTGAGGAGTCAAAAGTCTTTGCGAGTGAAATTGCAGGGAACTTTGAAGGAGTGGGAATGGAAATGGGTATTAAGGATGGAAAGCTCGTTGTCGTAGCACCTATTAAAGATGCTCCAGCTGAAAAGGCGGGTGTTCGTGCCGGAGACTTTATTGTTAAAGTTGATGACAGGGATTCTCTCACATTTTCGACTGATGAGGCGGTAAAACTCATTCGTGGAAAGGCGGGTACTAAAGTAAAACTCACGGTTGCTCGCGAAGGGGTCAAAACACCTATTGAAATCTCTATTACTCGTGCTCAGATTGATATCCCGACTGTAAAGACGACAACAAAGAGATCTCTTGCTTCAACTGATACATCGGATACAGTCGGACTCCGCAAAGACGGCATATTTGTCATTTCTCTCTATAGTTTCAGTGCTAATTCAGCAAATCTTTTTAGAAATGCACTTAAGGAGTTCATAGATTCAGGCTCACATAAATTGATTGTTGACCTTCGTGGCAATCCAGGAGGATATCTTGAGGCTGCGGTAGATATGGCAAGCTGGTTCCTGTCATCGGATAAAGTAATTGTTAAAGAGGAATTCGGTAAAGGTAGAGAGGGTCAAATGTATAAGAGTAAGGGTTACGATATCTTTAATAAGAGTCTCAAGATGGTTGTTCTTGTAGACGGTGGCAGTGCTTCAGCATCTGAAATCCTTGCTGGTGCACTTTCTGAAAACGGTGTAGCAACACTGGTTGGTGCAAAGACATTCGGTAAGGGTTCTGTGCAAGAGTTGGTGAACCTCACATCAGATACATCGCTCAAGGTAACTATCGCAAAGTGGCTTACTCCAAACGGCCACTCAATCTCAAAGCAGGGAATTACACCTGATTATGTCGTACCAATGACGGCTGATGATGTGAAGAACCAGAAGGATCCTCAAATGGATAAAGCGGTGGAACTTCTCTCAAAGGAGAAATAGGTTGTTAAATAGGCATATTTTTGCTAAGGTAGATGAACTAACAGACAGATATAACTTAAAAACAGATGAAGATAGTAATGCTTAAAGATGTTAAAGGAGTAGGAAAGAAGCACGAAATAAAGATCGTGGCTGATGGTTTCGCGCTCAACAGCCTCATTCCACGAGGAATTGCTGAAGTTGCTACTACAAAAGCTCTCGCTCGTGTAGAGATGGTTAAGAAGATAGAAGAGGCAGAAGGCAAGATTCATGCAGATCTTCTCGCAAAGAACTTGAAGTCTATTCATGATGCTGTTGTCACAGTTACAGCTGATGCAAACGAAAAAGGACACCTTTTTGCAGGTCTCCACACAACAGATATTGCACCTCTCATAAAGGAACAGACTCGAATCGATGTGTTGCCTGAATTTATTCAGCTCGAGAAGCCTATTAAAGAAGTAGGTACTCATAAAATCGATATCAAAGTTCAGGGTAAGTCAGCGACATTTACTCTCGAAGTAAAGGCAAAATAATAAGGTTTGGTGGCATAAAAAAGCCGGACACTCGTGTCCGGCTTTTACATATACACCTCATCGAAGCATCCAAGGTCCACCCGTCAAACTCATGTGCTGCTTTACTCTATCCTGACCACGAGCTGACTGCTTTCTTGAGCTTCTGGGCAAGGTTTTATGCTTCTTCTGCGACGTATCGCTGTGAGAAACCGATTTAATTTTCATGTCTAAATTATTTCTGGCTTAAAAATACTAGCACGACTTGAGTTGTTTTTAAATTGTTTGTCTGTAATATAAAAACGTGATTGATCCAATTACTTCAGACGATGAAAATCGTTCTCCGCTTGCTCGTGATGGTTCGGCACTGCTTTCTGACGGCACTCATTTTGAGGAGGCTCTCAGACAATCAGGTGTCCACACTCCACATAATCCACCACCCGGTGTAATTGTGCGGACAGTTCCTAAAGAGAAGAAACCATTTCGAGGCTCGTTCTTCTAAGGGTTCAATGCGGCCAGACCAACATGTCTGGCTTTTTTATGCAACAAAAAACCGCCAAGTGGCGGTTTTTTGAGTTAGATTACGTTTACGACGTTCTTTACCTTTGTCTTTCCGTTGAAGCCAAGCTTTCGCTTTGTTGAGTTAGTAACAACTCCTTCCTTTGTAGAGTAGATAGTGTAATCCTTACCAATATCTGTGTTCTTTCCAGGGAGAGTGTTGAGGCCTTCCTGTCGGATAATGATAGAACCGATCTTTGCTTTTTCACCGGCATAGAGCTTTACACCCAAGTATCGTGGGTTTGAGTCTCGTCCGTTTTTCGTTGTTCCGGCTGATTTTTTTGTTGCCATGGATTTAGTTTTCCTTTATCTATACGCCCGTATTATGTACGTATGTTTAGATTTCAAAGTATAAACCATAGCTACACAAAAATCAAGGGCATCCATAGGGTTATTGATAAAAAGGAGGTCTATTGGGCGCTCAGTATAGTGTTTTCGGGCGTCGGGGCCTATTTTATTGGGCTTATGATTGGTATGGATATGGTGCGGCCGCCGGTCACTTTGGAGCGGTTTAGGCTCGAAGCTCCTGGTCCGGCGGCCGATTCAGACGCCTCTACTACCACCCAAACTGCACCATTAGCACCAGAACCTACCACCAAAACTGCCTCAAAAACCCTTCAAAAACAGGTCAAAGCATACGTCGCATCCAAAACTGGCACCAAGTACCATTTGCCCACATGTATTGGTGCCAAGGGCATTAAAGAGGCGAACAGAGTCTGGTTTGCTACCAAAGCTGAAGCGGAAAAAGCAGGGTACAGTCCAGCAGGGAACTGCAATGGACTATAGTATACTTCTCTGCATGAATCCTTATTTCAAAACAATTTTATTCTTGATCGGCATTGGTTTTGTTATCCTTGGTGTGATCGGTCTCTTCATTCCTATTATGCAGGGAATTCTCTTTCTAGTTATTGGAGTTTACATACTTTCTCTGACTTCTACTCGCTTTAAAAACTGGTTTGATCATCACATAGCAAAGTTTCCTCGAGTGAAGCATCATTACGAGAAACATAGGGGCAGGGTAGACAGAATCTTTAAAAAGAGGGGAGAGCAGTAAATCCCCTACTGTGGCTCTATAAAGCCACTAGAATCTGTTGACACAGGCTCTTTTTCCTTGTAATATCTTGACAAATGGAATCAGAGGTGCTATAATGGCTACACATCAGAGTTAACCCTCTGGTGATCTGTTTTTAGGGGGAAAACTCTCAAAGGCGTAAGCCGATAGGGTCGGACTCTTAAACAACGAGCCTTACATTATGATGGAAATTACAACTAGCTTGCTTATGCTCGCTTCAGCTCTCTCGCCGATGACAACAAAGGCGGTAGCGGATGCGAAGGTTGCGACGGTTACTGCAGCACAGGCGACTACTACCGTAGAGGCTTTGGCCGCAGATCACCCACTCACAACAGTTTCAGTAGAAGCGTACGTACGAGACTATTTTAAAGATATTCCTCTACTCGCTGAGATCTCAAAGTGTGAATCGACATTTAGACAGTTTGACTCGAATGGACGTGTGATTCGGGGCAGGGTGAACAGTGACGATATTGGTATCATGCAGATCAACAAGTACTACCACGAAGAAGATGCAGTCAAACTCGGTTTGGACATCTATACTATCGACGGTAACTTGAAGTATGCCCGATGGTTGTTCAACAAGTACGGAAGTGACCCTTGGGTTCATTCATCACCATGTTGGAACAAGTACATCCACTTAGCTGTAAATTAATACTCGCAAAAAACCGCCCATAAGGCGGTTTTTGCTTTAATGATATATAAACTATAAAACCCCGACCCGAAGCGCTTCCCAGAGGGAACGAAAGGGGTCGGGGTTCATTATTACCCGCGATAGAGCGTTGTGCTGCCATTATGCCTGCTGTCATCACGACATGAGCCGCTACTAATCTGGGCCAGACCTGGTGGGGTCTTGGGACCGCGCAACCTGGACCTGAAGTCCGAGGCAGCGCGGGTTGTGCTAGGTGCGATTGTGATATTTGACCATAGCTTCAGAGATGATATTAACTCTAATAATTTTTTGTGCAAGCAATTAAAATTTTAACGGAGTGCAGTACTCAGGGTTAGGCGATACGAGAGACTTAAATCTAAAGGGAAGCCTATTCAGCTATTATATAGCAGTGTCGCACAATATATCTTTCCGGCGATTAAATATATACACCAGGGCTCCCTGCTTGATACTCTAAAAATAGTTGCATTCAGGTGCGCTTCAAGATAATGTGAACCCCGGCAACCACCCTTGCTCAGTGATTGAGGTTCTTTAAAAGAAGCTCGGACTCTCTTGCATGCTATAGGCTGTGCACATTACGACAGCCAAGTCTGAAGTTTCGTTAGGAGCTAAAACGCCGTCCCTCTGGGACGGCGTTTATTCTTGTCTCTCCTATTGGTCTCCTATCGGCTGATACCCTCGATCACCTATATTCATTAACCTTTGTCCTGCGTTCTCGAGTTCAGTGGGCGCTCCTGCATCTATTCGTCCTAAGTTGTGTATGAAAGCGTTCCAGAGAATTCCGATGAAAATATTTTTATACAAATATGTAATCGGACCTTTTATATAATCCCAGACGTACGAAACTCCGTCGCCAGCATAATGAAGATTGCTTTGAGTTAAAGGAGCTTCGACAATAGCTTTCAAATCGTATCCAAAGAAGCTGAGAACGATTACTGCTATAAGTGCGAGGATTATGTATTTAATCATGTAATTAGTATATCAGAGGCTTCACGTGTCAAAAAGGAGTTATCAACGGTTTAGAACGGTAGGTATGAAATTGGGTTTAGGTAGGCTTTGGCTGCCGCAGCTACTGTCTTAATTCCCCTGCATGTTGTTGTCGGTTTAAGCTCCTCTGTGCGAACAATACGAACACCTTGAGTTGCATACACTCCAAAGTGAAGGTGTGGGCCAGTAGAAAGTCCCGTATTACCACTGTAGCCGACAGTATCGCCGGTGGTAAGAATGTCACCAGGACGAACACTTACTACAGACAAATGCGCGTAGAGTGTTGAAAGTCCGTTTGCATGCTTTATAAGTACCCAGTAACCATACTGACACCCCTTCTTTGCCGTTGTATTTTCAACATCGGTGACAGTACCTGACAAAGCAGCCTGAATGCGAGTTCCTGTGGTAGCTCCAAAGTCTATACCATTGTGACCGCTTCCACTGTAGTAACCAGTCGCCCTTGAGAATGCGGTGCTTCCGAATGTTTGCGTAATACAAAAAATGTTTCCAAGGGCCCGCTGTTTACCTGCACATGTATCAATAAAGGCGCCCGCAAAAGGCCATGACAAAAGACCCGTACGAGCTGTTGGAATAGAGTTGGGATCAAGAGTGATTTTAAGCTTCGATTCGTATTCAAAAAGCTCCTTCTCGAAAACGCTTCTTTCTTTCTTTTTTGTTTCAAGCTGTGCAGCGTACATCGCCAGAGTTTGTTTTGCCTGAGTTTGGAGTTTTGTTTTCTCGTCCTGATTGTATTCAACAACCTTCTTTTGATCAGAGAGAGTTTTTTGATAGCTTTGAAGCTTATTTTTTTGCCCTTCAGCTTGGTCACGCTTTGCACCTAATATCATTCTGTTATCACGGAGGGTTTTCAGATTAATTTTCATGCGCGTCTGCAGTGTCTTAAGTGCGTTCACATAATCAAACGCATCAGAAATACTAGTATTCTTGAGGAGTCCTTCAATCGCAGATTCGCTTTCAGCTTGGCTCATGTCCATAATATTTCGCGACACTGCCACTGATGTAGACGCAATACCTTTTTCTGCTATAGCAATATCCTCTCTAATTTGTTCGAGTGTTAAAACGGTTTCAGAGAGATTGGTTGAGGTCAGTCTCAAATTTGCCTCAAGTTTCTTTTGAGTAAGATCGAGGGTCTTGAGTGCGTTGGTGTAGGTTTGAGCCTGTCGTGTAGTGGTATCAAGGGCACCCGACAGTGCATCAATCTCTTTTTGAATGGCTTCCCTTTGCTGTAAAACATCCTTAATTTTGCTACTGATTTCAGCAGCAGTTTGTGCATGAACATCTACGCGTAACACAGGAAGCATGTACAAAAAACCGCTCACTAGAGTGAGACTTAGTGTTATAAAGCATATTTTTTTAAGAGTATTAGACGTTTGCATCGGCGCATTTTTTAAGCGCCTCAGTGATCCGCTTCAACGTAGTTTCCTTGCCGAGTATGTCTGAAAGTGTAAACGGATTTGGAGATTTATCTTTTCCTGAAAGTGCGTATCGCAAAGGCCACAACACCTGTCCCCTACCTTCCGCATCTGCGTACGGCCAAATTGCTTCCTTTATATCCCCTTCTCTCCATTTTGAGTCTGGCACAGCCGTAAGGGCGTCTTTAACAAATGTTAGGTGTTTGATAGTTCCCTTTAGGTCAACTTCATCTTTCCAGCGTAAAGAAAGAGCATCATAATTTGGTTCAGTGAAATAGTAATCAAGATCACGATCAACAATCATTAAATCCAAGTCCGAGTACACTTCAATGCGGTCAAGGATAACGGGTGCTATTCGCGTGAGCACTTCTGGAGTGAGTTTCCAGCCAAGGTCTTTAACACGCTCGTTCTCAGAGAGGCGTTCTCGAACCGCTTCAACAAACTTCTCCTTAGGTAACAGTTTCAAATGCTCCTTGTTCATCCAGCGAAGTTTCTCTTCATTAAACACACCTCCAGCCTTGTGGATCTTTGCAATTTCAAATGCTTTTACGAGATCTGGAAAATTAAAAACCTCTCGTTCTGTTCCTGGATTCCAGCCAACAAGTGCAAGGAAATTTACCATTGTTTCTGGAAGGAAACCTTCCTTTTTGTACTCAAGAATATCTTTTGCACCATCACGCTTTCCAAGTTTCTTTGTCTTGTCGTTTCGGAGAATTGGCGGAAGTGTAACGAGTACCGGTGGAGTAATTTCAAGTGCTTCGTACAGGGAAAGGAACTTGGGTGTGCTTGAAATGAATTCGTCCGCACGCATAACATGCGTCACACCCATCATCAAGTCATCGATGATGTGTGCAAAATTGTATGTTGGATAGCCATCCTTCTTTATCAAAATAAAGTCGTCGAGAGCTTCCTCGCCAGCTTCAAGGTCTCCACGCACTTCATCGTGCCACTTCATACGACGTGGGTTTGCTACTTTAAATCGAAGTGCTTTTGATCCGTCCCACTTCTCGAATGTCTCTGGGCGGTGTTTGCGATAAAGAAACGGACGCTTTTCAGCATCAGCCATCGTGCGGAATGACTCCAGCTCTTCAGAAGTATATGGATCAGGATATGCCAAACCTTTAGCAATCAATTTCTGTGCATACTCGCGATAGGTATCAAGTCGTTCCGACTGAATACACGAACCAAAAGGACCTGGTTTGTCAGGACCGTATTTCCATTCAATACCAAGCCATGAAAGTGTCTTCTTGATGTGTTCAATCGAACCTTCAACTTCCCTTTCAGTGTCTGTGTCTTCAATACGGAGTATAAAGGTACCGTTGTTCTTTAAAGCCCAAAGATAGGCATAGAGAGCGGTTCTGGCACCTCCAATATGCATAAAGCCGGTTGGGCTTGGTGCAAATCGTGTTACAACTTTTGGCTTCTTTGAGAAAAGCTCCTTAATACGTGAAATCATAGTAAAAGTATACCTTTTTTAGCTGGTGTGAGAAAGAGCGATGCGGAGAATCTCGTGAGCGATTGTATCTGAAGCGTCTTTGTGAGCGAATGTAGCAGCACCCTTTTTCATAGAGTCTGCAACGCCCGGTTTTTCAATTATACGTTCAATCTCTGACGCAAGCACGTGTGGTGTTAGATTTATCTCCTCTATAACAGAACATGCACCCGATGCAGCGTATGCAAATGCGTTTGATGTCTGATCATGACTGATTTCCTGTGGAATCGGAATAATAATTGAAGGAATTTGCCACAATGCGAGCTCAAAAATCTGTGAACCGGCACGAGAAATAATCAGACTTGATGCTCCTGCACTCATACGAAGTGCTAACTGATTTAGATATGCGTGTGGCTTGTAACGGTCCAGATGAATACTTTCGTTAAGGATAACTTTCGCTGTATTGGTCATTTCCTCGATATTGTCCTTACCCGTTTGGTGGATAATGTAATACTTTTTTACAAGATCAGGAAGGATGTCGATAACAGAATCGTTAATCCTCTGTGAACCCTGCGACCCGCCAAGGATAAGAATTGTGGGAACAGGATCTTCGAGCTTGAGGTATTCTCGTGCTCCTTGTGTGATTGCTGTGGTGATTTCTTTGCGAACGGGGTTTCCGGTAAAGGCAACTTTGTCCTTTGGGAAATAATCTGCTGCTTGCTTGTATGAAATGGCAATCTTCTGAGCAAATTTGGCAGCCCAAAGGTTTACTCGGCCTGGATGTGAATCAGATTCGTGAATTATGACCGGGATTCGTAGAATGCGTGCTGCAAACAACACGGGAAAGCTGACGTATCCTCCTTTACCAAACACAACGTCAGGATAAATTTCCCACACAGTCATAATTGCATTTAGAACCCCCCACCCTGTTTTAAAAAGATCGGTAAGGTTAAGGAAAGAAAAATAACGACGGATTTTTCCAGCATATGACTGCTTGAAAATAATATTATTCTCAAAAAGTGCTCGGTCATCGTACTTTGTTGGTGCCATGTAGTATAAATCTGGGTCGAGGATTTTCTCATCCTTGCAGATTTTTCTAATAGATTCAGCAACAGCAATAATTGGGTAGAAGTGTCCGCCGGTTCCGCCTCCCGTAAGTAAGATTTTCATGATAATAAATTATACCACGAGATATTATCTCGCCATTCTCGCATAACGAGAAATATTAAGGAGTATTCCACATTCAGCGAGCACAAAAAGAAGAGCTGTACCGCCTTGAGATACGAATAAAAGTGGTATACCTGAAAGTGGCAAAACCCCAATCATGGCGCCAATATTTACAAATGACTGAATGATAATAAAGGTAGTAATACCAACACCAACGAGGCCTCCAAAGAGCTCTCGGGACGATCCGGCGACCTTAAAGGACCTCATGGCAAAGAAAAGGTACAAGGCAATCAATCCGAGGCTTCCGATGAAACCGAACTCTTCAGCAGCAACAGCAAATATCGAGTCCCCTACTGGTTCAGGAAGATAGTTGAATTTCTGAATACTCTGTCCAAATCCACGACCAGTAAATCCTCCTGATCCAACTGCAATGAGTGACTGCTGAATCTGATATCCGGATGTTTGACCGGATGCCGAAGGGTCAATAAATGTTTGTATACGAGCCATCACGTACGGACGTGTGAATGCAAGAACAGTGAGCGTGAGTAGTCCTCCGAGCGCGAGCATACCAACGTGCCTCCACTTTCCTCCTGCTGAGAGATACATTGCCACCAGTGATGTAGCAATAACGAGGAATGTGTCGGTGTCCGGCTCAAGAAGAAGTACGATGCCGACAACACCAATCATGAGTATGAGGGGCAAAAAACCTCGTTTAAACTCTCCTATCCTATCGCGTGCAAATGAGAGCCATGCTGCAAAATATATAACCGATGCAATTTTAAGTACCTCAGATACTTGGAGAGAAAAAGATCCTATAAGAAGCCACCGTGTCGCCCCACCATGAGTCAAGCCCACTCCCGGAATAAAAATAATGAGGTTCAAAACAAGAGCGAAGGCAAAGAGCCAGAATGAAATGCGCTTCCAGTACGTGTATTCAATTCGCGAGAACGCATAGAGTGCAATAAGTCCAGGAATCAAACCGAGAAAAAGTTGTTTGAGCGCCACTGAACTTGCGTGTGATGCGTCACGAGCTAGAAGCCCGAGCGATGCAGAAAGAAATACTAAAAATCCGGCAGTTATAAGTGCGAGTATTGAGACAAGGAGCTGTGTGTCCATGCGTGGAGCCTTTTTCATGTCATAAATATACCACAGCATGCAAACAGAAAGCCCTTGGAGAACGAGTCGTACAAGTACGAGGTTCTCCAAGGGCTATGAAATACACCAAAGTTGTCTAAGTGCAGGCTTGGTCGAGGGCGGGATCGACGGCGGCACTAGGAAGAAACTTCGAAACGGTCCATCGTGGATGACCGTTCTATAAAACCTTGGCAAGGTGCGTGTAGGAGTCGCGCTCTGAGCGTCGGCAGCGTTGCGGAGGTGGCGTATCCTCCTTTGACTTGCGCGCACGTCCTACGAACCTGTACCTACTTGCATTATAACAAAGGTTTCACCTTTGTCAACTAGATTTAGAGGGTTACAAGAAGGCTTTATTGAGCTGTTTTTAAGGCATGTCTCTGGATGGTACTTGTGCTTGTTAAATAAGTGAGAGTGGCTTCTGCAAGGTCTGTGAGATCGGTAAATCTGCCATCATACGACGAACCGAGTACTGAAATGATGATTGGGTGGTTGATCCCCGCATTGAGAGCAACGACAACGTTTCCTCCTGAAAGATTTGTGAATCCTGTTTTTGAGGCAATAATATTTGGAATAGAAAGAATTGCTTTGTTCGTATTTACTGCATCATGTGATGCATTGCTTGATGACACGTTGGTCTCTTTGAATGAAGTAGCTTCAAGAAGATGTGGATTTTTTTTCAAAATGTAGTCAACGAGCAACGCAACATCCTTTGCGGAACCATATCCGCCAGAAAGCGTGTTTGACTCGTCGAGCCCTGACTGATTGAGGAAGTAGGTCTCCTTGAGGCCAAGTGAGTGCGCTTTCTCATTCATTTTTTTAATAAAAGCCTGCTCGGGAGTAGTTGTTGCACTGCTACCTGCAAACGATCCTGCAACAGATGCGATCGCTTTCATTCCATCGTTGGATGAGACCACCAAACTGTAGTCGATGAGCTTGTTAATGTTCCACTCTTCATCAGGGTGAAGACCTGTATCCCCTTCTTCGCGGAGGTCATCTTTAGTAATTTTGACAAGCATATAGTTTGGAACAAGTTCGGATGCTACAAGCGCTGACATAAGCTTTGTTAATGACGCCAAAGGCCACTGAAGCTCAGCATCCTTTTCATACAACACCTTGTCAGCAAGTACATCATATACATAGGCTGAGCGAGCCTCGATGGTGACTGCAAGAAAATGTGGCTCCATGATAATTATCCCGTCCTCGTCGAGGTTTTGTGGGACCGATACAGGCTCTGGATGTACTGCAAGTAAAAGCAGTCCCAATGCGAGAGCTAAAAGCGAGAGCTGAAAGATGGCGGTGGTTTTCGGAGACATGTCGTTATGGTGTTTCGAACGATTCGAGTTCTGACTTTACTTTTACATACTCAGGCAAGTCCTCTATTTTCGCAATACCTAAGTGAGCGAGGAGATCGATGGTTGGCTTATATGCAAAACCACGCCCTGCTCCTTCTTTCTCTGTCACTCGATCAATGAGTCCGCGGATAAGGAGGTTTCGGATGATAAACGAAGAGTTCACACCTCGAATATAGTCGATTTCTGAGCGTTTTATTGGTGCCTTATACAAAATGATTGAAAGGGTTTCAAGACCTGCCTTTCCAAGATCTCGAATAAGCTCTTCTTTAGTGAGTTTTACGATCATGTCACTGGTTTCTGGTGCTGTACGGAGTTCTACTTCGTCATCAATACGCATAAGGCGAATACCACGTGTCGAAAGAATGGTTTCAAGATTCGTAAGTGCAACTTCAAGCTCTTCTGCAGTACACGCCAAATAAGCTTCAATCTTTTTCTTTGAGATTGGTTCACCTTTCCAAAAAAGGAGTGCTTCAAGCTGTGATTCGCGTGTCATATATTTTCAGTATATCAGTTTTAATATCTCGGTACCCCAATATGCTCGGTGTGCATATGAATGTCGTCAAAATGTTTGTCTTGGCTCACATCAATCACTCCCTGCTTTACTAGTTCTAACATAGCGAGGAAAGAAACAATAACGTTTACGCGTTCACCCTTGTGAGTGCTTGAAAACTCTCGAAAACTCATCTTGAGACTCTCAGTCACTCGTTTCGTAAGACTTTCAATCATAACTTCAAGGCTAATTACCTTATCTACAACAACTTTAGGCAAGAATTCCTTCTTTGGGAGGTTTGCGAGTACACGCTGTACCGCAGAAAAGAGGTTTGGAGCTGTCATGTCTGCATCCGGTGAGAATACTGGCTCTTGTTTCCTTTCTCCGCGTGGATACATCACATTTGTTCCGAACAAAGGCTTAATTTTCTGAGCCAAGTCACGCATTTTTTCATAAATCTTGAGGCGCTTCTCAAGGTCTTCGATAGAAGCCTGCTCTTCAACAGTGAGATTAAGTGTTGGAAGAAGTGATTTTGATTTAATGAGAAGAAGTGTCGAAGCGACAAGAATGAAGTGTGCACTATCTGCCACAGGAAATTCTCCAAGACCTTGAACATATGCAATGTAGTCATCAGCCACCTTTGCAAGAGACACATCATTAACAAAAAGCTTTCTCTTTTCAATGAGGTCGAGAAGAAGGTCGAGAGGGCCCTCAAATTGGTTGTGTTTAACGGTAAACGCCATATATGTTCAAGTATAGCGAAAAGAGGGCTTTTTAGCATGTATATCGTATGAAAATGGATTATACTAAAGAACATATGAAAGAATTTTTTCGCATGCACAAGGTGTCTCTGATTTTATTAGTATTGCTCTTTATTATCTTTATTTCTTATCTCCTTTTAGCTAGGGGTGCGAGCGACATGGATATGTCCCTTGGTGAACATGTTACCCACCTCAAGCAAGCCCAGGATAATCTTAAAAATCCGAGACCTCTTGTCAGAAAATTTAGTGTTTCTATCAATAAGCCAGATAAGATTATTGCAGGAGTTCCCACACAGATCGATTTTACGGTATACGATTCAACGAGCGGTGATCAGGTAACTGCATTCGACGTCATCAGCGAGAAGCTGCTTCATCTCATCGTGGTAAACGACTCACTAACCTCTTTTGATCACGTTCACCCAACGTTTGATGGTTCAAAGTTCTCTATTTCATACACATTTCCTAAAAATGATGCGTATCGCCTTTATTTGGATTTCAAACCAGAGGGTTCTGATGAAAATCAGTTTGCGTTTAAAGTTCCTGTCGGTACGACTGTAGCTGCATTTGATCAAAAGGTTTTTGATACCTCTCTTTCAAAAGATTTTTCAGGATACACTGTTGCTGTTTCAGGCTCATTCAAGGCACTCGATATTGTAAGTGGTACTTCGCCATTCGTCTTTACAATAAAGAATATAAAAACAGGTGAACCTGTTACTGATTTGCGACCATACCTCGGATCATTTGGACATATGGTTATGATTAATACTAAAGATTATTCATACATTCACGTGCATCCGATAGACCAAGATCTCGGTGATGATCGTGGTGGTCCAGAAGTGAAGTTCCAGCCAATGGCCCTCGGCACGTCATCTCTTGTGCCTGGTGTGTATCGTGTGTTTGCTCAGTTTCAACCTACATCAGGACTTTTCACGTCTGACTTTATTGTTGAAGTTAAATAATGCGTAACGTAGCGCTCACATTTGGCTTTTGTTTAGCAATCTTTCTTACGAGCGCATCGACAACTTTTGCGCATGTGTTTCTGAACGATGGTGTGATAAATGTCTTTAGTCATATTGAGCCAGATGACAGCCCGGTTGTTGGTTCAAAGGCGAAGCTGTTCTTTGTTGTTACCGACAAAGAAAGCAAATTCGATGGGCGTAATTGTGACTGTGCAATAAGCATTCAAAGGACCGATGGAACAGTGGTGTATTCGCAGAAGCTATTCATTGGTAAAGGAGATGACGAGGCGACAGCATCGCTCACATATACCTTCCCTGTAAAAGCAGTCTATGACATTAAAATAACTGGTACACCCAAGGCAGGCTTCGATTTTCAATCATTTGAGGTCCATAGAGTGATCCGAGTTGATCGCACTGTGTCGATGGATGAATCAGCAACTTCAACAACACCAGTAGAGAGTAGGAACACACACTTCATTCTCTTTGGACTAGCTTTTATGGCTATTGTCGGACTCTTTGCCTTTGAAGGACGCAAGGAAAAGCGTTCAAAGGGTTTTGCTAAAGGATTTCTAGTTCTTTTGATTGCTGTTTTGTCACTCTCTTCGCTTGTATTCCATGAAGTTCACGCCATGAACTTTATTGATGGTGCTCACTGTGGTGATGATCATCAGTGTTGTAGTGCACAGGTATTTAATACTACTGAGCAGTCTCTAATTCCGACTATTTCTCATTCAGTTTCTGATTATTTTGCTTCTCTTTCTCGAAATCTCTACGATTCTGCATTTGTTACTCTTGTACATAACAATTCCCCACCTTTCTAAAGCTACTTTTTATCATTTTAGCTTTTAATTCATGAAAACATTTTTTAGTGGAGCGATTGCAATCGTTGCCTTCGCACTTCTTCCTATACTCGCCGATGCACATGCAACCGTAAAGCCAAGTCAGGTTGGCATCGGTGCGTTTCAGACATTTAGTCTCGCTGTTCCTGTAGAAAAAGATATTCCAACAACAGCTATTCGATTAATCGTTCCTGAGGGACTCGGTTTTGTTACTCCAACACTAAAACAGGGTTGGAAAATTGATGTAAAGAAGGAAAAGACCGGCAAAACAATTACGGACGATGACGGTATGGAAATTGCAGAAGAAAAGGTTACGGAAATCTCATGGACCGGAGGCTCTATACCGGCCGGATTCCGTGATGAATTCGGTTTTAGTGCCCAAGTACCAGCTTTGCCAACAGAGCTCGTTTGGAAGGCATATCAGACCTATAAAGACGGTTCTGTAGTGTCATGGGACCAGCCTCATACAGATGATCATGCTGCAAAAAAGGAGACTAAAGATGAAAACTCAGGACCGTATTCAGAAACTGCAGTTATTGATGACTTGGCGGGAGCTGACGATCATCATGCTTCAAAGGGTGTTGATGTAAGCTTTGCCCTCTCTGCAATTGCTCTCGCAATCTCAGTTGTAGCGATTCAGAAATCAAAGAGAGCATAAAATAATAACCGCGCTCGTGAGAGTGCGGTTGTGTGGGTGATGGCGTGTCGGTAGTAGTGACAAGCGCCGATGTTCGATTCGCGAAAGAACTGGTGGAGGAGAGTGTCTGTTCCCTCTTCCATAGGTAATACGCTCCGGTTGGTATGTTTCTTTCAAGCAAAAGCACCTCATTAGGAGGTGCTTTTGCTATGTGTACTAGGCCTTCTTCTTTACTACGATACCCAGCTCAATGAGTTGTTCGTTTGATACAGGTGATGGTGATTCCATCATAAGATCGCGACCCTCTCCTGTCTTTGCAAAAGCAATAACTTCGCGGATGTTTGGTTCGTTCTGGAGAATTGCCATAAGTCGATCAAGCCCCCATGCAATACCTCCGTGAGAAGGTGCACCATAACCGAGAGCTTCAAGCATGTGACCGAAACCTGACTTAATTTTCTCTTCGTCATAACCCATGATCTCGAGTACTTTCCGAAGTGCCTCCGGCTGATGGTTTCGCACAGATCCACCTCCCACTTCAAAGCCGTTAAGGGCGATGTCGTACTGGCTCGTGAGGATCTCACCAACATTTTCTTTCTTCATAAGCATATCCATGTGTTCAGGCTTTGGAGCAGAGAAAGGATTGTGGCTGAATGTCCATGCGCCTGTGTCTGTCTTTTCAAAGAATGGGAAATCAGTAACCCAACAGAACGCGAGAAGGTCTGGATCATTCTTGTCAGTTCGAATATCTGGCTTGTCGCTATTGTACTTTTCCATAGCTTCCTTGTAGGTCATACGAGGAAATGGAATGGCTTGGATTTTCTTGTGCGGAGCAACTGTTTGAACAAGGTCGATGAGGAGCTTTTCGTTGAGTGCCATCACATCTTCTCGCTCTACAAAGCTCATTTCCATGTCGAGCTGGGTAAATTCAGGCTGGCGGTCACCGCGAGAGTCTTCGTCTCGGAGACATCGTGCAATCTGGAAATACTTTTCAAAACCCGAGACCATGAGTAGCTGTTTGTACTGCTGAGGTGACTGTGGAAGTGCGTAGAACTTTCCGTTTTCAAGTCGTGAAGGCACAAGGAAACCTCGTGCACCGTCGTGAGTGAACTTTGTAAGGAGTGGAGTCTCGATTTCAGTAAAGCCTTCTTTAGTAAGCCAGTTTCGTACGAACATATTTACCGCATGTCGCACACGAAAGTTCTTTTGAAGTCGTGGTCGGCGGAGGTCGAGGTAGCGGTATGTGAGGCGTGACTCTTCGCCAATGTCTTTACCTTCAGAACGAACGTCGATAGGTGGAGTAACTGCTTCGTTGATTACTTTGATACCTATAACCTCAAGTTCAATAGAACCGTTCTGTTTGTCCTTCTGAACGTTCTTTTCTGGGCGAGGATTAACCTTGCCAGTTATCTCTACAACCCACTCTGGGCGCAATTTAGAGGCCATTGCCATGGTTGCTATACCCTCTTCAGTCTTTGAAGGAAGCACCACACCCTGTACGTAGCCGGTCATATCACGAAAATCGAGGAAAATGAGCTTTCCCTGATCTCGACGGATATCAACCCACGCTTTTATGACGATAGTCTCACCCTTCTTTGATTCAATGTCTTTAATGTATGTTCGTTGCATATGTTTTTACTAATTTATAAAGAGAGTGGGCATGTCTCCAAGGGAGATAATGGAAATATATTCGCGAAGCTCATTATTTCCATAAAAAAAACACCCCTCCGAAAGTAAACTGTGTTTACGTCCGCAGGGGCGATTTCATCGCGGTGCCACCCTGTTTTATAACTTTACCGTCTTTATCATTCCTCGCCGATTGTCAGCCGGGTCAGTGGAATAGGTATAGATTAACGTATTTTATGTGTTTGGGCAACACTTGTCTTCATGGAGACACGTGCTATACTTTTCTTACTAGGCCTTCGGGCTCCGAGATACCCCTCCACTTTGGAGGGGTTTCGATTTTATACAAGATTGTCGCGTAGTCTCTCAATAATTGCTTTGTAATCTTCGTTCGGTAGTCTACAAAGTTTACGTGTTAATCGTTGCGCACTAATTGTTTTTAGTTGAGATAGTATTACAGACCCCTCCACTCCTTCGTGACGTATAGGAACATGATTGCTATTGTTTCGTACCGTGCTTGTAAGTGGAATAATTCTTAACATACTCTTGTTAAAGACTTTAATTATGAGCACAGGTCTCTCAAACATTTCGTTCTTTCCATCCTCCTCTGAACCAATATTGAGACCAATTGATGCCCACCAAACCTCACGAACATTACAAAAAACACCCACTTCTTTTAAGTGAATGTTTTTCTTGAGATTGTTCCAACTATCAAAATCCTTATTCACCTCCGAACTGTAACAAGTGGAGATAAAATAAATCTAAATAACTAGAGATTCTGCTTCTCCCAGAGTTCGTGGAATCTACCCTTCTTTCCATGAAGTTCATTGAAGCTTCCCTGTTCTATAACTTTACCGTCCTGCATAACCAAAATCTTGTCCATTTCTTTAATAGTCGTAAGTCTGTGCGCGATAACGATTGCTGTAACGCTTCTGAAGAATGTATGAAGTGAATCCTGGATCTTTTCTTCTGACTCAACATCAAGATGCGATGTCGCCTCATCAAGGAGAAGAAGTTCAGGTTTCTTGAACACTGCGCGTGCTATACCAACTCTTTGCTTTTCACCACCTGAAAGTTTGACACCCTTTTCTCCAATGAGTGTGTCTACACCCAGAGGAAGTTTCTGTGCAAATTCGTGTACGTGAGAAATCGTGAGTGAATCAGTCAAAAGAGTCGCATCATCCCTTCTTTCGTAGTTTGAGATCGTCACGTTTTCTTTAAGAGAGAAATTAAAAACTTCAGTCTCCTGGAGCACCACCGCGGTGTGATTAAAGTAATCTAGCTTGCTTATACTTTTAAGCGAAATTCCATCTACAAGAATATCTCCAGTGTAGTCCTCGTACTCTTTGAGTAGAAGTTTGAACAATGTCGATTTACCTGCACCAGACAGACCGACAACTCCAATCTTCTCTCCTCGGGTGATAGTGAATGTTACGTTGTCCAAAACCTTCTTTTCTCCATATCCAAATGAAACGTCTCTGAGCTCAATCTTCCGCCAATTTTTGGGAAACTGGACCTTGCCCTCTTCAATGTCTGTAGTAGGTACAATTTTAAGAAGATCAGTCATACGCCCCACCTGCTGCTTACGAAGAGCGAAATCTTGAGAGGTATTTGCCAACTGAGCTACAACAGACTGAACGTTTGAAAAGTACCCGTAAAAGAGAAGCATGAAACCGAGATCATATTGCCCTTTCATGATTCCATATCCGATGTATGAAACTATTGCCAGCCGGAAGATCTGACCGCTGATGTTTTTAGCTACACCCCCAGACTGATACCAAAAAATGCGCTGCTTGGCGAATTGGAAGAGTTCAAGGCTTGCTTGAACAAGCTTTCCTGACAGTGGTCCAACCATCGACATCACTTTCGCACTTCGGATGTTGCTCATTATTTGAAAAGCCATACCTGTAAGCTCTTCATCTTTAATATTTTCTGCTCTTTGTATTTGAACCGCTCTTTTTGTAAAGAAGATAGAGATACAAAAATAAATAACAAGGAATCCAACTGTGAGAAGTGCAATTAGACGATCAAAGTAGGCAATAATGATAATGATACCTACAAAACTTATAGCTACTTCAATAACCGTGCTAAACCACATTCGATAGAGGAGGTTGATTGCGGTTGACCCACGATCAATTTTCTTCATTTTACTGCCAGTATTCTCTTTTTCGTGCCAGCCAATATCAAGTTTAAATACGTGTTGCGATACCTTTGTTAATGAATCAATTGCAGCTTTTTCAGCTGTTTTGAAACCAATGTTGCTCGCAAAATATGAAGAGAAGTAGTAAATAATCGAGGTAAGTGCTAGATAGCCCATCGTTTGCCAAAACGGAGCAAGAGAATCACCTGTGTGATACTTTGTGAAAAAGTTAGCTATAGAGGCAAGAGCGTATGCTGGATAAAGCCACACAAGTTCTCCCAGTGCACGGAGTATTGATGCTACATAGAAACGAGCCTTGTAAGGCTTTATGAAATCCCATAGATGACCCACAAGTTCAATACTTGAATATGTTTTTTCTTTTTCCATGCTTTATAGGCTATGTGAATAATTTTACGAGGGCCTGACCAGTAAAGCAAATAACAACATACTTGCGCAAGCGTCAACTGTTTTGCTATACTATATGTACTAAAGAAGCTTCTCTCGAAGGTAGGGTTCCTGAATAATTGCGTGTGCCTGACCAAATTGTACAAAGATACTAAAGCCGTTTTTCATATATGAAATGATAGTATCGGCAATATAAGCGTCACGAACCTGACTTGATTTAGTTGATACGTTGTTAATTACTGTTCTCCCAGAAGCCTTTGCAGGATTGATGATTTCATAGAAGAATTCGGGATCGGTGAGTGAGAATTCTGTCTTGAATATATCCTGATGAACCGACTTCATGTGTGCGATAGAAAAATCATAGTTTACCCAACCGCTTTTTCTCTTGTCTGACTCAAGACTTCTTTGCATGTATGCCTCAAAGTTCGGTTTTGGCTCCTGTTTCTGTGCCCACTGATACACCATGCGTGCAAAATAGTAGTACTGAATCTCGTCACGAGAGAATGCTTTTTCCATTTCCGACCGTTCAAATGCATCCTCAGGTTCAGGTGAGAAGGTTTCTATCTTTGACTGAGATGCGAGAAAAGTTACCAAACCCATTCCACCGTCACTTGTGATTGACTCAATCTCGGTTGGAAACATATCGCGAACTCCACCTTCAACAAAGACAATTTTCTTTGCAGATGCATCAGAGGCAAACTTTTGCCATAAATCTTTAACCTCATTCCACTGAGGATCCTTTGGATCAAAAGAGTGACGTTCTCCGAAATAAAAAAGACTGTTATTTTTAAGCTTTAATTCAAAAATATGCGCACCGGGATGATTAGCTTTTCTGTACTCTTCGTAGGTTAACAGAGGCATGTTTATAGCGTTACCCCAATCGCCCCCTTCACCTTCTCCAACGTCTTATTCGCCTTCTTTCCAGCCTTCTTTCCTCCTTTAGCAAGGATTTTGATTACCTTGTTGCGATTCTTGGCGAGCTTGTCACGGCGTTCACGCATAGGACGGATAAATGCCTGAACATCTGCTACAAGAGCCTCCTTGAGGTCTTTATACTTCCCCGCTTTCTCTGTGTAGAGTGCGTCGAGATATGCTTTGTCGCGGAAAAGTTCATGAATAGCACGAACATTTACGGGAACTCCACCTGAAGAGTCGGTTACAATAGACATCACTGCTTTTTTAATCTCTTCATCAGTCGCAAAGAGTGCGATGGCGTTTCCGTATGACTTTGACATCTTGCGACCATCGGTTCCGGGGACTGTACCAACACTTTCTATGATGACCTCTCTTGGTAATTTAAAAGTGGGTTCGAAGATGTTGTTAAATTTTTGTGCGGTATCGCGTGCGTATTCAACATGTTGTTTTTGATCCGCTCCAACTGGCACTACATCTGGTTGGTAAAGCAAAATATCCGCCGCCATGAGTATTGGATAGTTAAATGTGCCGACAGAGATCTCTTTGTCTTTAGCTTCAGCGTCCTTGAATGCATGTGCACGCATCAAATACGGCATAGTGGTGATGGTATCGAAAATCCAAGCGAGTTCTGTGTGTGCAGAGACATCTGATTGCTTAAAGAGAACGCATCTCTTTGGATCAAGACCGATTGTAATGTAATCGAGAGCAAGATCAATAATATTTGCCTGCATCTCTGCTTTATTCTGAATATGATTGAGACCGTGATAGTCAGCGATCATGATATAGCATTCGTAGTTGCCGGTATTGAGCATGTCGACAAATTGCTTCATCGCACCAAAATAGTTTCCGATATGAGGTCGGCCGGTTGGTTTAACACCTGAGAGGAGTATTTTTTTAGGTTGTGCCATGTGTTTATAGTAACAAAAACAACGGTTTTACGGAAATCTAAAACTCTTTTGTATCACCCTCAATCATAGCAATAAATTCAATGCCACTTTTTGGAAGCTCCAATGCAGGCAATCGGTGAGCGGGGCCAACTTTATCAGGGAAAAGCATACCGTCATGTACAGGAAAAGCTTTCTTAGGCTTAATCATAAGCGCATAGTCGATCATTTCTATAAGCGTTGCCCATGGTCCAGCAACTGGCATAGCGAGCACATCTACTGGTGCATTTGGCGTAGAGAATGAGTCACCTGGGTAGAATAGTTTCTTACCAATAAAGTATCCTGTATTCTCGACAGGGCTAACCGTTTTGTACATTGTCCAATGATCTGTGCCGAAACCACTTATTTCAACACCTTTTCGCACGGTAGATTCTTTATCACCAACAACAGCAAACTTAATGCCTTCCTTTTCAAGAATTCGGCCAACTGAAGCGTTGGTAATTACTTCCGCGTTAGGATTATTCTCAAGAACCTTCTTCAGTGAATCAACATGAAGATGATCAGCGTGTTCGTGTGTTATGAGAACAATATCGATATCTTTAATCTCAACCTGCTTCGTTGTGTATGCACCGGGGTCAGTCAAAATTATCAATCCGTTTTCTTGTATGACAAGACAGCAGTGTCCTAGTTTTGTGATTTTCATATGAATTTAAAGTTAGCCTACAATTACTTCCGTTTTCTTTATCTTGTTAAAGCCAAGGAGTCCGAATGTGAGGAGGAATACCGCTACGGTAAACAGGAGGTCACCAAAGTCTCCGCTGTATGCCGTACCAATAGTTGAGGTATATGAGAGATACGAATCGGCTGTAAACATAACAGTTAGACCAAGTAGAATCGAGATAACATCGTATTTGTAGACGCCTCCGAGGTATCTGAATGACAGCCCTGCAACCACAACGGCGACAGACAGTGCAACAGCATCGCCTATTGGGTATGCAATATCGAGTACGGTCTTTATAAACGACGACGTATCAGAGAAAAGCTCACCTTGGTGACCAATAATGATCAAAATGTAGTACGTAATAAGGAAAACAAAGAATGGCGCCACAATTGAGAAGATTTTTCCGCCCATATTACGAAGTCCAAAGCGAACACCTGTAGTCATAGAAAGGAAAATAGTACCGAGAGTGTAAAAGAAAACGCTCGGTGCAAAGAAAACATCGGCTAATGAAGGGTACGGAATTTCGACATCAAGAAAGAAGTTGTAGTATGCCCAAATAGTTTCTCCTATTCCCCAGAAAAAGAGTCCGAGTCCTATAAAAAATATGGCCTTGCCGAGTATTGTTGATAGCCCACCCCAGGTACGATATCCGCGTATCGCAAGCACACCACCCACAAGCGGAATAAGTCCGTAAAGAAATACGTAAAGTGAGGCGACGAGCCCATCTTTAGTTCCTGTGAAGAAAAGTCCGAGCCAAAAAATAATAAGGAGTGCGAAAAATCCAAAACAATATTTCTGGTACGTATTGAGAATCATGTGTATAGAATACGACTCTTTTTTCTACGCGTCAAAGATTACTTCAGTATCGATACAAGTTTCTTTAACTCTACTTTCTCTTGAGTCCCCTTTTCCAAGTCTTTCACAAGCGCCATTCCCTCTTTAGCCTCATTTGAGCCATACATCACAGCATATTTAATACCTTTATCGCTCGCGTATGATAGCTGCTTCTTCATGTCGGCTGTATCGAAATAAAGCATGGTGTTTATACCTGCAGAACGGAGGTCAGAAGCCATAGAAAGGTAGTCAGCAGTGAGGGATTCATCAAAGTTCACGATGAGTACGCGTGCAGTTGATTTGATTTCTTTAACAAGACCGAGTTCTTCGAGAGCTGAATAAAGACGATCGAGGCCAATTGAAGTTCCCACCGCAGGCACAGTCTTGTTAGCAAACATTCCGACGAGATTATCGTAGCGACCTCCTGACATAACAGATCCAAACTGTGGAGCTTTGGTGAGATTGGTTTCAAAAATGATTCCGGTGTAGTAATCGAGTCCGCGGGCGATAGAAAAATCAATGATAAAACGGGTGTCAGGAGCTAAATCGTATGCGTATTCAACAATAACAAGGAGCTTCCCGAGAGCTTCTTTAACAGAAGGGAAAAGCTCACTTACCTTAGACAAATCCTGCTGATTTGCAATGGCATCAATAGATGTCTCGGCGAATGTTGCAATACTTTCAATGTTTTCAGGTGAAAAACCCGCTGTTGTGAGTTCCTTTGCAACTCCTTCCTTACCAATCTTGTCTATTTTATCAACGTTGCGGATGGCTATAACTTTTGCTTCTGCTGAAAGACCGAGAGAATCGTAAAAAGCGGAAATAATTTCACGAGAGTTTATGCGAATGACGAAATCCGTGATACCGAGCTTGCGCATGGTTGTTGCACTGAGTGCGAGGATTTCTGCATCTGCAAGAGGACTGTTTGAGCCAACAATATCAGCATCACACTGATAGAATTCGCGGTAACGACCCTTCTGGGTGTTCTCTGCACGCCACACAGGGCTTATCTGGTATCGCTTGAATGGTTTTTTGAGTTCTCCGTTCATTGCAACCACTCGAGCAAGTGGAATGGTAAGGTCGTAGCGCATAGCAACGTCACGATCTCCGTTGTCCTTGAATCGATACATGAGCTTGTCGCCTTCGTCACCGTATTTTCCGGTGAGCACTTCCGCATATTCAAGAACAGGAGTTTCAAGCGGCTCAAAAGCAAACGTCTCATATGACGCGCGAATACTATCGATCATGTTTTGGCGGGCAATCTGCTTTTCTGGCAAAAAGTCGCGAAAACCTTTAAGGATTTTTGGTTCAATTGCTGACATTCCTCTATTTTATCAGACTTATGCATTTATGGCGATATAACAGCTTTTGCATGATATTTGACACTTATTCAAAGATTAGGTAGTGTAAATAGGCAATGAAACATTTCATTACATACACAAAGCACATGGAAATCACCGCAGAACGCGGGCTTTTTGGCGTCGCCGATTCCCAGTGTTCAAACTTTTTGTGTATGGCCGAAATGTGTTCATAATTCTCTCTTTTTGATAGACATGGACGAATCCCGGCTCTACGCAAGCCGGGCTTTTTTATCTTACCTAAAGATTCCTCGCCCGTAGAGCGCTCGTTAACAATAAACCAAACATGTAATGAAATCTGATATCAAAAATGATCAAGTAGTGTTCCTTCGGGCACAGAAATGCTTTCTGCGCCCCTTAGATAAGACTGATGCCCCGCTTCTTACGCGGTGGGTCAATGATTCCGATATCACACAGTTCCTCGAGCGGAATATGCCTATGATGCAGGCACTCGAGGAAAAGTGGATTGAGGGACTTCAGGGAAGCAAGACGGACATTGCACTCCTTATCGTTACCAATGCCGGAAAACCGATTGGTGTTATGGGTATCCATCACATCAACTGGATCGACGGCACAGCAACGACAGGAGCATTCATTGGTGAAAAAGAATATTGGGGTAAAGGTTTCGGAACGGACGCTAAAATGGTCCTCCTCAACTACGCCTTCAATATTTTAAATCTCCGCAAAATCTGTTCGCGTGTTTATGCATTCAACGCTCGAAGCGTTGCATATAGTAGACACTGCGGATATGTGGATGACGGAGTTCAGAAGAAGCATATCTTTAGAAACGGAGAGTATCACGATGTGATTCAACTCGCTTTGTTTAAAGAGGCATGGCTTCCGTATTGGAACAAGTATAAAAAGGGTCTTAAACCCAAAAAGTCTTGATGTTACGAGAAAAGCCGGGCGCTACGCGCCCGGCTTTTTTATTCTCCTACGCCTCCGGCATTTCTACATAGAACTGACTTCCCTTTCCTTCGCCTTCCGATTCGGCCCAGATGCGGCCATGATGAGCATTCATCATTTCTTTAGCGATAAAGAGTCCGAGACCCGTTCCGTGAATGTTTGCTGCAGATGCATCTGGTGCTCGTGAGAACTTTCTAAAAAGTTTCGGCATAACCTCCGCCTTAATACCTACGCCAGTGTCAGCAATCCTGAGACGAACAACTTTCTTTGCATTGTCTTTGGAAAGTGAGATAGAGAGCGAACCACTTGGTGTGTACTTGATAGAGTTATCAATAGTATTCATGATGACTTGTTTGAATTTATCAGGATCAGCTTTTACCTTAAAAGCCTGTCCCTCATCTACGGACAGAGAATATGCAAGACCCTTCGCTTCAATATTAACCTTTTGCTCATTCACCACATCATGAAGAAGGTCTTTAAAATCCATATCAACCATACTGTATTTCATGGTACCGAGTTCAAGTCGTGACATGTTGAGATAGTCTTCGACAATGTTCCCCATAGTTTTTATTGAAGTGTAGATTACCTCGAGAATCCCCTTCATTTGTTCAGGTACAGGGCCGGTATCACCTTCAAGTATGAGTGATGTATTCCCTTTAATAGATGTAAGTGGACTACGAAGCTGGTGTGTAGCAAACGAGATGAATTCCGTCTTCTGAACATCAAGCTCGCGGAGACGGGTGTTTGCTGTTTCCAATTGCTCTCGCGCTGCGATTTCACGCTTAACACTTCTAACAAGCTGATAGCCAAGTACAGTGAACAGCACCAAAGTAAACACAACAACAACACGTACGTTTTCTATTTTTCTAATAAACAAAATTGCAAGTGTCAGAAGCCAAATGGTTGCAACAAGCGCTTGGCTACTGATGAGTTTGCTGTTAAAAATTCTAAATTTAACGACACTGTAAGCAAGTAAGGCAATGAATATAGGCATACCCAAAAGACCAATTTGCGCGAGTGCCCAGTTCTCTGTAATTGATCCGATTATGTTTCCAGAAGAGAAAGCTAGAAGATAAATTAGGATGCCAGATGTGAATAAAGTTATCTCTTTCCTTCTTTGAGGTGACTTGATTACCTCTTTAATAGCAAAAAAGAGTATGAAAAGACTACCTAATATTTCAAAAGCGTAGACATAATAAAATAGAAGTGTCGATTCAATTGCATTGCAGTAAGCAATATCAATGGCCGGTAGTAATTTATCTGTCGGTAAAAGAAATATAATCGGAAGCATCAACCCGACAGTGAACAGCTTTGACAAGAAAGACATATCCTTCTTTGTTATAAAGGTATATGCAAAATAAAACGCTGTCGAAAATATGAATATTTCAAGAAGAACTTGAATACTCCAATAAAACATTACGATGTCAGCCCTATTACTTGCCCACAATAAAACATCTATTATAGTCCAAACTGTGAACACAACCACATCAAACAAAAATAGTTTAACGGCTAAAGAATTTTTACGCTGTCCAAACAGTACAATAAAGAAAACAATAGCTGCTAGCACAGCAACAAAATGCGAATAATAAAGAAGCGTAGGCACATTGCTCGAAAATATTAGAAATCTTGCAGATTCCCATGGGCATAGTAGTTCCATTCCTTAATTAAACCACAACAAGATTAATCTTTCAAAGAAAAGTAGCGCATCAGTTTCCCCAAAAAGGAGTCTTTATGCGCTACGGCGGAACGATATCAGGAACCAGACACTAGCGTGGCAGATAAGCTCCACGACAACGTAAGGAATCTCAGCGATGTCGTTGATGCGATGAAGATTGAGGATAAGGTTAAGCGTATCCATAATCGTCCACAACATCCACGGCAGTTTATCCACTGAGGAGTGAGAGTGCACTTTGAGCGTCTCTCTCCACTGTGGTATATAGCTGATTGGCACGGCACAAATCATCATTACGTGTGCCCAGAGCTCTTCCTTGAAGTAAAGCCAAATGAAGATGGCCGCGAATGAAAGGATAACCGACACGATGTCGATAGTCTTATCCAGCGCACCATCCCACCTGTCTTCCTTCATCTTCCAGACTTTGGAGAGAATCACAACGCAAGCAATCGGGGTCGTGGCTAAAGGAAGAACCTTCAACCAGTCGTCCGAAATGCCTTTAAACGTCGCTACCTCCACAAAAGCTGAGAAGCTCCAGATGAGCCACGACCACCTGTTGGGCGGTTGATGTCCTGGTTTGTCTAGTCCGAGATAATACTGTCTGTCAGCCGCTATTCCGATTACGACTGACATGAGGACCACTACGAGGTCCACAATGTTAACGTTCATGGTATGAGTCTCCGACGGTATACGATACTTTTATATTATATCAATACTATACCTTATTGTCAATAGCAAAAGGTGAATTCTCCCCTGAAGTGCAATGACAACGAACATACCCGTACGGTACGCTAGAAGTGTTTAATCACTAGCAACCATACGGGTATGTATTCACATATTAACCGCGACAGAAGAGTTGCG
>JBDKKJ010000010.1:0-22560 GCA_039796155.1 Candidatus Parcubacteria bacterium
CAGAAGTTGTTGAATAGAAATATCCTTTTCCAACAGTATCTAAGTATGTTTGAACACGAGCATCTTGGTAGTAGAGGTTTGAGCCCTCAGCAACGTTTGTAGTGAGAAGACCGAGAGATGAGGTCGCAATTTGTGTCACGGTATTACCAACGCCACCAATCAATATTTGATTTTGCGTAATTGAAGAAAGACCTGTGCCACCTCGAGCAACACTCAGGGTTCCGACGAATGCTGGGGTCAATGTGTGTACAGATCCAGCAGAATTAACGGTCAATGTAATGTTAGCGTCTGAAGAAGTTGCAAAAGTCTGTGTTACTGCTATAAGACCGTTCAAACTAGTAATACCAGTACCGCCTACACCCACATCATCGTCGGCACACAACACGTTTCCGTTTGAATCAGTAGTGAGAACGCCACCGTTTGCAAACGCAGCACAATTGAGAGAGTCCACACGAACACCCCCCGCTGTAACACGTACGCCATTTGTAGCAACTATTCCGCCTGCAAATGTAGAAGTAGCATTATCACCCAAAATAATCGTCTTCGTAGTGTTACCAACATACACACCCGCTTGTGCTGACAAAAGGGTGGTAGATGCATTCTGAAGTGATGTGAGTCCGTGAACAGTAAGGGTGCTATAAAGCTCTGTTGTACCGGTAACCTGAAGTGATGAAGATGCGTGAACTTCCCCATTACTACTCACAGTAAAGAGATTGTTTCGATTTGAATCTTGAAGCTTTAATAAATCAGCAACCTGACCTGATGTGCCACGTATAGAAACGGGTACAGAAGTGGTTGTGGTCGCTTCTACGGTCAACACAGAGTCGGTAGCAGGTGTTGTAGTTCCGATCGCTGACTGGCCCGCACCTACAACTCGACCAGACACCTGTGAGAAAAGTGCAGAAGAAATTGATTGTCTAGGTGAAAGAGTCTCATATGTTACGCCGTTCGAAGATACTTCAACCTGAAGATAGAGGTTTGTGGTATTGAAAACGTCGGTCAATGCGTCAGGATATCCACCTGCAACATCACCAATGTTTACATTAAACAAACCTTGCTTAACAACCATGGGAACAACAGTCGGATTTGATACAGGCCATACTCGAGAACCTGAACCAACAACCGAGTTATTCCAGAGTGAGAATTTAAAGAAATACGTTGAACCCGAACCGCCAAGAAGATTTCCAGAAGAATCCGTTAGACGTCCCTGGTAGCTAAAAAATGCTGGCGCACTTGCAGTCTGTGCGAACACAGGGAACGCGCTAACGCACGTCACCAGAACAAGTCCAGTGAGGAGAACAGATCGAAATATGTGACGTACGAAAGTGATTAAATTCATAGAACAAACGAAGCCTGAAAGACTAGATGGAAAATGAAACAAATCTGAAACTAGTCTTACCAAGATATTATATCAGCAATTCGTCAAAAATATGGCTGTGAATAACAATTATTTACATGTATCCACTATTCAAAATTCAAGAAAATGTCCTTTAAGTAAAAGTCTCAACTTTTTATGATTCTAAATTTCACTAAGACACAATCTACGAGATATTAATTTGCTATCACTAAAAATTTTACCCATGATCAAGTAATCAAGAGTAAAAGACATCCGCAGATTGTTACTCACTTCAATCAGACCGATTGAAACGCGCAATCTGTAATACTTTTAAAAAATTGGTGTAAATTGTCTCGGCAATATAGGACACTTTCCGATATACCCTTGTGTAGCAAGCATAAAGAGACACGTTACATAATATGCATGTCTTTTAAAATGTAGACTTCAAATTTGTCCAATACAGCTGCAATTTGGATGAAAAGTTACTTGTCCTTTATAAAATATACTCATACTACGTGTTCACAATTCCACAACAGAATGCTATCTAATCAAGAGCAGTTCTGAGTATTTTGTTGAAATTTAAAAACACCACATTGTATTGTGGTGTTTTTAAATGAGGGCTAATTATATTTTTGAGTAATAACTGACACGCGAATGCTTTCAATCAATCCCTTGAAAGTGAAACCGAGAAACAGCGTACCCGCAACCAGCGCACTTTTAACAACAACGTCTGTGTGCGCAAACGCCAACGCAAAGAATTTAACAACGGCATGAACATCGATCAAAGTCGGCATGTTCTGTATAACATGAGAGACGGATACTGTTGAAACGAGAACCACAACGGCTGCTGAAAGAAAAGCAAAAGGTGTAACCAACCGTCTCATAAGGAAGATCACTCGCACCTTTTTCATAATACTGTTTGTAATGACTGTCATGGTAGTTCAATTATTAATACGTTACATCTTTACTAATCTTTCGCATTTCTGTTCGAGCACGGTGCATTCTTGTCTTTATCGCCCCTTCGGTCACACCCTCTACTTCTGCTATTTGTTTGTAATCTTTATGGTCAATTACATATAACCTCAGTATTCGGGCAAAGGTTTCAGGTAATCGAGTAAAAACGGACTCCAGATAATCAAGGTCAGTGTGAGCCGCCTTGTCGCTCGAATCATCGGTTGGCAATACTGCCTCCATATCAGCATCAAGCGCCGTGAAAAACGCCTTCTCTCGCTTTACCTTCTTGTACCAAACAAAACATGTGTTCACGAGCACCTTATATGCCCACGAAGAGAACCTAGCACCCTCCACGGGCTTAAATTTCTTGCCGTAGAGATATATCTTCACAAACGTGTCTTGTACCACGTCCTGGGCAACTTCGTCGCTGTAGACTATGCTTTTAGCCTTACGCAAGAAGGGAACTTCATACCGCTCAACCAGGATTTCGAAAAGATACGGGTATGTAAAAGAGGCAGAAAGGACGTCCTCATCCTTCTTTAATCTAAACTCTTCTTTATGCAACGCTGGATTCATGTGTTTATTCATATAATCAGCACAAACACCTAAAAGTTACTGCTGGCTAGCTCGCCATTCATCAATAAGCTTGTGGTTTCCTGACAAAAGCACCTTGGGCACGCGGTATTTCTTCTTTTTATACTCGATAACCTCAGGACGTGTATATGAATCAGGGCTTGCAACACGTTCTTCCTCACGAGAATCAAAATTACCTAAAACACCCTCGATTTGTCGGGCAATAGAGTCAATCATAATCATCGCAGGTAATTCACCGCCAGTGAGTACGAAAGGGCCAACGGAAATATCCTCCATTTTAAACATCTTCTTTACTCGAGCATCAATACCTTCATATCTACCACACACAAAAATGATGTTCTTATACTTCTTTGCAGCAACCTTTGCGTACGTTGTATCAAACAACTTCCCGCTTGGGTTAAAAAAGACGATTTTAGTTAAAGACCTGCCACAGGCCTTCTTTGCCTTTTCGATTGCTTTTGCCACTGGTAAAGCTTGAATAACCATACCAGGACCGCCACCATACGGTTTTTGATCCACCCGAGCCCATTTATCAACACTAAAATCACGAAGATTGTAGAATTTAACCTTTATTTTCTTATCTTCTATGGCCCGCTTAAGGATTGATTCGCCGAGGTACGAGTCAAAGGCTCCTGGAAATAATGTAACTATGTGAAATACCATAAAACCAACATTACATCAAATCTCAATAATTAGAAAGAAATCCTAAACATATCGAGCGTAAATGCTTGGTGCACCCTAAATTGGCAATAATAGCCTGGACCAGTGAAAGAAAAGGCGTCTGAGTGATATTCCTGAGAAACACCCCAGTCAATAAGCTTTGAACGACTTCCTAAAGAGATTGCAACAGGCTCACCAACTTGAGGTCCGATTTGTTGATTGTCATTTTCCTGACAATACAAATTGGCGACATCAGGTTCATACGGTGTATCCTCTGTGTTAAAAGAGTAATTATGACTACCTTGATCAATAACCGTTACTTTTTTGCCGTTGAGTTTCTCTGGGTATGAGATTTTATAACCCGTATCAAGGTCGTAGCTTGCTGTACCTACCGCATTCCCTGGTAGTTTTCTTCCTTTATTAACAAGAGTGGGATAGTCTTCAAGACCTGCAAATTCCGGTTTCGTGATTAGATTAACAGATCGTACAGACTGAATTTTACCGCTTATTTTCTGTTTCTGTCCGAGAAGAGTTACTTCGATCTTTGTAGGTTGACCACTTGTGTCTGATTGGATGGTAATTCTGTCTAGACCCACCTTAATTTTTAAAGTTTCAATCGCCTCTCTGTCCATATTTACAGAACCATAATTTTCAATTGGCATATATTGATCTATATCCATAGTTTTATACCGATATGACCAGTTTGTTTCCTTGAGTGGGTATGTCTCACCTCCATATCCATACGTTGTGTATAAAATACCGTCATATAAAAAGAGAGGTGTGTGGTTTTTATCAACCACACCATTGCCAAACGTACCCTGAGTTTCACCTACATACAAATCCTTACCATTAACGTCAATATGGGCAATATGAACCCAATCCAAGTTACGGAAACGATAGCTCTGCACTGTTTGCTCCAGGGCTTCATATACCCCTCCAAAATTCTTGATTGTTGATGTGGCAAGCGTAATTTCATTAGAAACTTGAATGACAGTAGGTGTAGGTGTGGCTACGTCGGAAGTAAATTTAACCGACTGTTTGGTGATAGTGAACCAGAGAGCGCCGGCCAATATACAAATCATGACACCTAGAACAATTGTGATGTGTTTCATATGCACTAAGAATAGCATGTAAATATAACCAATAAAAAAACCTGAAACGTTTAGGTTTCAGGTTTAGGCACAAGACCGGGTCTAAAAATAGTTCTTTTAAAAATACCTGGATGTCGCACCACATCAGCATGGTGTGCGAACAAACCGTGGTCGTTGAAAGCGTATTTTGCAAAAGCCATGAGGGGAAAGATGAGTCTGATTTTAGGATTTTCATCCTGGTAACCAGGCAACATAATCACATCGTCGATTCGTGCAGATAATACACCACCAAAAACCTCAAAATAAAGTGTTGCTCGGCCAACTATTGTAATCCCATGATACGCAACAGCGAGTCGACCACCCTCTCTACAAAAAGCGTCTAATCTCTCAGGTGTTTCCAAAGGGCTATCTTTTCGAGCGCGCCGTACGAGTTCAGTAAGGTCTTTATACGGATGACTTAGGTCGTGCAGGTCTTTCGGACCCGCAACGATGCGGAACGAAAGGCTCATAGAATGCACTATAAAGTATTATCCTAAAAATACCAACCTCATAGCTTTTGCCTCCTCGTGTCTGCCCCACGACTCACAATATTCAATAACCTCCTTTTTTAAAGATGTGGACATGCCCATTTTGTCTCGAATCTGTAACATCCTCTTTAAATCTCCATCACAGTAACTTGAAAGCACGGCTTGTTTAAGTGCTTCGTCGGCTAAATCTGTAGGGATTTTGAAAAACTTCTTTGTTTCGAGCGCTCTCTCAGTATCCCCTTTCTTTAAATACGAAATAATTGCCTGTCGAGCAATTTCAATAACTTCAAGTTCAAGAGAAGCGTCGTCAAACTTAACACCGAGTCGCAACTCTGCTGCTTTTTCTATATTTCCTTTTGAAAGTTCGTATGCTATTTCTTTTACTTTTTTCATGAATTAAATTTTGAGTACTGAGTCTACCACGCTACCCAATGAGCAACCAAACAAAAGCCGCCTTACGGCGGCTTTTGTCAAAAAAATAATTAAAGATTGAGATCTGCCATCGCTTCATCTACAGTCTTTGTAGCCTTTGATTCCTTTACAGGAGCTCCAAGAGGCTCTGAGATCTTTAGATTTACGCGAGAGTTGTTTTTCATACCAACGATTCGGAGAAGGGTTCGGATTGCCTTTGCTGTATTCCCTTCACGTCCGATAATTTTACCCATATCAGCTGCATTTACATCAAGTGTAAGAAGTACACCCATTTCGTCTACTGTTCGAACTATCTTTACATCATTCGGATTGTCTACCAACGCCTTTATAAGAAAATCGAGGAATTTCGCGTCTTGTTCAGTCATGTGTTTTGGTTAAAGGAAGTAATCGAGCAGATACGCTCTGGAGATATTGTAGCACCCCCTC
Organism: Candidatus Parcubacteria bacterium; assembly: GCA_039796155.1. Lineage (GTDB taxonomy): Bacteria > Patescibacteriota > Minisyncoccia > Phycocordibacterales > UBA6065 > UBA6065. Next base: position 6,021 of record JBDKKJ010000010.1, read on the forward strand.
ACGAAAAGAAAACTGCCCCTGTGGGCAATTTTCTGTAGAGTATTAAGCCTTTGGAGCTTCTGCGGGAGCTGGAGCTGCTGCTGGAGCCTTTGCTGCCTCTGCGCCCTTTGGAGCTTCTTTTACAATAGGTTTCTTGAGTGGGAGGTTGTTGATCTTCTTTCCTGGGATAACTTTCTTTTCAATAAGCCAGTTATGAACAGTGTCAGAGAGCTTTGCACCGTTTGCCATCAATTCCTTAACTCGGTCAGCCTTTACTTCCTTTACATCATTCACAGGGTCATACATACCGAGAATTTCGAGGAATTTACCTGACTTTGTAGAATTCTTTGAATCCGTCAAAACGAGACGGAACGTTGGTACATTTACGCGACCAACACGTTGTAATCGAATCTTTAACATAGACTGAGATACTAGCAAAGATATGTAAAGTCGTCAAATATAAGCCCTATTCTTTATAAAAGTGGCAATATATGGGTTTTTTGCTATAGTAAGAGCCAATGAAACATTCTACGAAAGACGGACAGGAAACAGCTACTATTAAAGGTATTGTAAGCGTTAATTCAAAAGGTATAGGGTTTATAGAGAATCCAGCGGATAAAGCAGGAGAAGACCTCGAAATCCCCGCAAACCTCCTTCACACAGCACTTCACAAGGATCAAGTTGAAGTAAAACTCATGCCAAAGCGTGGTGATTTTCGCCAGACAGCTGAAGTTGTAAAAATAATTCAGCGCGCTAAAACACGCTTTGTGGGAGTACTCGAATCAGCAAAACTTGGATTCGCGCTCGTTCCTGATGACAAACGCATGTATCAAGATGTGTTTATTCCTCTTGAAGCAAGTCTCAAAGCAAAAGCTGGTGACAAAGTGTATGTTGAACTCACTGAATGGAATGAAAAACTCTATCCAATTGGTAAAGTGATTGAAATTATTGGTCGTCACGGTGAACACAATGCAGAAATGCGAGCGATTGTGCTTGAACGTGGTCTTGCATACGACTTCCCTACGCAAGTTACTCACGAGGCAGAGTCTATTGGTAAAAAAGAAAAGAAAATTACCTCTGAGGAACGTGCTTCACGACGTGATTTCAGTGATACACCTACATTTACAATAGACCCTATCGATGCAAAGGACTTTGACGACGCTATTTCATTCAAGGAACTCCCTGGAGGTCTCTATGAAATAGGAGTCCACATTGCTGACGTATCACATTACGTTCGTGAAGGCACGGCCCTTGATCAAGAAGCACGTGAACGTGGTATGTCTATATACCTCGTTGACCGAACTATCCCTATGCTTCCCGAAGTTCTCTCAAACGACCTCTGTTCTCTCAACCCTAACGAGGAAAAACTCACCTTCTCATCAGTTTTTGTAATGAATGATAACGGAGATGTGCTTGAGCGATGGTTTGGAAAGACAATCATCAAGTCATGGAAGCGCTTTACCTACGAAGCAGCTCAAGAAGTCCTCGAAGGTAAGTCAAAAGAATACTCAAAAGAACTTTTGAAGCTAAATCAGATCGCAAAGAAGCTCAAAGCTGTTAAAGAAGCATCAGGTGCTATTGATTTCGAAACAGACGAGGTTAAATTTGAACTCGACTCGACAGGCAAACCAATCCGAATCTATAAAAAGACTCGAAAGGATGCTCACAAGCTCGTTGAGGAATACATGCTTCTCGGAAACCGTGAAGTAGCTCACTTCATGTGGAAGGCTAATGCAAAAAACCATGGAGCGTTCCTCTACCGTGTTCACGATATGCCTGTTATTGAAAAGCTTGAGAACCTTATCGGTCTTGTTAAAGCACTTGGATACAACCTCCCTCTTACTAAAAAAGGAATTGCGGTTAAAGATCTAAAGAAACTCTTTATTGAAGCAGCAGGAACTACCGAAGAAGCGCTCATAAAGACAGCAGCTATCCGTTCTATGGCAAAAGCCGTCTACTCAACTAGCAATATTGGTCATTACGGTCTTGCTTTCGAGTACTACACGCACTTTACCTCTCCAATTCGTCGTTACGCGGACCTTATTGTGCACCGATTACTCTTCCGTGAATTGGCGGGAGGTAAAATCACTCAAGGTGAAGCTACTCGTTACCAAAAAATTGCAGATGACAACTCAGAAAAGGAAATCCGCGCATCAGAAGCAGAACGTGCTTCGATCAAGTACAAGCAGGTAGAATATATGAAGGAGCATGTTGGTGAATCATTTATGGGTACTATTACCGGTGTGACCCAGTGGGGTATGTATGTTGAAGAAAAAGATACAAAATGTGAAGGTATGATTTCACTCCGTACTTTGACTGATGACTTCTACAAATTCAACGAAAAGACTTATTCCATTACGGGAGACAAAACAAAAAAGAAATTTACCCTCGGTGACACGCTCAAGTTCAAGATTGTAGGTGCGGATATGGAAAAGAAGACTTTGGATTACGTGTTGGTGTAGCAGAGACACCCATCTTATACAAAAGCAGCGTCCTAGTACGCTGCTTTTGCATCTTCTCTACCTGACCCTCGGTCCTATGGTTCTAGTGTCCTCTACGACGGCACCCAACGTAAAAAGTTCGCTTAGCTAATTTAATCAAAAGGCAGCTTATTCAACCTGTGTCTGTTTTGGCATAAGAATCTAATTAGAAATGGCATCCAAGTGAAAACCTGATAGGCAAAAATAATGGGTGAAAAACCAATATATATTATTATTACGTCCACCAGAGAACCAGGAGAAGATAGAATTAACCACACGAAAACTGACACATGTAGGATTAATAGATATTTTGATAGAATCTTCTGTGCCAAAATCCAATTTATAAATGAGAATAAAATAAAAGTTCCCAAAATAAAAAATATCTCGAACTTTTGCCAGTCATTTTTTTTAATATAGTCAAAATTTAAAATTAAGAATAGCCATAATGGGTAACTATAAAAGCAATTGATTAGAAATTGTTTGATACTAAGTCTATATTCCTGTCTTGGTGGTTCACTTGTCATTTGGGTGAATTGATAGGATAATTAAACCATTATTATTAGTAAAAACAAATGGAGCTATACAAAAGAACAGAGAACTATGCCAATCCAGTGAGAACAGCTATGAGAAATTTTTTTGCTCTGGGTTTACTACTTGTTTTGGCAAGTGTGTTTTTATACGCACAATCAGGAATGTCCCCAATGATCATTTTTCTAGCAATGGCTGTTCTGGTGTTTGCAGCAGCAATGTTATTGAAGAAGAATAAAATAATGGGCGTCTATTTTGGTTGGATATATATAGTGTTTGCCGCGGTTTCTTTTTTATTAAATGGTGGAGGAGGCTGGTTAGGTATCATTGTCGCCGCCTACGCTGGGTATTGGAATTACAAAGCGTATTCTACGTTAAAGAATACTCAAGTTGCCTAAAGATATTTTCAGATGATAAATAACTGAAACTCTGAGGCAATAACCTGCTAATTCAGAGTTCTGAACCTCCACCACGGCACCCACATTTTAGTTTCACCCTATTGGTGATATATTTAATTTATGAATGAAGAAAATATAATTGGTCCTCTTACATTTAAGCAAACATTATTTGCTGTGTCCGGCATCGGTATTTCATATTTACTACTCAATAATCTCGAATCCTCTCTAAGCTTTCCTTTAATGGCCTTTGTTGTTGCAGTTACCGTCATTCTTATTTTCAGAAACAAGAGTATTGAGATAGATGAAAAATATATAAAAGCTAGAAGATTCAAATATTCTAGCAAAACCGAATATGACAAATGGCTGCAAAAGAAGATAGCTATGATAGTGGCGCAAATCGAAATCAGAAAGATTAAAGGTCTTACCCCTGATCCACATCTCGAAAAATTACTTTCCCTGTTCAAGAGTGCTCTTCAAGAACAATAGAAATTATGTGCATCCACCCGTAAGTTTTAGATCGCATCATACTGTATCGAGCAGTAATTGGTTCTAACATCCTCCACCACGGCACCCCCAAGTTCTAATCAACAGCTCAACAAGATACAAAACAATAGAATTTTATTTCGCCACAGCTAACGCCTCATTAAAAGCGATAGAGAGGAGTTTTGAGTAGCCTTCACGGCCCATGGTGACACCGTAGAGCACACCAGCGCGGGACATGGTCTCGCGGTTATGGGTGATAACGATGAGCTGGGATGATTTTGAAAGACCTTCTACCATATCACCGTACTTTTTAGAGTTGGCTTCGTCGAGAGCGGCGTCAGTTTCATCGAGGATGATGAATGGTGGTGGATTTACCTGTGAAATAGCAAACAAAAGGGCGATAGAGGTGAGCGCGCGTTCACCACCCGAAAGCATTTCAAGTGCTTTTATTTTCTTGCGAGGTAGGTTTACTTCAATACCAACACCGAGTTCAGTTTCCTCTTCTTCACCTTCCTCACCCGTAACACCAATACCCATTTCAGCCATTTCTTCTGGTGATAGTGCTCGTTTACGCTTCTTTTCTCGAGTGACAGCGAGTGACGCTTCACCGCCACCAAACATGAGGGCAAAGTATGATTTGAATTGATGGTTAATTTTTGAAATACCTTCAGAGAATAGCGTATCGAGTTTTATCTCAAGCTCTTTTATGAGCGTCGTGAGAGATTGTGCCGAAGTATCCAAATCTACAAGTTCTCGTGCAAGGAATTCATCTCGTTCGGTAGTTTCTTTAAACTCCTTCATTACGTCACCGGGTGATACAGCACCTGAATCCTCGAGGCGGACCTTTATTTTTTCAATAGTTTTGCGGCGATCTTCCTGAACATGTCTTTCCTCTACTGAGTAGATAGTTGTGTCAGATTCATAGGCGTAAATATCACGGCCGATGAGCACCGCACCCTCACCGAGTTCCCTTTTAAAATCTTCTTTTTCGAGGCGAAGCTTTTCTTCGCGCACACGCAAAATACCGAGTCGTCCCCGGATCTCATTTTCTTCTGCAATAATACGGAAAAGAGCCTTTTCAGCATCACGAGAGCTGTCTTTTTCCTTTTCTATACCCAGGCGCAGTGCACTGTATGCATCTGATAGCTTGGTAAGTTCAACCTCCTTTTCCTGAGCCTCGAGATCGGCATCAATTTTTCGTCCTCGGAGCATTTCAATTTCTTTTTCGAGGTCTCCTGCCCGGTTTTCTGCTTTGGTATTTTTATGTGATTCAAGAAAGCCACGAAGAGATGTGCGGATCTTAGCCAGCACACCACGAATCGTACCCATATCCTCTGCAGATTCAATATCTGCCGCCAAACCATCGATATGAGCAACTAATTCTTTTACTTTGCCATATTCAACGGTTGTTATTTCAGTTTGAGCGTTCTGTTTTTCTCGGGCAAGCATCCTTTCAAGGCTGCCAATTTCACCTTCAATACGACCAATAGTTCGTGTGACTTCATCACGCGATGTACGAGTTGTTTTCAAGTTTGATTCGAGGAGAATAAGCTCACTCGACTTTACGTCCTTGTGTTTTGATTCTTCGAGAACTTTTTTTGCAAGGGCTAGCTCTTTTTCGAGGCGTTCGAGATCCTGTTTTGGTTGTGTGCCTTCATCAGTCAAAGCCTTTTGACTTGCCTCGAGGTAGAGTGATTCGCGTTTTAGATATTCTGTGTATATTGCCCGTAACTCTTCACGGAGAGCAATAGTCTTTTCTACTTTTTCTACCTGCTTTTTAAGAAAGCGGAGATGGGGAGCAATTTCCTTGCGGAGAGACTCTACTTTTTCCATATTTTCACGCGTTTTGGTGAGTTTTCGCTCGCTCTCTTCGCGTTTGTATTGAAAGACCTTGAGACCGAGGGCGTCTTCGATCATTTCACGTCGTTCTTTTATATTTGCATTCAAAATCCTATCAGCTTCACCCTGAGAAATGATATGGTGACCTGAACTACCAATATGTGCACCGGCAAGAAGTTCTACAATGTCACGGAGACGCACCGCAGAACCATTTATAAAGTATTCAGAGAGCGAATCACGATGAATCACACGTTCAATTACTACTTCATCAAAATCAATGTTGAGGAGGCGGGCACCATGACGTGATTGATTATCAAACGTAAGTTTTACCGACGCACGATTACCACGAGGAGAATTTTCACCACCATTAAAGATAAGATCTTCAGTACGTTTACCGCGCATTGATTTTATCGATTGTTCACCCAACACAAAACGAAACGCTTCTGCAACGTTTGATTTTCCTGATCCATTGGGACCCACCACAGCGGTTACCGGCGCGTTGAATTCAAGGTTCGCTTTTTTAGCGAAAGATTTAAAGCCGGAGAGTTCGAGGGATTTAAGATACATGATCTAGAATAAGCTCTTTTAATATAACATTTATCTATTTTAAAATCAGGCAGGGCGGACGTATTGATATAAGACTTGATTGTAGTGGAAAAAGAAAGCAATGGCTCGTAAGTGCTTTCTAAAACGAAATCAACCCATACCCCTTGCGGAATATGGGTCGCTTACGAGTTTCAGCCCCTAAAGCGATTTTATTGATTTGAGAGTATATAAAGTATAAGTGAGGTAGATGAAAAAAACAATATCTTATTTAAGGTTATAAATATACTCGTTTACTTGGTGAGTATTTCCATAAACAGTTTTAAACGCATAACGGTAGAGAACATATTTTCCAGTCATTTTTGCGAAATAGACTATTCTGTAGCCAGCTTCCCTTCCCGCTAAGAGAGCAATACTCGGTACTCCTACTCCAGCCATCTTTAAAGTGATATACTCGACCAGACTTATTGCTGTGTCTGCCCCTAATTCCAGCATGACATTTTTTTTAAATGATTCTCCACTACTCACCTTATTGAGTTTGTCTAACTCAATAAAAAAGTCCTGCCAAAAACCAGATTGAGCCTTACCGGCGTAACGATCAAGAAATAAGAATGGAGCATAACTTAATTTTATTTTTAAATAGCGTGTCCAAACAACTAATGTTATTCCAGAAATAATTATGTAGGAACTCCATGCGATCATAGTTATATTTTCCGGTAACATTCGACCAAAGTCCGAAATAACGAGTACATATATTCCAAGTACAAAAACAACAAAGATAGATAAAATTATCCAAACGTAATATCGGTAAAATAGTTTTCTCTGCAAATAGCCCCAAGGAAAATATAGTTTTTTGGCAATCTTCCAACTTTCCTGTGGGGTTAAATTTTTGCCATCAAAATATGAATCCAGCCATATTGTTTGCTCTACTTTAGAAAGTGCTGTTGTTATTATTGTTGAGATAGCTAAAACAATAGTAACTGCTGTAATCAGGTACACGATTTCTACTTGCGCAGATACATCAAGGTCTCTAAGCCATGATGACATACTTGGTACATTACTAATTAAGCGAATAATGAAAAAAAATACTAATGCAGGAGCCGAAATCCACAATACGCGTTTAGTAAGTAATCCAGATCGCCTATTCATCTGAATTCCTATCTCTCTAAATATCTCATTCCATGATGGACCTGTATGTGTAGAATGTTCCATAGTTAGATAACAGAGATTGTTTTAACAAACTGGTCAATCTTCAACTCCAACTCTTTAGAGATTTGTTTCTCAGGGGTATCCATAGAAATAAAGTTGATGAATAGAGTTTTATCTCCTAATGAGAGTGCATACACATAATCAGTTTGCTGACTTGTCGAACCCTGAACCTGCTGACGAACTAATCTAAATTTCTTCCCTTGAAGATTTATGGTATTAAAATCAGTCAACCCCTCTACTTTAATAGTGGCAGACTTTTGGGTTTCTTCCATAAACTTCTCAAGAGACAGTGAAAGGACAGAAACGTGACCTGCGCGGTTTATTGGATGGTTTTCTGTAGTAATTATTTCATCAAAAAGATATGGTGGACGGTAGCTTGAATCACTTTTACCGATTTCACCGGTGATCTTCCAAGAAGTTGGATAACTAAACTTGAATCCGAATTTTGTATTGGTGTAAGTAATTGTAGTTTCACCAGTTGAATTCGTTTTTATTGATGTGTTTTGGACTGGAGAAACGGATTCTATGGTATTGCTTTGAGAAGTAGTGATTTGCACTGTTTGAGTAGTATTAGAACTCGAAACTAGTCCTGAATTTTTCAGGGAAGAAACATACACTCCACCACTAATCACTAACACAACAATGACTAATAATATGATTACTATAGAACCTTTTTGGTTTTTCATTATAACAATATAATAACACAAAATTCAACATGTTCCTTGACCTGAACATCCTGTCTTTTATTCTATAAACTCCAGCCTTTTGCTTCAAGCGCCTTTAGCGCAGCATTCTGTTCCGCCTCTTGTTTTGACTTACCTTCACCTACAGCAATCTGGTCTTTACCTATCATTACACCAACGGTAAATGACTTGTCATGGTCGGGACCTGCTTCACGTACGAGTTTATATGACGGAGTTGTGCCTGTCTTTTCCTGAGCTTTTTCCTGAAACTGACTTTTTGCATCAACAAGGTTTCCTTTAGCAATCATCTGATCTGCAAATACAAAAATATGCTTTTCAATAAATGCCTTAGCATTGTCATAACCCTGGTCCAAATACAGCGCGCCCGTCACGGCTTCGAATGTATTAGCGAGGATGTATTGGCGGGCGCGCCCTGTATCCTTCGCTTCACCTTTTGAAAGCAAAAGGTAGTCATTCATCGTGAGATTAGACGCTACCTCAGCAAGCGTAATAGAGTTAACGAGTGCTGAACGGTACGTAGTAAGCTCTCCTTCTGGCTTATTTGGATACTTTTCATAAAGAAAATTAGTCACAACAAGCTCCAAAACAGCATCGCCAAGGAATTCAAGACGTTCGTTGTGTTCGAACTTTGTATTCTTATTTTCGTTTATATATGAGCGATGCGTAAAAGCCTGACGAAGAAGATTCTTGTCTTTAAATGAAATACTCGCCTTCTCTTCGAATTTTGCAAAATTTATATCCATAACTGAATTTCTGTATTATTTTTTAGGAATTAGCTTAACTGCTTTAGCGATTATAGGGAGCATGTCCTCATAAAAATTAAGGGTGCTTATTTCGTCTGCTCTAAACCACTCTGCTTTATCAAGTCCACCTGTTTCTTTGAGCTTCAAAGGTTTGTAATCTGCTTCCGCGAGGAAATAGGTAACCTGCTTTCGTAGTTTTCCTTTTTCAGGATGTGTTGCAACGTATTCATTCGAATCAATTGGCTCAACAATTTTAATAGTTATACCAATTTCTTCTTTAATCTTGCGCACAGTTCCTTCCTCTACACCTTCGGTCTCCAAAAGACTTCCTTTTGAAAGTGTCCATCGTCCGAACACATCGTGTACGAGCGCGAGATACACACGTCCGTCGTGTCGAGCAAAAACAACAGCGCCTCCGAGCTTCACAATCGGCATCTTGTCGAATGGAATATTGAACTTGTCGTCCTTTTTCTTTGAAACAGCGTCTTTACCGGGTTCACCCATTTCCTTGTATACAGAACCGAGTACTCCGTTTACAAACTTACCTGAGTTCTCCCCACCAAAGCTTTTTGCGAGCTCAATAGCTTCGTTAATAGCCACCTTTGCGGGAACTTCACCACGGTCAGCAAACAAAAGTTCATAAAGACCCATGCGCAAAACATTTCTATCAACAATAGAAATCTTGTTTAAAGGCCAGTCTGGAGCAGCCTTTGTAATAATCATATCAATCTCGGGCTGTTTCTTTAAAACACCCTGACCCAATTCCTGCATAAAGGTAACATCAGAATTACCTGGAGCGAATTCAGCTGCATCACGCGCAATAGCATCAGAGAGGATGCTGACATTTTGGTCGCGGAAATCCCACTCAAAGAGTGATTGGAGAACAACTGATCTTGCAAGGTGCCTGTTTGCCATAATGTACTTAAACTCTGAATCCTAACCTATACCTATAGTGTATAGCCTTAGAGATCAAAGCTCAAGCTTATCGAGCTGTCTGAGCTTCCTTCATTTTCTTCTCCTTTCGAGCAAGCTTCTTGTCCATGTCGATAGCGACAAGGCCTTTGTACTTGCCTGTAACAGCGCTCGCGCGGTGTCGGAGGTGGATTGTTCCTGTTTTTGAATCAGTCGTCAAAGCAGGGTTCTTCAACGCGTGATGAGAGCGTCGGTGACCTGTATGAGAGCTGGTTGATCGCATTCGTACTACCATGGGGACTACTATAGCAAAGTTCTCAAAAAAGGCAAGAAAATAGGGTTTTATGGGATATAAAGCCTATATATTCTTTAAAAAGCTCTTTCGATGTAGCGGTAACATGCCAAATGCTTTGATTGCCTTATAGTGTTTGTCGGTGCCGTACCCTTTATGATTCTCAAATCCGTATCCAGGATGGTCCTTTCCTACTTCATCCATATATCTGTCCCGTGTCACCTTTGCAATTATTGAAGCAATACCGATGAGCGGCACCTTTTCGTCACCTTTAATTATAGTCTCTTGCTGTGTGTAGTTTGCAGGTGCAAAAAGAGAACCATCAAGAAAGATTTTTATTTCAACAGGATTTTTTTTGAGTCCCTCCAAACATTCTTTAAGTGCCTCACGAATAACTACTGCAATGCCTCGAGAATCAATCTCGACAGCTGTCTTTGAGACAACAACCCACTCCATCAAATTCTGTACTCGAGCAGATTCTGCTTTTTTAAACCATTCTTCCCTTTTCATCTCCGAAAGCTTTTTGGAATCTTTAATGCCCTCGAACCACTTCATATCAAAATCACTTGTAACACAGCACGCGCACAGAGTCACGGGACCTGCAATCGGTCCTCTTCCAACCTCATCAATTCCAACGATATACTTTATGGACATATTGCAGAAAGCGTAACCGCCTGTGTTATATCATCACCGTCACCCCAAATTCCATTTGGTCCAACAGATCTCAAGCCATCAAGACTTGAGCACCCTGGAGCACCTCCTTCACCTTGATTTTCATCGATTGCATACGGACTACCCCAAGGATCTCGCGTCATATTGGTTATCCCCACGGCTATCCCATTGGTATTTGCCTGAACCGCGGCAATATCAGCAAGCCAGGCTGTATAACAAACACCCACATCATTCTTTAAACTTAATCCCGTACGACACCCACAGTCACTACAGTTATTTCCTGTCATACCCAGAAGAGTTTTGCCCGCCTCACCCTGAGCAATCATTACCACCTTTGCGAACTGTACCAATTCTTGCCTTGCACGTGAAATCTGCGCCTTCTGTCTTGCGCTATTGAGTGCAGCTAAAACAATGCTTGAAAGAAGCGAAATAATAGAAACTACTACAAGAAGCTCTATAAGAGTAAAGCCTTTACGTCTGACATGTGTCATATATTCATATGATATCTTATAATGACAACATGTCCCGCTTTATCCATCTCCACACCCACTCCCATTACTCTCTACTTGCCGCTTTGCCAAAAATTGAGGATTTGGTAAAAGCCGCAAAAGCAGATGGTGCACCAGCGCTTGCTCTGACAGATAATGGCAACCTCTACGGAACCATCGAATTTTATAAAGAGTGTAAAAAGGCTGGAATCAAGCCAATAATTGGTATTGATGCGTACGTCGCTTCACGAACCCGCCACGAAAAACAATCAGGTATCGATTCACGTCGCACACGACTTATTCTTCTTGCAAAAAACTACGAAGGGTATAAAAATCTCGTCCAACTCGTTACAAAATCATATCTTGAAGGCTTCTATTACAAACCACGTGTTGATAAAGAGCTTCTCGAACAATACAAAGGTAACCTAATTGCTATAGACTCTGCTTTTTCAGGTAGTCTTTCAACAGCTCTCCAAGGAAACGATATTCCCAAGGCATGTGAGATAGCACAGTACTATAAAGGTCTTTTTGGTAGTGATTACTATCTTGAAATCACGCACCACCCTGATATTGATGGACATGAAACCATTATGGAGCGAACAAAAGAGGTTTCAAGACGAACGGGAATTCCACTCGTCGCTGGAGGAAACGTGTATTACATAAAACCAGAGGATAAAGCTGCACAGCAAACACTCATGCTGGTGAACTCTTCAGGCGACGACCGTATCAACGATGATGATGTGGCTGATTTCTCATTTATTAGTGACGCTACAGCTCAAAATTATTTCCGTGATACTCCCGAAGCAATAGCTAACACCGAAAAAATTACTTCAGACTGCAACTTTGAAATTGAACTCGGTAAATGGGTATTCCCTGACTTTAAATTGCCTGAAGGAGAAACGAACGACTCGGCACTTCGCAAAGTTGTATACGAAGGATTTGAAAAAAGAAGCGTGGAACGTTCACCAGCAATGCTCGAACGTGTTGAATATGAGCTCAAAGTTATTAAAGATAAAGGATACTCGCCATACTTCCTCATCGTGGCCGATCTCCTCGCCTATGCTCGAACACACGGTATTCTCTCAAACATCAGAGGGTCTGTTTCCGGTTCCCTCATTACGTATCTTTCTGGTATTACAAATATAAATCCAATCGAATACGAAATTCCCTTCGAACGATTCTTGAACCCTGACCGTCCTTCAGCTCCCGATATCGACATGGACTTTGCCGACGACAGACGTGACGAAATGGTGGATTATGCCCGAGCAAAATACGGTATTGATCGAGTGGCTCAAATCGGAACTTTTGGAACCATGGCGGCGCGAGGCTCTGTACGCGACGTAACGCGCGCTCTTGGTTTCCCTGTGGAAATGGGTAACAAACTCTCCACCCTCATTCCCATGGGCTCCCAAGGCTTTCCTATGACCATTGAGAAGGCACTTGAGGATGTTGCGGAACTCCGTGAACTGTATCAAAAGGACGCTGATGTAAAACGCATTATCGACCTCGCAAAGAAAATTGAAGGCTGTGCCCGACAAATGGGAGTTCATGCCGCCGGTGTGGTTATTGCACCTTCTGCTCTTACCGACTTTACCGCTCTTCAATACGATACTAAAGGTGAAAACAAGATCATTTCTCAGTACGACATGTATTCGATTGAAGAAGCCGGTCTTCTCAAGTTCGACTTCCTCGGACTTAAAAACCTTTCAATCATTGCCGACACCCTCAAGTTCATCGAAACGAATCATGGCGTGAAAATTGATCTCGACACCATGCCCGTCGATGATAAAAAGACTTTCGAAATGCTAGCTCGAGGAGAAACTTCTGACCTCTTCCAGTTGAACGGTGACGGTATGACAAAATATTTGAAAGATCTTCGTCCTTCAACAATCCATGACATCAACGCGATGGTGGCACTCTATCGTCCGGGTCCTATTCAATTCATCCCTCAGTACATCGAGCGTAAGCACAATCCAAAGCTCATCACCTATCTCGATCCTGCCCTTGAACCGATTCTTAAAAAGACCTACGGAATTCTTGTGTACCAGGACGACCTTTTGATGATGGCAAACAAGCTCGCCGGATATTCATGGGGTGAAGTGGACAAGTTCCGCAAAGCCGTGGGAAAGAAAATCCCCGAGGAAATGGCTGCCCAGAAAGACAAATTCATTGAAGGCTGTATCAAGTACCAAAAGTGGCCCGACAAGAAAGCTAAAGAATTGTGGAAATGGATCGAACCTTTCGCGGCATACGGATTCAACAAAGCACACTCGGTGTCTTATGGACGCGTGGCGTATCAAACAGCATATTTGAAAGCTAATTATCCTGGCGAATACATGACAGCAATTCTTATTCACGAAGCGGGTGACGTTGAAAAAGTGGCTGAATCAATCAAGGAGTGTAAGCGTATGAATATCCTCGTGCTTCCACCTTCAACAAATCAGAGTCAGGAAAAATTTACCCTCATTAAGAATGCCGGCAAAGACGGCGGTGATGTTATTCGCTTCGGACTCAACTCTATTAAAAACTTTGGAGATGGAACCGCTCGGGCAATCATCGAAGAGCGTAAAAATGGGCAGTTCAAAGATCTCTCCGATTTCCTTTCACGTATTAAAGATAAATCTCTCAATAAAAAATCACTCGAATCTCTTATTAAAGCAGGAGGCATGGATGAATTCGAAGACCGCACCAAAATGTATGGAAACCTCGACCGTCTTCTTGAATACAATAAAGAAAAAGTAAAAGCTGGAAGCAACCAGGACTCTCTTTTCTTTGGTTTTGCGAATCACGATGAGGTGCGACTTGATCCAGTGGCACCAATGAGTATGCAGGACCGCCTCGGTTGGGAAAAAGAACTCCTAGGACTCTACATTTCCGGACACCCTCTTGATAAGTACAAAGCTATTCTTGAGAAACAGCCCCTCAACATCCTTAAAGTTAAAGCGAAGGCAATGAAAGAATTTGAGGAAACTCAAAAAGTTAAAGAAGATATGGTTGTTATTGGCGCCATCGTTGAGGAAGTGCGCGTCATTATGACAAAGAAAAACGAAGCAATGGCCTTTCTCCGTATGACGGATTTGACTGGCTCAATCGAAGCTGTTTCATTCCCTCGCTCATATGCACAATTCAAATCAATCCTCGTGCCGGACAAGTGTGTGGCACTCAAAGCAAAAGTTTCTGAACGTAACGGTGAAATTTCTCTGATGGTTGAGGGATTGATGGAGCTTAAATAAAAAAGGCTCTAGCACACGTGCTAGAGCCCCACTCTCATTTGTTTGGCAACAGAACTACAGCTGCCACAGTGAACTCAAATGAATTATTTGCTCGACGAAGCAGTTCGGTATAATTTTTGATAACCTCATCAGCTGCTGGTTCGGCCATCAATGTGCGCGTGTCTTCGGGTGAAGCAACCGCATATTTTTTTCCGGTTGTAAAATACAACCTTTCAATCATCCGAGTATCGGACTCGTTCGGCACCTTCACCACCAAGTTGAGAACCTGCTTCCCTACTGTTATGTTTTCAGGAAAGAGAAGCGTGGACGATGCCTGGCGAATTATATTGCCATTGGCATCGTATGCCCACGCGAGATAGAGTCCATTGCTATACGTGGTGCGAGTCAGCCGATTAAGCTTGTCGTATTCGTGCTTTGTTGTGAGTGTTTGCTGAGACTTCTCCTCACCGCTCACAACCGAGCCGAAGAGAGAAAACATCAGTGTAACAATCACACAAAAACGAGACAGGTATTTAGCATTCATAAGAACAAAACGGAAATTCCATGCTGCGAACCAGTATTGGCCGCCGTCACAGACTAAAACAGAGTAATACAAAAAGCAGTAATTGTCAATCACAGGTCCATCTCCCTCTTACTTGCATCACATCCGCTTTGCCATTACTATTACATGTATCAGAGATTGCTTTGGCTACCAACCAAGGGCTAACGCGGGAAACCCTAATCTGACACAATAAAGAACAAAGCCAGGTGGAACCGCGACCAGAGATCGCCCTAGCAAATACATGACGTCAGTCGTGTCATTGCTAGGGCGCTTTTTATGGAAATAATGAGCTTTGCGAATATATTTCCATTATCCCCCTTGGGGATACGTTACTAAATAATTACAAACACATGTCATCCCTCGAACACGTCCGTCATTCGTTCGCCCACCTTCTTGCCGCGGCAGTTGGTGAAATATATCCAGGCGTAAAAAATACCATTGGCCCCGCTGTCGACAGCGGCTTTTACTATGACTTTGAATTCCCTGGCGAAGCACCATCAGACAAAAACTTCATCGCAATAGAAAACAAGATGCGAGGACTTCTTAAATCATGGAAAGGTTTTGAAGGTAAAGAAGTTTCCGAAGCAGAAGCTCGTGAAATCTTTAAAGATAATCCTTACAAACTCGAACTCATTGCAGATATTGCAAAGAAAGGTGAGAAAATAACTCTTTACACTTCAGGAAACTTCACGGATCTCTGCCGTGGCGGTCATGCTGAAATTAAAGATATGAAGTCAGACGCGTTTAAACTCGCACGTGTTGCGGGTGCGTACTGGCGTGGAGATGAAAAGAATAAGATGCTTACTCGCATATATGGATTAGCATTTCTTTCTAAAGAAGATCTTGCTGCTTACGTTCTCCAGCAAGAAGAAGCTAAGAAGCGTGACCATAAGAAGCTGGGTCGCGATATGAAACTTTTTACAATTTCTCCATTGGTTGGAGCCGGTCTGCCACTTATGCAACCGCGAGGAATGGTCGTCCGTAAGGCAATCGAAGACTATCTCTGGACACTTCACAAAGACAAAGGTTATGACCGTGTTTGGACACCCCACATCGCACATGAAGAGCTCTATGTGACATCGGGACATGCTGCGAAATTTGGTGACGAGCTATTCCGTGTTCAAGGCAAAGAAGATAAGTTTATTCTCAAGCCAATGAACTGTCCTCATCATATGCAGATATTTGCTGACAATCAGTGGAGCTACAAAGAACTCCCCGTTCGTTATTTCGAGCCCGCAACAGTTTATCGTGATGAAAAATCAGGACAACTCGGTGGTCTTACTCGCGTGCGTTCAATCACTCAGGATGATGGACATCTCTTCTGCCGCAAGGATCAGATTAACGAAGAGGTATCAACTATCGTAGGCATCATCAAAGAGTTCTATACCACAATCGGTCTCATGAACGACTACTGGGTACGTCTCTCGCTTCGCGGTGAGGATAAGTCACTCTACCTTGGTGGTGACGACGTATGGAACGACGCAGAGGCCGCTCTC
>JBDKKJ010000011.1:0-46670 GCA_039796155.1 Candidatus Parcubacteria bacterium
TCCAGGTGTCGGCGAAACATGGCTTCAGGTTACTTTCAACTTCAAGCGCGATTTCCCGTCATACAACGGTGTTTATACTGATGTGTGGTACAACGGTGCAACTCCTGTATTTACACAACGACCAATAACACAGCCAGTACTCACAGAAATTTCAGTTACAAAGGATATTGATTTCCTTAACCTTCAGGCTGACGGTATATCTATGCTCCGTATTTCATCAAATGGAAACGTGTATGCTGCCGACGGTGCGACATTCAACTCATCAGGTGCCGACCTTGCAGAACGATACACATCTCAGGTTCCACTCGAAAATGGAGAAGTTGTAGCCATCGATCCACAAAATAATCACGGTGTAATGAGAACTACGTATCAGTACCAGCCAAGTACAATTGGAGTTGTTTCAACCGATCCAGGATTCGTAGCGGGCGCATACACAAAGAACTCATATCCAATCGCACTCATTGGACGTGTACCGGTAAAGGTATCTACTGAAAACGGTATGATTAAGCAGGGAGACTACCTCACACCATCATCTGTTCCAGGCCGTGCAATGAAGGCAACGTTGGCGGGTCATGTGATTGGTAAGGCTCTTGAATCACTTGATGAGACTAAACTTGTGGATTGTCCAGCAAGTAGCATTTCATTAATGAATCGAAGATGTGGAACTATCATGATGTTTGTAAACCTTGTTGATTACTTGGGTACATCAATTGATGACTCATTGGCACTCAGGAACAATGCCGGCTTGTCATATGCAGGTTCAACCACAACAACTGTAGAGGAGGGAACAACCACTACCGAAAGCACTATTGCAACATCAACTCTTGTAATTACACCTTCTGTTATTTCTGGAAAGAATCAGGAAATACTTTCGTATCTTGAGCAGATTAAAGGTGATCGAAATGCAATGACAGCATCACGTTCTGAACTCTTTGCTGATCGAGGAAGTTTCGTTACAGAAGTTGTGACACCGTCAATTATTTCTCGAATGCTCAAAGCAGATGCAATTGAAGGTCTTAACCTCTCGGTAAAGTCAGCGGTCGCAGACTCATTGTCACTCAATGCGGGTATTAACGGATTCTTTAAACTCTACGGGGCACCAACAATTGCAAGTGTGGTTATGTCTGATGCAACTTCAACTGACGCAAGCTCTACACCAACAACTGTAACAACATCGACACCATTCCTCGCCGTATCATTTGATGCGCTTGGAAATGGATTCTTTGCTGGTTCGTTGGCAGCTGACATGGCAAAGGTTCGAGAGCTTACAGTTCTTGGCTCAACAACATTAGCAGGACTTAATGTTCAGACTATTGGCGTAGCAAGTTCAACAGTCGATATCCTTGCAGACGCGACATTTATCGGCCGACCTTACTTTACAAAAGATACTGGCGGTCGAGCGCTTATCCGAGCGGGCAAGACAACTGTAGATGTGGTGTTTGATCGAGAATACATTGAAAGCCCAATCGTAAATACAACTATTTCTCTTGATAGCGCATCTACAACTGACGATACACTCGAAGAGGCAATACTCTCAGGTGATGTACGATACCTTGTTACTAAGAAGGGGGTAAAGGGCTTTACTATCCGAATCAACAAGTCTTCTATAAGTGATATATCGTTCGATTGGATGGCGATTGCGGTAAAGGGATCAAAGTTGTTCACATCAAAGGTTGATGTACCGGTAATACAGACGACACCTGAGACCACGGCAACAACCACTGTGCCAACGATACCTGTAGAAAGCACAACCACGACAACTAACAACGGTGCACAAAGTCAGCAGACAACAGGTGTAACATCAACTTCTGAGCAATCAACAACTACACAGACAACTATTACCACTCCTGTAGATACGACAACCACTGCAACCACAACCGATGCAACAACGGGTGAGACAGGTACTTCAACATCTACTCCTGAAGTTATAGAAAACACTACGGGGCAGACAGTAGAACCTGTAGTAGAGCCAGTTTTAAGTCCTGCTGAAGTACCCGTGCCCGCAGAAGTGCCTGTGATAGCCCCAGAAGTGATTCCAGCAGCCCCAGAAGTGACAGAGACGCCATAGTGAATATTCTTTGGTATACTTAAAAACGCCAGATAATCAGCAATAAATTTATGACTATACATAAGAACATCGTGATAGCGGTAGTAGTAGTGTTTGTTTTAAGTCTCGTGGGAAATGCGTATCTTGGAAATAAAGTGCGTGTTTTGTCACAGAATCCAGCAGAACTGAATGCCCAGGAGGTAAAAGACGTTGCAGCTCGAATTTCAAAGCTTATGGTACTTCCTTCAGATGAGCTTCCAACATTAGCAACCGTGAGCGATCCGGAAAAACTTAAGGATCAGCCTTTCTTTGCGAATGCAAAGGCGGGATTCAAGGTGTTGGTGTACACAAAGGCTCAGAAAGCTGTGTTGTATGACCCAACTGCAAATAAGATTGTAGAAGTTGCTCCTATCAACTCAAACGTCGGTGCAACGTCGACTCCTGCGGTAAAATAATTGACCCTGACGGTAGAAAATCTGCGTCATGAAACAAATTCATTTATTACTTATCTTTGCGATGTTGTCTGCTATCGCTGTGTTTGTTCATGCTGATGAATTTTCTTCAACGAACTATTCAGTAACCGCGCCGGTAACATTTCCAGGCGGTTACGGTACATCGAGTAGTTTTGGTTTGTCGAGTGTTATTTCTAGCATTGCTAATGGATCATCAACAGCTGCTTCGTTTAAGCTTTTCGCAGGCTTCCTTTATTTCCCCTATGTTTCAACACCTGTTGTTTCTGCCACGGCGGGTAATGCTCAGGTTGCGCTTTCATGGACATCAGCTGATGGGAGTTTGGGCTGGGCTGTGTCTGGATATGCTCTAGGTCAATCAACACTGTCCGGCGGCCCTTACACATATACGGATGTGGGTAATGTACTCGCATCTACACCAACGGGACTTTCAAACGGTGTACCGTATTACTTTGTTATACGGGTGAAAGATGCACTTGGGAACTTTGTGGCAACATCAACGCAGGCAACCGCTATTCCTGTTGCGCCTGTCGTGACACCTCCGTCTGGCGGGGGCGGAGGAGGGGGTGGCGGGGGCGAGACCACGACTTCTACCGGCAGTGCTAATTTCTCAGGAAGGGCATACCCAAGAAGTACCATTACCATTCTTAAAGATGCACAGGTTGTAACATCAACGGTTGCGGATGCGGCGGCACAATTTTCAGTAACTCTGTCTAGCCTTACTCCGGGTAATTATTTCTTTTCAGTGTATAGCGAAGATGCACAAGGTCGACGTTCAAGTCTTCTTACGTTTCCTGTAAGTATTACCGCCGGTTCCGCAACAAATATTACGGGAATATACATTACTCCAACCATTGCCGTTGATAAATCAGAGGTTAAAAAAGGGGATGACATTGCTATCTTTGGTCAGACAACAGCAAAAAGCGAAGTTACCATTCAAGTAAACTCAGATGAGCCTTTCTTTGCAAAGACCACAACTGATAATGCCGGGATATATCTTTATAATTTTGATACAACACCTCTTGAACTTGGTGACCACAGCACAAAATCAAAGGTGGCTCTTAAAAATGAGATTAGTGCTTACTCTTCGGCCGTGGCTTTCAAGGTGGGTACAAAAAACGTTGCTGCGGTGGCAGCTGCTAGCGCAAAATGTGTTAAGCGTGGTGACCAAAACGGTGATTGTCGTGTAAACCTTGTTGATTATTCGATTATTGCGTATTGGTACAAGAGAGCTAGTCCTCCAAAGAGCGTTGATCTCAACGGGGATGGTAAAGTAACCCTCTCCGACTTTAGTATTTTGGCTTATAACTGGACCGGATGATGAAAAAAACTATTTTTTACAGTGTTTTGTTTCTAATGATGACTATTCCGTCTCTGGCTCACGGTGCTGACTTTTATTTTGAGCGTTCAACAAAAAATAGTTCAAGTGGTGAAAATCAGTTGGTACTAAAATTAAAGACAGGTAGAGATAACGTTAATGCTGTTTCAGGAAAGATTGAAATACCTACAGGTGTTGAAGTCTCAAAAATTAATACAGGATCTTCTGTGGTGTTGATTTGGCTTGATCAGCCGCGACCAGCAAAGACTGTTGTCTTCTCAGGCATCACTCCTGGTGGCTTTCAGGGGGATGTAACGCTTTTTACCTTGAGCTACTCGACAAAATTAAAGGGAGACGACGTCTTGAAGGTGACTGAAGGCGAGGTAATACGAAATGACGGTTCAGGCAGCCTGATTGTAAACACATCTAAACCGTTTAGTTTTGCTTTACCATATACACAAAGCACATCGACAGAGGATAAGGATACTGTGGCGCCAGAAATCTTTACTATCGCACTCGGACAGGAGTCTATGTCGTTTGATGGCTCATATTTCGCATCATTTGCAGCTCAGGACAAGAAATCAGGTGTGGAAAAGTATGAATGGGCACATACTATGTTTTTTGAGCCTGGTATGACTGATTGGCAGCAAACAGTAAGTCCGGTGGTACTCAGTAAAGCTGTGTATTTCCAGAAAATCTTTATAAAAGCGACTGATGGTGAGGGTAATAGTAGGGTGGTGTTGGTAGATGGTCCATATCGCTATACACTTTTATGGATAGGTATTATACTTGTGCTAACAGTATTATGCGTTCTTTTCTTCGTACGGCCTTCTTTATATCGATCTTCATAGCAGCGCCCTTTTTCGCTTCTGCGGATACGCTGTATCTTTCTCCTGGATCAGGATCATACTCAGCAGGAAAGACCTTTACCGTCCGCGTGTATGTTTCATCGATTGCTCAATCGATTAACGCGATTTCCGGTGTAGTAAGTTACCCTCAAGATAAACTTCAAGTAGTTTCTGTTTCAAAAACGGATTCTATTTTGACACTTTGGACTGAAGAGCCTGCCTTTTCTAATTCTTCGGGAAAAGTGAACTTTGAAGGAGTTGTGCCAAATCCCGGATATATCGGTTCTTCGGGCAGTATCGTTACAATTAATTTCAAAGTTGTGGGTCAGGGTGCCGCAACTGTAAAGTTTGATTCCGGATCTGTGTTGGCAAACGACGGTAGTGGAACAAACATACTAAAGAATGTTGGTTCGGCGTCTTTCTCGCTCGGCAGTTCTCCTGTACCAACTGTTGTAGAAACACCTGCTGCTCAGACTGTTGAAGAGGCAGACCCAAATACTCCAAAGGCGCCTGTAATTGCATCGGCAGACTTTCCTGAATCAAAATCATGGTATAGCAAAACAGCGGGAACCTTTAAGTGGGGTGCTGCCGATGACATAATTGCGTCAAAATTGCTTGTCGGTAAACTTCCTAAGTCAGATCCGACGGTAACGTATTCACCAGCTATTACATCAAAGGAAATTACTGACCTTGAAGACGGTGTATGGTACCTCCATGTTCAGCTTAAAAATAAGGCAGGCTGGGGAGCGGTTGCTCACTATGCATTCAAGGTTGATACTACGAAGCCAGATAGCTTTACGGTAAAGCAGGCGATGGTTGCAGATGAAACTAATCCTCGACCTCGATTTGCATTCTCTGCGACAGACGGTATGTCGGGTATTAATCACTTTAGTGTTCAGATCGATGGCGGTGAGGCTCTTATATGGCGCGACGATGGTTCTGGTATGTATGAGACTCCTGTGCTTACACCTGGCAAACATACTCTTGTGGCTCGAGCGTATGACGAAGCGGACAACTATGCTGTTGCATCAGTAGACTTCGCAATATCACCAATCGAAAGCCCTCGAATTGATTCATATACTGAAACAGTTTCAACTGATGTGCCACTTTCAGTCTCTGGTACGTCGCTTCCAAACACTACGGTATACATAAGTCTCAAGAATGATCGACTTGATCCAATTTCACTTACCGCAAAGGCAGATGCAACAGGAAAGTTCTCAGTTCTTTACGATAAAGAAATTCCTCGAGGCTCATATCGCATGACAGCAATTGCTGAGGACAAGCGAGGAGCGCAAAGTGAACCTTCGATTGAAAAGATTGTTACCTCAAAGGCAGCGTGGCTCGCATCACTTGGTGCGACAATTATGAGTGCAATGGCGATATTTGTTCCAATTGCCGCTCTTGTATTTGCACTTATATACATGGGTGTTCATGTACTTCATAAAATTGTGCGATTCAGAAGGAGTGTCAGACGTGAGCTTCGAGAAATTGAAAACACTATTGAAAAAGCCTTTGATCTACTTAAAGAAGACGTTGAAGACAGTATTCATTTGCTCGAACACGCCAAAACCAAGCGACATCTCACCGAAGAAGAGGATAAGATTATAAAACGCTTCAGAGAAAATCTCTTGGATGCTGAAAAAGTGATAAAGAAGGAGATTCGGGATGTCGAGAGGGAAATAGGGGATAGGTAATTGAAATAGACCAGATAGTTCCATCGAAAAGCACGCATAAAAGCCTACTGGCTTTTTGCTCTGCTCGCGCCGTCGCGCTGCGCAAGGCTTTTCTCTTGGAACTATCTGGTCTATTTCGTTACTTTCTTACTATCTGCAATTCGCCAGAGGATTTTTGCGGCGTAGGTTTTGTAAGGGGACCATTTTTCTAATGCTTCCTTCAGCTTCTTTTCGCTTGGTAACTTTTTCCAACCATGAAGATTCATAATTTCCTTACGAAGCACAAGGTCACCCATAGAAAATATATCAGTTCTGCCAAGTGAGAACATAAGAATCATTTCTGCGGTCCAAGGTCCTATACCTTTTACTTTAGTAAGCTCAATAATGACTTCGGTATCAGCAAGTGAAGGAATCTTTTTTAAATCAAGCGCACCTGTCGAAACATGTTCGGCCAAACTTCGTATAGCGCGAGCCTTTGCGCCAGAGAGCCCACTTCCACGCAGCTCTACGTCCAATAGTTTTGGTATATGCTCTGGAACAACACGTCCGGCAGGGAACAGCTTCTCAAATCGAGCAAAAATCGTATCGGCGGCCTTGCCTGATAGCTGCTGACCTATAATCGTCCACGCAATATCACGGAAAAGGTCGTTTGAAGCCTCTATATTAGGTACATCAAACAGAACTCCTGCTTTATAAAGCCTTGGATCGTTCTTTTTAAAGTGGGTGAGGGCCTTTTTATACATGTGGGTATTCTAGCACCGGATTGACTTTACGCCTCGTTTCCTATAGTATCTATCCCACTTCAAGCAAGATTGTGTCACGGGGGAAAAATGAAGCATTATAAGGTTTTTTGGTCCTTCTTCTTGCTAAAAAACTCATACATCAAAGCTTAAACGAGATTATCGCCTACACACAGGCGTTTTTTGCGTTGCGCTTTCGACTCTGAATTTTTTACTTAGGACTGACCATAATCAAAAAGGGAATGATTAAAAAGGAACAGAAGTTTTTCGGACGATGGAAGGAAGCCCTTGCTGATATTCCGAATCTCGTGGATGCACAGACGGAATCTTTCAAATGGCTTGTAGAAAAGGGTCTTGCTGACCTTTTCAAGGAGTTTTCTCCTATAAAGGATTACTCGGACAAGAAATTCGAGCTCTCATTCACTGGTTTTGAACTCTCAGAACCAAAGTGCGATGAGCATTTTGCAAAAGACAACAAGCTTTCATACGAAGCGCCTCTTAAAGTGCGCATCAAGCTTAAGAACAAGATGTTCAACTCTGAGAAGGAACAGGAAATCTTTCTTGCTGATTTCCCGCTCATGACTTCTCACGGTACATTCATTATTAACGGTATTGAACGAGTTATTGTTCCCCAGCTCGCTCGATCTTTCGGTGTATTCTTCACTTCTGACGAAGTAAAGACCAAGACAGTCTTCGGTGCAAAGGTTATCCCTGCACGTGGAGTATGGCTTGAAATCGAAACCGATACAGATGGTACCCTCTATGCTCGTATCGACCGAAAGCGAAAGTTTATGGTCACGGCTCTCCTCCGTGTTCTTGGTGCTGACACAGACGAAAAGATTCTTGCTTACTTCAAAGGTGACGAAGCTACTCAGAAAATTGTTGCTGCAACTCTTGCTAAAGACACAGCAAAGACAATCAACGATGCATATATAGAGATTCACAAGCGACTTCGTGATGGAGATCTTGCGACTGCAGACAACGCACGTGAATTTATTGCGAGCCTTTTCCATAAGGATCGTTATGACCTTTCTCCTGTGGGACGTGTACGCTTTAACAAGCGTTTCGGAAAGTCTATGGATCCTAAGGATCTTGAGCGAAAAACTCTTGATGCTGACGATCTTGCTACTATCATCGGAAACATTATTCACCTCAACAGTAAATTGGATGCTGTTGAAGACGATATCGATCACCTCGGTTCACGACGTGTACGATACGTGGGTGAACTCATGCAGCAGAAGCTCCGCGTGGGCCTCTCTCAGATGAAGCGAAACATTCAGGACCGAATGTCTACTATTGAGCCTGATACAACTCAGCCTCTTACATTCGTATCTCCACGACCTCTCCAGGCTCGTTTGAAGGAATTCTTCACAACTAACCAGCTTTCACAGTTCATGCAGCAGGAAAACATCCTCACTGAACTTGAACACCTCCGTACATTGTCAGCCCTCGGTCCCGGTGGTCTTACACGAGAACGAGCAGGTTTCGAAGTTCGAGACGTGCATCCATCTCACTACGGCCGACTCTGTCCTATCCACACACCGGAAGGTCCGAACATTGGACTTATCTTGCGCCTTTCAACATACGCACGTCTCAATGACTTCGGTATGATTGAAACTCCGTATGCAAAGGTAAAGAACGGAAAGGTAACAAAGGAAATCCAGTTCTTGAACGCCCTTGAAGAAGAAAACTTCAACATTGCTCACGCTGCGACTCTTTATGATAAAGACGGCAAGATTCAGGAAGAAATCGTTGAAGTTCGACAGAACGGAAAGCCAACTCTCGTAAAGCGAGACGATGTGAGCTACATCGATGTCTCTACAAACCAGGCTTTCTCAATCGCTACAAACATGATTCCATTCTTGAATCATGACGACGCGAACCGAGCACTCATGGGATCAAACATGCAGAAGCAGGCTACTCCTTGTATCATTCCTGAAGCTCCATTGGTTGCTACAGGTATTGAAGCAAAGGCTGCTGAATACACAGGACGTGTTGTACTTGCTCCAGAAGACGGAGTTGTTTCAGCTGTAGATGCAAAGCATGTGACATTTAAGAATGCAAAAGGAAAGGAGACTGACTACAAGCTCGTTTCATTCCAGCGAACAAACGGCTTTACCTCATATCACCAGCGCCCAGTTGTAAACCTCGGTGAGAAGGTAGAGAAGGGTCAGGTTCTCGTTGACGCATCATCATCTGATGGTGGTCAGATAGCTCTTGGTCAGAACATGCGCGTAGCGTTCATGTCATGGTCAGGTGCAAACTACGAAGACGCAATCATTATTTCAGAACGAGTAGTAAAGAACTCAAAGTTCACATCTATTCACATCGAAGAGTTCGTTGTAAACGTTCGAGATACAAAGCTCGGGCCTGAAGTAACAACTCACGATATTCCAAACGTTGGTGAAGGAAAGCTTCGAAATCTCGATGAAGACGGTATCATCCGCATCGGTGCAGAAGTTCGTTCAGGTGACATTCTTATTGGTAAAATTACTCCAAAGGGTGAAACTCAGCTTACTCCAGAAGAACGACTCCTCAGATCAATCTTCGGTGAAAAGGCTCGCGATGTTAAAGACACATCAAAGCGAATGGAAGGAGGAAAGCGAGGTCGTGTTATCTCAGTAAAGGTCTTCTCACGAGAGAAGGGCGACAAGCTCGAATCAGGCATCATCAAGCGAATTCATGTTGAAGTTGCTCAGCTCCGAACAGTATCTGTGGGTGACAAGCTCGCGGGACGACACGGAAACAAAGGAGTTATCTCAAAGATTCTCCCTGAAGAAGATATGCCGTACTCAGCAGACGGAACACCTATCGACGTTATCCTTACTCCACTCGGTGTGCCATCACGTATGAACCTCGGACAGATTCTTGAACTCCACCTCGGACTTGCAGCTCATACCCTCGGTTATCAGGCGGTGGTTCCACCATTTGCAGGTGCTACAGGAGATGAAATCAAGAAAGAACTCGTAAAGGCTGGTCTTCCAGAAAATGGAAAGATCACTCTTTTCGATGGACGAACTGGAGACAAGTTCCAGCAGGACATTTCAGTGGGATACATGTACATCTTGAAACTTCACCACATGGTTGAAGACAAGATCCACATGCGATCTATCGGACCGTACTCTCTCATCACACAGCAACCTCTCGGAGGAAAGGCTCAGGGTGGAGGTCAGCGATTCGGAGAAATGGAAGTATGGGCACTTCTCGGTCACGGAGTGGCTCACACATTGCGAGAAATCCTCACAATCAAGTCTGACGACATCCAGGGACGATCTGCAGCCTTCGACTCTATTGTTAAAGGTGAGAAACTCCAGCAGCCAAACATTCCAGCATCATTCCATGTATTGCTTAACAGCCTCCGTGGTCTCGCTCTCGACGTCGAATTGCGAAAGGACGGAAAGGATATAAGAAAGGGATCAAAGACTTCTTAATCCATCTCATCACAAATATATATGGCATATACACCAAAAAATAAGACAGCAGATACAACAGACTTCGATGTTGTAGCGCTACGCCTCGCTTCTCCTGATCGAATCAAGGAGTGGTCATTCGGAGAGGTTACAAAGCCTGAGACAATTAACTACCGAACTCAGCGTTCAGAAAAGAACGGTCTTTTCGATGAAAAGATCTTCGGTCCAGACAAGGATTATGAATGTTACTGTGGAAAATACCGCGGTATTCGTTACAAGGGAATTGTCTGTGAAAAATGTGGAGTGGAAATCACACGATCAATCGTTCGACGAGAACGAATGGGTCATATTGAACTCGCTACACCTGTTTCTCACATCTGGTTCCTCCGCTCAATGCCTTCACGACTCGGTATTATCCTCGGCATGACGACAGCGGACCTCGAAAAGGTTATCTACTTTGCTGGATATATTGTTACGATTGTTCACGAATCAGCTCGCGCAGAAATCATGCGTGACCTTGAATCTGAATACAAATCAAAGGTAAAGACAGCTCAGGATGAAAAGACCAAGGAAGCATTGAAGGCAATGTACCAGGGTGCAAAGAAAGAAATTGATTCTATTCATGAAGGTGCTGTACTCGACGAAGTCGAATACGGAAAGTTCTCAATGAAGTACTCAACTCTCTTTGAAGCAGGTATTGGAGCAGAAGCAATCTACAATATTTGTAAGACTCTCGACCTCAAGAAACTTGAAGCTCAGGTTATCGTACTCCTTGAAAAGGCAAACAGCCTTGAGAAGGACAAAATGAACCGACGACTTTCTGTTGTTCGAGCAATGATCAAGTCAGGCATCCGACCAGAATGGATGTTCCTTACTCGAATTCCAGTTATTCCTCCAGCACTCCGTCCTATGGTTCCACTCGACGGTGGACGGTACGCTACATCTGATGTAAACGATCTTTACCGACGTGTTATCAACCGAAACAACCGACTCGCAAAGTTGAAGGAAATCATGGCACCGGACGTTATCCTCCGAAACGAAAAGCGTATTCTCCAGGAAGCTGTAGATGCACTTATCGACAACTCAATCCGACACGGAAACTCAACAACAGCGGCGGGGTCCCTAGCTGCAAAGCGAGCGCTCAAGTCACTTGCTGACAACCTTAAGGGTAAGAGAGGTCTTCTCCGAGGAAACCTCCTTGGAAAGCGCGTGGACTACTCTGGACGATCTGTTATCGTCGTAGGTCCTGATCTCGCTCTCGACCAGTGTGGACTTCCAAAGCACATGGCACTTGAGCTCTTTAAACCATTTGTTATTAGCGAACTTCTCAAATCAGAACTCGCATACAACATCCGTGGTGCATCACGACTCATCGAAGACGGTATTCCAGAGGTGTGGGCAATTCTCGAAAAGGTAATTGCAGGAAAGTACGTGCTCCTTAACCGAGCTCCTACTCTTCACCGCCTCGGTATTCAGGCTTTCCAGCCAAAGCTTATTGAAGGTAACGCTATTCAGGTTCACCCACTCGTGTGTTCTGCTTTCAACGCGGACTTCGACGGAGACCAGATGGCCGTTCACGTTCCTCTTTCTCCTGAAGCTCAGAAGGAAGCAAAGGAAATCATGGCAGCAGACAAGAACATTCTTAAACCAGGTTCTGGCGACCTTACACTCACCAACAAGATGCTCGACATCATTCTTGGTGTGTATTGGATGACAAAATCAGTAAAGGGTGAAAAGGGTGAAGGAAAGATCTTCGAATCTCCAGAAGCAGCAGTTCTTGCTTCAGACTTTAACGAAGTATCATACCGAGCATCAGTAAAAGTTCTTGCTCCTGATTCAGAAAAATTTGCTGACATGAAAGGCAAAGTATTCGAAACAACTGTGGGACGAATCCTCTTTAACAACATTCTTCCTACTGATTATCCTTACATCAACAAAGAAGTTGAACGAAAGGTTATGGCAGGAATCATGGATGACCTTATTGTTCGATACTCTATCGACAAGGTTCCTTCAATTCTTAACGCAATCAAGAAGTTCGGATTCACATACACCACATACTCAGGTATTACATGGGGTATTGATGACGTAAAAGAACCTGTTGGAAAAGGAAAGGTTATCACCGGTGCAAAGAGTCAATCAGAAACTGTTAATGATCAGTTCAACGACGGTCTCCTCTCTGAGGATGAACGAATTCGAAAGAATGTTGAGATTTGGCACAAAGCAAAGTCAGATATTGAAAAACTGATTCCAGACTCACTCGATCCACAGGGACCTGTAACAGACATGGTTCGATCTGGAGCTCGAGGTTCTATCGGAAACATTACTCAAATGGTGGGAATGAAAGGACTCATCACCAACACAGCCGGAGAGACAATCGAATTCCCAATTATCTCTGGTATGAAGGAAGGTCTTACTCCAATTGAGTACTTCATTACAACTCACGGAGCTCGAAAGGGTCTTACTGACACCGCTCTTAACACAGCGCGCGCAGGTTACCTTACTCGACGTCTCTTCGATGTTGCTCAGGATATTATGATTACTGAAGACGACTGTGGAACTAAAGATTCTATTGTAATCAAGAAGGAATCAGCGGGAGGTATTGAAGTTTCTATCGCAAAGAACATCCGCGGACGAGTACTTGCTCGCGATGTTGTAGATGCAAAGGGAGCTACAATCTTCAAGAAGGGCGCACTCCTCTCAAAGCAGGATGCTGCAGCTATTGAAAACTCTGGTGCTCTTGAAATTCATGTTCGATCACCACTCGCTTGTAAGACACTTCACGGTGTATGTAAGCAGTGTTACGGAATCGACCTCGGTAAGAACCATTTGATTGATATCGGTGAAGCTGTTGGAACAGTTGCTGCTCAGGCGATCGGAGAGCCGGGTACACAGCTCACTATGCGTACATTCCATGCCGGAGGTACAGCGTCAGTTGGTGGAGACATCACAGCCGGTCTTCCTCGCGTTGAAGAAGTATTCGAAAAGCGCCGACCAAAGAATCCAGCTGTCATTGCAACTGTGAGTGGTTTGGTTACTTCAGTAAAGGATCTTGGAAAGGAGAAAGTTATCTCTGTTGTTCCAGACCTCGAAGACAAGGGTAAGACAAAGAAGGGTGCAGCTGAAATCGAATACACATTCTCTTCACGTCGTATGGCACTCGTAAAGGGTGGCGATAAGGTTGTTAAGGGTCAGTTCCTTACTGATGGTTCTGCTGATATCGACGAAGTGTTCGAATACGCTGGTAAAGAACGAGCAATGGATTACATCATTCGTGAAATCGGAAAGATTTACGAACTCCAGGGAGAAACTGTGTCTCGAAAGCACATTGAAATCATCGTAAAGCAGATGTTCTCACGACGACGTGTGACAGGTGCTGGTGATTCAAAGTACTCTATCGACGATGTTGTTGATGAGTTCGATGTAAATGCAGAGAACGTAAAGGTTCGTGCATCAGAAAAGACAGGTGAAATGGAAACTGAATCTGTGGTGATGGGTATCACAGAAGTGTCACTCTCTCGACAGTCATTCCTCTCAGCTGCTTCGTTCCAACACACAACTCGAATCTTCATCTCAGCGGCTATCCGTGGTACTGAAGACTCACTCCAGGGACTCAAGGAAAACGTTATCATCGGTCGTCTTATCCCAGCTGGTACTGGCTACAAGGGAAGCCCAAAGCACGATATGATTGAAGCGATGCAGGACAAGTCAGAAGTTGTTAGTGAATAACATTCGGTTCTCTGCGGTTTAACCGCATAACAAATATGTCTACTCATGTGCAAGACATAAAAGAGCGTCTCGGCATCGTGGATGTCGTCGGCTCTTATATAAAACTCGACAAATCAGGCGTCAATTTCAAGGCGAGGTGTCCTTTTCATAACGAAAAGACTCCTTCGTTCTATGTGTCACCTGAACGAGGTTCCTTTTACTGCTTCGGATGCGGAGAAAAAGGAGATATCTTTAGTTTCGTAGAAAAATTCGAGGGACTGGATTTTACAGGAGCTCTCAAAGTACTTGCTGATCGGGCGGGAATTTCTCTCGACCGTGCAGGTATGAGTAAAGACAATCGTAAAGAAATCCTCTACGAAATTCTCGAAGTAGCAACAGTATTTTTTGAGGAAACTCTTAAAAAAGATACTGCTGCACGAGACTATATTCTTGGACGTGGGCTTACAGAAAAAACTCTTGAACACTTTCGTATCGGCTACGCTCCCGCAGATTGGCGACAGTTGCGCGCGTATCTCAAATCGAAAGGGTATAAAGATGCAGATGTTGAGGCAGTAGGACTCATAAAGAAAACTGAAAAACCAGGAGGGGATCCGTATTACGATGTATTCCGCGGGCGAATTATATTCCCTATATGTGATACATCTGGTCGTGTGGTGGCTTATTCGGGCCGTATCGTAATTAGCGATGATAAATCACCTAAATACCTTAACAGCCCTGAAACTGCTCTCTACAGCAAATCCAAGACCCTTTACGGGCTTGATAAAGCAAAGACTGACATACGAAAGCGCGATTACGTGCTTCTCGTAGAAGGTCAGATGGATTGTGTAATGCTCCATCAGGCTGGTTTTACTAACACAGTTGCCGCGTCAGGTACCGCATTCACCGAGGATGATGGACCTTCGTCAGGACTCGGACTTATCCTCCGCCTTACGGAGAACATTGTTATCGCATTTGATGCCGATGCTGCTGGTCAAAAGGCAGCCCGGCGTATCGTTCCCGCGATTTCACTCATGACTGCGATATCGCTCGGTATGAATATCAAAATCATTGATATAAAAGGAGGTAAAGATCCCGCAGACATTGTAAAGGAAGATCCAAAGAACTGGGTCAAAGCAATGGAATCGAAAAAGCACTTCATAGACTTCCTTGTTGATTCGTTTGTTGATAAAGAATCATCTCCGACTGAAGCAAGAAAGCTCATCAATCAAGACGTCTTTCCCTTCGTTCGAAGAATTCCGGCAGATACTCAGAGGTTCCAAGCCATCAAGACCGTCGCAGACAAGTTGGCCATCAGCGAAGACGCACTTTGGAAAGATTTACAGGCATATGTGAAAGCAAATCCTGAAAAGCAGACCATGAGTGTACAAGCTCCCACTGGTATGCGAAAAATTGAGCGACTTGAATCAATTGAAAAGAAAATTCTCGGCATCATTCATTCAAAAAAGTATTTCAATGGTGATGAAGCAAAAAAGAAAGAACTCTATGACATAGCTGGTCCTGAAAGAACAAAAGCATTTGCATCACTTTCAGCCCTCGACATTGCGGAACTTACACTCGAAGCAGAAGTAACATACGGAGAGGGTGACTTTAAAAAAGAACACCAGCTTCTGACACTTCATCTCGAAGGTGAGTATGCAAAAAAGAAAATAGAAGAAAAAATGGCAGAGCTTCATAGAATTGAGAAGGGTAAAGGTGAAATCGGAGGACTTATGGAGGAGATTTCAGGGCTTTCGAAGAGACTTCAAGAGATTAAGACTTTAACAGAAAAGATTTAACGGATTTGTTACAATACACCCATGGCGAAAAACAACGCTAAAAAACCAAAAACGAAAGTACAAAAAAAGGGGGCTTCAAAGCCGTCTAAAATCACGTCTAAAAAGACGAAAGCTAAAGTTGCTGTATCTCCAAAAGTAAAAGAAAAAGCACGTGAAGCGATGCGTAAGGCAGATCGCCTCATCGTAAAGGGTAAAGAACGAGGTTTCATTACGTATGACGAAATTCTAAAGGAATTTCCAACCGTTGAAGACGATATCATGTTCCTTGATGAACTCTATACCAAGTTCTCAAGCGCAGGTATTGATGTTCTCGAATCAGGTGGAATGCTTGATCTTGAACCACCGGTAAAGGAAACAGGAAAGAAGTATTCTATGGGACGATCGGGAAGCGAGTCTTCATATGACTCTATTCAGATGTACCTTAAGGAAATCGGTCAGTACCCACTCGTATCTGCGGCTATGGAAAAAGAGCTCGCAAAGCGTATTGAGGCAGGGGATGACGAAGCAAGAGGACTCCTCGCAAAGGCGAACCTTCGACTTGTGGTTTCTATTGCTAAGAAGTACGTAGGACGTTCAGCCGACCTTACTCTCCTCGACCTTATCCAGGAAGGAAATCTCGGTCTTTTCAAGGCCGTAGACAAATTCGATTGGTCAAAGGGATTTAAATTCTCTACATACGCAACATGGTGGATTCGTCAGGCTATCACTCGTGCTCTTGCTGATCAGTCGCGAACTATTCGCGTTCCTGTGCACATGGTTGAAACCATTGCCAAGTACAAGCAGGTGGTACGACGACTCTCTCAGGATTTGGGACGAGATCCATTGCCGGATGAAATCGCAACTGAAATGGGACTTGAAGTAGAAAAGGTGTATCAGATTGAGAAGATCGATCAGGATACCGTTTCTCTCGAAAGCCCAGTTGGTGACGATGGTGATGATGGTAAATCAACACTCGGAGACTTCCTTTCAGATGACAAGATTTTGTCACCAGACCAGGAATCTTCACGACGCATTCTCGCTGACCAGGTTCGAAATATTCTCGATGACCTTTCTCCAAAGGAACGAAAGATTTTGGAAATGCGCCACGGACTAAACGACGGAATTACCCATACACTCGAAGAAGTGGGTAAGGAATTCGGAGTTACTCGTGAACGTATTCGTCAGATCGAAGCAAAGGCTCATGAAAAGATTCGACAGCATGAGAGAATCAATCAGTTAAAGAACTACTAATACAGAGCAAAGCCCTCTTACAGCCTCCTCGGATACCGGACTTTTCGCCCTGAAGGCGAAAGTCCTCACTCTCGCGCCGTCGCGCTCCGAGAGCATCCTCTGAGGCTGTAAGAGGGCTTTTGCTTTGGTTGCTAGTTTTGTCTCTACATGAAAAAACCACGATCATGTCGTGGTTTTTTCATACATCAATTAATTTTTATTTAACGTCGAGAAGCTGAACTTGGAAGACGAGAGTAGAATTTGCTGGGATTGAACCGATTGCTTGTGCACCGTAACCGAATTCAGGAGCAATAACGAGCGCTCGGATGCCACCAACTTTCATACCTGCAATACCTTGGTCCCAGCCTTTAATAACCTGACCTGCACCGAGGCTGAATTCAAATGGCTGTCCGCGATCGAGAGAACTGTCGAACTTTGTGCCATCTGTAAGAGTTCCGACATAGTGCGCGGTTACTTTCTTGCCAGCAACTGCTTCTGCACCGGTACCAACCTGCATATCGTATATTTCAAGACCCTTAATAGTTGATATGTTTTTCATGGCTGGTTGCGTAGAAGTTCCGGTGCTATTTATTAAAGAAGATAGGGGCTGTTCAGTAGGTTGTTTTTTAAAGAGGGAGTTCCAGATAGTGTTTCCGAAGAAAAGTATAAGAGCCGCTACTACAGCGACTGTTACGCCTATCCATTCCCGTGTTTCAAGCTTTTTCATGATATGTGTCGTTTATAATAAGATGCTAGTACCGTCACATTGTACTATAATGTTTTGTAATCCGTAAAACAGTAATAAATTCATACCATACACATGCTTCGACACATTTGGAAGAGAAAGACAGAAAATGAGCCACGAGAAAATCGATTTACCTCACAGGAGCTTTCTATTAAAGAAATAAAGGAAGGTTCACGAAAGCGTTTGGCAACTATAAACAGCGAATTTCGACACGCTTTTAAATTCCTTAAGAACTACCCTCGATCGGTTACGTTCTTTGGCTCTGCTCGTTTTAGTGAGACGCATCCTTCTTATATTCGTGCTCGTGAGTTGTCACGAAAGATTGTAGAACAGACAGGCTACGCTGTTGTTACAGGAGGTGCGGGTGGAATCATGGAAGCTGCAAATCGTGGAGCGTACGAAGCGGGCGGCAAGTCTATCGGTATGAACATTGTGTTGCCTCATGAGCAGAAGATGAATGAATTCCTCACGGCGAGTGTTCGTTTTTACTATTTCTTTATACGAAAGGTTGCTCTCTCGTTCTCGGCTGAAGTATATATTTATTTTCCTGGTGGATATGGCACTATGGATGAATTTTTTGAAGTCATTACGCTCATTCAGGCACGAAAGATTCCAAAGGTTCCCGTGATTTGTGTCGGACGAGATTTTTGGAAGAATATTGATACGCTTTCTTCAGCACTTAGAGATGATTTCAAAACGATTTCTACTGGTGATGAAAAGGTTTACCAGATAGTGGATACCGACGAAGAAATCTTGGAAATAGTTAAGAAAGCTCAGCTTCGAAAAGAATAATAAAAAAGCCGCACATCTCTGTTGAGGGTGCGGCTTTGCTTTAGTTATGTGAACGGGTGTCTGTGTTGAAGCGTTTGTGTTACAAACGCTCTCATCTGGACGATGTTTGTTCCAATGGTTCGTAGCGCCAATTCAAGATCGCTCAGGGGTGATACGGGCACGGGATAGTCCGGACCTTTGGCCTTAAGTTTTCTGATAAACACTGTGGCACTTTGCATGTCATCAAAGAGCATTGGTCCAACTACACAGAGTCTGCAATGCTTTCGATTTACGTCCGGTATAAAACCCGTGGGAACATCGTTCTCGTGACAAAACACTAACGCCTTGCCGTGCGAAACAACTCGTTTGCACCGTGGACACTTAACCTCAATTTCTTTTGAAAGAAGCAGGGGTCTCAGAAGAAGTCGAATCATAGGGTGGGGGGGAGCTACCGTAAAAGTACTGCCGTTTTCATGTTCTGTCAATTCACATATTTTGATGAACAGGGGTGTGCATGATAGTCTGACTTTATGAAGAAACCTATCGAATTTAAGATAGAAAAAAAGCTCCCCGGAACTCTCGGGCGCGCAGGTACCATAACTACTCCGCACGGTGTAATCCACACGCCTGCCTTTATTGCTGTGGGTACCAAAGCGTCTGTGCGTGCCCTCACCACCGACATGCTTTTAGGCCTCGGTGTCGAAGCGGTGCTCGCCAATACCTATCATCTGTATATGCAACCAGGGGAGGAATTGATTCGTAAAATGGGAGGCTTACAAAAGATGATGAATTGGAATGGTCCGACCTTTACCGATTCTGGTGGATTCCAGGTTTTTTCACTTGGCGCGGGATACGGCTCTAATGTTTCGAAAGTGTTAAAGGATATGACGGCTGTTCCTTTGATTACAGATGCTAAAGATGAGAGGGAAGATGCAAAACCAAAGCTCGTACAGATTGATTACGACGGCGCAGCTTTTAAATCTCCGCTTGATGGTTCGATTCACTTTATTACTCCTGAACGCTCGATGGAAATTCAGCACACGATTGGCGCGGATATAATTTTTGCCTTTGATGAATGTACATCACCTGCAGAAAGTCGTTCATACCAGCGTGAGGCACTTGATCGAACACATCGTTGGGGCAAGCGCTCACTCGAATACCATCGCTCAAAAGAAATTTCAGAACGACAAGCGCTTTTTGGTATTGTTCAAGGTGGCCGCTATGAAGATCTACGTAAAGAAAGCGCACAGGTTATCGGTGCCATGGATTTCGATGGATTCGGCATTGGTGGATCGTTTGATAAAGAAGATTTGTACACAGCCGTGAAATGGGTAAATGAAATTTTGCCCGAAGATAAACCTCGACACCTTTTGGGAATAGGGGAGCCTGAAGACATGTTTGAGGGCGTCGAAAATGGTTGCGATAGTTTTGACTGTGTGGCGCCCACACGTCTCGCTCGTCATGGAACTCTATATACTAAAACTGGTAAAATTCATATCTCTAATGCTCAGTATACCGGTGACCTTGGTCCTATAGACGAGGGTTGTCTCTGTTATGCATGTAAAAACTATTCACGAGCGTATCTCTGTCACCTCCACAAGTCCCGAGAAATGGTAGGGCCAATGCTTTGTTCAATCCACAACCTTTATTTCATTGTTAATTTGGTAAAGAAGATGCGTGAGACGATCATTGATGGGACATTTATGGACTTTAAGAAAGAGTTTCTTTCACGATATAGAAGTTAAGAAGCAAAAACCCGTACCACCGAAGTGGTACGGGTTTTTTATCTTGCTTTGTCTCGTTTAAGGAGTATTCTTTGATACGAACGCATGAAATCAAGACATATCCCCCAAGCCAAGTCTTCGCATTGTCAACATTCGAGCACGTGAAATCAGCAGTTGCTGAACAAGTGTCTCTTCACGGAAAAGGAAGGCCACCTAAGAGGAAGTTTCCACAACACGAGGTTGTCCTCAGTTGTGGTAGCTTTACTCGAAAAGCATCAGGCGTTTCGCTTGATCGTGTCTTCTGGAAAGCTTTAACCAAGCTTCTCGAAGATAACTGTCACGCAAAACGAGTGGTGGTTTCAATCAGGTTTCGGTGGAGTGGGTGTTCGCATTGGCGACATCTTCCGTGTGAATTTGGTAAACAGCTACACAAAGTTAAGGGCGCAATCACTTTTCGGTATTCGTGTAGTTGTGAATGTTGAGGGGTGGGCGGGTTCGCGAAGCGAACCCGCCCTTTTTTATTTCCTTGTTTTATTTCCAATTATATTTCCCCAGC
This sequence comes from Candidatus Parcubacteria bacterium, assembly GCA_039796155.1. GTDB lineage: Bacteria > Patescibacteriota > Minisyncoccia > Phycocordibacterales > UBA6065 > UBA6065. The sequence goes on from JBDKKJ010000011.1 coordinate 21,013, forward strand.
CTTGTTGTTGTCAGAAAAAAGATCTGTGATATCCTTTAAAAACAATGTCACAGTATTGCGCAAAGTTTACATTCATTAAGAACGTCCTCACCACAGGGCTCATTTCTGGTTGTGCGCAATAGACATACTCTTTAGTACAACAACGAAACCAGAAATGAGCCCTCGAATACACTTCGAAGGCTCATTTTGTTTTTGTAAAACAAAATTGTTCTTTGCTAGATTAACGTTAGTTCAACAACAACCTCAAAATAGGATTATTCATGAACCTCAGACTCAGATTGTTAACTGTCGATAACTCATCTGTTGCCATTGGCGACATTTTTACCAACAAAAAATCAATTGCAAACGGTGGGGGTGTAAAACACTCAAACCCAAAACTTGGTGACACGGGTTGGAAGTTTCAAGGTAGCAACGCCGCAGGCGAAGCAATCTTTGAAGAGCTAGTTTTCGATAAAGGTGGAAATGCACGTAAGCATCACAGTGATGGTGGGGCAATCTTTTCGGAGCTGCCCGCATGGGTAACTTTGACAGAGCACAGGCTTCGTAAGGAAGCTCGTTCTCGGTATTGGCAAAAGGCATATGGTCCAGCGGATTACGTCATTCGTCACAGGCGACTGCGTGGTCTAGAATGGCGGGGTATTGGCATGTATGGCAGTGATGATGGCATTCCTTTGCATCCTCACGCTCATGCGTGAATGATGTCTTTCAGCCGGGCGCTTCGCGCCCGGCTTTTTATTGGGCGTATTTCTTTATATCCCGCACCTAATGCGCTATAGTGTTGCCATGTCGTCACTATTTAAGATACATAACGGCTTCTCGCCAGCAGGAGACCAGCCAAAGGCCATAGAAGCCCTTGTAAAGGGTATAAAGTCAGGTGCTCGCCACCAGACTCTTTTGGGTGTTACTGGATCAGGTAAGACCTTTACGGCCGCAAACGTCATTGCTCAGATTGGCAAACCGACTCTCGTCATTGCTCACAATAAAACACTCGCAGCACAGCTCGCTCAGGAGTACGCGGAGTTTTTCCCAGAAAATGCCGTGCACTATTTCGTTTCGTACTACGACTACTATCAGCCCGAAGCGTACATGCCAGTGACTGATACCTACATCGAAAAAGAAGCGATGATTAACGAAGAAATCGAACGACTTCGCCATGCTTCTACTCAGGCACTCCTTTCACGAAAAGACGTAATCATCGTTGCGTCTGTTTCTTGTATTTACGGTCTCGGTTCTCCAACTGAATATGAAAAGGTAAACATGAAAGTCTCGAAAGGTATGAAAGCAGACCGTGCGGAGATGATTCGTAAAATGGTGGACATTCATTTTGAACGAACTAATGCCGACCTTGCGCCCGGACAGTTCCGTGCTATCGGAAACATGATTGAAATCATGCCAGTAAACGAAAAAGTTATCTACCGCATCTCATTTGAAGGCGAAACTATCAGTCACATCGACCAAATCGATCACGTTACTCGAGCACTCCTCAAACCTCTCGAAGTATTCTTCCTTTTCCCTGCAAAACATTTCATTACTGACAAAGCCCAAGCCGAGCGAGCCTTTAAAACTATTAAATCTGAACTCGAAACCCGTCTCGAAGAGCTCAAAAAAGAAGGGAAAAACCTCGAAGCAGAGCGCCTCAAGCGCCGTACGACATATGACCTCGCTATGATTCGTGAAGTGGGATACTGCAACGGTATCGAAAACTATTCACGACACTTTTCTGGCAAAAAAGCAGGTGAACCAGCAGAGTCACTCCTTTCATATTTCCCACACAAAGCAGACGGTACTCCAGACTTTCTCACCATCATCGATGAGTCACACGTAACCATTCCGCAGGTTGGAGGCATGTACGCGGGCGACCAGTCTCGAAAAAATACTCTGATCGAATTCGGTTTTCGTCTACCTTCAGCACGCGACAACAGGCCTCTTCAGTTTTCTGAATTTGAAAAAAGTATTGGTCAGGCAATTTATACGTCTGCAACTCCTGGCGCATATGAAAAAGAGCATAGTGGAACAATGATAGAGCAGGTGATTCGTCCAACCGGTCTTCTTGATCCTGTAATCACCATTAAACCTGTCGTAGAAAAAGGTGTTTTCAAAGGTCAGATTGCTGACTGTATTGTCGAGGCTGAAAAAACTATTAAAGCAGGCTTCCGAGTCATCCTTACCACTCTCACAAAGAAGATGGCTGAAGACTTGGTGGATTACCTCAAAGAAAAGAAAATCAAATCAGAATATCTTCACAGTGACATTAAAACTATTGATCGAATAGAAATCCTTACCAAGTTCCGAAGAGGGGAATTCGACGTGATTGTAGGTATCAATCTATTGCGAGAAGGACTCGACCTGCCTGAGGTTGCCCTCATTGCCATTTTAGATGCTGATAAAGAAGGATTCCTCCGTTCTGAAACCGCCCTCATTCAAATTATTGGTCGTGCAGCTCGTAACGTTGAGGGTCGCGTGATTATTTATGCTGATACCATGACCGGTTCTATTGAGCGTGCCGTAAAAGAAACCAATCGTCGACGAAGTATCCAGGAAGCGTACAATACAAAACACGGCATTACGCCAAAAACCATCATCAAGGCGATTAAAGATATTACTGACCACATGCAGACTGAGCACAAGAAGGCTGTGAAGGAACAACTCCGCATTGATGAGGTAATGTTTACTAAAGATCCAAAAGCTCTGATTAAAGACAAAGAGCGCCAGATGAATGATGCGGTAAAACTTCTTGATTTTGAGACCGCCGCGCTTTTACGCGACGAGATACAAGCGCTTTACGAAAAGCTTGAAAACCTCACACCTAAAAAACCAAAAGTAGATAAGTCAAAGCGACTTTCAGGGAAAAAGAATAAAGAAGAGTAGGGAATACTTGCATATGTCACGTTTCCGTGATATTGTATTTTTGCATCGATAAGGGTGCCTGGTGGTTAATGGGTATTTCCACCAGCCTTTCCAACAAGGGGCGTCCTCTTAGCCATAGAGGACGCCCCGCAGGAAGGACCGCTCTTTCTTTAAATAATTTCACGATCCGCGGCCTCAAGACGCGGCACTCGCCAAAAAAAGCTCCGTACTGTTCAGACGTTCAACCCCTACGTCCCACAGTACGGAGCTTCTTCGTTTGTGCACAATCGACCATAATTTTCTGCTATACTATTTCCATGAATGAAAACGTGCTCAAGGGTGTAAAAATCGTATGGGTTGAAGACGACAAGTTCCTTGTCTCTCTTATCAGTAAGCGATTGGGTGAAACTGGAGCGACCTTGGTTCAAGTGACTGATGGCGCGAAAGCTTTCGATAAGATTAAAGCAGAGAAGCCGGGAATTGTAATTCTCGATCTCCTTATGCAGAACCTGGATGGTTTTGAAATTTTGAAACAACTCAAGGCGGATGCAGCTACAAAAGCAATTCCTGTACTCGTCCTCTCAAACCTTGGTCAAAAAGAAGAAATTGAAAAGGCTCATGAACTTGGTGCAGTAAAGTTCGTGGTAAAAGCTTCTATTGGACTCGATGGCATCATTCCTGAGATAGAAAAGATTGCCCGAGGATAAACTAGAATTATCAGCTCTAATCTGGTAATATTTCCGTACCAACCCCTAGCGACCATTCCTAGGGCTAATTGCTTGTATATATGACTAAAAAAACCACTGGAAAAGCCGATTTTAACCCTGGAGCAGACACTTTGGTCGTTAAAGGGGCACGAACTCACAACCTTAAGAACATTACGGTTGAGATGCCTCGTAACAAAATGGTGGTATTCACTGGTCTTTCTGGATCAGGAAAATCATCTCTTGCATTTGATACAATCTTCGCCGAAGGTCAGCGCCGTTACGTTGAATCTCTTTCTTCATATGCACGACAGTTCCTCCGTCAGATGCAGAAGCCTGATGTCGATGAAATTTCAGGACTTTCTCCTGCAATTTCTATTGATCAGAAATCTCGCTCAAATAACCCGCGTTCAACTGTTGCTACTCAAACAGAAATCTACGATTACCTTCGTGTGCTTTTTGCACGTATTGGTCATCCTCACTGCCTTATTTGTAACCGCGAGATAAAGAAACTTTCGAACGAAGAGATTCTTGAAACAGTGTTCGATAGTATAAAACATATTAAAACCGAAGAGCACGGCACCAAAGTCATGGGTGTGCCGATCGACAAAGCAAAAGTCCGCATCTTTTCTCCGGTAGTTGTAGGTCGAAAAGGTGAGTACTATCAGATGCTCTACGATTATTTGGGTAAAGGGTATGAAACCGTCAAAATTGATGGCCAGGTAAAGAAACTCCGCGAACGTATTGAACTTGAAAAGAATAAGAAGCACGATATCGACATTTTGATCGACGAATTTTACATAAGCGAATTTAAAAACGATCCAAAGGGTGTTCGTGAACGATTGGCTGAAGCCATCGAACGCTCTGTCACAGAATCAGGTGGTCTTTTGAAAATCGAAACTCCAGGAAAGGATGCTCCTCAGGAGAAACTCATGTCAGTAAAGTTCATGTGTCCATACGATGGATATGCATATCCTGAAGTGGAACCACGACTTTTTTCTTTCAACTCACCGTACGGCGCATGTGCGGCATGTAATGGGCTTGGAACTAAATACATCTTTAGCGACGAACCGTGTGAGATCTGTAAGGGCGCACGTCTCCGCGAGGAAGCGCTTCATGTGCTTGTTGACGGTGTCTCTATCGTAGGTGTGACAAATATGTCTATCGCTCAGGCATTTGAGTATTTTACGAATGCAAAGATTTCTGAAAAAGAAAAAACTATTGGAAAGGCCGTCTTTAAAGAAATTGAATCGCGACTCAAATTCATGCTCGATGTGGGTATTGAATACCTCACACTCGACCGTCGCGCCCACACATTGTCTGGAGGGGAGGCTCAGCGTATTCGATTGGCATCACAGCTCGGTTCTGGGCTTGTGGGAGCTCTCTACGTGCTTGATGAACCGACTATCGGCCTTCACCAGCGCGACAATGACCGCCTTATCAAGACACTCTTGAACCTTCGCGACCTCGGTAACACGATCCTTGTTGTTGAACACGATGAAGATACTATTTTTGCTGCTGACTACATTATTGATATTGGTCCGGGTGCGGGAATCCATGGTGGAAAGGTGGTTGTTGCTGATTACCTTGAACCTCTCCTCACTGCAAAGAAGAATGATTCAGGTTCACTCACGCTCAGTTATCTCCGTGGTGAGACTACTATTCCTCTACCTGAAGTTCGTCGAGGTAATGATAAGGGAAAGATCTCTATTCGCGGGGGAAATATCTTTAATATCAAAAATCTCTCTGCGGATTTACCGTTGGGTAAGCTAGTGGCTGTCACCGGTGTCTCTGGTTCTGGAAAATCTTCTTTCCTCTATGAAATCGTTCATAAGAACCTTCAGGCGCGACTTGAAAAGAAGCACCGCACCAATGAGGTTTTCAACTGTACTTCGTTTACAGGTACTGAATATGTTTCTCGAACTATTTTGATTGATCAGTCACCGATTGGGCGAACTCCGCGATCAAATCCTGCTACCTACACGGGTGCGTGGACATTCATTCGTGAAATGTTTGCTGAAACTGCAGAAGCGCGTGCTCGAGGTTGGAAATCAAATCGCTTCTCTTTCAATGTTAAAGGAGGACGCTGCGAAGCATGTCAGGGTAACGGTGAAATAGCCGTTGAAATGCATTTCTTGCCGACTGTGTATGTGCCGTGCGAAATTTGTCAGGGCAAGCGCTTTACTAAAGAAACCCTTGAAATCAAATACAAGAACAAGAATGTGTTTGAGGTGCTTGGAATGACTGTTGAAGAAGCTCTCAAATTCTTTGAAGACATTCCTGCTATTTATGACCGTATGAAAACTCTCGGTGATGTAGGGCTTGGATACCTCCAGCTCGGACAGTCTGCTACGACCCTTTCAGGAGGAGAAGCGCAACGTGTAAAGATTTCTTCAGAACTCTACCGACCTGATACACATAAAACAGTTTTCCTTTTGGACGAACCAACCGTGGGACTTCACTATGAAGATGTGCGAAAGCTCGTTGAAATTCTCCAGAAGCTTGTCGATCATGGAAACACCGTGATTGTGATTGAACACAACCTCGATTTGATCAAGTGTGCCGACTACATTGTTGATATGGGTCCTGAGGGTGGAAAGGGTGGTGGACATGTTGTGGCAAAGGGAACTCCAGAAGATATAGCAATGAATGCAAAGAGTCATACAGGAACGTATTTAAAGAAGTTGTTGAAGAAGAAGTAATCCCCAAGGGGGATAAGAAAAATATATTCGCTTCGCTCACTATTTTCCTAAAAAAAGCCCCGCACTCTGTGCAGGGCTTGGGTTTTGAAATGTCCCTGCCTAGGCGACCATGGCGATTCTTTCGCTGTGGATGCGGTGGCTTGTGTGGTTGTGTTTGCGTTTCTCGAGCTTTTTGGGCTTGAGATGCGCGCGACCTTTGTCGACGGGTTTCGTAGTGAGCACCCGGAGCGTGGAAGTCATCTTGTCGACGGCTTCAACCGAATGGTTTTTACCGTTAAAAAAGATATAGACGTGGAGGACGTGAGCACTGTTAAGTGCTTCGCCGGTATACGCGGCGAGATCCAACTCATCGATGACAACCTGACGAGCATGCGTGATGCTCTTGGCTTTGAGGCGGCACGGAGTGCTGCCTGGGGTGCTGAACGTTACCGTAACAGGACACAGCTTTGACATGTTTTTAATGACCTAGCGGTTTGGTTAACTAACGGGAAAGGGGGAAGTCATACTCTACACCATTAATTTAGTATGTCAAAACACACTATCCCCAAGGTGGATAATAAAAAAGTAGGCCGTGAGGCCTACCGATAGATTTCTTCAGGATTACGTGCACGTTTTTCCAGTCTTCTCAGATATCGTTTACGGTAGTGGTTACCGATGATAGAGCAGAGAGCGCCCGCTGCAACAAAGACCCAGATGGATGCTCGTGGTTCTATGTGGCGTTGGTGGATGAACACAATAAGCGCGAAGAGTATTCCTGCAAGCGTAAAATAGGAGATTGAAAATCGGAGCAGATTTTTAGTTCTCACGACCTTGTGCTTTGCGGAGTCTGAGGACGGCTGGAAGCTGGCGAACCGTTCTCTTGTGAGGACGTTCACCAGCTTCAAACCGACCTGTTTTTGGCTGTGCACCTGTCCTTTGGACAGGGCGTTTGGGAAGAGCTGTGTGCGGCATGACAGCTAGTATTAGAGCACATTTTGTGTTATATTGCAATACATATGACGACTGAGGAATTCACAAAACTTTCAATGCCCGAAACGCCGGGGGTCTATTTCTGGAAATCAGCCGGAAAGATTTTGTATATCGGAAAAGCCACATCGCTCCGTGATCGTGTTCGCTCCTACTTTTCTAATGACCTTATCCACACACGTGGTTCACGTATGGTGGATATGGTTTTTAAAGCAGACACCATTGAGTGGCAGGAAACTGATTCAGTGCTCGAGGCAATGATTACTGAAGCTAATCTCATTAAAAAGCACTGGCCTGACTACAACGTAAAGGAAAAAGATAATAAAAGCTTTAATTATGTCGTTATTACTCGTGAAAAGTTCCCTCGAATCATGGTTATTCGTGGCCGAACACTCGAGGTGGAGCGACAAAAGAAAGAATTGAAGGTCCGAAAGATATTCGGTCCCTTTACGAGTGGTTCAGCGCTGCGTGAAGCACTCAAAATCATTCGAAAAATGTTTCCATTTATCGACAAACACTCTTCGAGCAAATACACCTCTATCTTTTATCGCCAGCTCGGCCTTTCGCCTGATACAGCGTCTGAAGAAGCACGCATTGAATATCAAAAAAATATTGACCACATCGCACTCTTCTTTGAAGGCAAGAAGAGCAAACTCGTACATGCTCTTGAGCGAGATATGAATACCTATGCCAAGGCGCTTCAGTTTGAAAAAGCAGCTGAGGTGAAGCGAAAGATATTCGCTCTCGATCATATTCGCGATATCGCTTTAATAAAGGAAGACCTTGGTATAGCATCACAAGAAGGTGTACAAGTTGCACCTGAAGGTTTTCGTATCGAAGCCTATGACACTGCTCATATGTCAGGTAAAGAAAGTGCTGGTGTGATGACCGTGGTTATCGATGGCGAAATTTCTAAAAATGAATACCGAAAATTTAAACTTTCTCCTGAAATTGGAAACAACGATACAAAAAGCCTCCGTGAAATCATTGAACGACGCCTCGGCCACCCGGAATGGCGCATGCCAGACCTTGTCGTTATCGACGGAGGTGTAGGGCAACTTAATACGGCTCAAAAGGTGTTTGCGGAACGAGGTGTAACGATTCCACTTGTTGCCGTTGTTAAAGATGAACGTCATAAGCCATCAGATATCCTCGGTGACAGCACGCTCACCGAAAAGTATAAAAAATCTATTCTTCTTGCTAACCACGAAGCCCATCGATTCTCGCTTTCATATCACCGCAAACTCCGCCGCATGCGCAACCCAAAGAAATCAAAGTTTTAAAGAGGGCAGAAGGCCCTCTTTTTCTTTGATATACTATTCTCATGTCACGACCTCACAAAATTCGTGTAGCCGTCCTCCGTGGTGGACCGTCATCTGAATACGATGTCTCTCTTAAAACTGGTGAGACGGTGTTAAAGCATTTGCCTGCGTCGAAGTACGAACCTATCGATGTCTTCATTTCTAAAGACGGGATCTGGCATGTGAATGGTATGGAAAAGTCTCCTGCAGAGGCTCTCAAACACGCTGACGTAGCATTTGTAGCACTTCACGGACAGTTCGGTGAAGATGGAAAGGTTCAGCGCATTCTCGAACACATGGGTGTGCCTTTTACCGGATCACAATCATTTCCATCAGCAGTTGCAATGAACAAACACCTCACCAAAGGTGGTCTCAAACAGATTAAAGATAAAGTAAAGATGGCTGCGCACAAGGTGTTTAGTCGTGAGGAGATTCTTGCAAAGGGTCCTCATGAACTTTTCCGTGAAATTCCACATCCATCTATCGTCAAACCACTCTCTGCGGGATCTTCGGTTGGAGTTACTGTTGTTAAAGACTATTTCGCTCTCGGTGAAGCACTCGCTAAAGCACTTGAACATTCAGACTCTGTAATTGTCGAGGAGTTTATTGAAGGCAGGGAGGCGACCTGTGGAATCTTGGAATCATTCCGTAGCGAAAAGCACTATGCACTGCTGCCGGTTGAAATTGTACCCCACAAGGCATCTACGTTTTTTGATTATGATGCTAAATATGGTGGAGGTTCACTCGAGATTTGCCCTGGCAACTTTGATGAAGCGACAAAGAAAGCTATTCAGGATGCTGCGCAAGCCGTGCATGCAGAGCTCGGTCTACGACACTATTCGCGCTCTGACTTTATCGTGCATCCAAAGCGTGGCGTCTACTTTTTGGAGGTAAATACACTACCTGGCCTTACAACCGAGTCTCTGCTTCCAAAATCGATCAATGCGGTGGGTTCTTCGCTCTCTGAGTTTCTTGACCATGTCATAACTCTTGCAAGGGCGGGAAAATAAGGTAGAATGTCTTTTGTCGGTAAATAGCCCATATATGGGCCCTTAGCTCATCTGGTAGAGCACCTCATTTGCAATGAGGGGGTGGCAGGTTCGAGTCCTGTAGGGTCCACAATGAAGAAAAAGAAATACGCGGTAGTTGCTCTATATTTCCTTTTAACGATAGTTTTCCCGCTAGTAAATAATTTCAGAGAGATAGGAGGCTTACATTGGAATCAAGATAGGCTTATTTTTACGCTGGCCATCATCATGCCTCTGTTCATTTCGTTGACTGCGTTTTTCTATGTTAAGAAATCTATTGAACCGAAGTGGTCAATGCTGCTTATCATTTTAATGGTAGCTCTTAGTTACTCTAAATCCAATAGTACGGAAAGAGTGAATCTGGGATTATTTATTACTCCATTCTTTGATATTGATAAGGCTGACACCATCTACAATGTATTTCTTCCTCTTGGAGCCGTGTATTATTTGATATTCGGCAGAGAGCGTTCTGCGAAACTATCCGAAATTAGAAATTAGCCTCGAGCAAAAATATTTGGATAATTTCCCTTTAATATCCACGCTAAATGGCTCAATTCCGCATATAACTGGTTTATAAAAATTAAGTCCAGGTCCACAATTCTAAAGAGATCGGCACCGGGCCGGTCTTTTTTATACGTGCTACCATTACCCTATGAACAACACATACAATTGGTACTCGCAGTTGATAAGACCTACTTGGGCGCCGCCGTCGTGGTTGTTTGGCCCGGTGTGGAGTGTTTTGTATATCATCATCGCGGTTTCGTTCGGTACAGTTTTTTATAAAGCATATACCGGGAAATTGGCATGGATGGTGGCTCTGCCTTTTGCTCTTAATCTTTTCTTTAATTTTATTTTTACTCCGATTCAGTTTGGGTTAAAAAATAATCTCCTCGCGGCAGTGGACATCGTTCTTGTGGTGGGAACATTGGTGTGGGCACTCACAGCACTTTGGCACGCAGCACCAACACTCCGATGGGTGGTATATGTGAATCTTCCGTACCTTGCGTGGGGACTTTTCGCGACGTCTTTACAGCTTACTATTACGTACTTGAACAGATAATACGTGTTCTGGGTCAGAGTACTCCGTTAAGCAATGATTTTTTGGGTGTTGTATAATATAAGGGACGAATTGTATGGATGTTACTCCAGCTTCAGCTCCTTCAGATAATGAGTTACCGATTTGTGTAAAGTGCCAGCAAAGACTTTATACAATTGTTGACGGGAATCCTGTCATCACTGGATACTACAAGACCCCAGCCGGTCCTGTATGTATTACGTGTCACGGGGGTAAGTAGTGAATCGCCGGCACCGATAGGTGCCGGCGATTTTGTTTTGTTATACTAATTACATGATTAAAAAATACCTTCCGCACTTTTTATTAGCAGTTTATTTGGTTGAGTTTGTTATTGCTGGTATTAATCCCTATTCACGTGCGGTTTGGTATGTAGAGAATGGTCCTATCTTTGCCCTCGTCGCCTTTATAACTATTTTGTATATAAAGAAGATTCGTTTCTCAAACACTGCATACCTTGCAATGTTTGTTCTACCATTCCTTCACACTATCGGAGGACACTATACCTTCGAGCTCGTGCCGTTTGATTGGTTCAACAATCTCTTTGGCTTTGAACGAAATATGTTTGATCGAGTGGGGCACTTCAGTGTTGGTTTCTACGCTCTTCCTCTTATGGAATATCTTGTTGATAGAAGCTTGGTTGCTAAACGCTGGTTGGCAGTAACTTATTCAATCTTTGCTATTGCTTTCGTCGCTGTGTTCTATGAATGGATTGAATGGGCATACGCAGCAATCTGGGGAGGTGATGCGGGCGCTGCATTCCTCGGTTCTCAAGGTGATATTTGGGACGCACAGAAAGATATGCTTATGGATGTTCTTGGTGCAGTTACAGCCACAATTATATTTTCAATACAAAAATGTTTAAAAAAGTAGGTAAAGGTATTCTCTGGTTTGGTCTCGTCTGTATTCTTTTTGTTGTTGCGTATTACACATACCTGCGAGTTGGGGTTGAATCAAATACAGCAGAATCTGTGGCGCCTGCAACGACGCAGTTTGTGACTGTTGATACTGAGAAAATTGCCTACCGATTGATTGATAATAAGGCACAAACTACAGTTGTGTTTGTGGGAGGGCTTTCTGGTTGGGCGGGAACATGGGAACGTACCATGCAGGCTGCCAACGCTCAAAACAAGTCATATAACTACCTTTCACTCGATTTACCACCCTTTGGCTACAGTGTAGTGGATAGCTCAAAAGGTTACCTTAGAAACGTTCAGGCGGACAGAATAGAAGGACTCGTAAAAAACCTCGGACTCAAAAGCGTGATTGTGGCCGCGCATTCGTACGGTGCGGGACCGAGCGCTGAATATGTTCTCAGAAAAGCTCCTGAGGTAAAGAAGTTTGTCATCATTGACGGTGTACTTAACATCGACGAAACTAAAACAGTCACTGGAAAGGGAATTGTTCAGGTGGATTACGTTCGCAATCCACTTATTGGACTTCTCGCACACAGCCAAGCGTTCGTTCAAGGGCGATTCAAGACCTTTGTCTATATTAAAGACAATATCACTGCAGATTTGATTGCTCTCTATATGCGTTCATTCAATACAGAGGGTACAACGGTGCGACTCTCTAATTGGTTTAAGGATTACACAAACGATCCTTTGAAATATCCGAGTACATCATCTGAAAACTACAAAAAACTTTCAATTCCTGTTCGCATGATTTGGGGTGAGGAAGATATTGTGACGCCAATTAGTCTTAGTCAGGTTGTACTCGACTCTGTACCGAATGTAAAACTTCATACGCTTAAAAAAGTGGGGCATATTCCTATGATTGAAGACTACGCGGCCTTCGACACAGCACTCCTTGAAGCTCTTGCGCGATAGCTATATACTTCACGTATGAAAATAGCAAAATATATCACATTGTTTTTGGTTGTTGGATTTTTCGGTATCGTTTTAACAGAACAATTACCAGGAGCGATGGTTCCGACTGCCGAACCACATGTCTCACTTTTCTTCGGACTTTTTGAGATTTCCCTTCTCGATGACATTACGCATTTCCTTTCAGGTCTTCTTGGAATCATTGCTGTTATCGCTGGTCCAAAGTGGATGGTGAAGTACCTTATGATTATCGGAGGCTACTATTTCCTCGATGCATCATTCTTTGTTATCAATGGTTTTGCAACCAGCCAGCCGATTATGGAGAACCTTGCTCTTAATTTCCCTCACATTGTCATTACGGCTCTCGTAGCTGTCGCCCTCTCGAAGTCAGTTAAAAACATTGAGCTTGCCTAATATGCGAGTCTTCAAGATTGTCGCGGGGTTTATTCTTGGTATCTTCGTGGTTACTGTTGCTATCCAGGCAATATATACCAAACATAATCCCATTCCCGACAAGCTTGCTCGTGAAGCTTTCAATACTAAAAATGGCATCGTAAATGATGTTACTGAACTCAATCCGGTAAAGGTGCTTGGTGTTGTTGCTCCTCGCTCAATCGACGACATAGTAAAAGCGGTTAATGAAAACGATCACGTATCAATTGGTGGTGGGCGAAACAGCATGGGTGGTCAGACTGCGAGCGAACGTGCCGTTCAGATTGATATGCGTGAGTACAACAAAGTACTCGCATTTTCTACTTCAACAAAAGAAATTACTGTTCAGGCGGGAATCAGATGGCGCGATATTCAGGAGTATATCGATCCGTACAATTTGTCGGTCAAAATTATGCAGACTTATTCGAACTTTACCGTCGGAGGGTCTCTTTCAGTGAATGTGCACGGTCGCTACATCGGCCTCGGTCCAATAATTTTGAGCGTAAAGAGTTTTAGAATTGTGATGGCTGATGGAAGTGTTAAAGAAGCTTCGCCAAACAAAAACAAAGATATTTTCTATAGCGCAATTGGCGGCATGGGTGGTATTGGGGTGATTAGTGATGTGACACTCGAACTTGCCGACAATGTAAATGTGGAACGAAGCAGGGTAAAGCTTCCAACAAGTGAGTACTATTCATTCTTTAAAGAAAATGTGCGTGACACGGGCAACGTATTGTTTCATAACGGAGATATGTATCCTCCTGCATTTGATTCTGTCTCTGCGGTGAGCTGGTCAGTGACCGACAAGCCTGCAACAATCGAAAGTCGTCTCATTCCACGTGCACAGGATTATTGGTTTGAACGATTTGCCTGGGTGGTACTCAGTGAATGGCCAAAGGGTCGTTGGATTCGTGAACACATTATTGATCCGATTCTCTATAGTGGTTCTGCACCTATTCACACACGAAACTATGAAGCGAGCTACGACGTAGCGGAACTCGAACCTGAAAAGCGTGACGAGACCACGTATGTGCTTCAGGAATATTTCGTGCCGGTAGAAAACTTTGATGTCTGGGTGCCAAAGATGAAGAAGGTCTTTAATGATAATGACGTAAATGTTATTAATGTCTCGATCCGACACGCGCAGGCTGATTCTGGAGCGGTGCTCGCATGGGCACGCAAGGAAAGCTTTGCTTTTGTTGTGTACTACAAACAAGGCACAGACCAAGAATCTAAAAATCAGGTAGGTAAGTGGACTCGTGACATGATTGATCAGGTGATTTCTGTTGGTGGAACGTATTACCTCCCGTATCAGTTGCTTGCGACTGATGATCAGATTCACCAGGCATATCCGTACCTTACTGAGTACTTCAAGATGAAGAATGCTGTTGACCCTACAAACAAATTTACCAACAAACTCTGGGATACCTATTACAGCAAAGAAAAACTCGACTACTACACCAAAAAGCAGACGATACTCTCTATAGCAAGCACCACCAAAGACTACATTCGACCATTCGACAATGCATACCTCGCATTGCCAGAGTGGTATATCGTCTACAGTGCTGATGAATACGCTGATGTGTTGCGAAGTTCGCTCCCGTCACACTTCGACTACTTTGGAGCAAATAAAGAGTTCTGGAAGCAACACACAGAGGTGTTGCGACTGACTGTAGATAGCAAACATAATAACGATAACTACCAGTTAGTACTCAAGGTTATTGGTGTGAGCTTTAGCGCGGAAAATATCATAAAGGCTGTGTATGAGAATTCAGTAGGTAAAGTTACAGAGTGGCTTGCAGGCAACAGACCAGTGGCAGAAGATATCTATGCAGGGAAGATTGCAAAGGACTATGCAGACTTTATTTATGACTATCCGTGGTATGACTTTAAATACCTTTCTGCATTGAAAGGTCTCTGGACACTTGATAATGATGTCGACTATACATTCATGCAGGATATTCGTCGTATTGAACGAAAATTGTTCTTGTCAGTTGAATACGGAGTAAAAGCAATCTACTCTTCAATTATTGCCGCCGCCACTCATTCAAAGTTCGGTGTGCAGGATGATATTATTTCTGCGATTGTGACACGTGACGGTGGCAAGACAAAAGAAATCATCAGTGCGGCCCACTACCAACCATTCACACGATTACTCAATCAGGAATTGGATAAAGAAAAGAGTAATACCGGTTTCAAGATTGTGGATATTGCTGGTAACGATACGATTACATTCACTTACCGAGACAAAGTAGGCGCTCCTGCGGTAGCAGGTGGAAAAGAAATCATGCGTGACACTCAGATCCAGGGTGTGGACCGTATTACAATCCTTGTGGCTGTCTCTGATATTGTGAATGTGTATCGAGAATTACAGAAAAAGAATATTTCCATCGATCACTTCTACGATTACTAATATGCTTTATAAAGATTACATAAAGACGATTACTGAATGTCCGTTTTGTCTACCGGCTACGCGAGCACTTCTTGAAAACGAGCATGCGTACCTCACCTATGCAAAAGCTCCTTACCACAACGATCATCTACTTGTGATACCAAAGCGTCATGTGATGCGTATTCTTGATCTTGAAATCAAAGAACAGGCTGCGATCGATGCGCTTATACGAGAGGCCTTGAAAGCGCTCGATACCTTGGGTGACCAACGATATTCCGTTTTGGCTCGTGATGGTAAAGCGGATGGTTTTAACAAAAGTGTCGATCACCTTCACTTTCATGTGGTGCCTGAAGTACGCCTGGGCGACCTCGATCACTTTGGCCATGAGAGGGAAATACTCACTGACGAAGAGATTGTTCAGGTAACTGAAAAGTTTTCAAAACTGTTTAAAGGGTTGTGATTGCTGCTCATTGACCAAACATTCTTTGTAGGGTATGATATTGACAATCTCACAACCATGTTTTCTTGGCTTAAACATCATTTTGTCCCTCATGCAGGCAACAATCACCGACCTCGCTTCTTGCGTCGCGACAACATGCGTGGCCTTGCCGGTTTTATCATACTTGTAGAACTTTTTGTTCTGTTCGGTCTCACTGTTGCGTCTCCAGGAGGTCTTCAGTGGGCTGCGGCAGTGTTGCCTGCGGTTCTTGGTGATCTCACTAATGAACAGCGTGTTACAAATCATCTCGCAGTTCTAACAGAGAATCCGACTCTTGATAAAGTGGCTACTCTCAAGGCAGAAGACATGGCAGCAAAGAGTTATTTCTCGCATACAAGTCCAGAGGGTTTAACTCCATGGCATTGGTTTGATAAAGTGGGATATGACTACGAATACGCGGGTGAGAATCTTGCTATCGACTTTACTGACTCACATGATGTGACAAATGCCTGGATGAATTCTCCAATGCACCGTGCCAACATTGTGAAATCTGCCTTTACTGAAATCGGTACAGGTGTCGCAACAGGAACATTTGAAGGTGTTGCGACGGTTTTCGTCGCCCAGGTTTACGCAAAGCCAACATCTAAGACAGTAACGCCTATTATTAAAGTAACCGTAGCTGAGAGTACGAAGAAAATTGAAAAAACATCTGTTGCTGCAACTAACACTCCCGTAGAACCAGCTGTACTCGGTACAACTTCACCAACTATTGAGGAAGTAACTCCTGTCGTTCAACCAACATTCTGGCAGAAAATTGCGCTCTCTCCACGCCATGCTTCAAATATCTTCTTTGCAGTGGTTGCTCTCGGCGTTCTCATTGCTCTTTGTATGCATATCTTCGTAAAGAAGGATGCAAAGCATGTAGACCTTGTGCTCAACGGTCTCTTTTTAATCATCATTGTGATCTTGGCATGTATCGTGAATTGGGTACTTTCAAACCACACCCAGATTTCATATCAGTCATTTGACTCTTCTGGTGCGATAACTCAGCCAAAGTAATGAAGCGATTCATTATTACGCTTTGTTTTCTCTCAGCTATCCCATTTTTCACTCACGCACAGACTGTCACGACAATAAACGCTCGAATTTTACCTACGATATGGTACTCATCACTCTCAGTGCATGCAGACGAAACTGTGCGTATCTATGCTGGTATACAAAACAATTCTGGTACTGACTTTTCAGGTAAAGCAATTTTTTCTGTTGAAGGTAAAGTTATCGGTTCTGTTCTATTTCAATCAAAATCAGGTTCAATTGACAAGGTGGGCTTGGACTGGGTGGCAGTTTCAGGAAAAAGTTCAGTAAGCGTAAAAGTGTCTACTAATCTAGGTGCTTCACAGGTGCTTGTTTCTGATGAAAGTGATACTTCGTATTACAGCGTAGAAAGCAACATAACGGTAGGTAGTGTCACGACGGCCGTTAAAGATGGTGTAGTTACTGTTGCGGAAGCGACTGCAGAGCACCTCGATCAAGTGACAGAAAAGCTCAGTTTACAACTTGAATCCTTTAAAAAACCAGGGGAAAAAATGATTACAACTGGACGCGTGCTCGGTACTTCGACTATTGCAGATATGGCATCTTCTGAAAATATTTCAGACACCACAACAAAGGCCAAAAACTGGGGTATTACAGCACTACAACTTATTTTGAACCACTGGCGAATTACTGCTTCAGTTCTCGGCGCATTAGTTCTCGCATTTGTATTCTTAAAGAGGTAAGATTTGGTTATGAAGATTCTGCTCACAAGTCTCGTATTGTGCATCTCCGCAGTAACAGGATTGGTTTCGATTCCGCAAAAGGCGATTGCGGATGAACCTTTGCCTTTTGATTTGAATGCAGAAAAAACTACAGCTCATGCGTTTGCAACACAGACGTTAGCTTCATACACTCAAGCAAATTACTCGAGTGGAAATTGGTCAGACATGCTCGCATGCAAAGCGAGTGCTGATTCTATTATTGATACAGCGGTTGATATGATTGCGATTCAACTCGCTCGATCTGACATTGTGTCATGTATGACAGCGGTCAATCCTGATCTTGTTTTGATAAAAGAAAATGCGAGTACTACTATCGTGACTGCATATACAACACGAACGAGTGAGAATTTCACTCCTGAAAACTACACACTTCTCACCACATACAGAGACGAGGGTTTAGCCGGGATTGTCGCAGCTCAGAATCAGTCTGAGGTGGACTCTGTCCGTGCGATTACTGTAAATCAGCTAATCAGTGTGCCCGCTATTCCTGTTGAGCTCTCACTGAGTGCAACTTCAAGCCAAATCTCACTTACTGATCAAAATAAATCTGTTTCAATAACTGTTCCTTCGGATGTTGTAGACCCTTTGATTGATGTGAGTGCATTTATTACAGCTGGTACTGGTACATTGCCACAGCTTTCTATAAACGCTGTGAATCTTGGAGGTGTTGTTATCTCTTTTGCATCTTCTACTTCGGTAACGAGCTCAGACATTGCTTGGAATGGTGTTATGCATGCACCTACTCCCGTTTCTATTACGTTGCCAGCCACAGCTGGTCAGATCAAAACACTTATTTCAGCGTTCGAAATCGGTGTTTCGGGCACACAGCTTACATTTAATAGGGCGGTACGAATACTTATTCCAGGCCAGGCGGGTAAGAGAACTGGTTTCGTAACAGGTGGCGAGGATTTTAAAGAAGTAACAACTGGATGTGTGGCAGACGATCAGATATCTGCTAACGCTCTTGCGGCTGATGCTGAATGTAAACTTGATGTCGGTGCAGACCTTGTTATATGGACCAAGCATTTCACGAGCTTTGCAACATACACGCAGGCGGCAGTTCAGTTTGCACCAAGCAGACGTTCAAGTAGTGGAGGCGGAGGTGGTGGGTATACAAGTACTCTAAGGCGCACTACAGCCACTACGACGAATGCAACAATAATCAGTCGTGTGCTCGGTGCTGAATCATACAGATTCACAACATACCTTCGTTACGGTATGACTGACGCGGCTGTGAAGGAACTTCAAGACAAATTACGGTTACAGGGTTTTTTCACCTATCCAACTTCAACAGGTTATTTCGGCTCAGTTACACTTTCTGCGGTTAAAGCATTCCAAGCATCTCGCAATCTCCCAACTTCAGGATATGTTGGTCCTGTGACGGTCGCAGAACTCAATAAATAGGGTGTGTATAAATAAGTGGACTAAACACAGGTAATGCATATACTTACGACGGTTACTCCACTCCGCATTTCCGTCCTCAACCTCAATTCAGAACTATCCCATGAAAGCTCTTTTCACCATCATTTTGTTGGTTTCTTTGGCAGTTGTTCCGGCTTTGGGTCAGACCCCTCAGACTGTTCGTCTACTTAAAATGTTTCCATTTGACGCTTCGGCAGCGGTGGCGCCTGTCACCGAAGGTCCTTTGGTTATCCTCGACACCTACAAGGTTAACGACCGAGAACCTTCTTGGAACACGATTCGTTTGGTTCGTGAACTGGAAAATCGTTTCGATCGTCGGCGGGACACGGGTCCTGTCGAAGTCGTTCCTGACAATCCACTCCTCAGTAGAGTCACCGATGAGCATCCTGTTATTGGTTCGTTTACTGGTCGTTCCAGTGAATTTCGCCAGCTCCAGGGAGGATATCGTGTAAACTTCGGGGGCGCTCCTACGACTCTGTATTTCAAATCAGGCGTCAGGTGGCATCTCGAGGACGACCCGAACACAATGATCATTGTCCGTGCATCACGGTTTGCTTCAGTCGCTGTAGAGCGTAAATTCCGTAACGAACACGACATATTCAAGCCGGTCAAAGTCATTCTTCGCAAACTAGGCAATCTGTTTCAATAAGCCCGCCCCGCATTGTGCGCAAGCACCATGCGGGGTTTTTTCTTTTCCTGTATACTTTTGCAATCGCATGACCAAAGACATTATTTTTATACTTTTCGGAGCAACAGGGGACTTGGCTTCAAAGAAAATTATTCCCGCACTTGAAACCCTCTGGTCTGAAGGTGGCTTTTCTCTACAATCACGCGTGATTGGTGTCTCAAGACGCGACTGGAAGGACGCTGACTTCGCTGATTTCTTTAAGGATGCTACTAAAGGTAAAACGTCTCCAGGCTTCAGAGACGTGCTTCTCTATAGCAAGATAGATATTGAGAGTGGTACGGGCTATGAGGTACTCTCAGAGAAGGTTTTAGAACTTAAGAGGACCATGCCTCAGGCAGAGGTGATCATTTACTTGTCTCTGGCCCCTCAGTATCACGCACCGGTAATTGAAAACCTCTTTTTAACCGGTATTTCAGTGCGAAAGGGTGCAAAACTGCTTATTGAAAAGCCTTTTGGTACAGACGAAGCAACCGCCCGTTCACTCAATGCTTTAATCACAAAGAAACTCGATGAAAATGACATCTACAGAGTGGATCACTACTTGAGTAAACAGGCTTCACAGGACATTATGAACGGGGCAGAAAAGACTAAAAAAATTAAATCTATTCGTGCACGTATGTTTGAAAAGCATGGCATCGAGGGTCGTGGCGCTTCATACGATGGTGTGGGGGCATTTCGCGATGTGGGACAAAATCACATGCTTGAAATGATTGCTCTATCACTTGCGCGTGAGACGGATGGTAACTGGCACGAAGCCCGAGCACATATCCTCCGACGCCTCGTTCCTCCTGAGAATACCTGTGCTGATTTTCGTCGCGGACAGTATGAGGGGTATGTGAACGAAAAAGGTGTAGCTCCTGGTTCTGAAACAGAAACCGCTTTTCGTGTGGTTACTATGCTTGATCGTATTTTAATTACCCTTGAGTCGGGCAAGAAGATGAATTCAAGCGAAGCGTCTGTAGTTATTACGTATAAAGACGGAACAGAGCAAATATTTGATTACAGAGCTGGCAGAGAAGCGTATGTAACTATGATTGAATCAGCGATTAAGGGCGACAAGAGGCAATTTGTTGGTTTTGAGGAAGTGACAGCACTCTGGAACTATGCCGACCATGTACAGACGTGCTGGTGTAAGGTTCCTCTTGAAATATATAGCGAAAATAAGCCGTTTTTGGTACAGTAATGCAACAAAACATATAAACGATATGATCAAAAAATTCTTGATGAAGCAGGCAATGAAGTCACAGCTTAAAAATGTTCCCGAAGCAGAGCAGGAAATGATACTTGATATGGTTGAACGAAACCCGGATTTCTTTGAAAACCTTGCAAAGGAACTCCAGGAGGGACTCAAGGAAGGTAAGGATCAGCAGACTGTGGCAATGGAGATTATGACAAAGCATAAGGCAGAGCTTGCAAAGCTTTTGAAAAAATAATGAAAAAAATATTTATTCTTGTTGGCCACCCAAATAAAGACAGTCTGTCAGGTCACCTTGCAGATGTGTACGCTGAATCTGCCGCAAAGGCAGGTCACGAAGTGCGCCGAATGAATATTGGAGACATGAAGTTTGATCCTATTCTTCACATGGGATACAAGCAACGTCAGGAATTGGAACCAGACCTTATTACTTTGCAGGAGAACGTAACGTGGGCAGAAACACTCGTATTTGTGTTTCCAACATGGTGGGGTGATATGCCGGCAATCCTCAAGGGTATGATCGATCGCGCATGGTTGCCAGGCTTTGCATACAATATGAAGCCAGGAAGCATTACATGGATGCGACGACTTATAGGCAAGAGGGCACGTCTCATTATTACTTCTCAGACAAATCCACTTATCCTTAGCTGGATTTTCCGAGCAACATTTACGCACTTCCGCTACCTTACGCTTTGGTTCTCAGGCGTCTCTCCTGTGCGTATGACTCGAATTGGTGATGTTGAAAAAATAGCGCCAGAAAGAATGGCAAAGATTGATAAAAAGATTGCTTGCCTTGCTCGAAGAGCAAAGTAACCGAAACAATATGCAAAACAAAAACCACTCGCTTGAGTGTTTTTTGTTTTGTTATTAGTCCTTTGGTTCTTTAACAGTCTCCTTCAAGTATTCTTCGGTCTCTTTGAGATTCTCAGTGAGCTCGGCAAGGATTTTGCTTTCTTCCTTGGTAAGCTTTCGACGCATGCTTGCTGCTTCGAGGAGTTTTACATGACGTCGTGTATCACCCTTGAGCATTTCAAACACCTTATGAATCTGCTGCTCGGTATGTACTCGTTCTCGGCGGAGCTTTCGCTTTGCTGCATTGAACCTCCTTATACCCAAGTAGAAGAGGGTGATGAGACCGAATGCGAGGAGAACAACGGTGATGACGATTGATATAGTTTGGAGAGCTTTGGTGCCAATTACCACAACGTCAGAATCCTTCACGCTGATATGAATCTTGTCTGAAGCAGCACTTTCAATCTGTGGTGTACGAAGTGTTTGTGCCCAAACAGTTACATTTCCTGAGTCAGCAAGGGTATCGCTTGTATAGAGGAAGATTTTGTCCTCGTCAGGCTTTACGACAAAACGCTGCGCATCTTTACCATCCTGCTTAATCCAAATAGCAATTTCTCCCTCACCGTACGGTGCCTTTCCACGGATCTCAATCTTTGAACCTGTGATTATGTATTCAGGGTAATGGGTGATTCGAGGTGTCTTAATAGCAGGCGCCTCTGCAGATACTTCGGTCTGAGTGTTATTTCCAGCCAAATCGTATGCCCTTACAACCACTTTATATTTACCTTCTGGGAGCGGTGGAAGGTTAAACTGAGCAGAGCCATCTGCTGAAGCATTCTTACTACCAATTTCTACACCATCAACGTATGCAAGGTAATTTCTAATGCCCGACATTGTATCTTTTGCTGAGGCGTCAATTGCAATGAGATCGTCCGCGGTGACACTTGTTTTCACTGAAACGTCTTCTGGGTCAGAAAGGTCGATTTGAATCTTCCTGC
The DNA here is from genome assembly GCA_039796155.1 of Candidatus Parcubacteria bacterium. Taxonomy (GTDB): domain Bacteria; phylum Patescibacteriota; class Minisyncoccia; order Phycocordibacterales; family UBA6065; genus UBA6065. The sequence goes on from JBDKKJ010000011.1 coordinate 43,634, forward strand.
TCGCAATTTTACCCCAACCAACAGCGTTCTTGAATCGAACGTTGAGGTATTGCACTCCTTCAGAAAGATCAGTAAGTGTTTTACTGCTAATTGCCGGGTTGTAATTGATCGAAGGTGCTGCATCAGTTGAAACAGAAAGGATGAGGCGAGCCATAGTGACATCAGAAGGAACATTCCAGCTGAATGTTGCTTGTGTTTTGTTGTACCATGCGGTCGCAAGTGGCATATCGACAGATGTAATTACCGGAGCTTTAGGCCCTACAGCGATTGGTTCTGAAACTGTTGGTGTAGGTTCGCTGTTTCCAATAGCAATTCGACCTCCACGTGCTTCGGTAAGGATGTCGGTCCCGTTTCCATCATTTGCACGAACGATAGGCGCAGTGAATATGATATCGCCAGTGCCAGGATTCTTTGCTTTAAAGCTTACTTTAAGTGCCTGACCTGCATTACCTGAATATCCTGGTGTCGGTAACCCTCCATTAAAGTAAATTACGCCGTCAGAGTTTGAAAAAGTAGGTTGTTCAACCCAAATATTAAAGATTGAGCCCGCAGTGCTCACAGAGTTGACGCTCATGAGGTTTGAAGGGAATGTCAGCGTGCTTTCCGCGTTGTTGATCGGGGCTCCAACAGATGATACGTAGACTGTTCCTGTGAATGTGCCATCTGTAGCAACATTTGCTTTATCTAGAACCATGTACATTTCAGCGGCTTGAACAAGTGCGGGGAGACACACGAGTGCATAGAGAACAACGCCTGCAATGTACAATTTCCGTTTCATTATTTTTTCTTTAAAAGAAAGAAGTAAAGTCCATACAAACCCGCGATAATAATTCCTACTGCAAGCGCAATGGTTTTAAACATTGTTGCTGTCGGATTAAGGTCTAGTTCTTGAATACGGACATTTCCTGCTTTGTCAGTTGCCTTTACTACTATAGTACCAGAAAGTTTCTGATTCTGAAGTACATACGTGCTTCCAGAACGTACAGGAGGGAAGTTGGTTTCGGTAACTTCGTATGTACTAATACCTGACTCTCTATCTAGGGCGTAAAAACTAACAAAATACTTACCGTTATAGAGCGTCGGGTCTTTACCGAGATCGATCGAGAATTCTGAAGGTGGAACCGAATCAACAATTTGTGGATCCGTTGCTTTTGGTACAGGGCTGCCTGATGCAAGGACTGGGATGTCAGAAGATGTGCCAGTAACACTTACTTTTGTACCTTTTCCGTCATTTAAAAACATTGATGTTGCCTCAAAACTCACTTTGAAAGGTTTTGCCTGGAGTGGCTTTACACGAACAGTGAAGACTTTAAGAGTACTACCATACACACCACCGGTCGTTCCACCGGTAAATGATATTTTCTGGCTAGTGAGTGATGGTTTTCGTGCCCAAAGCGTAAAGACTGATCCAGCTTCGTCGATTGATGTCACTTCAATCTTTTTATCAAGCACAACCACTCCTTCGAGGGCGTTGATTTCTTTACCCTCAGTGTCGATCATGATTTTTAAGACTGTTTCATTATCTGCAACTGCGGGTGTCTCAAGGTTCTGAACGTAGATTCTTGCAGCATGTGTAGAAACAGGGAACAAACACAGCAGTAGTGTCGGGAGTATGAGATGTTTAAGATTGATTTTGGTTTTCATACGTATGGTGTTTAAAATACACGACCCTTCGTACCCCATTGTGAAAGGAGAATAGAGAAGTCGACTGAGTTAACTGCTTTGTCGCGGTTTATATCAACACAGCTGTTAACAAAAGGAGGTTTTGTTTTCCAGAAGGCGAGAAGGATAGAGAAGTCGACTGAGTTTACGATCTTGTCATGGTTGAAATCTGCTCCGACACAGGCTGCGCCTACAACAGGATTCGTATTTGTAGAACTGCTGCTACCGCCTCCTCCTCCACCTCCGCCACCACCACCTGAATTACTTCCGGTATTTCCGCCACCAGTATTACCCGTTGCTCCGCCTGTTGCTGTGAATGAACGTGAAGCACCAGAGCTTTCTGTACCGAAGTATGCGATCAATTTAAAGTAGTAATTTCCATTATTTGGAACAGTTGCTGTGAGGGTAGTGTTAAAATCTTCGCCTGCATTTATGTATTTAGCGGCTAGGCCGTGGAAGACATCGTCACCGCCTCCGCAGCGATTATTTATATCAGAAACAACACACCATTCGTATTGGTATTCATATCCCGTGAGACCTTCGTTGGTGATTGTGATGTTTGCGGCAACTTCAGGGACGGTTGTATCAGAAATATTATTTATGATGACCTGTGCAGGCGCTGTAACAACGGTCCAGTAGTCGTTGTCTGAGAGAGTCTTGCCTGGTTCAACTGTTGCTGAGAAGACTGTTTCCCATGTTCCAGCCTGTGCGTTTCCTGCGGTTGTGTATGAATAGCTATAGCTACCTGCTGATGTGCGTGTCATCGGTACATTGTTTACTACAACGTTTCTGCTTGGATCGTAGATAGTCACTGTAGGTATTACAGATGAATCAGTGAGGCTGTCGTTGAGTGTTGTACTGAGGGTCGCAAGGTAGTTGCTGCCCGCTACTACGCTTCCAAAGTCAGATGCAGAGACATTCCATAGTGAGATTGATGTGAGTGTTCTTACACTGTTACTCCACACATCAGCTGCCAATGTTCCGAATGAAGAGAGGGTTCGAGAGGTGTATGACCAAATTGCGCTTGGCAGTGTCGCAAAGAGTGAAGAAGAAGCTGTTGCTACTACATTGTTGGTATTTACATTCACACTCGCTGTACCTGCTGCAACGGCCGCAGCGAGTGAACTTGAAGCACTCAATACCACGTTATTGGTATTAACATTAACAGCTGAGGTGATACCGGCCGTAGCACTGTTTGTGTTTGTATTCACGACAGAAGCTATTGATGTTGATGCCACGGTCACAACACTTGAAGTATTCGCGTTTACAAGCGCCACAACTGAACTTGAAGCACTCGCTACCACGCTATTAGTGTTGTTGTTAACCGCAGAAGTGATTCCTGAGGTCTGAGAGTTGGTGTTTGCATTCACGAGAG
>JBDKKJ010000012.1:0-42569 GCA_039796155.1 Candidatus Parcubacteria bacterium
CCAAAGACAGCTTGATGTGGTGATTCACTTTATGAATCACACACCAAGAAAGTCTCTCTCCTGGCGAACACCGGCGGAAATGTATGAAAAGATGTGTTGCACTTCAGTCTAGAATTTAAGAGTTCTTCTCTCTATAACTGGTGTAAGTTAATAAAAAAACCGCCACAGGGGCGAGTTTGAAATTGGTCGGTCACCGGCGGTGGAAGGTCTGACCTTCCACCGCCGGGCCGTTGTGCGGACTTAGCCTTCGGCGGCGGGAGCAGCTTCGGCGGCAGGTGCGGCTTCGGTCGGAGCCGGCGTCGCTTCGGGAGCGGGCGCAGCTTCGGGCGGAACAGCAGCGGGCGGCGGGGCGACTTCAGCTTCGGAACCGGGCGGGGGCGTGGCGGAGGAACCTTCGGAGTTACCGTCGTTCACGGTTTTGACTTCTGGGGATGCCTAACTACCTAGGCTGGATTAGCTTCGGTTTCAAACATGGATACTACATTGAGTTACCCTGCTTGTCAAACACCTATTTCAAGAGGAATCTAAGTGTTGAAACGAGCCTTATTTTCTTATATTCCGGAGAGCCAGGATCTTTATCCCCTATTTCAAATACACCCTGATTACCCCGCGTAACACTTCCGACGGTAGACCCCGCTTTATCAGCAAATTGTGTAGCTGTGTCCCGTGCATTATCAATAGCTTCAGCAAGCATTTCAGGCTTAATGCTGTTTAGATCTGAAAATTCAAACGCTATATTGTTTTGGTTCAAAACCACACCCAGCTTTACGAGTAGTAATGTCTCATTCGAAGCCGAACGTGCCTGATCAACTTTTTTTGTATAGACAGATATCTGGTTTGAAGAATTGTACCTGTACGCAGCATCTCTGTAGGTATCTTGATAGATATTTACCGGAGCAACATTGATTTCACTATCCTCAAAACCTTTTTCTTTTAGGAATGACTTGATAGTTACAATACTTTTTTCGATATTTGAATACAATGTATCAATGTCATTTGATTTTATTTCAAAGCTGAGTGACCAGATAGCTGTATCTGCCTTAACTATCTTCTCTGAAAGACCCTTTACCTCGACATATGAACCCTGGCTCGAGAAAGCCTGAGCAGCAAAATAACCTACAAGAGATACAAGAATGGTCGCCACCAACACCACACCGCCCGCGAACGCATATTTATTTTCTTTAATTGTTTCCATGTTTGAATTGTATCACGCAATCGGTAACTCAAGCAGAAATAAGCTACTTTAAATAGCTATCAAAATAAATGATATGACACGTATACCCTCCCAAATTCTTTTGTAGGTAGTCTTGATGATACTCCTCTGCAGGATAAAATTTAATTAAAGGTTCAAGAGTTGTAACCACTGGATTCTTCCATCTTTTTGAATCATTAACTATTTTAATAAAGTTTTGAGCTTCAGCTTTTTCTTCTTCGTTTCCAAAGAAAATAGCCGATCGATATGACGTACCCTTATCATTTCCCTGCTGATTAAGTGTGGTTGGATTATGAATTTGAAAGAAAAAGTCTAACAACTTTTTGTATGAAGTCGTGTCAGTGTCATATTCGATCTCAAGCGCCTCTGCATGACCCGTATGGTTATCATACGTCGGATTATCTACAGAACCCCCGGTATACCCCGTCGTAGTGGCTATAACCCCGGGTTGTTTCCTAATGAGATCCTCTAATCCCCAGAAACATCCACCAGCCAAGACAAGTTTCTTTTTCATACTATTTTCCAGGAATAAAGGTAAGTGAGACAGAGTTTACACAATGACGAATATCTTTATCGGTGAAATGTTCACCTTTAAACAGATGCCCGAGGTGCCCACCACACTTTGCACAAGTAATTTCTGTTCTAATTCCATCCGCATCGAGAGTTTTGGTGATTGCACCAGCTATCTCATCATCGAAGCTTGGCCAGCCACACGTTGATTCAAACTTATCCTTTGAATTATAAAGCGGTGCATCGCACTGCTTGCAGACATATATACCAGTTTCTTTATTGTTTACGTATGCACCCGTAAATGGCGCTTCAGTACCCTTGTTGAGAATCACTCTCTTTTCTTCAGGGTTCAGATTATTCATTTTTTGTAAGTGTTAAGCGTTCGTGGTTTTACTGTATACGCCGATTGCTATGAGACTTGAAATAATAACTATCAAGAACATCACTCCGATTGTCATGAGAATACCAGGGTTGAATAGACCAGGTTTCTGAACTTCTGACGTAACCTGAATCGCTGGCAATGATCCCAAGGTTGCCGCTTCAGCAGTCTTTACGAACTGGAAGCCACTGCTTTGCGCGAGAATTTTTCCGGTATTGTTTATGCATAAAGTCAAGTGCTCCGCGGCTTGGACTCGAACCAAGGACCCATCCCTTAACAGGGGATCGCTCTACCAGCTGAGCTACCGCGGAATGTTATCGTCGTTATCTACCAAAACAGCTACCGCCCGGAATGTTTTATAGCAACCGTTCGCTATAGAATGTTATATTAACAGATTTTTTTGACTAAGCAATCGCCCTATAGCCTAGGCCATTATTCAAAAGAAAGATACAGCCTTCCTCAAACGTACTATAATAGAGTCACAATGGCTGAAGATACCCGGAACATAGCTGAAATGGATGCCCTCTTGGTCCAGAAAGCCCTCGTGAATAGCGAGGAGTTCGGTCGTATCATCGACAAGTACGAAGACCCTTTAAAGCGGTATATACGCCGTATAGCACGTCCAAGTGCTGATGACTTAGACATTCTGCTTCAGGACGTCTTTATCAAGGTCTACGAGAACTTAAACGACTTTGATCAAAGCCTCCCTTTTTCATCATGGATTTACCGTATTGCTCACAATGAATCAATTGATTTTTTGAGAAAGAAAAAGCACTACGGAGGATCACTTGATGACACCACTAACGATGAGGATGGTATAGCACTCGTTGAAACGATCGCATCAGACACAGATATCGCCGCTGATGCTGATAAAGGATATATAAAGAAATGTATCGAAGCGGTGCTCGACGACATTGAACCAAAATATCGCGCGGTGCTCGTCCTCAAATTCCTCGAAGAAAAAGACTACAACGACATATCCGACATTTTGCGAAAACCACCGGGAACGATAGCAACACTGATTCACCGGGCAAAGAAAGAATTCAAGCGGCTCGCAGAAGAAAAAGGAATGCACTTAGGAGGAATATAAAGATATGAAAACCACTCTCACATTACAAAAACAAATACTCGCACGAATCAAAACCCAAGGCGTAAAACCAATGTCAAAGGGTTACTTTAAGATGCGTGAATATGTTCTCTGGGGACTCCTCGGAGTCTTTGTTGCCGCCCTCTCTGTGGGGTTTGCCATGATCATCTTTATGCTCAAAGGGACTGATCTCGACCTCTTTAACAAACTCGGACTCAGTTTTACAGAAAAAATTCTCTATACTATTCCCTCTTTCTGGATTGTGGCAACAGTAGTGGTGGCAACAATTGCATTAATTAACTTCAGAAACACACGTCGTGGATATCGCACAAGCACACGACAGTTTATCCTTATTTCAGCACTCATCTCCGTGGGACTCGGATCTGTTGCATACGCCTTTAATGTAAGTGAATTCGTAGACAAGGCAGCTTCAGCGAACATTCCTCTCTATAACGATGTTGTGCCCCTTAACACCAATGCATGGCTCGACCCTGCACACGGGCTTCTTTCGGGTACCGTACGTTCAAAGAACAGCAACTCAGACTTCTTCCTCCGAGATGCTGAATCTGTTCTCTGGCATGTCACCGGCGACACCGAACTACCGGAAGGTTATACATTCTCAAGCGGAGACAGGGTTCGATTGATTGGTAAAGCAGGAAGCGGTGATACATTCGAGGTGACCGAGATAGTGCCGTGGGAATAGCAGAAAAAGCGGCCGTTTGTGAATACAAACGGCCGCTTTTTTTATTCAATCACCACAGTAATTCTTAAATCTTGATTCAAGCGATCATAAAACGACATCGTGCCTTTGTTCTGGAAAACAAGCGAGTAGCTTTCCCTCTCTCCAAACTCACCCGATTCGAGACGCGCATCGGTTTTCCTGGTTCGCTCCTCTGCAATATTATGACGACTCGAATCTTTAGTAACAAACACAACTTCCTCCCCTACACGGACGCGAACTTCTGTCGGCACGACTTTATCTGAATACAAAGCAATCTCGTGCTGAGTACCGTTCGACATAAAAACTGAAGCTGTGCTATTTCCATTCAATTCAATCGTTCGAGAAAGTTTGTACGTACCGACACCAGCGCAGATAAACAATATCCAGAGTAAAGCCAGACCCACTTTTCGCGAACGAACTTGTACGGGAAGTTTCTCAAACATATTCTGTGCGTGTGTGAGTTGTTCTTTCATACTATTTGCCTTGGAGGTAGAGCTGCTTTACATCTGCAGCAGACAAACCTCTGTTATATACGCGAACATCATCAATTGTGCCTCTAAAACCGTGCTGAGCTCCTGGAGCGAACCGACCAATTGTTACAACTGAATTAGTAACATTCGGTGTTCCATCACCACCATCTAAAACCGAACCTCCTGAAGTGACGTCAACACCATCTACATATAATTTCGTTGTAGTGGTAAGTAATCCCTGTGTTTTGACTGCGGCAACGTGATACCAACGGTTTGTGGCTAGGGTCGCTGATTGCGTATATCCCCCGCTACAAAAATCTAAAGATAATCTACCAGTTCTCAAAATTAAATTAATGCACTGCTTTGCAACATCGGCCGCAGCCTGACCGGCAATCATCTGAAACGCATTCGTATTATTTGTTGGATATATCCAGGCAGATACCGTTACAATTACATCACCAGTCAGACCAGTGTTATTTGTCGATGTAATACATTTTGAATCAGCATCAAAACTGAGGGCCTGACCTACCTTACCTCTTGTAGGTGCTGTAGTAGTTGGAAGATTTGTTAGTAATCCATCATTACCATTTCCCGACTTATCCAGAGCCTTGTTTGATCTCCAATCCATGTCTTTACCATCAAACGACCAGAGACCTATGAGCCCACCGGTAGATTTATTATTTTGTGAAGCATTTACTGTTGTTTGATTTTGTGTATAAAGAGCCTGAACCTCAGCAGCAGACACAACACGATTATATACACGAGGATCGTCGACTGAACCGTTAAAGTAATAACCGCCCGTATCCCCTGCACCTGCTGTGATCCAACGGCCAATTTGCGCATTGGTACCTGCAGCAATATTGGGCGCAGCACCAGACAACGTCCCGGCATATGCAACACCATCAACATACATTGTCACCGTAGTCGTGTTGCCAACAGTGGAAAAACCAACATGATGCCAACGACCATCATTTACCACAACCCCTGAATCAGCATACGAGTTATAAAAATCAACCATGAAGCGCCCGTTGGTTGCAATTTGATTTACATTAAGTGTCGCGGCCTGACCTGTTGCAGAGTTACCGTATGATAAAGCACTCTCACGCACTGTTGACGTTGTCTTGATCCAGGCAAACATACTGACCGGGTTCGTACCTGTCGGAAAAGAATTAGTTGGTATCGAATTTACTGATTGAGAGGAGCCGCTAAATTGCAGAGCTCCTCCTTTTTTACCCGCTACCCATGTTGGAGATCCCACAAGAACACCTCCGTTCCCTAATCCAGAAAAATCATGAGCGACAGTCGAAGTGCCCTCATCTAAACGCCACCATCCCACCAAGCCATTGTTTGAGACATTTTTTTTAATCGCAGCACCGGCGCCATAAAGAATAGTAACTTCAGCTGGTGATAATGCGCGACTATATATTCTCACATCATCAATTTTGCCATTAAAATCATACCCTGGCCCTTCATTTTCTTGACCAATCCAGATTGCACCACTACCACCGCTATACGCACTACTACCAACGCTACGTCCATCGAGATAGACAGTACCGGCACCTCCGGAAAATGTGTAAATGATTTGATGCCAGTTACCATCCCACGCATTAGTTCCGGCGGCTATGGCTCCATTATATGCACTATCTTGAACACCTATGTTTGAATTTCCAGTATTTTTTCCAATAAAGAAATCAGCACTTTGCCCAGCAATAATGGCACTATATGTATCAGAAATGTTACCTTCAAATTTGTACCATGCGGACACGGTAATTGCAGCGTAATTGCTTCTGTTCACTGTCGTCGTTACGTAGTCATCAATACCATCAAAATCAAGAGCCTTACCCTTTTTCCCGTCTACCCACACAGGACCGCCCACGAATGTCCCGTTATTTCTATTCCCTGACAAATCATGTGCGATGGTTCCTGAGCCTTCATCAAAACTCCACCACCCTACGAGTCCTGTGTTAGAAACAGGTCTCCCTATAGTTGCAGCAAAAGAAATGAGTGGTGGTAGACATGTACCTAACAACAGGCCAGCTATGATAATTTTTTTAAAGTTAGTATTCATTATGGTGCAGGTGTTTCAGCAGAAGCTTCTGGAGTTGGTTCTGGTACAGGCTCTGGTGTCGGCGTTGGTTCTGGTACTACTTCTGGCACTGGTTCAAGAATAGGTTCAGGTGTTGGTGATGGCTCTGGAACTACTTCACCACCTCCTGTTGATCCAGATCCATCTGGTGTAGTAGTTCCCGTATCACCTGAACCACTTGTGGTTGTTCCCGTGTCGCCTCCTGTTGTGCCTCCCCCTGTTCCACTTCCTGAACCACTTTCCACAGGAACTACTGGTGGAATAACAGGAGTCGCACACTCTCCAGGCTGACCCTGCATCAAACCATTTGAAACAAACATACAGTATGGCTGTCCTGTTGCTCGGTCGATGATAGTGATACCCGCTTCACTTGATTTTGTTGAAGTTCCCACGCGGAGCTCACTCGATGAAATCGACTCTGCGTGTACGGTCTGTACGGTGAGTGTTTTGTTAATCACCACAAAGTTTGCTGTGAGAGTGTCAGTCACAATCGCCATGATTTTTGAAGCCACTGCATCGATTGCGATTCCTGCTGAAGCGAGGTAGCTAGAAACCGTACTCATTGTTGTTGAAGCTGTTGATGAAGCACTGACCGCTGCGAGTCCTCCTGTTTCCGCAAAGTTTTCAAGTGAAGCCAATCGACCCTCGACCGATGTCATTCGTGTTTTCAAATCTTCTACTGAAAGATTCATTTTTTCGATACTTGCCTGCATTTCCTGTACACCAGCGAGGATAAAGGTTGAGAGTTTGTAGACATCAACTCCCTTTCCACCTATAGCCAATACTTCTACTGGTGCTTCCTCTGCAATGAGACCAAGGCGGAGTGGTGCTGTATCTGACTCGGTGTTGTAGCGGTACTGTGCGATACCGATAGTTTTAATGCGGTTGAGGATTGAAGTTCTCTCTGCACCGTCAAGGTATCTAATATCATGCTTTGCATCACGAGTAGAGATGTTCACGAATGATGTTGCTGCAATGTCTCCCATAACCTGGAGTTTGTATGTAGGAGTTGTAGTACCAATACCAATGTTTCCATTTTGATCTATAGAGAATTTATCATCATCAAAATGTTGCTTTGTTGAAACAAACACTGTCACAGTACCTGTGTCACTTACCCCTCCTGACCAGTTTTCGAGGGCTGTACCGACGACTTCTTCTGAACCCTTTGCTTTGCGACCGACACCAGCAACTGTTGAAAGAGCAATTTTATCTCCGATAACAATATTTCCGTTTTCTCCGTTTACTTTTACTGGTACGCGTCCTGACAAAGCGACTGGTCGTGTTGATGATCCGTTGTTGTTTCCGTCTGCGCCTCCAAGGAGGAGTCCTGGGTCGGTTGATACGATACCGATTACTCGTGAACCAAAGACTGCTTTTGTAATGGTTGATGAAGCTGTTGTATCGAGAGCCACAATGTCGCCGGCAACGACTGATAGATCACTCGTCACATAGTTCTCGGCGACATCGTATGTACCTGTGTTTGCTGTTCGGTAGTACAGGTTACCCGCTGCGTTTCCACAGGCTACGGTTGCGCCAGAGCCAGAGAAACATGCTCCGCCACCGACGACGGTGAAGAGAGATGCAGGTGAGGTGGTGCCGATTCCGACGTTGCCTGTCACCAAAAGTCCACTTGCAGGTGGCACAGCACCAGAACCAATAGAAGCTCCCCCATTAGCATTGAATCGAGCAGATTTAACACCACCCACCCATATTGCACCTGAATAATCACTACTTGAATCTATACCCAACTCCATATACTGATTACTCGAAGCTACACGAAGAAGTTTGAAGTCCGCAGAACCGCTTGTAGTAGAAACCTCAAGCTTGTTGTTTGGACTTGCAGTGCCAATCCCCACATTCCCACTTGAACTAATCCTCATCGCTTCATTGAATGTCGCCGAACCATTCGTGACTGAAAACGCTAACTCTCCAGTAGGATCAGCAGCAGTAAAACTTGTCTTCTTTATACCGATTATTTTTGCATAGTTATATTCATTTCCACTATTATTGATACTAGCGAAACCAATAGCAGAATTTGAGAGTGCACCCGTTTGACTGTTTGATACACGAAGTGGAATTGTCTCTGTATTGTTAACACTGTTATAGAATGTCGATGTCTGGCTCAAAACTCCATTTATAGAACCAAAAGAAATAGCTTTAGTCGCATCTGCACTCGTAGTGTTAGTTATATTGAACGTATCCACACTGTCAGCTGAATTCCTGATACCGAATGAACCAATACCGTTAAAACCAAACTTGTAGGCAGCACTTGATCCTGACACTCTCGCAAATCCAATATAGCCTGTAGCTGCACCTGATGATCCTATGCGGAGTCTCATGATTTCATCTTGTGTCGATGTATCTGTTGTATTACCGATAGCAAGAGTACCGTTTGTATCGAGTTTGTACGTAGAGCTCGATCCACCGATGACTACGTTACCTCCACTTCCTGCAAGGATGGTTCCTTGGAAAGTACTCGTAGCAGATGTAGATGTGGCGACGAAGTTCTGTCCCACTATCTCTCCTGCTACAGAGAGTTTTGCGTATGGAGAGGTTGTGCCGATTCCGACGTTGCCTGTTGATTTTATATACATTACCGTCGGTGCTCCGCCAGCTGTTAAAATAAGATTGGTATTTGACCTCAAGACCATATCATCAGTCGCCGCATCATTTGCAACATTTCCCGCGTAAACTTGCCCAATAAAACCATATTGATTACTACCTCTTTGGAATTGAATTAGCGAATTTATGTTTACACCAGAACCACTTGTTATATGAAGTAAACTGCCCGGCGCCGTCGTTCCGATGCCGACATTTCCATTCAGCCTATTGATAAAGAGCCTGTCGGTCCAGCCGCCGTTGTTGACTTGGCCCTGGATATAGAAATCTGAACCGGCGCCGTTGTCAGTGGAGTTTTCAGAGCCTTGCGAGGATACCCTCCATCGATCCTGAATGGTGCTTGCCGCCTGGCCGCGTCGGAAGAGGAGATCGCTCGTGCCGCTAGTAGGAGTGACGCTTTCGAGTATGAATCTCGAGCTTATGCCTGAACCGACTGCTGAAGCTCTGACGTCAGCGTTCGCAGTAGTCGAATACACCGACAATAGAGACATCGGCGTGGTCGAACCGATACCGACATTTCCCGAGGTGGGTTGTAAAATCAAATTACCTCTTCCATTTAGACTCAATCCCTCAGATGGAAATACTGTAGTGTCAGTGGTATAGATCGAAGTGATATCTGCATTCTTCATACGTTCAAAATAACCATCACCAGGATAAGCCTTGTAGTGTATTGAAATTGTTTGAGCTCCTCCACTCAATTTAGAAACTGTTACTCTCCAACGAAGAGCAGTTGCGTCCCATCTAAAGTCACCGACGCTGAAAAAATTAGATGTCTCACCTAGATCACGAGTTACCTGTGCCTTCATGAGAGTCAATGATCCGTTATTTTGACCCAACACACCAAACTCTTTGGTATATCCACCGGCAGAATATATAGTGTAAAATCCTCCAGCGATCGTAATGTCGAAAGAACCAACAATGCGATTACTTGCTGGGAAAAAGATATCCACTTTCTCATTTGGCACACCAGCAAAATCTACATTCCAGCTTTTCTCAACTACATTGCCACTACTCAGTCCACCCCATCCTTGAATCATACCTGTTGAATCGAGGCTTCGAGTTGGAGATACTGTTCCGATTCCTATGTTTCCACTCAAACGATCTACGTAGAAATTAGGTGACGATGTTCCAACGGTAAGTAGCCCATTACCAAATGGTGTTGATGTGCCGATACCTACGTTGCCATTTCCATCAATAATATACTTTGTAACACCGTTTACTCTGCCCAAAAATATCGCGTTGCTTGTAGTATCACTGTCAGCGATGAGTGCGGCGGATGTATCAATCTGGGATGTTCCAGCACCATATAGAGCGAAATAACCTCCTATATTAACTGAACTTCCGGATGTTACGTTTGCCAAATAACCAACAGCCTTGGTTCCTGTACTACCTGTGAGTCTAGAATAATACCCAAGATTTAGACCCGAACCGCCTGATGTTTGTGAATATACTCCGATGTTATCAACTCCCGCGCCAGTCATCTGTGAAAAGATGCCTACGTTACCGCTTTGGGTACCGGCTGTAAATGGATTTGTGCCAGCAACAGTGTTCGCAACAGAAAGACCCCACGTTCTACCAGAACCTGTATAACCAGCGTTGAGACTTAAAACCTGACCTATAATGAGATTACTTGCTGAGCCTTGAGTATCGAAAATTAGGTTAGCTCCCGCTCTAGCTGTTCCGTCACCGGCACTTCCGTCAAGAATTCCAGCTGCACGCAAGACGCTTTGGGCAGTGTAAGTCGCTGTTATTGGTGTTGAAGGAGAAATATCGAGAGATGCAATTGGTGCAGTCGTCTTGATTCCCACATTCCCCCCATTCGTCACCATAAAATCAGTTCGTGTGGAAGAACCAATAACAAAAGACGGGCCGCTAATTCCATTTGGATTAACAGATAGCTGGGCCCATGGTGAAGTGCTTCCGATGCCAATATTTCCCGAATTCATTACATTGAATAGATTCGCTGTGCTCTGTGCATTATTCACGATCAACCTCACAGTCGTACTACTAAACCCGTTTATAATCGCAGTGTTCATGAAACCACCTATCTGAACAATACTGTTTGGACGGTCAGCGCCAATGAGGATTTGTCCCGCATCACCAGTTGTAGTACGTCCCGGACTCAACATGAGACTTTCTCCACTTCCTCCTCCTAAACGAATGTATGAAGCATAATCCGTTCCATCATTATAGTTACCTATGCGTAGGTCTCCGTATGAACCCGCAGCATACGAAGAGATAGTAATACCCCGAGCTTTTTGAGCAATTCCTGAAGCGACATCCGTATAATCGATATTGTCATTAGGAACTATTGAGAGATAGTCGAGAGGAGCTGTTGTATTTATTCCAACCTGTCCATTGTTAGTGACAAGAAAATTTGTTTTAGTAGATGACCCTATAGCAAACGCAGGACCCGTGATGCCGTTTGGATTTATTGAAAATTGTCCCCAAGGTGTCGTCGATGCTACTCCTACTTTATACGAACCACTCTGTGACAGAACAATGGTGTTGGCTGTGCCGTCGATAGCAAAAGGAGTTCGACCGCCAACCCCATTCCATATATAGAAGTTATCGGCTCCGGTCGCATTGATATCATTTCCTATCGCCCATTTTTCTGTTCCTTGTGTTTGGAATGAAAGCTGACTCTTAAAACTAGTACCACCGAGATTATCGAGAGCAACTGTGTTGTGAGCATTTGTTCCACGGAATGCTGCGATTATCTGTGCACTATCTACTACATCAAGCTTTGCAAGAGGGCTCGTTGTTCCAATTCCAGTCTTACCATTTGAATCAATGATAAACGCAGTAGATGTCGCAAAAGCTGATGTTGATGAAGAGACAGCAAAGAGAGGATTTGTCTGTCCAGAAAGCCCTGCTACTGATAGAGATGCCCATCCGGTTGTAGTTGCAACCCCAAACTTACCAGTAGTTGCTGACAAGTTCTTCGAGTCGAGATAGATATTTCCCTTTACACCACTGTCGTCTACACCCGTTCCTATATGTAGTTCTTCAGACACAGCTCCAGCTGTGCGAATAAACGGAATGAGACCTGACAATGGTGCGTATTGTTCTCCAATGGATAGACCTCGATTCGGATTACCTGGTCGCTCGAAGAACATGTACGAACCCCATGCGCTAGAGTTGGAATTCGAAATACGAATAGCCTCTAAATGTGTCGAATTCGGGGTTGAAGACGCGATCGTGAGAAGCACTGATGGTGATGTACTACCGATACCTACATTACCGTTATAAAGGATTCTCATTTTTTCACTAAGCGAGCCTGCATTCGAAGTCATGAATGTGAGGTCTGCGGATGTATCAGATGAATTTGCTCTGTTTGCCTGAATGAAAGCAACATTTGTATTCACACCAGACGCCTCTTGTATAAAAGCAAGTCTACCGATTGGATTTGAACCAATAACATTATTTCCAATTGCAGAGAATGTTCCCGTAGTTGAATTGTTTCTACCTTTAAAACTAAGAGTGCCTCCACCAAAATCAAGTGGATTAGGAAACGCGGTATTTATTCCAACACTTCCATACGCATCTACAATAAATGAAGTTGATGTTGCACCTGCACCGGTCGACGTACCGATTGCAAAGAGTGGTAGTGAACCACCATTGAATGAAGATACAGAAAGTTTCGCATAAGGTGATGTTGTACCCACCCCAACATTTCCTGAGGCAGTCAAACTTCCCACCGACGCTGTGTTTGCAAACACATTTGTTGAAGTAGCGTTTGTAGTGGTTGCATTGGTTGCAACGAGGTTTGTGGTAAAGAGGTCGGTGATTGTAGCGAGTGTGGCAGTAAGGGTATCAATCACTCCCGATACAGCATGAAATATAGAAGCAAAGAAACTTGTTGATGTCGCAGCGCCCAAATTTGCAACATCAGCATACATATTGGTTGTCGTTGAATTCGTGGTTGTTGCATTTACAACACTTGAGCTCGTAAAGGTTATATTTGATGCAGTGAGATTGTCTGTATAGAAATTGGTCGTTGTCGCAGACGTACCTGTTGCAGTGACGAACGTAGCACCCGCAAGAGACGTGTCACCAACAACAGATAAACCACGAGCACTCGTAATAGTTGAATTATTGAGCGTTGAGTTCTTTATTGTGCTCTCCTCAATACTTGAAGCATTAATATTCTTTGTTAGGTTTGCATCACGAGTATTACGAATATTTTGAATTGTGATAGTGCTCGTTGCCTTGATTGCAGCAATTTGAGCATCGATAGTTTTCTGGACTGAAGCAATTCGTGCATCAACTTGAGCTGAAGTGATTGTTGGAACTGACACTTGTACACCAGAAGTTACAGATACGTTTTCTTGAGACTGATTATTCGCCACAGCGCTCTGCGCTACTGGAGATGAAGTTGACTGAGTTGATGTGGTTGCAGATGAGTTATCACCTAAGGCTCCCGTTGCAGCAAGATTACTTCCACTTGAACTCTTAAAGAAACCAGAAACATTATTCGCAAGTGCCTTATATGAATTAGCAATTTTCTCTGCAGCACTTGAAAATGTGTCGTATGAATCAGCAAGTACTGCTCCAGCATACTCACTCGCTCCCTGAAGCGTATTAAGCGCAGCCTTTGCATGCTGTGCATCACTCATCCAGAAACTACCAGTTACAAGAGAAAGTGAAAAAGCTACCGCTAGTAACTTATGCTTAATACCAGAAAGGAGCGCCGGTGTTTCAAATGAGCTAATGATTCGAGCAGGTATTTCAACTTCCACCGGTTCAGCACCTGTAGCAATACTTGTAGGTTCAGCTACAGGAGCAACCGCCTTGTTGAGTTCAGGCAGAGAAGGTCGATTATCAGCAAAATAGTTAAACTGAGACTTAATCTGGCCTGCCTCAGGCGCGACAGTCGAACTCTTTGGAAAAGCAGACTTTCCACCCTGGTAATTATCAGCAATAGTCTTGTACGCCAAGATAGATTCCTCAGACACAAACCACACTCGTCCCACCATGCGAGCCTCAACCTTCTTGCTTCGGATTAGCTGTCCGATATAGTCCTGTGTGTAGCCACAGTTCTTAGCTGCTCGCTTAGACGAGAAGTAGTTTTTTCCCTCAAACTGAAGATCATCTTTCATTACAACTATTATAAGTTTTATCCCTAGATATGACCCTGTGGACAAGTGCTTTTTGCACATTTCTTTTTTAAGAATTGTGAGCAATTTAAAACTTACTGAAACTTGTCTCGGAGCGACTATCAGACGGAGTGCAAACGACCCAAGTATGGAATTTTAAAAAGTGCTGCCAGATCAATCAACAAGTCATAGAGATGGCCTACCAAAGCATGGCTTAGATACGTCGCAGGTCTATGAAGGTTTATTAATGTTTTAAAATGAGTAGTATTCAATAGATAGGCCATTTTCTACGAGGAATGGATAAGTCTAGCCCGCAGAGCCACCTGCCAGCTCCAGCTCCATTCCTTCAAGAACTATCCTTTATTCCCGATTACAGGTAGAGTGTTCGTATGGAAAACAACACATCACCAGAACATAAGAACCGACTCGATGTCGAGATGCATTCTCGAGGTCTTGCCCGTTCCCGATCGAATGCAGTCGATCTCATTAAAAGAGGTAAAGTTAAAATAAATGGAAAAGTCGTAACCAAAGCGAGTGTGGAAGTCGGCATGGCTGATACCCTCTCTATTGAGACACCTGAGAAATTTGTCTCACGGGCTGGTGAAAAGCTCGAACACGCCCTCAGCGTATTCAAGGTGGATGTTAAAGACCTCACTGCAGTCGACATCGGATCATCAACAGGAGGATTTACTGACTGCCTCCTCCAGCACGGAGCAAGGAAAGTAATCGCTATTGATGTAGGTACCGATCAGCTCGTAGCAGAACTTAGAAACGATCCTCGCGTGGAAGTTCACGAAGGATCAAATGTTCGAAGTTTCGTTATCTCTGAACAAGTCGACATTGCTGTTATTGATGTGTCTTTCATTTCTCTCACACTCGTACTTCCAAAGGCATATGAATTTTTGAAAGATGGTGGTCTTTTGAAAAAAGGTGGAACCGTTGTTGCTCTCGTTAAACCCCAGTTTGAAGTTGGTATGGAAACTGCAAAGAAGCACCGCGGAGTAATTACCTCTGAAGGTGAGCATCGAGAAGTTCTCGAGCGAGTAAAGAAAGTTGCTAAAGAGATTGGTTTCAAAGTTGTGAACGAAACCATCTCCCCTATCGAAGGTGAGAAGGGTAACAAGGAGTTTTTGTTACTATTGAAAAAGTAAGTAATTGAAAAGCTCCGCGTAAGATTGAGCGCGCCTCCGCAAATAAAAAATCCGTCAAGGCTTTCTTTGACGGATTTTTTATTGAGGACGGGCAAGCGAAACTTACGCGGAGCTTTTCTATTACTGTATATTCATCCCCCACTTATTCGAGTGTGGTAAGCGTTCCCTCTTTGAAAGGGTGAGCTGGTAGAGACCGAAAACAATTGTTAGGAGTGTGGCACCCATTTTGTAGACTACCCAGATATGTGGTGCGTAAAAATGTCGTGCAATTTCATTCCCTATCGCAAGTACGATAAACATAATCATCCATCGCTGAGAAAGTGTAATCCATCCTTTTTCAGTCATACAGAACAATGAAGAAAAAAGATCCTTGAGTATTGGCTCTTTAAATACATACAGCCCGATTGCAATAGCGACAGCGAAACCACCGTTATACACCGTATCTTTAATGATAAGAAAGAATGGATTATCAAGAAGAATCGTTAGAGCGCCAAACCCAATAACAGAAAGCCCTGCGACCAGTGGGAATAAGGCGATTCTTCGTTCCCTGACATACGCAATGATGAGCGCAATAGCGGTCAAACTAACGAATATAATCGTTGCTGGCATAAAGCCAAGCGTGTCTGAGGTAAGGAAAAAGGCCACAATCGGGCCGAACTCAATCCCCCAATTGACCGTTATCTTTAAAAACTCTTTTTTAGACGACATGGTGGTAAGCATACCATGGTCGTTTGACCGATAACCTCTTAACCAGTATATTCAGAAACAAACCTCGTTCTTCGAATTACTTCGATGAATATGGAAACCACCCTCAACCACAACCCCGCCACACAGAGTGAATAATCAAAACATAGTCATTCCACGCCTTCCCGAGACACATTTCTCACGGGAGCGCTTTTTAGCAACAAGCTTTGTCCACTTGGTCGCCCCGACCTGTGCTGGCAAAGGCCATCTCATGAAACGGATCAAACTTGATCTCCTGCTTGAAATAGAGCTGGGTCATCTTCGAGCAGGTTTCGTGAGCTTCGGCGATATCGTCAAAAATCTGCTCGAAACGAACCCAGATTTCAACGTTCGCTACGGCGAATCGATGAAAGCAGGTGATCTTCTGCCCGATGACGAGGTCATAAGCATCTTCGAGCGCGAAATTGACAAGGTCGCCCTTGGTGGGATGACGAATATCAATTTCATCGATGGTTTCTGTCGTTCGCCACAGCAAATCGCATTCGCAGCAGACAACGGCTACCTTGTTGCCGGCGATCAGGTGTTCATCATCAAGGTTGACGAGGATGTCTGTCTGGAGCGGTTCATGCATCGCTGCAAGAATCAACCTGCACGCATCGATGCTGAACTACCGACCTTCCACCGTCGTTTCCGGGATTACCATAAAACCCTCCCAGAACTTCGCGGAATGTTCATGGAAAGCGGCTGTCGAGTTATTGAGGTTGACGGCAACCCTGATATCGCCGCTGACGTTTTCCCTGTGATTCAGAAGGCTGTTCATAAAAACCTCCTTGAGGCCTGCAGATCTGTTCATTACGAGCCTCTTACCATGGCAGCATAGCCAGAAACCCTGCCGCGCGACCCTTTTCCAAAGGGAGCGCGGCTTTTTTATGGAAATAATGAGCGTTTCGCGAATATATTTCCATTATCCCCCTTGGGGATTAGGGTTTATGCCCACCCTTTGACTTTTCCCCCGTTTTTTGTTTAAATAGACCTTCAACTGAGCCACGGGCTCTCTTTTATTTTTATTATTTTTTTATAACGTCATGGAGATTCGAAACATAGCAATCATAGCCCACGTGGACCACGGAAAGACCACGCTCATGGACGCTATCATGAAGCAGTCGGGTGTAGCCAAGGAAGGCTTCTCTATGGACTCAAACGCACTCGAACAGGAGCGCGGTATTACCATTTACGCAAAGAACGCGTCAATCGAATACAAAGGCAGCAAGATCAACATTGTGGACACCCCAGGACACGCAGACTTCGGTTCTGAAGTAGAACGCGTACTCCGCTCTATCGACACCGTTCTCCTCCTTGTCGACGCTCAGGAAGGTCCTATGCCACAGACTCGCTTCGTGTTGAAGAAGTCTCTTGAACTCGGAATGAAGCCTATCGTTCTTATCAACAAGATCGACAAGCCAGCTGCACGACCCACAGAAGTTCTCGATGAAATTCTTGAACTCTTTATCGAATTGGGTGCAACTGACGAACAGCTCGACTTTACAACAATCTACTCTATCGGACGCCAGGGTATTGCAAAGCGAAAGCTCGCTGACACTTCAACTGACCTCACACCACTTCTCGACACCATCCTTGAGCTTGTTCCTGCTGCACCATCAAATACGACCGTTCCCCTCCGCATGCAGCCTTTCAACCTTGCTTACGACTCATACACAGGTCGCCTCGGACTTGGACGTATTTATGAAGGTAAAGTTAAAGTAGGACAGAACGTAGTTATCAAGAAACCTACCGGTGAGACTCGAACGGGTAAAGTTACAAAGCTTTATACGTTCAAGGGACTTGACCGTGAAGAAGTAACCGAAGCAATCGCTGGAGACATTGTTATGCTCGCGGGTCTTCCTGATATTTTCATCGGTGAAACTATTTGTGAAAATGTAGACCAGGAAGCTCTCCACGCTATCAACGTCGACGAACCAACTATTGCCCTTAACTTCCTCGTTAACAACTCTCCGTTCGCAGGACGCGAAGGTAAGTTCGTTACCACTCGACAGATTCGAGAACGATTGGAAAAGGAACTCGAAGTGAACGTGGGTCTTCGTATCGACTTTAACCCTGTAGTTCTCGCAGGACAGCCTGATACCTTCAAAGTATTCGGACGAGGTGAACTCCACGTATCTATCCTCCTTGAAACTATGCGCCGTGAAGGATTCGAAATCCAGGTGTCACAGCCACAGGTTATTATTAAAGAAATCGACGGCGTAAAGAACGAACCATTCGAAGAAGTAACTGCTGATGTTCGAACTGACGTTTCTGGTGAAGTTATCCGCAAGCTTTCAATGCGAAAGGGTCTCATGACCAACATGGTTGAACGCGAAGGTATTACTCGCCTCACTTTCGAAATCCCAACTCGAGGTCTCCTCGGTTACCGCGGTGAATTCGTTGTAGATACACGAGGTGAAGGAATTCTTTCTGCTCGATTCGTCGGATTCCGACCACACGTTGGCCTCATCGAAAAGCATGAATTCGGTTCTATGATCTCTATGGAAAATGGAGACGCGGTAGGATTCGCACTCTGGAATCTTCAGGAACGAGGAGTTCTCTACATTGGTGCTGGTGTTGGTGTATACGAAGGAATGGTTCTCGGAAACACCTCAAAGGGTGATGACCTCGAAGTTAACCCTTGCCGTGGAAAGGTTCTCTCAAACTATCGATCTTCTGGAAAGGATGAATCTATTACTCTCATCCCTCCTTTTACCCTCTCTATTGAACGAGGACTTGAAATCATGCACAACGATGATTACCTCGAAATCACTCCTGAGAGCGTACGACTACGCAAGCAGCAGTTAAAGAAGAGTGATCGAGATAAAGGAGCAAAGAAGTCTTAATATTTGAAATAGCACAAAAGAAAACCGGCGGGCCTTACGGCCCGCCGGTTTTCTTTTACTCAAAATTAGCTCTTTGAAATCAGCAGGTCTATTTTCTGTTCCAGAATGTCGAACTTTCGTTCTAAGGTATCGAATCTCTTTTCCAATTTATCAAACTTAACCTCCAGTGCGTCAAATCGACGTTCCAGAGTATCAAACCTGACCTCCAATGCATCAAACCGACCTTCTAGGATATCGAATCGGCCCTCAAGTGCATCAAATCTTCCCTCAAGCACATCAAACCGACCCTCCAGTGCATCAAACCGACCTTCGAGTGCATTGAAGCGTTCATCTACTCGGCTAAACTCTCTCCATATCTGGTCAAATCCAGCTCGTACAAAAAGTGATTCTTCATGCATCTTTTCATCGATACTATCAAATCGAACTACTGATGACTTACGGTAGTTTTCAACCCTTTTGTCCACTATTTCTAACAGTGTTGTTTCATTCATATATTATTTAATTACCTATACAAAAAGAGTAACAACTAAAAGCTAAAGTAATTCTAAAGAACATCCACATACAGTTCAAGTGCACACAGTCATATAATTGTGTCCTAAATACCATCTCATAAGGCAAAACAAAAGCCGCGCCTTGCGGCGCGGCTTTTGTTTTGGAGTCTAGGGTTTAGATAGACGTCCGAGCTTCATTAGAAGCTTCGGCGTTCACCACCACCTCGAGAGTCTCGGCTTCCACCGAAATCACGTCGTGGTCGTTCTTCCATAGGTCGTGCTTCGTTTACCTTGATTGCACGTCCTTCGAAGTCCTTACCGTCGAACATAGCGACTGCCTTATCAGCATCCGCGTCTTCCATCTCAACGAAACCGAAGCCTCGTGAGCGTCCTGTCATCTTGTCCATAAGGACATCTGCCTTAATAACTGAACCTGCAGCAGCGAAGCCTGACTTGAGGCTTTCTGATGTTGTTCCGTAAGAAAGGTTTCCTACGTAGAGTTTCTTTGCCATTGTGTTTTCTAACTACCTTATAAAATCGCCGAACTTCTTCTTTGGCTCGAAACTTACGTTTACGTCCGCTGAGAATCTAACGACTTTGTTAGTATACACGAATGCACTTTTCAGTCAATCAAATTCTTGACAAATGACTCAAATAGATGGAATATAAGCTATATGGCAGAAGAAAAACCTAAAAAACCGTCGTACGCCCAGGAATTGGCACGTTTCTATTTTGCACCTGAACTCCGCTCACTTGTAACACTTCTTTACTTGGGTGTATTTGGCTATTTCAGTCTTTACTACATGGATAACCTTACGGTTGCAATCCGCTACCTTATACACGTTACATTCGGTCATACAGCACTCCTGGGCATTTCCCACCTCTTTATAGGTATGATATTCCTCGTCTCTCTTGCATTCCCCTTCTTCCTTTCCATTTATTCAATTTTTGTACTTCATAAAGTTTGGGACAAACCACAGTGGGCAACCTACATAAAATGGCTCGTAACCTTTGTGATGATCATTGGAGGCATCCTCCTTATCATTGGCGCAGACCAATCAGCACGTTGGGCAGCACGGCAGCACGTTATGCAGAGCTTTGTGGAAGATGCGAATCTGACAGGACGAATCTAGATTAGAGAAATAGTTTGCAGGCTCAAGCGCGCCTCCGCAGATACAAAATCCGTCAAGGCTTTCTTTGACGGATTTTGTGTCGAGGATTGGCAAGCGGAGTCTGCAAACTACTTCTCTAACTTATATTCTCCAACCCTCGTTCGGAGGATTCCTACAGTAACAGCCTTTGTGCCGAGGTCGCGTCCAAGATCTGAAACCAACTGTCGAACATAGAAACCGCTTCCACATGAAAGTTCACCTTTATATACAGTGAGTGTCTCCGGCGCAGCACCCTCAAGATATTCCTTCCATAGAGCAATCGTCTCTTCTTGTCTAAAATCCCCTTTTACAAAACCCACTGATTTTATAATCTCTTTTTTAAAGTCTTCTCGTGACATTGTTCGAGTGCCTGTAATCTCAAGTTTTGAAACCGTTACATTATGTGTCGGCAAAACCACTTCCGAAATCTTGCCCTGACGAGCCAGATCAAACATTGGTGTACCATCAATGACTTTTGAAGAATATGCCGGATACGGCTGTTCGAATGTCCCCGTGTACTTCTTTACAGCCTTTTGAATTTCTTTAAGTGTCACTTCACGTACGGGTGCGTGCGACACGATTTTACCCAACACATCATATGTATCAGTTTCAACACCGAGGACAAATTCAAAACTATAATCTTTATCCAAACCCGTGTATGCATCGCGTTCTTTATTCTTTTCCCCTGCAAGCACAATCAAAACACCCTCTGCCATCGGATCAAGTCTACCCGCATAAGTCATCTTTACCCCGCTGTATTTAGGATTCATGGTGATGAATCGTTCAATGGTCTGAAGAGGTGTATCGCTCTTCTTTTTGAATAGGTTAAAGACCTCGCTTACAACGGGTTTTTTGAGCTTGCGCTGTTTCTTGTATTTAGGAGAGAGATTGCGAACCTGCTTTGGTTTTGAGACCTTCTCCTCTGGCTGTCGTGTTTCATCTGTCATATGTCACTATGCTACAATGCTTTCACACAATTAACCACCAAAAGGCGCTCATCATGAAAAAGATAGTTTTCGATATTGAAACACGAAATATTTTCCAAGACGTCGGTTCAAACGATCCCAAGGACCTCGATATTTCTGTCGTCTGCCTCTACGACTACGAAACTGACAAATATATGAGCTTCCTTCAGGAGGATTTCGGCAAACTCTGGCCGATTCTTGAAAACGCCGATATGCTCATTACCTTTAACGGTGATCATTTCGATATTCCCCTACTCGACAAATACTATCCTGGCGACCTTACTAAAATTAAGAGTCTCGACATCTTAAAGGAGGTAAAGAAATCACTCGGCTTCCGTCTCAAGCTCGACTCTATTGCCATGGCGACTCTTGGCACCGGTAAAAGCGGTCACGGCCTCGAAGCGGTTACGTGGTGGAAAAACGGTGAAATCGAAAAGCTCATCAAATACTGTATTGATGACGTAAAGGTAACAAAAGACGTATACGACTACGCACTTAAAAACGGCATCCTAAAGTACAAAGATGGCGCTGTAATGAAAGATATAAAGCTCGATACTAAAGACTGGGAGAAAAAAGCTGACATGTCGATGACGTTTACACTCGGGTTCTAAAGCAACCCTACACACAAAATCACAACCGCGAGCGCAATACGGTACCACGCAAAACTTCGCAAAGAATTGTTCTTAAGAAATGTAATGAGGAAATGAATCGAGATCAGACCAACCACAAAGGCAATCGCAGAAGCAAGAAGTAAATCTGGCCCAATAGAACCAATCAGTCCCCCTTTATACAAATCAAGCAATTTTTTAAGACCTGATCCAAAGATTATTGGAAATGACAGGAGAAAACTAAATCGCGCTGCCGCCTCACGAGTAAGCCCCATGAAAAGTCCGCCAGATATAGTCATACCCGATCGTGACATTCCAGGAATGAGGGCGAGACACTGAAACAATCCTACAATTACCCCTTTCTTTAACGTGAGAGTGCTGTCACCTTTAGCATATTTTTCTGCGACAAAGAAAAGAATACTTCCGAGAATAAGCGTAAGAGCAATGAGTGGCAAACCACGAAACACCGTCTCCATGTACTTTTCCAAAAGCAGTCCGGCAACGACAGCCGGAATAGTACCGATGATAAGCGCCTTTATCATCGTCTTGTCTGTCTCAACAACCTCCTTTTGTCCTACCCATCGCATTAATGACACTAAAAGTCTCCACAAATCTTTTCTAAAGTAAATTACCACCGCGAGGATTGTCGCAAGCTGAAGCACCGCATCAAACGCCAGTCCGGTAGCACCATTTTCACCCAACAAACTACGCACAAAAATGAGATGTGCTGATGAAGACACGGGAATAAATTCTGTAAGGCCCTGAACAAGACCGAGAACTGCTGAGTGGATTAGATTCATTGTGTGATTTTCTTAATATCTTCTAGTACTTTTTCTGCGTGGCCTAATGGCTTTACTTTGTCATATATCTGAAGCACCTTCCCCTCTTTATCAATCAAAAACGTAGTGCGCTCTATTCCCTGGTGCTTTGCACCAAAGATATTCTTTTCTCGCCAGACATCGTACATCTTACAAACCTCTGCATCTGGGTCAGAAAGTAATGTGAAATTGAGATTCTGATTATCAGAGAACTCTTTGTGTGACTTTACGCTATCTGCACTAATACCAATGACCACAGCCTCCAAATCGTTTATTTCATATTCATGGTCACGGAATTCCTGGGCTTCGATAGTACATCCAGCTGTCATGTCTTTAGGATAGAAATAGAGAATGACAAAATTACCCCTAAAATCAGAGAGTGACTTCAATTTTCCCATTTCGTCTTTGAGGGTAAATTCAGGCGCTGGATTACCCAAAAGTGATATTTGTGCGAGGGACTTCATGACTACAAGTATATGTTATAATGCTCTCCATGGAAAATAAAAATCAATCACCTTCGATCCCTGTAGCTATTATTGTTGCCGGAGCGCTTATCGCGTTCGGTATTTATATGAGTGGTAAAAGTACAGTAGCACCCGCTGTTGCAACCGCACCTGCAAAGCAGACCGTTGATATAGCACCTGTATCTTCAGCTGATCACGTGTTAGGTGACCGTAAGGCTCCTATTACGATGGTTGTATACTCTGACATCGAATGTCCTTTCTGTAAGCGTTTCCACGACACCATCAAAACTATTGTGACTGAGTACAAAGGTAAAGTAGCAGTTGCATTCCGACACTTCCCTGTACACCAGAACTCTGTAAAGGAGGGTGAAGCGGTAGAATGTGCGGCTGAGGTTGGTGGCAATGATGCATTCTGGAAATACACTGACGCAATCTTTGCTGAGACAAAATCAAACAACGGAATCGAGCTCTCTCGCCTTCCAGGAATCGCAAAAGAAATCGGTCTTGATGTCACAAAGTTCAATGCATGTTTGGCGAGCGGAAAGTTCACAGCTAAGATTGAAAAGGATCAGGCCGATGTTATTAAAGCTGGTGCCGGTGGTACTCCTTATAGTGTGATCTTTGCTCCAAACGGTGAAAAGATTCCTCTTACACAGGGCGCACTTCCATTTGCTGATATGAAGCGTATTCTTGATACAGTTCTAAAGAATTCGTAGTAGTAAAATAGGTCGCGTCTGAGATTGAGCGCGCCTCCGCAGACACAAAATCCGTCAAGGCTTTCTTTGACGGATTTTTTGTTGAGGACGGGCAAGCGAAACTTAGACGCGACCTATTTTGCTACACGATTTCTTTCTTCAATTTGCACCATGTGCACGTTGCATCATCACATGTGTCAGTAATCACTTTGCCAGACCAGACTGAATCAATGAGGTTTTGAACTTCCCCTTTTACCCTTTCAACATCAGAGTTTTCTACGGGTACAGTCACCGTCGGGCATCTTCCTTTATCATCCGGCTTTACGAATACGAGCGAAGGTTCAACGCTCTTTCCTTTATACTTTGCACCTACAAGAATTCTGTAGAACACGAGCTGACGGAAGTAATCTCCCGTAGAGCTCTTGGTTTCTCCTTTAATAGCCGCTGGTGTAAGCGCTTCACGAGTTTTGTAATCAAAGACGAAAATTTTATCACCCTGATCAAGCACAGCGTCGAGTTTGCCGTGCAGATTGAGTGCCACAGGATTGCCTTCAAACTTTCCTTTGAATTCATCCTCCATCCAGGTTTCAACATCTATTTTCCCGGCTTGAGCAAAGTGAGACACAAGCGCTTTCGCAACGACCGGCGCATTCTCCACCAGCTCCGCCAAAACAGCCTTCTTTTCAAACACCGGCAATAGAGACGTGAGGAAGTATTCGCGAATGGTATCAACAAGCATATTGGTAATTGCCTTCTCGCTTTTATCCTCAAGCTTCCACACACGTGAAATAGCAAGGTGCATAGAATTTCCTTTTTCGGAACTTGCCGCGGGCGCTTCGGGAATCTTTAAAATACTTTTATAAAAGAAAAAGCTTGGACACGTACAGAAATGGTTAAGAGCCGTCACCGAAAGTCCTCGTTCCAAAAGCACCGTCTTTGCATATTCAACAAGCTCTGCCTTTCGTCGTGATTCCAAATCTGACTTTGCGCCACCTGTTACTGAAATCGCCTTAGCCGGAATGTCTTTCTTTGAAACGTGAGCTGGATCAAGTTCATCGATAAAGCGGAGGGGCTGAAGAATACGTCCAATACCTTCTTCGAGGCCAGCAATAAGTGTTACGTGCAATCGCGCACGTGTCAGTGCCACATAAAAGAGTCTGCGCGCATCACGTACCTCATCACCCTCTTCGCGTTCGCGGGGCATAATAAAGTACGAAGACCGCGCACGAGACATCCATGACTCTTCTACAGCGTACGGAATAAATACATAATCATATTCAAGACCTTTAGAGCCGTGTGCCGTGGTAATACGAATCTGAGCGTCAGGAGCACCTGAGGAAACCTTCACACTCTTACTCTCTGCCGATGCCTGATACGCCAACAATTCCGCAATCAGTTTTTTAGGATCTTCTATCGCTCCCCGCTTTACAATATCTGCAGCCAAATCAGTGATAGCACGCCACACTTCGAGTGACAGAGGGTTTCGTGCAGCCATGGTAGTGAGACCTGACTCATTGGCTGCCAAAATAATGTATTCAAGTGCACCTGAACGACTAATTTCACGATTGAGAGTCTTGAGTGCTGGAATAGCCTTTTCTATATCGTTTAAATTGCCACTACGCACAACACGCACCAACCGAGCTTGATCAGCAAACGAAAGATTCCAGAGGCCTTGAATCATGGTAGTACCAAGGGCTTCAACTTCAGACTGGTTGGCCAAGAATCGAATCAGGTCAAAGAACACAATGCCGAGCGGATGAGCAAAAATATCCGCTCCGCGCTCTGATGCAGCAGAAATAGTATTCTTTTCAAGAAGAGCGATGAGTCGTTCTACATCGCGGTTGGTTCGCGTGATGAGTGCAACTGTTTTCTCAGGTTCTTTCTTTATTATTTTTTGAAGTTCAGACACGAGATAAGCTTCCCCTGCTTCTACATTGCCTGCAGTAATCACATCGACTGGTTTTGCAGTACCTTTACCACCTGAAAGGAGTTTTACACGGAGGTTTTCATGCTGACCTTCATCATAGTTCTTCTCTATTAAAGAAAAACTCGCATCCAAAATAGACTGGTGTGAACGGTAGTTTGTTTTAAGAGAAATCACTTTCATATCAGCCCAAATACTCTGAAACTTCAGGAAGTTTTCAACCGAAGCACCCTGGAAACGATAAATAGCCTGCTTTTCGTCTCCTACAATAAAAAGGTTCGGGCTTTCAAAAAAGTCAGCAACCATACGAATAAGGAGGTTCTGTGCGTCGTTGGTATCCTGGTGCTCATCAACCAAGAGATAGAGGAACTTTTCCTGGAGCAATCGCAAAAGAAGCTCATCATTTTGAAGTGCAGTGAGAAGTTCGATTATAAGGTCATCAAAATCTATTTTCTTGGCCTCTCGCTTCTTGGCCTCATACGCTTCATAGACATCTGCAAAGAGTGCTGTCTTTTCACATTTCTCAATACGTTTCTTGGCCTCGCCTTTAAGCTGACCTTTGGTAGCACCACGAGTAGATAAAGAAGATTCATCACCCTCAATTCTCTTTATTTCTTTAAGAGCAAAATCTCGCATGACTTTGGGTGTCCATGCTTCTCTCTTTGCGTCACTGATAGTTCGCACAATTTTTTGAACATAAAATTCTGGTTCACCAAGGGGTCGCAGTTGAGCAAATTGTTCGTCTTTGAGAATAGTTCGAACAAGAGTCTCCGCCTCAATGTCGGTCATTTGTTTTGACCGTGAGATATGAGGAAAATGATCGTCGAATTCATGAATGATAGAAGCGGCAAATCCGTGAAAGGTATGGATACGAACTTCGTGTGCTCGTTCGCCGATAATCTCACGAAGCTTGCTGCGCATGGCTTTAACGCCGGCGTCGGTGTACGTAATTGCTAAAATGCCCGACGCCGGCGTGTCCGTCGTCTGGAGTATATTCGCAATACGAAGTGTCAAAATAGACGTCTTGCCGGTTCCTGGACCAGCTATAACCATAACCGGACCCTCGATAGTGTCGACGGCTTCTTTCTGGACAGGATTAAGGCGAGCATAACGCTCTTCAAATATAGTCTTCATTGCACAAAGTATAGCATTTCAGAAATGCTCTTTTATTATACTTGCTAATAGCTAAAAAGTATTGTAGTATTAATTCCGATGAATCCCACCACTCAGTTAGTTCTCCCACATCTCAACAACGGCGTTCCGCCCGAAAAGCGCGACCTGTTCCACTATGAAGGAGTGCCCATGTGTTTCTTCCTCGGCCGAAGAGACCTCATCGTCGCTCACGTTACTCGGTTTGCTCCATTCTTTCGGATTAGCGAAAGTAAAATCATCGGGCTCGACTGGAAGTTCTACATCCAGGCGAGCGATGAAGATCGCGAGGCGTTGCTGATGGTGCTGTGGGCGGCTGGTATTTTAACTACCAACAAGCTCAACACATTCGTCATCCGCCCCGAGGATCAAGAAGATCTACACTTCGGTCCGACGGTCTGGGGCAGAAAGTTATTCTTTGCCCAAGACCGCCTGGATGAAGCACAGTTCTTTGCCTACACAGTTCTGCCCGAGGCTGTAAACCTTGAGTATGCTGAGTTTCGCGAGATTGCTGGCTCGATGGCGCAAAAAGCTCCACCTCCCCAGCACGTCGCGCTCGGTATCTTCCAGTGCACCGAGTTGGCAAGATTTGTTGAGATTCGCAGTCCCGTCCCGGCCTAAAACAGGCCAGGCCGTCCACTCCGTGGACGGCCTTTTTTATTTCGTTATTTACAAAAATAACGAACCGTGTGAGTATATTTTTGTTATCTCCCTTGGAGACTCCCCTGGAGATATTCTAATTCTTCCTAAACAAATACTTCACCGTATACTGCCCAGCACCCGCAAGCGATATAGCAATCGCAGAAAGGAAAAGCATCAAGTCAAATTCGTATCCACCCAAGAATCCTTTTGAAAGTTTAACGAGAGCAATAGAACCAACCATCGTTGCTGCAAGTGCAATGCCCGCCCAGCCAGTTCCAAAACCAATGAGCATCAAGAATCCTCCAATGAGCTCAGTGTATGCAATGATATATGCCCAGATTGCTGAAAATCCAATAGACGCAAAGAAAGCAATCGTGTTTTCCATACCTGAAACCTTTGCCCAACCGTGAGCCAAGAAAACAAGAGCAAGACCTACGCGAATAAGAAGCAAAGCTGTGTCATTTGTTGATTTCATAGAAATAAGTATAGCGCATTATAAAGAAGTCACCTTCTTGTGTTCATCATCAAGAATGATGAGTTTGTAAATCTCGACAAGAGCTGACAAGAGAGCAATCACAAGCGGTCCAAGGAAGAGCCCTACCGGCCCAAAGAATGAGAGACCTCCGATAACAGACAAAAGAACGAGAAGTGGATGCACGGTAAATCCTTTACCCACCACAATTGGTGTAATTATATTATCAATAGTCCCCACCGCGAGGATTCCCCACACAGTTAGTCCAATCGCCGCACCAGCTGCGTCCTGCGTAAGTAGAAACAAAATTCCTGGCACAATAACGAGCGCCGTACCAACGCTTGGTAACAGTGAAGCAACAGCCGCTACAGCTCCCCACAACAACGCGTGCGGTACTCCGAAAATAACGAATCCAAGTGCAGTGAGTGTACCCTGAAGGAGCGACGCAAAAAGCGATCCACGCACGACCGAGTTAACCGCACGTTCGATTTTTTCAATAATGTCGTTATCATACTTGTCTGCAAGTGGCGATAATTCAACAAGAACCTTGCGAAAACCAGCACCATCACGAAGCATATAGAAGAGCGCCAATATAGCAATAAAGACACTCAAAGCAAGTGATGCTGTTCCGGAAAATATCTTTGATGCATTTGATACCAGTCCGTCAGCAAGTGAGTTTACAGTCCCTGCAACATCAGGGTTGAAATCAGGGAATATTTTCTGAACTGGTTCAATAATGTATTCTGAAATATGACTAAAGCTGGTGAGCTCGCCTCCTCGAACTTCATTATAGAAATTAAAAGATTCAATAGTGATTTGCTGAACAAGAATTGAAAGCGGTACCAAAATTACCACAAACATAAAAACGACAGTCAAAATCGCAGCGAGTGTTCTTTTGTGCTTAAACACTTTAAGAAACCAGTTGTCGACAGGTCGCACGACAATAGATGCCATAAATGCGAGAGCGATTGGCGCAATGAACGGTTGGAAAAGTGCGAGAGCCAAAGCTACGACAGCAAGAAGTAAACCTATAAAAAAATAGAGCTGAAGTTTTTTAGTATTCATTCCTAAATTATACCCTATCGGAGCGCCTTTGAAACTGACTTTGATCGGCGGTCTGGTTTTTTAGCAACCAATTTCTGACATTTCATAGAACAGTAGGCTTTGTCTGCACGTACGCATGATTCACAGACGAGGAGCTGTGTTCGGCAGTCTACATTGGTACAATCAGCAAAGTTTTCAGTCTTTGCACCACAGCTTTCACAGACACCAATAATTTCTCGTTCCTTTTTTGAATCGATAGACATAGTCACACGCTTGTCGAATACATAGAGAGCACCTTTAAAGTGTTCTGTGGGGTATTTTTCCATAAATGACACAATTCCCCCATCGAGTTGGTATACGTCTTTAAATCCTTTCTTTATAAGGTAACCTGAAGCCTTTTCACAACGTACTCCACCAGTACACACCGTGAGCACTTTTTCGTTTGCATACTTTTTGAGCTTTGGCATTACCTTTGGAAGGTCACGGAAGTTTGCCATAGGAGGACAGACAGATCCTTCGAATGCGCCCACTTTGTGTTCGTAGTCATTACGCATGTCGATGATGGTGAACTTCTCACCTTTATCAAACCATTTCTTGAGATCTTCAGGTTTTAGATGTACACCCGTTACCTTTCGTGGATCAACGTCGGTGTCTTTGCTCTTTATTAAAGAAAGAGACACGATTTCAGGTCGTACACGTACAGAAAGTTTGCGGAACGCTTCCCCGTTTCCTTCGCTCTTTTTCCAGTGGATTTTCTTGAATCCAACTTTGCTCATGAGGAATTTCTGGTATGCCTTGGTTGCTTTGGTGGTTCCTTCGATAGTTCCGTTGATTCCTTCTGAAGCAACGATAATACGCCCTTTAAGGCCATGTTTTTCACAGAATGCACGCTGTTCTTCCATGAATTTCTCTGGATTTCGAACGGTGGCGTACTTGTAGTACAGGAGGATTTCGTATGTCATGGGGTCACTATAGCAAAAAACATTGGGGATGCAAAAGAGACTGCATACTTTGTTACTTTCGAACACGGACGGTCTCTCCTGCGGAGACCGTCCTCTGTCCTCGGCGCTCGGGCGTCAAAAGGAGTCTTGACGCCTCCTAGCCTCGCGCCTGCGGAGGTTCTCAATCAACAAAGTATGCAGTCTCCTCTACCTACCCAAAGATTCCAATTACGAGTGACATTGCTAAAATGGTTACAAGTGTATGGCCAATTGAGATGAGGAAGAAGCCGAGTGAGTCCCCTCCGAACAAATAGTCTACGAGTTTTGTAGGAACAGAGAATCCAATCCATACACAGAACCCTACAAAGAGTATTCCCGACATACCTGAAACAATGAGTGAGTTAAAGAGACCTGCAAGGACAACAGCAATAGCCAAAGTGCCGAGAAACTGGAGAGCGTGAACGCGAACCATTGATTGCTTATGCTTCTTTGCCTTCATGTGTTCGTCAGTCCAACCCTTTGTTTTAAGCCAGAGTGGTCCAAATGTGTACGGAGTGTACCAAAGAGCACCAACAGCGGTACCAATGATGGCAGCTACGATGATAGTGATGTAATTGAGGTTTCCGAAAAACATTATTTGAGTATTTAAGAATAATAAGTATTATACGACTAAAGTAAGGTTCTTTGCTATATAAGATGAAGAAAAGATAAATTTGTGAATAACTTCTTAAAAGTTCGAGTGGTAGTATTTAAATAACAAAAAACACCATGCGTATTCTTATTATTGAAGACGATAGAGAATTAAGAGAGTTTCTAAAGCGAAACCTACAGATTGAGACTTTTACAGTCGATACCGCCGGTGATGGCGAGGAGGGTTCATATATGGGCAGAACACACGAGTACGATTTAATACTCATGGATAATAATATGCCTAAAAAGAACGGTCTTGAGGTATGTAAAGACATAAGATCAAGTGGTAAAACAACGCCCATTATCATGGTCTCCATACAATCAGAAATAGGAGACAAAATAAGCCTCTTAAATTCTGGTGCAGACGACTACATAACAAAACCTTTTTCATATAAAGAATTGTCCTCCCGTATACGCGCAATTCTGCGTAGACCCCACTCAATTATTTTACCTACACTAAAGATTGAAGATTTTACACTCGACACAATGACTCAAAGAGCATTTCGTGGACGAAAAGATATTTACTTAACTCGAAAGGAATTCGCTCTCACGGAATACCTTATGCGTAACGCTGGTTCAATCGTATCAAGAGCAACACTCATTGAGCATGTTTGGGATGATGATCTGGATCCGTTTTCAAACACAATAGAATCACACATTCTTAACCTTAGAAAAAAGATAGATTTATTTTCAAATAGAAAAATAATTCACACCGTACCCGGTCGTGGCTACAAAATTGATTCTGCTGAATATGGTATTCATGCCTAAATTTTAGTACATGAAAAAAGTACTTACTTCTGAAAAGGGATTGATCTATGAACAAAATTTACTTGAAAAAATGGCAGCCCTCTATAGATTTGTAGAATTTGGACGAATTTCATCAGGGATATTTCATGACATACTGACACCGCTTACGACAATGTCATTAACAGTCGAAAAACTAAAAAAAGATTTACGATTAAAGAATTCTGAACACGTACTTCACATAGAAAGTGCTTTACATGCATCAAGACGAATACAAGGTTTTTTACTCACAGCCCGTAAACAACTAGACGCAACAGGAACTCAAAAGTCGTTTTTTCTTAAAAAAGAAATATTTGATTCTATAGATTTATTAACCCATAAAACTAACTTACATAGAGTAAAAATCGAAACGTGTATTGAAGATGAAATCGTGCTGTATGGTAATTATGTTAAGTTCTTTCAAATATCATTAAACCTCATTTCCAATGCCCTTGATTCTTTTTCTCACAAAAAAATAAAAGGTGATAAGAAAGTACATGTCACACTTACTCAAAAAAATTCTTTTATCGAATTCTCAGTCACAGATAATGGAGCAGGAATAGATCCTGAAATTCAAGACAAAATATTTGAACCTTTTTTTACTACAAAGACAAAAAATAATGGTATGGGTCTAGGATTATCAACGACAAAGAGTATTGTTGAGAAAGATTTTAATGGAAAAATTGAACTTGAGAGTACGCTAGGTAAAGGTTCTAGTTTCAAAGTAAAAATACCTTTCTAGAAAATTACTTCTTTTTATGCACCATCACCCTATTCCCCTCCGGATCCTCTACGAGGGCCATATGGCAAGCGCCAGTATCCATCGCTTCCATAACGAACTTTACGTTTGAATCCTTGAGCTTCTTAATGAGTGCATCAAAGTCATCGACTTCCAATGCTACAACACCTCCCTGTGGTCCTGGTACAAATGCGGGCGCACCAGCACCGATTGAAAGCGTGCCAGTCCCGATTGAATATTCGATAAATGCCATGTCGCCTTTTCAAAGACGCTTGCGGGTACGAGACCGAGGACTTCTTCATAGAACTTTCGGGCGCGGGGCACGTTGGTAACTGCGTATGATGTGAATGCGATATCAGTAATTTTCATAATTGTCTGTAACTATTTTTGCTAGGCTTTAACTGACTTTGGCTTTCGTGGGAAAAATACACTGGTTGTTTTGCGGTATTCATCAAAGAGAGGGTTTTCAGCCATTTTCTTTTCAAGGAGTGGAATACCAGAGACTTTGAGGATGAGGACGGTAATAGCAATCGGACCTACAAGGCCAACGAGGCTGTACGGCACTGAGAGAGCAATAATCCAAATACCCCACCACTGTGTCACTTCACCAAAATAGTTTGGATGACGAGTATATTTCCAGAGACCGGTATTAAGGATCTTTCCTTTATTCTCAGGATTTTTAATAAAGGCACGGAGCTGTCGGTCACCTTGTGATTCGAAATAGAATCCAAAAGCCCAAACCAAAAATCCGATCATATCAAAGAGAGTGAGCCCCACACCTGGATAGGTATTTACGAGAAGCACCGGTGTAGCAATGAGAATGAGAAGTAGTCCCTGAAGCATGAATATCTGTCCGTATGAACGAATAGCAAAATGCTTGCCCCAGGCATTTCTCCAGGCAACATATCGGCCGTCTTCAGGCTTGTTCATATTGCGTCTAAAGATATGATATGCCAATCGTCCTCCCCAAATGACAACAAGTGCAGTGACAAACACCGCACGGTTTGAAACAAAACCATGTGCGAATACCGGCACAAGGCTCGCCACAATGAATCCGAGTCCCCAGGCAACGTCAGCCACATCATTTCTCTTTAATAATCGGCTAATACCAAACCAGAGTGACATGTACACCCAGATAACCAAAATCACTGACCACCACGTATTAAGAAAATCTATAAACATTTAATTGAAATAACGATAAATAGAAACTGCAATAACACTCGCTGTACCGGTAAGGAGTGCACCCCACGCCATATCAAGAAGTGTCACCACAAGAGGCCAGTCACGCATCGTAGCGTGGTTCGTAAGGTCGTATGTCCCGTACGCTACAAGTCCGAGAATTGCTCCCGAGAGAAGCACCGTAAGAAGTCCTGTGCTGTTTTTAACTGCAGGCGAAACCACAAAGAACACAACGCCGAACGTATAAATGAGATAAAAAATAATAGCGGGTACAAAGTTCACTGTGTCAGCAAAGAGGTGGCCGAGCCACTTTTTGTACTGTGCACCGGTGCTAAAGAGCCAGACAGCATCAATAACTGCTAATGACAAAATGGTGTAAATATATAAAAGTGTATTCATACCTAAAGTATATCACTACTGCCCCAGACGTACGATTTCGTTATACTCAGTGTCGCTCACCGGCGTAATAGAGAGCCGGCTTCCCCGCTTTAATAGAGTCATTCCGGCCAATTTAGGCTGAAAGCGTATCTGATCGAGGGTCACAGGATTTTTAAAGGTTTCGACGTATTTCACATCGACACACATCCAGATAGGATTCTCTTTCGTCGCTTTAGAATCATAGTGTTCATCCTTTTTATTCTGTGCCGACATGTCGGGATGTGCCGGTGATACTACCTGTGCCAAACCGAATACACCCGACGGTTTTGAGCTTGAGTGATAAAAGAGAACTCCATCACCGACTTTCATACCCTGAGTCATAAAATTACGCGCTTGGAAGTTGCGCACTCCCTCCCAGGCGGTTGTGCCGTCTTTTTTAAGGTCATTAATTGAATAGCATTCACCTTCGCTTTTGAGAAGCCAGTGTTGGGTTTTTGATTGAGTAGCTTTCATACTTACATATTCATAAGTGCCGTCTTTATATCAGAAAACTGATACACATATCCTGCCTGACGTAATTTAGTTGAGTCCGTGTTATGGCTCGCAATCAGTGTGTCAGCAAATTCCGCAAAAGCTATTCGTGCAAAGACATACGGAATCCTCCAGACAAACTTTGCATCGATTTCGTAGGCAAACGCCGTAAATAATTCTTTTTGTGAAACGGTTTTTCCTGCGCCAACATTGTACGAACCTGACACAGGATTCTCGAGAGCAAACAAATAGATCCCTACAATATCCTTCCAATGAATCCAGGGCATGCTCTGACGACCTGAACCAAAATATCCACCCAATCCCTTTTTAAAAATAGGTTCTAGTGAAGCAAGAAGACCGCCGGGGCCGAGGACGTTTGCTGTACGAATACACGCAACGCGAATACCTGCACCCTGTGCTTCATTCGCAGCCGATTCCCAATCAACACAGAGTCGAGCAAGGAAATCTTGCCCCGCAGTGCTTTCCTCTGTAAGCATTTCGTCTTTTCTGTCGCCGTAATACCCCACCGCAGAAGCGTTTACCAATACACCAGGTTTTGTAGCGAGTCCAGCAAGTACCTGCACGAGTGCGCGCGTGGTTCGTATACGGCTATCATATATAACTTCTTTGTATGCTGGAGACCAGCGTTTTCCTATCGACGCACCAGCAAGATTGATCACACCATGTGCACCATTAAGTGCTTCAGTAATTTCAGGTGTCGCTGATTCGGTCGCAAAGTTATGTTTAATAAAGCGAACACGTTCGTCGAGAACTCGAGGTGCATTCAAATCAATTACAACCACCGCATAGTTTCTCACCAAAAGCGCTTCAGTAATTTTTGTACCAATAAAGCCAGAACCTCCAATAATGATTACTTTCATGTTGTATTAGGAAAATATGACGTACAGACTGACACAGTGTAATAGAGCAATACAGATATTTGATATAACCACAGGGTTTTTAATGTCGTTTACCGCCAACACTGAGAATAGTTTATAAAATATCTGCAACGGAAAGAGAACTGTTACTATTGCAACAGTGTGTGACGGAGACACAATGGCAACCA
This sequence comes from Candidatus Parcubacteria bacterium, assembly GCA_039796155.1. Taxonomy (GTDB): domain Bacteria; phylum Patescibacteriota; class Minisyncoccia; order Phycocordibacterales; family UBA6065; genus UBA6065. The sequence continues at coordinate 35,638 of JBDKKJ010000012.1, forward strand.
AGCTCGCAAGTGCAATTGCGGTATACAGACTGGAAAGAATACGCAACCCAGGAGAATCAACACCAAACACTTTTGAGAGATTTGGATATGAATTTCTAAAAAGAACACTTCCCCAGAAACCCGCAACCAGAATATTTACCACCAATGATATGTATACAATACCCATACATTTAGCTTAATTCTTTTAAAAGACTTTCAATAGTAGGTTTATGATACCAGAAAAATAAGACCCCCGATGTTTTGATCTAGAACACTAGAAACATCGGGGGCTGTGCGTTTGATTATGTGAGTCTCCGACTAACCATCATCTCAGATTAGCTACCCGTCATCGCCTTGGTGGGCTTTTACCCCGCCAACTAGCTGATAGGACACGAAACCTTATTCAGGTAATCCATGCATTACTCGCACCGAGCCGAAGCTCGTGACCACGCTGGCACGTAATTAAATTACATCAATCACCCCACCAACGCAACCACATCTAGTATTCAACATTGATTGGGAACGACATCGACGCATCGTACTCTGCAAGTCCTGATGGATTGTCTTTCTTTAATACAAGAGTCGCCTGGCCAATAAATGTTTCAGGTACTTTGAAGTCTGCCGTAAATGGAACCAAGTTCTCGGTCATCCAATCACTCTCTGCATGGGCAACAGTTCGAGCAACGAGATTTCCTTTTGTATCAACGAGTTCAAGTGGAAATGTTGCCTCAAAAAACCACAATCCACGAGCCTGTCCGATCACACTAAAATTTTTACCCGTAACAGCACCAGGAAACGGCAGACTGACTGAAATCACGTCCTTTGACGCATTAATATAGGTCGTTGAATTTGGTCGTTGTACTTTTACAATGTCCCCTTTAAAAAAGTTGAACCACAAAAGAGGCGTTCCAATGACGCAGATAACCCAGATCCAAAAAAATCTTTGATTCATATACTTGTATTATACTAAAGCCATGAACAAATATCTTCGCACCACGCTGGTTGCGCTCTGTTGTCTCTATTTTTGGTATTACGTTGCAACGTATACAGAGGGGCACCTGATTGATAACGTGGATTTGATATTTCACGAGGCGGGCCATACGATTTTCTTTTTCTTTGGCCAGTTTATTCAAATGTGCGCGGGAAGCGGATTCCAAATCCTTGTTCCCCTTCTCATTTCCATCTATTTCTTCAAGACGGGACAAAAGCTGTCAGGAGCACTCTGCCTCTTGTGGGTTGGTCAAAGCATTCTCAATGTATCGGTTTATGCCGGTGACGCTATTGTCATGCAATTAGAACTCCTCGGCGGAGACGGAGTTATGCACGACTGGAATTACATTTTGAGTACTCTCGATATTCTCCACCACGCACCAAGAATTGCTCGTGTGATGTATCAGATTGGGGTTATGACAATTGGTGCGGGTACAGTGATGGCGGTGTATTACTCTGTTATTGAAAAGGCAAAGCAAATACCACCAAAAAGTGCCACGAAGTTATAAAAACAGTAGATTCCTATCCAAATCATCCGCTTCCGTACCCAAACTTCCACGGGTAATAGCTTTATGCGTTGAGCCCAAATGAATTAATCGTTTTCCGTGCTTGTCTTCCAAAGAATCGATGCTTTTGTGAATTATCTCAAGCTTCTTTTCTTTATCAGAACCGCCAAACAAGTCGCTCTGCACAGCATCACTCGGACAAAGCTCATGAAGAGTCACGCCTGCTGTACGATACAAGACTCCCTTTTGCCACAGGTGAGGAATATGTTCCCTGGCCATAGCGACAATTGCCTCGGGAGAGTTTGAAGCCACCGACAAAGGCGCAGAAAACGTATGATATTTGAAGTCCTTTGTTTTAAAGAAAAAAGAAACTTTCCTGGCAGCCAAATGGTAGTGGCGAATCTTTCTACACGAATCCTCTATGTGTTTTGAGAGCTGTGAGAGAAGGAATACCTTGTCATTGGTTGGTGGATAGAACGTGCGAGTCCTCTGCACGGATGCATATTCAGTCTTTTGATGAGGATCGATTTCCATGACGGGAACTGAATTGAGTTCAAACCAAATCGCCTCGTAATTTTTTGAAAGATGTTCAGAGACCCATCCAGAACTCTTTTGGGCCAGCGCATACGCCGTAAAAATACCATGATCCTTTAGAAACTCAGTAGTTTGTCTGCCAATACCCCAAATTTTATCGATAGCCGTTGCCTTGAGAAATTCTCCGGCAGTATTTTTTGTAATAATCGTGAGTCCTCGTGGCTTTTTCCATTTTGACGCGACTTTAGCCAGCACCTTCGTAGGAGCAATACCGATAGAGACTGAGAGTCCGAGTTCCCCTTCTATTTCTCGCATAATACGCTCCGCAATTTCTTTGTAGGTCATGTGAAGTGGCGCATCGAGACCTGTCAGGTCAGCAAAACATTCATCAATACTGTACTCCTCAACATCATCAGCGTACCGGCGCACGATTTCAAACATGTCATGAGAGTACTTTGCATACGATGCATAATCCCCCGGCAAAACGAGTACTTGAGGGAATTCTTTTTTAAGTCTAAAGATGGGCATACCCCGAATTACACCCAGAGCTTTTGCTTCATATGAAAGCGCTGACACAATTCCTCTTTCCTGACCCGTCACAACAGGTCGCCCCCGAAGAGCGGGATTTTTAGCAACCTCACAGGCAACAAAAAAAGCGTCCCCGTCCATATGAAGAATCGCCTTTTCCCTTTTAATGTATCGAGGAGATGTAATCACACCTCCAGTATAAGTGAACTACAGTTTACCTACAACTATTTGTATTTGACCTGGACCATTACTTCGTTTCGAGTCATCCATGGAGGAGTAAATGGCGCATTGTATCCAGCGTAAATCGGGCTACCCACAACAGTGATACCGTCTCGCGACAAAGATTCAATGAGTTTTGTCTTCTTGGAAACAACCCGACTATCAGTTCTCCACCCTGAGAATCTAACCACAGCCATAGTTTGTGAAGGCACCTCTACGAGTTCAACTCTCGCGTCGTTGGGACGAGGCAATGTTGCCAATGTGTATGATCGTGGCATCACAAATGAAATTATATGAGAGTCCCCTTCAATACTTGCCTGCACTGGTGCTGTCATAGCAATTTTTTCAAATGTAGCGAGCTGTTCTGTAACTGGAGCTGTCATGGCAATAGACTGTTGCTTCGTATTACCACCGAAAATATATCCCGCGATGATACTAAAACCACTATTTAAAGAGTCTTTGTACTCGCCTACAACACGTGTCTGAGCTACGATATGCGGCGCATAGGTACGAATCTCATACTCTTCAAGTTCTTTTGTAACAACATAATCAGCCTTCTCGACTCGCGAAGCAAAATAACCATACACAGACCAGATGATAAGTAGCGCGATGAGTATAAAAAGTATTTTCATATAAGAAAAGTAATTAATAATATTAATGTTTAGTCGTCGTCCTTGGAAGACCGAAATATACCGTAATGAAACTTCTACCACTCATTGTCATAGCAATTGACCTCATGCATCCATCATCGATATCCCCTTTCATTTTTTTCTTTAGTCTCCTTCTCCCTTTCGTACCCGTATCAGTCTTAAAAACAATCGGGTACAAATATTTTTCACCTTGCTCGAGATGGGTCTTAATTTTTAATATATTTGAGATAGCGTGTTTTGGTCTTCCGGTAATCGATTTTGATTTTCTCCTGAAACCACGAAGTATTTTTTCAGCGGTCTCAGCAAGGCTCTCATTCGTCCATCTCAAAGGTAGATTTCCCGCTCGAGTCCATACACCAAGTTCAGAAGGATGTGCTTCGGCAATAAACCACTGAGAAGCATTGTAAGCATTAATTCTTCTCGGCCAACCAGGGCTAATAAGGCTATCCAACTCCTCTTCCTTTAGCTTTAAAACTACTTTTTTAGCTCTTTCTAAAATCTTATTAAAATCTGTTCCTGAGACATCTTTTATATGAGAGTTTCCTTTGGTAAACTTTCCACCTTGTGTAATATAGTCAGCAATAACAAAAGTACGTTTTACTTCGAGTGCAGATACTTCAGCAAGGAATTTCATATCTGAAGTATATCAAAGTATTAATTAGGTTTATTACGTTAGAAACTATTTGCGATAAAAGTGTCGCTAGTAGCTATCAGAGAAAATGGCACACGTAATCTAATTTTTCTCCGAGAGAATAGTTACGAGTTTTTGAGCTTCCTGTTCAGACAACTTTACAGGAAGCATTTGCACAGACGCTACAGAGCTATCTTTAACCATCAGCACATGAAAGGTTTCGTCAGCCTTCTTGTACTTAAGGACTTGCACACGTTGTTTTACAAGTGGATTTATAGCTGTTCCTGCGTCATCAAGCCATCCATAGTCTTTAACTACTTCTCCACCCCAAAAATAAAGTTTTACTGACATCACCCTTCCTTTTTTTGAAAAAATGCCAAAAATCACAAAAACAAAAATGGAAATAACAAAGGCTGGGAATATATAAGAGAAAATTGTGTCCATATAATTTATGAAGTTAAATCGAATCTTTTAAAGTATATCAAATATATACGTGCTGGCGTTCCGGAACGACATTGTCACAAGGCCAATGACTACCCCTCCCGTTTACATCGACCGTTGACCAAAACGAATACTTCCGTATATCAAAATCAGAGGGAAAATTGCAATTTGTACGTATAGAGCAAATTTCAAATACTCGGGCAGATAAACATTAAACACGTTTAACAACAGTCCCAAGAGAACCGCGGCAACCATATACAAGCTTCCGACCTTTACGGCACCCACCCCATCAATAACAAAATATGAGTATCTGTTATTGGGTGCATACAACCTTTTTTTATAACAAAAAACTATTCCAAGTAGAAAAAATAATAACGGGCTCAGAACAAAAAAGTTGAAATGATCCCTTTCGTAATAAAAGAGAAAAATTGATGCCAAACAAAGTAATAATTGTGATACCGCTAAAATAGCCTGATCTCCTCGATATGGATTCATGCTTAAAATTATAGCATCCAGATAATTAAAGTAGCATGTGAACAAGAATTCAGACATAAAAAAGCTCACCCTATTAAAAGATGAGCCTTTGCCTGCACCGACATGCTGTTCAAACGTTGTTCAATTCGAATGCGTCTTTTTGCCGCATCACTGTCCTCAACCGGAGGACTCGGGATTAGGTAGGCGATCATAAAGTCAAAAAACAGCGGTTTCTACGGTTCCAGCAAAGTGTTGGATTACGTAGTTCTGTTTTTTAAATTACTGATTTTGAGTCACCTTGTCAAGAAAGCTTTGTTGTTGCCGGACTTGGAATCGAACCAAAATTCTAGGCTTCAAAGGCCCATGTCCTACCATTAGACGATCCGGCAATATGCTAAACCTACTTCCCCTCTGCCACCACGTCAAGGACGAGGAGTTCAAGCGGAAGCTCACGTATTGGTGAGACTCCCACATAATCAAATGCACCCAAGAAAGCACGGAGAAGTCGTGAATCGACTTGGGCCGCCTTGTTTGCAAGGAGTGTATCGATGAAAGATTTATCTTCGTCTGAGGAGTTTGAGAGTATGTTTAGAACACCCATTTTATGAAGCAATGAAAGTCGTACAAGTGAAAGTGAGAGTTCAAGGAAAAGCTTTGGATCAAATGACTTCTCACGAATTTTGCTAATTACTTCAAAAGCTCCTGCTGAATTTTTAAGTGCGAGCGCAGATACGAAGTTTCGTACCAATTCTGACTTTGGTGAGCCTGTTGCCTCTTCAACATCGTCACGGGTAATTTTCTTGCCTGAGACACCTGCAATGACACGTTCAAGGATTCCATGAGTATCACGGAATGATCCATCTCCTACGAGAGCAATGAGTTCTGCGGCAACAGGTTCAACCGAGAAACCTTCTTTCTTTGCCACAGCAGTCACCATATCCTTCAAAATTTCTATGGTTGGTCGCTTGAATTCAAAGACCTGACAGCGAGAAACAATTGTTTCAGGAAGTTTGTTTACTTCTGTCGTCGCAAGGATGAATACAACATGTTTTGGTGGCTCTTCGAGTGTTTTGAGAAGTGCATTGAATGCTTCTTTAGTAAGCATGTGGACTTCGTCGATGATGTAGACTTTGAATTTTGATTCAAAAGGTAACGTTGCTACCGCGTCACGGAGCGCGCGAATATCATCGATACCACGGTTTGATGCAGCGTCGATTTCATAAATGTCGTTTGGAGATGTTCCGATTTCTGAAGCAAAGATACGAGCAATAGAAGTCTTTCCTATTCCGCGTGATCCTGCAAAAAGGTATGCGTGAGCAACGGCTTCTGACTTGATTGCACCCTTGAGAGCTTTAACAACAGAATCCTGGCCTATAACAGCATCAAAGCCCTGTGGGCGGTATTTTCGGTAGAGTACTTCGTGTGACATGGGAATAGTATAGCCGATTTTTATCTTTATTAAAATTAAAAAACAAAAGGCGGGGGCGCATGAAAGCACCCCCGCCACAACAACCCTAACGAGCGTATTCTCAGTAACCGTCCTGAGGACGCGGCGTAATGAACTAGCAAAACCCCACTAACCTATCACATCACTGGCTAAACTGACTTACATAGAATACACCCGCCAGCAGTGTGTGCAAGTAAAAGTTATGCACAGGGCAAAGCAACCGTTCCGTCTTTAAGAAATTTCTTAACAACCTTACTTACCTCTTTAGAATCTTTTGCCTCCATGAGTCGCATGCGGAGTTCTTTAGCATGATCAAAACCATTCACATATGCTTTGTAGTGTTTTTTCATAATGGCAAAACTTTTTATGTTGCCTAAAAGTTTTTCATACAGTTTAGTGTGCTCCACCATCACCTTTAATTTTTCTTCTACGGTAGGATTCCCTTTCTTTCCTGAGAGTTCTGCAAAGAGCCACGGGTTTCCAAAAATTCCACGACCAATCATCACGCCGTCAGCGCCGAATTCGAGAGCTTT
>JBDKKJ010000013.1:0-2566 GCA_039796155.1 Candidatus Parcubacteria bacterium
ATAACAAAGAAGTAAGCGCATGGGGAACAAAGCCTGCTTTTAGCTTTACTCCAAAGAATCATATTGAACTCGTAGAAAAGCTCGATCTCGCAGATTTTGAAAAAGGTGCTGAAGTCGCAGGTTTCCGCGGATACTATTTAAAGAACGAGGCAGTGACGATGAGTTTTGGTCTCTGGCAGTTTGTAATAGAGCACTTTATAAAGAAGGGATTCACACCAATGATGGTGCCGTCTCTTGTGCGCAAGCAGACTCTGTACGGAACAGGCTACCTCCCACAGGGTGAAGAAGATTTGTACAAAACTCAGGACGCTGATTATCTCTCTGGTACTGGTGAAGTAGGTGCTATGGCATATTTTGCTGATAAAGTTTTGGAAAAGTCACAGCTTCCTATAAAAGTGCTCGCTTTCTCAACATGTTTCCGACGCGAAGCAGGAAGTCACAGCAAGGACACCAAAGGCCTCATCCGTGTTCATGAATTTTACAAGCTTGAACAGGTTATTCTTTGTGAAGCGAGTCACGAGGAGTCTGTAAAACATCATGAAGACCTCCGCCGAAACTCTGAAGAAGTTTTGGAAGCTCTCAATCTCCCGTATCACACCGTTGTAAACTGCAGTGGTGACCTTGGTTTGGGTCAGGTGAAGAAATACGATCTCGAAGCATGGGTTCCTTCTCAGAGTACGTATCGCGAAACGCATTCATGTTCATACTTCCATGATTTCCAGACACGACGACTCAATATTCGCTACCGCGATACTGATGGAAAGTTAAAGTTTGCTCACTCACTCAATAACACAGCACTCGCAGGTCCACGAATTCTTGTTCCTATTCTTGAAAACAATCAGCAAGCGGACGGTACTATTAAAGTTCCTGACATTCTCAAAAAATACGTAGGCAAAGACGTAATCTCACGATAACTATGCGAGGACAGGTAAAGGTCTATCAAAAGAAGCTTGTAGACAAACGCCGTCGCCGTATATTTTACCTATCATTTTACAGTACTGTACTTGTTGGTTTGGTTCTTTCAGGTATCTCATATCTTACACATATAGAAAGTCTCACTCTTTCTGAAGTTTCGGTAAGGGGGAACGTGCGTATGATGCGTGATGATGTTGAGCGAATTGTAAATACCGAGTTGGCAGGGAATTACGCTGGCATGTTTTCTCGAGCGAATGCATTTCTCTATTCTCGAACTGATATAGAGAATGCATTGCGAGCAGTACCGATTGTAGAAAATGTTGAAGTGTCACGAAGCGGTTTTAATACGGTAGTTGTAAACCTTGAAGAACGATCTGAAGTTGCTAACTGGTGTAATGAAAGTGCCCTTGGTGAAGAACCTTGTTTCTTGCTTGATGAGAATGGTTTGGTCTTTACCAAGGCTATCGGAAGCACGGGTACATCAACACGCTTTACCTATAAAGGAACAATTACCGATGGTCCGCTGGGTAAACAAGTGCTCACTCCGGCAGACTTTAAAAACATTCAGTTCTTTATCCATCAGCTCGAAGGCCTCTCGGTTGATCCTGTGGAGGCGACGATTGCTTCAACAAGTGACTATATGACTATTGCGCTCGGTGGTGGTGGAAAGATTATTGTAAACACCACTGATGACTTGTCGGGTATTCTTGAAAACATTTCAGCGGTACTTAAAGACCGGTCAGTTGCACCTTCGTTCTCTGACTTTTTGGCAAAACTCGACTATATAAAGTTCGATGCAGGGAACAAGGTTGTATATAAGGTACGTGAGGTGAAAAGTGACAAGACCCCGGCAGCAAGGTAAAGTGGCATTCTATGGAATACGGATTTTGGAAAAAGCTTAAAAAACCCTTCTTTGTACTCGCCCCTATGGCGGATGTAACAGACGTGGCTTTTCGCAAAATCATCACCAAATATGGCAAACCAGACGTATTGTGGACTGAATTCGTGTCAGCTGATGGACTCTGCTCGCCGGGAAGGAAAGTGCTCATTCGTGACTTGGAATTTTCTCGTAAAGAAAAACCAATCGTGGCACAGCTTTTTTCTTCAAAGCCTGAAAAGATGCGTGAGGCTGCGGCGCTCTGCCAGAAGCTTGGCTTTCATGGAATTGATATCAACATGGGTTGCCCCGACAAATCTATTGAAAAGCAGGGATGCGGCGCGGGCATGATAAAAACACCTGACGTTGCACGAGCAATAATCCGCGCCGCAAAAGAAGGTGCACCCAAACTTCCTATTTCTGTAAAAACTCGCATTGGATACAATAAAAATGAAATCGCAACGTGGATCCCCGTAATTCTTTCTGAAGGTGTTGCTGCACTTACCGTTCACTGCCGTACTCGCAAAGAAATGTCGAACGTCCCGGCTCGCTGGGAGCATATCCGTGAGGTTACCGCGCTCCGCGACCAGCTCGCCCCTGACACCCTCATCATCGGCAACGGTGATATTAAAGACGTACCAGACGGTCGTGCGAAAGCTCTCGAATTCGGCGCTGACGGCGTGATGATTGGTCGTGGAATTTTTGGAAACCCGTGGCTCTTTGCAGAACTCTCAGGAAAGAAAGGGAATCCTACCGTAGAAGAAAAATTAAAGG
>JBDKKJ010000014.1:0-11496 GCA_039796155.1 Candidatus Parcubacteria bacterium
TTTTTAATTTGTTTTTTTTTAATGAGGGGGGGCGCTGCGCCCCCCGCCTCTTTACTTTTTACCTAATCTGTATATACTTATAAACCTATATAACAAGCTAAATTTACCCGGATGGCAATTACATTAAACGTAGAAAAGCGAGACATAAAGACAGACGTCGTAGCATTGCGAGAAGCGGGCAAGATTCCTGCTGTATTTTACGGTAAGAAAGAGGCTTCAACTCCTATTTCAATCGTAACAACAGAGTTCGTAAAGGCTTATAAATCAGCTGGTGAGTCAACCGTAGTTATCCTTAAGGGTAAGGACATCGAAGTTGAGTCTCTTATCCATGATATGGATCTCCACCCAGTAACAGGAAAGCCTCTCCATGCAGACTTCTACGTGTTCGAGAAGGGTAAGAAGATCAAGGTGGGTGTTCCTCTTGAATTCGTCGGCGTAGCTCCAGCTATCAAGGAACTCGGAGGTAGCCTTATCAAGGTTCTCCACGACCTCGAAATCGAAGCTTTCCCTAAAGACCTTCCTCATAAGATTCTCGTAGATATCTCTACTCTCGCGGATTTCAAGTCAGTTATCTCTGCAAAGGACATCAAACTTCCAGAAGGTATTGCTCTCGCGGTTAATGCAGATGACATTATTTGTTCAGTTGCAGCGCCAAAGGAAGAAATCGAAGAAGTAGCAGCTCCTATCGACCTCACAACTATCGAAGTTGCAAAGAAAGGAAAGGAAGCAAAGGAGGGTGCAGAAGGTGCAGATGCAGCCGCTCCAGCAGCAGACGCAAAGAAGAAATAATACTAAGAAAACCGGCAAAAGCCGGTTTTCTTTATGGAAATAAGAAGCGTAGCGACTATATTTCCATTATCTCCCCTGGAGGGTATGGTAAAATAGGAGGGTGTCATCTATAAACAGAATTCTATATGTAGGCGTATTAACGCTCTGTTTAACTTTCGCTCATCAAGTGAAAGCGGAAGCCGATCCTATCGGTGAATTTTGTGCGGGTCCTGTAGCGAAAGCAGATGCCGAGGCAACAGCTCAGTGCAACGAGTATGCTCAATCTTTGGCTGACTCAGGCGTAAAGAAAGTTGAAAAAGATGAGGCTCAGGCCGCTATCAATGCTATTAACGCCGAAATTAGACTTGCAGAACAAAAAATAAAACTCCAGAACACTATCATCAGTAAACTTTCGAGTGATATTGGGGCAAAGACCAAAGTTGTTCTCGGTTTTCAGCAGCGAATTGATAAACAATCAGCTTCTATAACTGACATTGTCAAAAAACTTAATGCACATGATGCGGTTTCTGTGCCGGCGGTATTTTTAGGTTCAAAAAACCTCTCTACATTTTATACAGAAGTGGATACGCTCTACTCTTTAAATAAACAATTAGTCGGACTGGTGAATGAAGTAAAAGCATCAAAGGCTGACACCGAACAGGAGAAAAAAGAACTTGAAGACCGTAAGGACAAGGAGACAGATGCTAAATATGCAATTGAATCAGAAAAGAAACTAATTGATCGAAAAAAGGCTGAAAAAGCTGTTATTTTGGCACTTAAAACAAGTCAGTATAATGTGGCGCAAAAGCTCGCAACTGATAAGAAAGCTAAGGTAGCGGAAATCAGATCACGGCTCTTCAAGTTCCAAGACGGGGAAGGGATTACTTTCGGAGAAGCGTATGATTATGCTTTGAAAGCGTCTCGGACAACTGCGACTCGCCCCGCATTCCTTCTCGCAATTCTCCAGCAAGAGTCATCAAAAGACGAAAATGATGTTTTTGGTAAGCATATCGGAGATTGTTTCATTACTGATTTTGCCACAGGTGATGGTCTTAATGTAAAAAAGAATACGACGGCGATTCGTGTGATGAAACCTGATCGCGATGCTCCTATTTTCCTTAAAATTACCGAAATACTTGGACGTGATCCGAAGAAAACCCCCGTTGCATGTTGGTATCCGTACTACCAAGGTGGCAAACCGTCAGGATGGGGAGGTGGACTTGGCCCAACCCAATTCATTGCCTCAACCTGGGCGCTTTATGGAGGCTATCCAGCACCTTCGTATAACTATGTAGAATCAAAAGACAAGATTCGTAAAGCTCTCGGTCTTTCGGGTCCATCTGACCCGTTTAGGGCAGAAGACGCTATCACCGCCTCATCGTTCCTGCTATCCGACCTTGGTGCGGGACTTCAGACCGCAAGCGCTGAAAAGAAGGCTGCGTGTAGGTATTATGCCGGTGGAGTAGGATGCTCTAGCACCATGGGTAACCGCTACGGCAATAGCGTAATGTCTAAGGTAAAGGAGATAGAGCAGGACATCCTTCAGCTTTAATTTGCATTTTAACCCCGTTTACGCTATAGTTTTCGTCTATATGAAGAAAGAAACACATCCAAAAAACTATCGCCCAGTGATCTTCCTCGACAATTCGTCGAAGACTCGCTTTATGATTAGCTCAACTGTAGCAACAAAGGAAACTGAAAAGTGGACTGACGGAAAGGAATATCCTATGTACCAGGTTGAAATCTCATCAGCTTCTCACCCTTTCTATACTGGAAATGAGACTGTAATCGACACAGCAGGACGAGTAGAAAAGTTCAAGGCTCGAACAGCAAAGAAGAAGGCGTAACATAAAAAAGACAGAGAGGCCTCCTGCCTCTCTGTCTTTTTTCATGTGCTAAAATTATCTCAATGGACATAGCTAAATACAAAAAGAATCACAAAACATCGTACCTCGCGGAGATGTATGAAAAACTCGATAAAGAAGAGGCTGATTTGAAAGTGCTTATGGATTCTGATGCATCGATGAAGGAAATGGGTGTAGCTGAACTCGAAAACATTCAAGTTCAAAAAACCGAACTCATTCGACAAGTAACAGCAATCGATGAGGCAGAGAAACAAGAAGAAGAATTTCCTAATGAAATCATCATTGAAATCCGTGCAGGTGCCGGTGGTGATGAAGCAGCGCTCTTTGCTGAGGAGTTGGCGACTATGTACAAGACATATGCTGTAAATCAGGGCTGGCAGGTCTCTATTTTGGACGAATCAAAGGCTGACGTGGGTGGATACAAAGAAATGAGTATGGAAATCCATGGTCGTGACGTATACAAGAAACTCCGTTACGAAACAGGTGTGCATCGTGTTCAGCGCGTGCCAGAAACTGAAAAAATGGGACGTGTTCACACTTCTACTGTCTCTATGGCTATTCTGCCAATTCGTAAACACTTTACTGTTGAAATTAATCCCGCTGATTTAGATTTGGAATTCTCTCGAGCGGGAGGTAAAGGGGGACAGAACGTTAACAAAGTGGAAACAGCTGTGCGACTTTTCCATAAACCAACAGGCCTCGCTGTTCGTGTTACCGCAGAACGAAGCCAGCTTAAGAATCGTGAAAAAGCGATGATGATGCTTACAGCCATGCTTCAGGAAAAGCGTGACAGCGAAGAAGCGGCGAAGTTTGCTGCACATAAAAAAGGCCAGCTCGGTACAGGAAATCGCTCTGAAAAAATCCGCACCTACAACTTTCCCCAGGATCGTATTACAGACCATCGAATTCGTCAGAACTGGCACAATATCGAGACAATCCTCTCTGGTGAAAAAATTGGAGATATCATCGAAACTGTCTCAAACTACACCGGTGAGGTAGCGGAAGGAGAGGTTGGAGATGACGAATAAGAGGCGTTCTTGCCTTTTTACGGCCTATCTGTTAGACTTTCGAAACACATTTTAATTATGGCAAACACTATAAAAGACAAGAATTCAATGGTTGAAGCGATGTTCAAAGTAGGGGCTCATTTCGGCCTCGCTAAAGCACGTCGACACCCATCAACAAAGCAGTTCGTTTTCGGTATCAAGAACAAGATCGAAATCTTCGACCTTGAAAAAACAGCAGATGCTCTCGAAAAGGCAAAAGCATTCGTAGCTTCTGTGTCAGCATCTGGAAAGCAAGCTCTCTTCGTAGCAGGAAAGAGCGAAGCTATCCCAGCTGTAAAGGCAGCAGCAATGAAGGCAAGTCAGCCTGTTGTAGGCGGACGATGGATTGGAGGTACTCTCACTAACTTCCTCCAGATTCGAAAGCGAATCGACAAGTTCGAAAGCCGACTCAAGGAAAAGGAAAAGGGTGAACTCGTAAAGTACACAAAGAAAGAACGCCTTCTCATTGACCGAGAAATCGCAAAGCTTGAAACTCTCTTCGGTGGAATCGTTTCTATGAAAGAAAAACCAGGAGTTCTCATTGTTGTTGACCCTAAGAAAGAATACATTGCAGTAGAAGAAGCTCGACAGATGGGAGTACCAGTAGTTGCTATCGCTAGCTCAGACTGTGACTTCTCTCTCGTAAACTACGCAATCCCAGCAAACGACGGTTCAGCATCATCAGCCGCATTCTTCCTCAACGAATTGGCTACAGCATACGTAAACGCAAAGATAATCAAGACAGCGTAAGTACAGTAAGAAAAGCGGTATTGTGAAAAACAGCCGCTTTTCTGTTATAATAAACCTCTGTTATTTAGTTTAGTAAATTAATTTTTATCCCTATGAACGACCTTATCAAAGAACTTCGAGAAGAGACTGGTGTTTCAGTTATGCAGTGTAAGAAGGCACTCGACGAAGCGAAGGGTGATAAGGCTCAGGCTCTCCTCATCATAAAGGCTAAAGGTGCTGAAGCGGCCGCAAAAAAGGGTGACAGAACCCTCGCTGCTACTCAGATTGCTGCATACATCCACTCAAGTGGTACTGTAGGCGTTATGATCGAACTTGCTTGCGAAACTGATTTCGTAGCAAAGAATCCTGAATTCAAGGCTATGGCATATGATATTGCCATGCATGCTGCAGCTACAAACCCTCTCACCGTAAAGCGAGAGACTCCAGAGGCTTCTGCTGAAACGATTCTTTTGGAACAGCCTTTCATCAAAAATCCTGATATCACTATCGCTGGACGACTTTCTGAAGGAACACAGAAATTCGGTGAGAAGATCGAGATCACTCGATTCACGCGCTACAGCGCATAAACTATATGGCTCTCGAGCTTTCGCTTTTTACTGTGTCGTTTGTAGCAATGATCACAATCATTGCTCACAAGCACATTGAAAGCTCTCGAGGTGTTCGAATGTCAGTTGAAAGCGTTCGATCAAAGACCGATCCAATACTTCATAATGTTCGCCACACGACCAGCAAGTTTATTTCGTATCTCACACTGCGAAACGGTGTTTTGTTAGCGAATTATATATTTGTTCACGTGGTGAGATTCCTTATGCATTTCTCTCACAAGGTGCATAAAGTCTCGTCAGAAGTGGTTTCTAAGGCCTCCCAAAAGAAAGAAAATCTAACACGGGGTGGTACGGCATCGTTTTATCTAAAAAAAATAAAAGAAGAGAAGGAAGCGGCAGGAGAAGGGGAAATCACAGAAACTTTTGATAAAAACTAGTTTTATGGTAAGTTAGAGGACAGTCCAATATGCCATCTTAGCTGTTTTGGTAGGTATCAAAGCTAAGGTACGTCTGACGGGAAAAATTCAATATGCCATCTTAGCTCAGTTGGTAGAGCAACTGTTTTGTAAACAGTAGGTCCTCGGTTCAAGCCCGAGAGATGGCTCCAAATAAAAGACCACCACAAGGTGGTCTTTTGCTTTATAAAATAGCCTCTATTTGCTATAGTCTACCCATGAAAGAAGAAGCAAAAGGCCACCTCCATCCGATTACCTCAGTAATTAGGGAAATGGTATCTGTTTTCGATACTATGGGATTTTCTGTTGCCCAGGGACCAGAGCTCGAGACTGAGTTCCACAACTTCGACGCTCTCAACGTTCCACCAGATCATCCGGCTCGAGATATGCAGGATACGTTTTGGATAAAGACAAAGCCAGGTGAGGCAAAGAAAGTGCTCCGTACTCACACATCTTCAGTACAGGTGCGATTCATGGAATCTGTAGCTAAGGATCCTAAGGCTTTTAAAATTGTGGTTCCAGGCAAGGTGTACCGAAACGAAGCGACTGATGCTACCCACGAGGCACAATTTCATCAGTTTGAAGGTCTTTATGTAAATAAATCTGTTTCCATGGCAGAACTCAAGGGAACTTTGGAAAAATTCTTCAAAGATTTCCTTGGTACTGATACAAAAATCCGTTTCCGTTCGAGTTATTTCGGTTTCGTTGAACCGGGTGTAGAAGTAGACATCTGGTACAAGAATCGCTGGCTCGAAGTATGCGGTGCGGGTCTCGTGCACCCTCATGTAATTAAATCAGCAGGCCTTGATCCAAAAACATGGAAAGGTTTTGCCTTTGGAATGGGAGTCGATCGACTTGTACTCATGCGTTACGGCGTAGACGACGTTCGACATCTTTATTCAGGTGATCTCCGTCTCATAAATCAATTCTAATGAAAGTCTCACACGCTTGGCTCCAGACATATTTTAAAGACATACTCCCGACACCAGAAAAACTCGGTGAACTTTTAAATGCACACGCTTTCGAACTCGAAGGTTTGGAGAAAGTGGGGAGCGACACCATGCTTGATCTCAAAGTTCTTCCTGATCGCAGTCACTACGCACTCTGTCATAAAGGTATTGCGCGGGAGGCTTCGGTTATAGCCAAATTGCCTTTAAAAGCTCCTATAAAGGCTGAAATTGAGCTAGATAAGGCGATTTCTCAGGTTGCGGTGATTGTTAAGGATGCAAAGCTTTGTCCTCGCTATATGGCACGGAGAGTTTCTAATGTTTTTGTAACGCAGTCTCCGGCATGGCTTTCAGAACGACTCACCACTATTGGTGCACGTTCAATAAATACAGTCGTAGATGCTACGAATTACGTTATGTTTGATGTCGGTCAGCCGCTCCATGCTTTTGATGCGGATAAAGTTGAGGGAGATATTGTTGTTCGTTTGGCGAATCCTGGAGAAAAGATTGTTGTGCTCGACGGTCGTGAAATTGAACTTAAGGAGACAGATCTTTTGATTACAGATTCAGTTGGACCACTTGCGATTGCTGGTGTTAAAGGTGGAAAGCGTGCCGAGGTGACGAATGCTACAAAAAATATAATCATCGAGTCCGCAAACTTTAATCCAACATCAGTTCGCAAGACTTCTACGCGTGTAAACCTTAGAAACGACTCTTCAAAGCGTTTTGAGAACGAAATTACATCGGCGCTTTGTGCTGACGCTATGAATCAGGTTACAGCGCTTATTCTTGAACTTTCAAAAGGTGCAAAAGCTGGCAGTGTCACAGATATCTATCCTAATCCTGCAAAGCAGTGGACTGTGAATGTTTCTGTTTCATATGTTTCATCAATGGTTGGTATGCCCGTTTCACTCGCTGAGGCAAAGGACATTTTGGAGCGACAAGGATGTGAAGTTTCTGTTTCAGGAGATGTAATTTCTGTTACACCACCACTTGATCGTCTCGACATGATTATCCCTGAAGACATTGGAGATGAAATCGCACGTATTAAAGGCTATGGAGAATTGGTTGGTGTACAGACTCCTGCAATTTCACCTGCGGCGATTGATAAGACGTATTACTGCGCTGAGCGGGTGAAGAATGTTTTGATACCGCTCGGATTTTCTGAAGTGCTTTTGTACGCACTTGTTCCAAAGGGGGCTTTTGAAGTTGCGTACCCGCTCGCGAGCGACAAATCTGCGCTTCGTGAAAAATTGTCAGCAAAGCTTTCTCAGTCACTTGTGGAAAATGGTCGCAATGCTGATTTACTCGGTCTAGAGACTATTCGTCTTTGTGAAATTGGTAAGGTGTTTCCAAAGACTGGTGAAAAAACATCGCTCTGCATTGGAGTGCTTCAGGTAAAGAAAAAGAAAGGTGTTACATCTGAGTCTGTACTTAAAGAAACTGTTTCTGCACTTGAGGCGGCCTTGGGTATAAAAGTTTCCGACAAAATTGAAATCGGCGCGTTTGGTGCTGTGATTGAAACCGACTTCGAGATGATTGTGAAAGCACTTTCTGAAAAAACCCCGACGCAGAACGTTGCTGATTTGAAGTTCGTTCCGCTTTCACACGACAAGAAATACGTTCCGTTCTCACACTATCCGTTTATTACTCGAGATATTGCTTTGTTTGTGCCAGCGACGGTTCTTGAAGGGGAAGTGGCGGCGGCGCTTCGCGCCGCCGCATCAAAAGCCGCAGGCACCCTCCTTGTAAAAGGCCCCGACCTTTTCGATGCATTCTCAAAAGACGGCAAGACCTCATTTGCATTCCGTATGATTTTCCAGTCATTTGAAAAAACTCTCTCGGACGATGAGGTAAATGCTTTTATGCAGTTGGTGTACTCAGACGCTAAGGGCCGAGGTTGGGAGGTGCGATAAACAAGGGTTTTCGGTGATACGAGCCAATAACATAGCGAACTGTCAATAGGTTAAAAAGCCTTAAAATTTGGTATACTGTCTAGATATAATTCATATTTATGGCCAAAGAAGAAAAGAAAAAGAAGGATTCATACGGTGCTGATTCCATCCAGGTTTTGGAGGGTCTTGAACCTGTTCGAAAGCGCCCTGGAATGTACATTGGTACGACAGGTCCTGACGGTTTCCATCACTTGATTACAGAAATTTTCGACAACTCTCGTGACGAAGCCATGGGTGGTTTTGCTAACGACATTGAAATTACCTTCATGAAAGGTGAACACGGTAACGAAGTTATCCGTGTCGTAGACAACGGACGAGGTATTCCTGTTGATATCCATAAAGCAACTAAAGTTTCTGCTCTTGAAACTATCATGACCGTTCTCCACGCCGGAGGTAAATTCGGAGGTGATGAATCTGGCTACAAAGTTTCTGGAGGTCTCCACGGTGTGGGTGCTTCTGTGGTAAACGCACTTTCTATCATGTGTCGTGTAGAAGTTCACAAGGACGGCGGTATCTACATGCAGGAATATTCTCAAGGAAAGAAGAAGGCGGCTGTAAAGAAAATTGGTTCAAGTAAGAATCACGGTACCATCGTTTCATTCGAGCCTGACACAGCTATTTTCGGTGTTCAAAAATTTGAATTCAAGCGCATTGTGACTCACATGCGTCAGCAGGCGTACCTTGTTCGAGGACTTCGTATCTCAGTTATCGATGCTCGTGAATACCAGGGTGAGATCGACCTCGAAGACGTTATGTATTTCCGTGAGCTCAACATTGATTCTCCATCTGAAAGCTTTTACTTTGAAGGAGGACTTGTATCACTCGTTCGATTTACTAACTCTATCCAGAAGCCTGTTCACAAGAACATTTTCTATGTAGAAAAGAAGGCTGAGGGTGTTGAATCTGTCGAAGTTGCTCTTCAGTACGTTGATGACATCACTTCACGCATACTTCCATTCGCAAACAATATTTATAACTCTGAAGGAGGTACACATATCACAGGATTCAAGACTGCTCTTACTCGAATCCTCAACACCTACTCACGAAAGAACAATCTTACAAAGGAAAGCGAAGAAAACTTTACTGGAGATGATGTTCTTGAAGGTCTCACCGCAGTTGTTTCTGTAAAACTACGAGAAATCCAGTTCGAAGGTCAAACAAAATCAAAACTTGGCTCGGTTGAAGCACAGACTGCTGTTGCTACAGTATTCGGTGAAGCATTCAACCTCTTCCTTGAAGAAAATCCTGATGATGCCAAGGCAATTATCTCAAAGGCTATTCTTGCCCTCCGTGCACGAAAAGCAGCAAAAGCTGCAAAGGACTCTATTCTTCGAAAGGGTGCTCTTGAAGGAATGACATTGCCAGGAAAGCTTGCTGATTGTGAGGCGGGTACTGACCCTGAGGATGCTGAGGTGTTCATTGTAGAGGGAGACTCTGCGGGAGGTACAGCAAAGACTGGTCGAAACCGAAAGACTCAGGCCATTCTTCCGCTTCGAGGAAAGATTCTTAACATTGAACGAGCACGTCTTGATCGTATGCTTGGTTCAGAACAAATCAAAAACCTTGTGGTTGCTATGGGAACAGCTATTGGTGAGACTTTTGATATTACAAAGCTTCGTTATCACAAAGTTATTATCGCAACCGATGCGGACGTCGACGGTGCACACATTCGAACTCTTATTTTGACGTTGCTCTACCGATACTTTAAGCCGTTGATTGATGGAGGTTATATCTATATTGCTCAGCCACCACTTTATAAAGTGAAGCGAGGAAAGGAGATCATGTACTTCTATTCTGAAGAAGAAAAAACCAAGGTACTCGGTAAAGACGAACTTCCACTCGAGGAAGAAGTGATTGTAGATGAAAATGCAGCTGCTGAAACAGAGGTTGAAGAAGAAACAGGTAAGGGTGCAAAGAAAGCTCCAAAACTTTACGTTCAGCGATACAAAGGTCTTGGAGAAATGAACTCTGATGAACTCTGGGAAACAACTATGGATCCAGCACGACGAATACTCAAGCAGGTGAAAATTGAAGACGCTCAGGACGCAGACAAGGTGTTTGATATGCTCATGGGTACTGATGTGCCGAGCCGAAAATCATTCATCCAGTCTAACGCTCACAAGGCAACGATTGACGTGTAATAACAGCAACAAAAAAAACCACCTATGGGTGGTTTTTTTTGTTGCTGTTTCGCGCTCCAGCCGCAATCAGAAACACTGACGGGGACTTTGACAAGAGTGATAATGTCACTTGACATCAACTTGAAACTGCGATTACTCAAAAAGTAAAGAAACTGCAGTAAGCTCAACTCCGTTCACCTCATGAAAACTCAACTCACTCGGTTGTGTGCCATGACGAACGCCAATGCATGTCCTGTCATCAGTGTGGACGACAATGCTATTCCGACTCAGGTCGTCGAGATTTCCGACGACTTCGGCGGTCAAGCACGAATGTCCCGCGAGCAGCTTGGTGTCTTCGTCCGGGAAGCAAAATCGGGCAAGTTCGATTCGGCACTTCAGGCCTAATCAACTACCTCCGAATAGTGTTAATGCCAAAGGGAAGCAAGCTGCTTCCCTTTGTTTTATTTCTTATTTAGATTTTCTTCAGAAAGCATCTTTATAACATCTTCAATTTTCATTGCACCAATCTTTCCTTTGTCACGTGATTCGAGGGTGACAACACCTGCTTCAATATCCTTGTCGCCGATAATGATGCTATAAGGTGTTTTCATGTCTTTAGCTTCGCGAACTTTCTTTCCAAAGCCTGTGTCTGATATGTCGAGGTCTACACGTAAATCTGCCTTTTTCAGAGCATCTGCCGCAAACTTTGCTGCATCGTTGTGAGTGTCACGTACAGGGATCACCTTTATCTGCACGGGTGAGAGCCAGAGTGGGAATGCGCCTGCAAAATGTTCGATGAGTACTCCAAGGAATCGTTCGAGCGAGCCAGAGATTGCACGATGAATGACAACAGGTCGTTCTTTTTCGCCCTTTGCGTTTGTAAACGAGAGATCAAAGCGTTCTGGCAAGTTGAAATCGCATTGAATAGTTGCGAGTTGCCACTCGCGGCCAATAGCATCTTTAAACATAAAGTCGAGCTTCGGGCCGTAAAAAGCAGCTTCGCCGGGTATTGGTTTGTAATTGAGATTATTTTCTTTAGCTGCTT
>JBDKKJ010000015.1:0-2895 GCA_039796155.1 Candidatus Parcubacteria bacterium
GCCTCGTCTCCTTGATTGTTTCCAATGAGGGCGAGCTGTTGCTCGGCCGCACCGGGACCTTTACTGAAGGCATCTTGCACAAGTGCAAGTGCAGTTAGATGATCGCTCATACGGTTTGTTCTTGTTGTTCCTGACGTTGAATGTTGCGCTGTTCACCCTCGAGAGCCTGTTGGCCCTTCAAGAGTCTTTTGAGTTTCTTTTCGACGTGAAGCCGATAAGACAAAGCGATGATAATCACCGCGATTTCCTTACTCTTTCCCGTGATGTATTTCCACGCGGGATGAGCACTTTCGCTGAGCGTTACTGCGCGTGCAGCACGCAACTGTTCCAACTGATCAGCCGAAGTTCCTTCGAGCAACCCTTTGAGGAGTGGCCCGTTATGAAACTGAAACTTATCAGCCAGAGCGATCACGATATCCTTGATGAAAGGCTCAGGATCTTCAAGTTGAGTGATGACGGAGATTGTTTCCTCGCAAAACTTAGCATACAGGGCCTGAGCCTCTGCAACAGAACCACCTCGACGGAGATGATCCTGGATTTCCTGAACAATTTCAGCGAATAAATCGCCGAGTGTGTCTTGAGTCATGAGTTCTAATCCTTCCTTGAGTTAGGTGTTACGCTTGTCCAAAATTCATTCACAATTTCGTGAACGGTTTCGGCAAGCTTGGTGATTGGTTTTTCGTTTGATGTTCTTTCAAATTCACGGCGTTTAACCGGATCCGAAAGAGTATCAAACGCCTTTTGAATATCATCAAACCTGCTGCTGTTACCACCCCTATCGGGATGATGAATAGCAACGAGTCTAAGATACGCAGACCTGATATCTTTCGAAGACGCCTTTTGGCCTATGCCAAGAGTCGTCCATGGGTTGGTTTTCATAAAGTTTTCAATGAGCCGCAGAATGCGCTCTTTTAACCTTATATCACAAAAAGCAATTATAGTCAATAAGGCATTTTATCAATAAAAAAGCTACCGTTTTACAACGGTAGCCTGCGTATAAAACACAAAAATTAAGCCAATTCATCCGCCAACAGATCCTGCTTCTCGAACGGGAAGAACAAATCGTAGAGTTCGTGTCCCATCGAGTTGATTGCCACGAAGCCGATTTTTTGTAGTCTCTTGACCCATTGCGTGGAACATCCCTGCACCACGATTTCGCCCGCCTGAACCAAAAATACTGGCCGATCGGACTCTGGAGTTTTTTCGTCAAAATACCGATGGTCCGACAGATCGGCAGCGACGAGACCTTCGCCGATTATTTCGTCATAACGACGAGGATCCTCGATTTCGAGACAGTCTCTGCGAACTGTCTCACCCGGTATACCCTCCGACCACGGATCAGACGTGATACAGAGCGGACAACCAGAACACGTATTTTCAAGCAATTCATGAAGCTCTTCATCATCCACCCGCCGGAGGAAATGAGGATCAATTTCATGTGCTGGTGCTACGCCTTTTTTAACCGACATTGTAATCTAGCTCCTTTGTTAACTGCAGTTATTGTGTATTGTTTCTCTGCCCTAAAAAGTGAACCAACAACTTTGAACTAACCGGATATAGATATTACAACTCTGAACACACTGTGTCAAAGTCAAAAAGTGCATAACTTTATCCTTGAAAACACTAGGCGTTTACTGTAGATTCGACCTTTCGAATCTCCTTTGAAACCATCTTTCCCTCTTTAGTAAGTTCATAAATAAGTACTCCTCCGAAAAGCATTTCAACATCTTTTATTTTTTCATCCGGAATATCCTCAATATATTTTACGAGTGCACGAATAGCGTTGCCGTGTGACACAAGAATCACATTCTCACCCGCAACCACATGCGGAAGGATTGTCTTTAGGAAAAACGGTACTGCACGGTTATATACATTCTTAAGTGTCTCGCCGTTAGGTACAGGAAAATCCCATTCACGACGAATCTTGTTCCACACATCAGTACCTACCAACTTTTCCATGTCCCATTTACTCTTGCCGGTATAGTCACCATAATCACGTTCATTAAGTGCGCCCGCGTGTTCTGTAGGGACGTCATAAAGACCAAGAGACTCAAGAATACATGACAGAGTTTCTATTGACCTCACTTGCATAGATGCAAAAGCCT
The DNA here is from genome assembly GCA_039796155.1 of Candidatus Parcubacteria bacterium. GTDB lineage: Bacteria > Patescibacteriota > Minisyncoccia > Phycocordibacterales > UBA6065 > UBA6065. Next base: position 2,106 of record JBDKKJ010000015.1, read on the forward strand.
GATCAATCTGCATGCCTGTAATCAGCTTTGACATTTCCTCTGATTTCTTAAAACCATACGGAGTGAGATGCCTGTCGCGCTTCCCTGTCCAAAGCCCTAACTTGTTCCATTCCGATTCATGATGTCTGACGATAATGAGTTTTGCCATACACCCATCATACAATATAGAATAGAGGCTCTCCACATATATGAAAACATTCAAACAAGCAGTACTTATCGTTCTTGATGGCTGGGGCCACCGAGAAGACACCACACATAACGCCGTATCAGCTTCACAGAAGCCTTTTTTCGACAAGATTTGGAAAGAGTATCCTCACACCCTTCTTCAAGCATCTGGCCTCGAAGTAGGTCTTCCTGAAGGCCAAATGGGAAATAGCGAGATTGGACATACTACTATTGGAGCGGGTACCGTCATCGATACCGACCTTATTCGTATTGCCAAATCAATTAGAAACGGTGAATTCAATACCATTCCTGCTTTCGTAAAGCTATTTGATCATGTAAAAAAGAATGATTCTGTTCTCCATGTTAAAGGGCTACTCGGAAACGGTGGCGTTCATGCGCACCAGGATCACCTTGTAGCGTTTGTAAAAGCAGCTAAAGATGCAGGTATCAAGAAAGTTGCCATTCACGTATATACCGATGGGCGCGACACAGCACCACAAAGTTCTGCACAATTCCTTCGCGAACTCGAACATGATCTTGAAAAAATTGGTGTTGGCTTTATTGCTACTGCAACCGGACGATTCTATGCCATGGACCGCGACAACAACTGGGATCGCGTAAAGCG
>JBDKKJ010000016.1:0-27190 GCA_039796155.1 Candidatus Parcubacteria bacterium
GTGATTGGTTTTCCTTTCTCTGTAGACCCTCTTGTTATGTACTGGAACCGAGATATCTTTACTGATGCTGGTTCGAGCCTTCCTCCAACAACCTGGACTGAATTCTTTACACTCGCTCCAAAAATAACCAGAAAAGATGATAAAGGAAACATCGTGCAGAGTTTAGTAGCCTTTGGTGAGACGCGGAATGTTACTCATGCAAAAAACATGATTTCACTTCTCGCTATTCAAGCAGGAACACCGATTGTCACCCGAGATGTTCAGGGTCAGTTTGTAAGCGTATTAGAGACTTCAAAAGGTGGTCTTGTTCCCGCGGAACAGGCGCTCTCTTACTACACAGAGTTTTCAAATCCAAACAAAGCATCGTATTCGTGGAATCGGTCTTTGCCAAATGACAAGAACGCATTCGTGGCTGGCAAGCTCGCGGTATATTTCGGTTCAGCGAGCGAGCTTGCCAGCATCCGTGCAGCAAACCCAAATCTCAACTTTGACGTAGCGGCTATTCCTCAGGCTGGAGTAGGAAGCAAAAAAGCTGTGTTCGGCACCATGAATGCAATTGCGATTCTCAAATCATCAAAGAACCCAGCATCAGCGTTTATTGCGGCAACAAACCTCAGTGGTGCAACTCTCCAAGCGATATGGCTTGATCAATCTGGTTTTCCACCAGTTCGTCGAGATATGTTTAGTAAAATGCCAGGGGATGCATACAAGTCAGTTTTCTATCAAAGTGCCCTTATCTCTACCGCATGGCTCGATCCAAACCGTGATGCTTCAAACGAAGTTTTTACGCGACTTGTTGATAACGTTACTTCAGGAAAATTACGCATTAGCGAGTCTGTTCGTGCGGCATCACTTGAGCTCAACAATTTGATAAGAACAAATCAATGAAATACTTTAAAAACATCGGGGGTTTCGTTGCGATGATTGCAATTGCTGCACTCTTTCTCACACCAGCTTTAGCGCTTGCTCAAGCAACTGAGGTCGGTTCTTCAGATCCAACAAAACAAGATACAACAAAGACGCCTGATAAAAAGAATTTTCAGCTCGTATCATGTGATGGCGTACAAAAATTTCTTAAAGATGCAAACGGCAACTACACAAATCAACTCGATCCAAATAGCGTTGAATGTGATTACAACCAACTCATAAAAACTTTTCAGCGAGTAATCAACTTTGTGCTTTGGATCATCACACCTATCGTTGTGGGAATGATGGTATACAGTGGATTCAAATACATGACTGCGGGCGGGGATGCTAATCTCATTGCAGATGCAAAGAGGATGTTTATTCCAATTGCCACAGGTATTTTCTTTATTATGGCTGGCTGGCTTCTTGTGTATACGGTGCTTGATAAGCTTCTCGACACAAATGCGGGAGGTGTTCCTAAAAGTAGCATTTTACCAGGCAGGGTAGGGCCAACAAATTAATCTTTTATATGAAAAAAATACTTCCACTACTTGTTCTTGCTGCTCTCATTTTCCCTGTCCTTGGACATGCTCAAAATCCGCCAGCTGGACAGCAGAATTCGACAGTTGGACCACAACAGAATTCGACGGTAAGCCAAGGTTCACAGCCTGTCATGGCGACACTTCAGAATCCTCTCAAGGTATCAAGCCTGGGAGACCTCTATAAAAGTATTCTTAAAATTGTTGTCGAGATTGGATATGTACTCGTGGCACTGTTTCTCCTTCTTGCTGGTTTCAAATTTGTCACAGCACAGGGAAGTGAATCAAAACTGGAGGATGCAAAAAAGACTTTTTACTATACAATTATAGGAGCACTTATTGTTATAGGAGCGCAGACTATTTTTGCGATATTAAGAGGTGTTATTAGTGGTTTAACTAAATAATATGAAGAAAGCATTTGTTGTAGGATCTCTATTGATGATGTTACTCGTCAGTGTGACACCTTCTGTTGTAGCTGCTGCAGGAGAACCTGCGGGAAGTGGTTGTAGTTCGATTTCTGAACACGGTCTTGATGGTTTGGTTGAATGTGCTATCAGTATATTCAATTACGCTATTTATCTTATGATGGCAGCCTCTGTAGTATATATCGTGTACGGTGCCTTTAATATGATTTCAAGTGAAGAAAAAAGAGAAGCTGGTAAGCAGACTATCTACTACGGTATTATCGGACTTTTCGTGATGATTTCTATTTGGGGTCTCGTAAGTATTCTCGCTAACACATTCGGTCTTTCAGACACAACTTCAAGCGATGTTATCGGCGAGAGTGCAGATTTTATCAACATTCCTAAGCCTTAAATTCAATGAAAAAGGGGCCCATGGTTCTTGCGAACCTTGGGCCCCTTTGATTTGGAGGGTTAGTCCATTTTTTCCTTGATGACCAGTTTCTTGTCTGGATTCTGATCATCAAGCCGGAATGTTACCGTCTTCGCGTCTTTGAAGACGGTGTAGTTACCACTACGGGGAATCGCGGAAACTGACTCCCGCCGGTTCGACCACCCACCGAAACGTTGGGTCATGATGACACGACCGTTCATTTGGACGATGATCTTACCTTCACGAGCCTTCTGCGCCGAGAACTCGATAGAGCTTTCGTTCGCAGCGGTCTCGTGTGATACCCATTCCGTTTTTGTCCTGGAAGCTCCACCACTGGTGCCACCAACCTGCGTGCCAGACAACCCTACGGTTGTGGATACTGCTGGTGCTGGCACTGGTGCGGCCGTGGCTGTCGGGTCCACAACGACTTGTTGGGGGGTGACTGCCATAACCTGCTGAGGTGCTTTGATTCCCGCAAGCTGTGTTTTGATCTCGTCGAGCTTCGACGCGATCTGTGCAGCCTGAGTAACCTGAGCGGCTGATGCGTCCGAAGACTGTTTGGCTGAAGCCGCGAGACTCTTTTGGAGCTCCGCGACATCACCCTGGGTCTTCGTGTAGCCATCCTTTGCCTTGGTGACGAGTGTGCCGAGATGGTCTGCCACTTGGCTGACAGCAGCCCGGTTCTTGTCACCTTCACCAACCATAGCGGTTTTGCTGTCATCGACGGTCTTTGCGACCTTCTCGACAGCTGCCACTGCTTCCTTGGCCAATGCCAGGGCTTCAGCGGCGGTTTTGTTTCCAGCCTTGGCGATTTTGGTGGTCTCGCTGAGGTTGGTGTCGAGTGCGACGATGTTATTGTTTACCTTCACAACGTTGCCGTTGATGGAGGTGTTCTGAACGATGTTGATGAAAACCAACACCGTGAGGAGTCCCAAAAGAGGGAATCCGAAACGCGCGAGAGCGGATTGTTTGGCCGTAGCCGTCACGGTCGTTTCAGGTGCGGGGACTGGAGCTGGTGTGGAGGACATATGTCAAAGAAACGGATTCGTAGAGGTGATATTAGCGGGCAAAGTGCCAACTTATATACATACGTTTCCTTACACAGTATACACCCTAATGGACAGATTGTCAAGTCTATTATATAGCCATATATAAGGGCCTTATCCCCATGCTCTGTATATAACAATTTTTTACTGGTATAATAAATGGGTATACGATTTAGCAATTATTTAACAGGTTTATATTTACGTATGAAAAAACTTAGCATTGTCACTGGCTTGTCACTCATCTTACCTCTTTCAGCTCTTGCTGCTATTGGTAACCTTACAGATATTTTTAATTTTGTTAAGAATGTCCTCAACACTGTCCTCCCAATCATTATTTCGTTGACAGTTGTGTACTTTGTATGGGGAATGTTCCAGGTCTTCCTTGCAGCAGATGAGGAAAAGAAAGAGAAAGCAAAGAGCACTGTTATTTACGGTGTTATTGCACTCTTCGTTATGATTTCTATCTGGGGACTTGTAAACATCCTTTACAACACATTCGGACTTACAAACACAAACCGTTCAGCTGATGCTACAAACGCGCTTCCAACAGTTCCTACATTTACTCCTTAGTAGTACATCGGTTTAGACCTTTATCATGGAAATCCTAAAATATAAGGAAGTACAAAATCTCTTTGATCTTGTAATTAATCCAGCTGTAAGGCTCATCTTTGCTGCTGCTGCCCTTTATTTTGTCTACGGAGTGTTTACATTCATTAGACGTGCTGATGATAGCAGTGCACGAGTAGAAGGTGCTAACCATATTCTCTGGAGCACCATAGGACTCTTCATTATGATATCGGTCTGGGGAATCATTGCGGTGTTGCAAAACACTATTGGTGTATAGATAAGGACACAGGAAAGGCCGGCGCCGTAGGCGCCGGCCTTTTGCTTTCTCAGTACTAGAGATAATAAAAAAAGGCCCGAACTTGCGTTCGGGCCCCGTGCTTAGAATTGATCCTTGACTTCAATCTCGAGCGCTTGTGACGACGAAACTTGAAACCAGAGAGCATTCCATGGCACTTCAATGTGCTTGAGGGTCATTGGTTCTTCCTTGATCACTTCTTCCTTTGTCAGAGGATCGCGCAGGCATACTCGCCACACACGATCACCGACAAGGGTTATGCGCACAACCTCCGTCCCAACAAACTTCCGTGACCAAGTGCCCGGGGAAGTGTATTCGACTTGAGTTTGCGGTTTCATAACCACAGGTGTTTTCGTCTCCGACTTGTTAAAGGTCGAAAAGACAATAGAACCTACGCTTATGACTGTCATAACGAGGATAACAAAGCACAAACCTTTGACGATGCTGTTCTTGGCGTTCTTAAAGCCAACAGCCACCACCATGATACCTACCTGCGTCGCCCAGAACGAATCGTGAATCCACAGCATTCGCCAAGATTGGTTAAAGGTTGAAGCCCAGAACCAGTTGATGAATGCGAGACCCACGGTAATCCAGATGACGTCACCGACGATGCTTCCGTGTTTCCACTTCGGCTTGTCGGCGGCTTTCGCTGGCTTGGCCGCTTCGGCTGGCTTGTCTGCCGCCTTAGTTGCCTTGCCATCCTTTGATTCACTGCTTACTGCCGCTTGATTTTGTGTCTGTGAGGATGATTCTTCCTTTGCTTTAGCTTCGGATTTGAAGAGGTTTTGAAGCACCCACGCACTGATTAAGGCAATAAGCACCGCAGTCACACAGAGAGTAATGAGTAGCGCGCTCATTTTTTACCTCCAACTTCAACGGTGGGAACCGCACCTTGTCCGATGACAAGAGTGGTTGCGGTCTTCTGGTTTTGGATTGCCGCTGCCAGAACGATTGCACCATAATGCGGATTCGTGCTGACCGCTTCAGTCAGCTTGGCCGCCGCTGCCGCAACTTTCTCTCCCGTGATTTCGGCTGCTTCAGCTTCCGCTTTGCCTGCCAGAACCACTGCATCTGCCTTTGCTCGGCCCATCGAGTAAAAGGCTTCAGCTTCTGCTCTGCCTTTAGACACGATGACTTCTGCTTCCGCGTTGCCGGTCAGTTCAGTAGCTTTGGCTGAGCCTTCCGCTTTGATGCGGATGATTTCAGACTCGGATTCAGCTGCGATTTTAGCCTTCCTTGCAGTGGCGATTGCTGCTTCACCGGCCTTTTCAGCGGTCCATTTTGCAATGGACGCTGTTTGGGCTGGATTGCCACCAACGGTGTCGATCTTGTAACCAAGAAAGCTAACTGCGATGATTTTCACACCATAGTTACTTTCAATACTCGGGTTGCCGACCGTCGAATCGTTGAGTTTGAGGAATTCTGCTTGAAATGCTGACTTCCTTGGACCTACCGATGTAGAGACTGTCTTGCCGTCTGGTATTTCAGCCTTCATCCGATTGATTGACTCGAGCGTCTGAGTGCCAACAAAGTCACGCATGACTGCAGTGACCTGGCCGGTAAGGGCCGACAACCAGCCGGGGGACTTGATCTTGAACAAAGCTGTCCCAACATCCACCATTTCCACGGTAATGTTGAGAAAGTAAGTTCCAGGGAGTCCATCGCTATTTTCTGCACCAGATACCTGCACCGCATACTGCGCGCGCAGATATACCGAGTCCACACGTTCCCTTCGAGGAACTATGGTGTATTCAGCTGTCTCGTTTCCGGTCACACTGTCAACGTTTTTTGCATACTTGTCCCAGTGGAACATATAGCTATAACGTTTTGCGATAGGTGATAAACCTAACCAGTATATGCCGCTGCCAAAAATATCTGTTGGCATACTCACGTTTGCGGGAGGGTAACCGAAAGATACTTTGCCACTTTTTGGATGAATCCAATAGTCGCTTATATTTCCGATATACTTCCCGACACGTTCACTATACGTAACAACGATGATTTCCCCTTCGGGAACTCTCGTGAAGAATATATCGCGTTCTGATAGCTTGTAGGCTAGCAGGACCGCGATACCCGTCAGCATGCCCAAGATGAGCAAACTAACGATTGTGATTGCGATGATTTCCATGGTAACGATCTCCGTATCTGAGGTTGGGTTTATTGTTTGTTTCCTGAAAAAGTGTATTTCAAGGAGCCCTGTAGGAAGAGGAATCTTCATACTGCTCTGGTGGGTATTATACTCTTTATTTTACATAAAGTCAAGTGTGTGGTATCTAGTATAATCGGGGCTTGGTTGAGCTGTGAAAGGGAAGAAAAGGGTATAAAAAAGCCGGGGACGCAACGCGTCCCCGGCGAGGGTTAGGCAAGTGCAAGTGCCTGGGTGAGGACTTGTGGCACGCGCTCTTCTAAACGCGTCTTCATAATAAAGACGTTTGCATTGTTGGGAAGAACTCGGTCACGAGCCGACATAAGACAGATGAACGCCTTTGGATTTTTTTCTCGAATGAGTGGAAAAATTTGAGGACCTTTATCGACTGGGCTCAGATCGTAATCCGAGAACGCGATATCGGGGACGAATTCTTCGGCAAGGATTGTTCTTGCGACACCAAGAGAACCTGCCTCTTTGATGGTCACACTGCTACCTTCAATTTTCGAAAAAAAATCCGTAACCAATTCCGAGACAAATTCACGGATAAAAGATTGGTCGTCAATGATAAGAATGTTTACTGGGTGAGTTTCCTTTTGGGTTGTATTGTTTTTTGTGCTGCCGTGTACCAAACTACCTCTGATGCGAAATACTGTCAATTGATGTGGGCGGAGAGGGACTTGAACCCTCAATGCCTTACGGCGCTACCTCCTAAGGGTAGTGTGTCTGCCAATTCCACCATCCGCCCATATGTTTGCTTGTGCAAACTTTCTTTTTAGATAAAAAGACTGTTTGTCATAATACATGAAATTTAATATTTTCACAGCATCCGCCTTGCCCCAAGACAGAACATACGCACCTTTACCCTTTGTAATCGAGCCACCTTTAGTCTGCACTAATTTCGATGTCTTTAAAAGAATGTAACTTAAAAATAGGAAACTACCCGAATAAAGTCTCACTTTAAGTTGCTTATGTGCGCTCTCCTTATGTTTGTATGTCGATATACAACCATCACCGTCAATACAGCCTCTGAGAAAGTCTTTAAAATAAAGATCTGGTACCTTAACCGATCTGATTGTTCTTGATTTTGCTGAGTATATTCCTATTGAATTAAGAAATTGATAAAAGTTTCTGTCTCCAAACTGTATAAAATAATATTTTTTACATAGCATGTTTTCTCCACGTCCCTTTATACCAATTGAATTGGAAAGATTCAGACATTTTTTAAAGGTAAGTATTAGATCAAGATCTTTTGAGGTAAAATTCAGGTGTCTGCCATCTTTAGAAAGATTGCCGTCAGACACGATAAGACCAATCGCATAGGCGAACTGCAATGACCATTCTATTGAAATTTTCGATTTACGGAGCATATATAGCAAAAAAGAACAGGTTTTAAACCTATTTAATAAAATATTGAACCAAGTTGTCCGCCCTGTAGGGATCGAACCTACGACCTTATCCTTAAGAGGGATCTGCTCTACCAACTGAGCTAAGGGCGGATATACTAACAACCGTATCATTTGTGCCGCTTCGCTGTTACCTACCAAAACAGCTAAGGGCGGATATACCAACTACTATACCAACACCAACTGTCAAAAGAATGTAACAGAAATTAGGCCTCTTGGCAATCTACGGCGTGTGCCCAAGGTGGGAATCGAACCCACATGTCCCGATTAAGGAACGAAGGATTTTAAGTCCTCTGCGTCTACCAATTCCGCCACCTGGGCATATATTTCTCCTTGAGTGCACGAGCACTGTTCGGGAGGCCACGGCGAGAATCGAACTCGCGCATGCTCCTTTTGCAGAGGAGCGAATTACCACTTTTCTACGTGGCCTGTATCCCTATATTAGGGTTGTATTGTAACCGCGTCAATTTTCTGGCGGGCACGTTCTCCTTTATCGATTTGAAAATCAAAGAAGGGGATGCGCATAAGGCGAGCATTCTCTTTAACAAATGCTCGGAAATCAGAACGCTGTCGCTTTAAGAAGTCTAAAGCGGCATCTTCCTGATTGTCAGGGAAGACGGTAAAGAAGATGGTTGCGGTGTCACCCATATCGGTTGCATCAACACGGGTAACAGTGATCAAAGACTTGCGATTTGATTCAAGCGCAATAAAACGCGCGGCCATGTCGCGGAGGATTTCTTCGAATCGGTCTTGTTTAAATGACATACGTGGTTTTACTTTGAAACGATAATAAAGTCTTCAATAACATCTCCTGGGGCTAGCTCGATTTTTGAATCTATCATAGTTCCGAATTCAAAGCCCTCTTTTACGGTATCGGTCTTTACTTTAGTCTGCTGTAGCTCGCGGATGACGCCGTCACCGATAATAGTCTCACGGCGATAGATTTTAACCTTGTGACCGAGGTTGATTTCACGGTCGGTTACTTTGCCTCCCACAATCTGCTTGTCTTTGTTTGCGCTAAAGCACTTCATGATTTTAGCGCGACCGACAACTTCTTCGGTTTCTACCTTTGGAGTGCGTTCGATTACCTTTTCCTGGAGGAATTCTACGAGTTTGTAAATGATGTCAAAATTTGCAGCCTGCATACCGAGGCGTTCAATCATGGCCTGGGCCTGGCTGTCGATCTTTACGTTAAAGCCGACAATGACGGTGTCTTTGTTTCCGCCGGCGCCTTTAATGTCAGATTCAGTGATGTCTCCGATAGAAGCGAGGATTACTTTTGCTGTGACGCGGTCGTTTTTAATCTTTCGCATCTCGTGAGCGATTGCTTCAACTGATCCGAGCACGTCCGCCTTTATGATGACAGGAATTATTTTTTTGTTTTCACTACCTGGTTCTGCAACGGCTGCTGGAACCGCGTCAGCGATTTCATATGCGGTTTCAAGATAGTCTTCAAGGTCTCGTTTTGATTCAAATGATTCAAATATGCCACCCACCTTTGGTGCTTCGTTCCAACCGACGAGGCGCACAGGTGAAGAGAATGTAGCTTCGGTGATTTTCTTGCCCGCGTGGTTCTCGATAATACGAGTAGGGGAGAAGGCGGTACCAGATGCAACGAACATGCCAGGTCCCATAGAACCGTTTTTGATGATGAGGGTTGCTGAAATACCCTTCTTTGGATCACGGTGGGCTTCGATGATTACTCCTGAAGCTGGCTTTGTTGATTCACCGGTGAGGCTTGCCACATCTGCGGTGAGAATAATCATATCGAGAAGATCATCGACGCCTTGGCCAGTTTTAGCTGAAATGGGCACGTATGAAACACTTCCTCCGTATCCTTCAAGGTATACACCTGCTTCGGCAAGGGAATTCTTTACACGATCTACGTTTGCATTTGGTTTGTCGATTTTGTTGATAGCAACAATGAAAGGCACTTTAGCCTTTTCAATTTCTTTGTATGCTTCGATGGTCTGTGTCTTTACGCCGTCTTCAGCAGATACGATGAGGAGAGCAATGTCGGCGGTTGTAGCACCTCGTTCGCGCATGCCTGAGAAAGCTTCGTGACCTGGTGTGTCGATGAAGGTGATCTTCTCTACGGTTCCATCTTTAACACGTTCTACTTCATATGCAGAGATGCTCTGAGTAATACCACCAGCTTCGCTATCCACAATGTGAGATTTACGAATGTAGTCGAGGAGAGTTGATTTGCCGTGGTCGATGTGACCGAGAATAGCTACGACAGGAGGACGCTTTGTGAGAGCGCCTGAGCTTTGGCTATTTGATTGTGTGATTTTTTTAGCCATGGCTGTGTGTGATAGTTCATAGTGGTAGCGCTTCTCTGTGTGCTATTTGTTCGACAGCTTCGACTTTGCAAGTGACACTGCTCGGCGTTCTTCTTCAGAAAGTTCAATTTCAGAATTAAACTTTACGATTGGCTTTGCAAAGATTGAAACACGGTCGCGAGAGTAAAGGCTTGAAAGAATTGAGCCGTCACCGTCTTCGTTCAAGAAAGCTGTGGCAAAGCTCTGGTTTCCTCCAACGCCGTCACCGCGGAATGCATTGAAACGAATTGTTTCAGTTGCCTGGCAGCTTCGTCGCATGCGCTTTTCGATACCTATCAGATATTTCTCCATATCTCCACGAAATTCCTCGAGGTTCTTGATGTCTGTACTGATAGACGCAATCGATTCTCCAAGATTCTCATTCTTTTCTCCGCGCAAGAGTTTCTTGATTTTCAAGCGGAGGAAAAAGAGGTCTGTAACGACCAAGAGGAGAAGGAAAGCCAAAACCCCAATGAGAATGTTCAAATCGAGAATCATGGCTTATATACTAGCTTAAAGAAGAGGTAAAGGCAACCTGTGGGCTATCCGTAGCTTTGACAGAAGATCTATTTCAGAGTAAAACAGTGCCTGTAATGAGTGCTCCTTAATCTGTCTCGTTTCTCACCATTACCATCCGTGCTTCTTACCTTGTGATTGTGGCTATGTGTTTGGGCGATATTTTTATGAAAGGTTTGAGCAAGGGAAGTGTTGCGGTGGCGGTGATAATGACCGTGTTCTTCGTAATCTCGGAAAAGTATTTTCCGGACAAGTAGGGCGGTCGCGCACGCGCGACCGCCCTTTTTTATTGTAATTTAGTCCCATTTTACATAGTATAAAGTCATGACACTTTCTTTCTTTAAGAAAAACCGAATATATGCCGATTGGGCAGCTACCACACCGATTCATCCGCGGGTTTTGAAGGCTATGAAAAAAGTAGAGGGAATGTGGGCAAATCCGAGCGCTATTCATAGAGAGGGGGTTGTGGCGAGGAAAGCACTTGAAGAAAGGCGCGCGCGAAGCGCGCGCCTCCTCGGCGTAAAACCTGAAGAAATCTATTTCACGTCAGGTGGAACCGAAGCAAACGCAACTATCATTCAAGGTGTTTTACGTGAGCGATTGGAAAACGGCGTAAAGCCAAGCGATGTTCATGTTGTCTCCACTTCAATCGAACACTCTTCAATTCTTGAAACTTTAAAATTTTTTGAAGGGCATGGTGTAAAAGTAACCTACGTAGCTCCAGCATCAGACGGTGTTGTTCGTGTCGACGATATGCTTGCGGCAATTACTCCACAGACAGCGCTTGTGACTTGTATGTATGCAAACAATGAAATTGGAACTATTCAGCCAGTTTCAAAAATAGGTGCAGGTGTTCGAAAGATTCGTGCCCAGAAAATTAGTCGTACGGAAACCGCTTCTGACATAACAGCCTCTGACACAACCGCTTCATTTCCTGTTTTCCATGTAGATGCTTCACAAGCTCCGCTGTGGCTTTCATGTGAAGTGGAAGGACTTCGTGCCGACGCAGTGACCCTCGATGCCCATAAGATGCAAGGACCAAAGGGAATTGGCGCACTCATTGTTCGTCGACACGTCTCATTCAAGCCTCTCATGATTGGTGGAGGACAGGAACGTGGTCAGCGTCCTACAACAGAAAGCCTGTCACTCATTGCGGGTTTTACAGAAGCACTCGCATTTGCACAGGAAGGTAGAGAAGCGCGCTCGCTCCGCTCGCGCGCCCTCCAGCAGTACTTTTTCGAGCAGATATCAAAAAACCTCACTTCTGCAGTTGCAAATGGTTTGCAAGACAAGAGATTGCCAAATAATGTGAACATCTCACTTCCTGAAATTACCGATCCAGAATTTACCGTTCTTACACTCGACCGCGCCGGTATTGCGTGCTCTACAAAGAGTTCATGTCTCAAAGGCGAAGAAAAATCATGCGTCGTAGCATCTCTCGGTGGCGAACCATGGCGCGCTAGAAAAACCCTTCGCTTTACCCTTGATCCTGACGCTACAAAAGCCGAAGTTAACAAAATTATTTCAATACTTGTAAAAAAGTAGTGCCGTGAGGTGAACCCTTTATAACTGAACTCTTTTCGCGTATCATGGGTATATGGAGCATCTCACCAAACAACAGATAGTCTTGCTCACACTCCTCGTCGGATTCGTCACGTCGATTGCTTCTAGTATTGTTACCGTCTCTCTTCTTGATCAATCAGCACCCGCAGTCACTCAAACTATAAACAGGGTAGTAGAACGCACCATAGAAAAGGCGACGCCAGGCTCGAACACAAAAGAAACAATTATCGTAAAGGAAGATCAGGCTATTGTGAACGCCATTGCAAAAGCAAATAAAGGAATTGTTCGTATTCAACATTATGGAAAAGGCGTGGCACTTGGCCTCATTGTCTCTAACTCTGGAAAGATTATTGCTCCAACCGACGTACTATACAATGCGGATGTCACCGCAGTATTTGAAGGAGGCAACATTACAGCACTGCGACCTATCTCTCGTGACCCGATTACCGGCATATCAGTATTTCAAGCAGAACAAGGAATTGATCAAGCATCATATCGAACGTATTCATCAGCAGCACTTGCGGACACATCGCTATTAAAACTCGGTCAGTCAGTTGTAGTTGTAGGAGGTCTTGAAAATCCAACCGTCGCTTCGAGCATTGTTTCATCTCTAGTTAAAGGAAATGAGGTATTCATCGCACTCAAAGATCCTTCCTTTGACTCTCAGGCTATTCTTGTTAATCTCTTAGGTGAGGTTCTCGGTATTAGAAATGGCACACCAGATAACGGCTTTATTCTTTCGAATATAATCAAAACATATGCCACCCCTTAATCACTTCACAACAAAAGCAAAAGAGGCAATCAGACGAGCACACGAGCTCGCTATTGAACGTGGTCAGAACCATGTAAATCCTCTCCACCTTCTTTCAGCACTCATTCTCCAGGACGAGTCTATTGTCACAGCCATTCTTGAAAAGCTCGAAGTGGATATTATTTTACTCTCTGATTCTATTGCAGAGCAGATTGAAGGTGCATCAAATGGTGCAACGCTTTCTCAGTCGTATCAAATTTACCTTACACCCGAGCTTGCGCAGGCAATAGAAAATTCAGCTAAAGTTGCAGCCACTCTCAAAGACGAATTTATTTCAACAGAGCACCTCTTTATTGCACTCCTTGAAATCCCATCTCCGACAGTTGAGATTCTTGCGAAATTCCGTATCAACAAAGTGACGGTGATGACGGTTCTCGAAGAACTCCGTGAAGCGAAAACAACTGAACCTGCTGCTTCAAAAAAGCCACGCGCACTTTTGAAATATACAAAGAGCCTTACCAAGCTCGCAACAGAAAACAAACTCGACCCTGTTATCGGTCGTGATCAGGAAATCACTCGAATTATCCAGATCCTTTCTCGACGCACAAAAAACAACCCAATCCTCATTGGTGAAGCGGGTGTAGGAAAGACCGCTATCGTGGAAGGCCTCGCTCTTCGTATGGTCCAAGGGGACGTACCAGAGTCATTAAAGGGCAAAGAGCTTGTAATGCTCGACCTCGGGCTTCTTGTTGCGGGAACAAAATACCGTGGAGAATTCGAAGAACGCCTCAAGAATATTATGAAAGAGATCGAACGTTCAGAAGGGAAGGTTATTCTCTTTATTGATGAAATCCACACCATTGTTGGCGCCGGTGCTGCTGAAGGTTCTATGGATGCATCAAACCTTCTTAAACCAGCTCTTGCTCGTGGAGAACTCCGTGCAATTGGTGCAACAACATTAAAGGAATACCAGAAGCATATTGAAAAGGATCCCGCTCTCACACGACGATTCCAACCTGTGCTGGTTGCTGAACCTTCTATCGAGGACGCGATTGCAATCCTTCGAGGCCTCAAAGAAAAGTACGAGCTCTACCACGGCGTGCGTATTACTGACGACGCTATTGTTGCGGCTGTAAACCTTTCATCACGATACATTGCTGATCGATTCTTGCCTGACAAGACGGTAGACCTCATCGACGAAGCGTCTTCAGCTTTAAAAATTGCCCTCGAATCAAAGCCACCACTTCTCGAAGAAACTCATCGCAAGGTTATGCGACTTGAAATTGAACGCGAGGCTCTCCGCAAGGAAGTAGAGTCTGCAAAAGAAAATAAAGATGACGCAAAGACTCAGAAGAGTCGCATTAAAGTAATTGAAAAGGAGATTGCTGACCTCAAAGAGCAGACAAGTGAGCTTGAAATAAAGTGGAAGGGCGAAAAGGAATTCCTCACTGGTATTAAGGCCCATAAGAAGGATCTCGAAAAACTTCGCCTCGAAGCAGAGGCTGCTGAATTGAAGGCTGACCTCGCAAAAGCCGCGGAAATTCGCTATGGCAAGATTCCTCTTCTTGAAAAAGAATTGGATATAAAGATGAAGAAGCTTAAGAAACTCCAGTCATCACGCCGAATCCTTAAAGAAGAGATTAACGAACAGGATATCGCTGATATAGTTTCAAAATGGACAGGCATTCCTGTTTCTCGAATGCTTGAGGAAGAAGCTCGCAAGCTCATGCGCATGGAAGCAGAACTTTCAAAGCGTGTAGTAGGCCAGAGCGAGGCGGTAAAGAAGATTGCTGACACAATTCGCCGTGCTCGTGCGGGTATTGCTGATCCACAACGACCTTTGGGATCATTCCTTTTTCTTGGACCGACTGGTGTAGGAAAGACGGAACTCACAAAGGCGTTGGCTGAATTTATGTTCAACGACGACAAGTCTCTCATTCGTGTCGACATGTCAGAATTTATGGAAAAGCACTCGACTTCAAAACTCATTGGTGCGCCTCCAGGTTATGTGGGCTATGAAGAAGGTGGTGCTCTCACTGAAATGGTTCGACACCGACCATACTCCGTCATCCTTTTTGATGAAGTGGAGAAGGCACATCCAGAAGTCTTTAACATTCTTCTTCAGGTGCTTGATAACGGACGACTCACTGATACAAAGGGTCGTGTTGTGAACTTTAAAAACACTGTCATCATTCTCACTTCAAACATTGGTGCTCAGCACATCGATAAAATGGAGAAGCTTGGTTTCACCTCTGATTCAAGCGACAAATCAAAGTACAACGACGTGAAAGGTAAGGTCATGGATAGTTTGAAAGACTACTTCCGACCAGAATTCCTTAACCGACTCGACTCAATTATCTTGTTTGATGTGCTCTCAACTGATGCAATCAAAGACATCGTAAAGATTCAGGTAGAGATGGTGGTAAAGCGCCTCGCAGAAAAAGAAATTCGTCTCGATATCGACTCTGCTGTGTATGATTACCTCGCTAAAGAAGGATATAATCCACAGTACGGTGCTCGACCATTGAAGCGACTCATTCAGGAAAAGATTCTCACACCTGTTGCAGGATTCATGATCTCTCAGGGTGTAAATAAGGGTGGCTCGATTGCGGTGGGTATAAAGAACGGTGAATTCACATTCGACGTAAAGAAAGGAAAGAAACCAGTGTCGGTGAAGATGTTTGGAGAGGAGTTGGAGGCGGAGAAGGTGAGTTAGTAGATATGTGTATATGAGTCAGAATAAAGTAGTCTTTAAGAATCAGCCAAAACTTTCAACGTTTGCCGTACAAGAAAAGTTTAATCAGAAAAGACTTCTGCTTGTTCCTGTAATCGAAAACTTTCTTTCTAATTCTCAGTATTTTACTGGTGAAATAACCGTTGAATTTGCACATACCGGGGTTTCTTCGCTTGTCTGTATTGTCGAATCAGTTAAAGAGAAAGCTGTGCTAAAAGTCTCGCTGAGTATAGCTCATTCAGCAGGTGAAGCTCGGTTCTTGAATGTCTGGAGAGATGCGGGCGTGCACACACCACATGTTTTTGATTCTGGTTACTTTAAAGATCTGCCGTATGTGCTTATGGAATATATGGCTGTGCCAACACTGAGTGAGACTTGGTCATATCGTGAAATGATTGAGAATGGTACGTGTCTTGAAATGGGACGGTTGCTGCGCAAGATGCATGTTCCAAAAGGAGAGGGATATGGAATGGTTCTGGATGGTAAAGGTTTGCACAAAACATGCAGGGAATGGATTGATGGACCTGATATGCAAAAGAGAATCACATATGTGCAAGAAAATAATCTATTACCAGATGTTTGGCACTTATTTCCGAAGGTTGTAGATGTGTTCATCGCGCATGCTGAAAAGGAAAATCACAGTAGCTTCTGTCACGATGATTTTGGGTCAAGTAATATTTTTGCCACAAAGCCTTTAACTATATTTGATCCAAACCCTCGCTTTAATAATCGCTATACGGATGTTGGACGTACAATTGTTAACTATGTTGCCAAAGGGTTGTTTCCAAAGGAAATCGTCGACGGATACTTTGAAAAGGAAGCCTGTGATGAAAAGGTGTTATATGCTTCAATATTTTTGAATGTGGTTATGAAGTTACCACGCGCTCAAGAGAAAGGGTTGGTAGACGTAATTAAAAATCTTCAGGAGTATTTAGTTTTAAATAAGAGTGTTTTTGTTGTTGGGTAGTGTCTATTTGAGTACTTTGCCAGTTGCAAACTATTTGCAACTGGCAAAGTTGCGTTTTAGGACATGGATTTGGCGCACAAAATGAAAAAACACCAGCAATGCTGGTGTTTTTTCATTTTGTGCGCCGAGAGGGACTCGAACCCCCGATGTCCATTGGACGAGAGATTTACAGTCTCTTGAAATAGCCGCTATTCGATCGGCGCATATTGATGCATGTAGTAATCTATCATATTTTTGATATCCAGCAACAATTTTTTATCATGATAGCGAACATGGATCAAACCATGCGGCATACGTTTTACCTTGTTTCGATGGGTCGCTTTTACGTAGGGTTTTGAGAATTGGCGAGAAGAGACTCCTGTTATATCCTCCCAGAACGCTATCAGTTCAGATGGCTTCTCGTTGCTGTGGTGGTAGAGGTAGATTCGGAATTTGCTCTCGTCTAATTCATATACGGATCTCAAAAAGTTTAGGAATACACGAATCATTCCAGGATCACTGTTGGCGAAATCAACCAATTTCGCTGGTTTCTCAACAGAGCCTTTATATCCTTCTGCCCAATAGAGCATTGATCCCGCGATAGCCAATTCTCGAAGTTTGATTGAATCGAGCTGCCTCCTTTTGAAAGACTGCTTTGCTTGCAAGAATCTCAATTTTTGAACCTCCTTATCAGTGCATCTTTTAATTCCATGTTTTTTCATAATAAAGAATACTGCATCAATTGATACACGATATTCTTCTGCTATTTTTGAGAGAGTAAAACCCTCTCGTTCGTAAAGAGACACTATTCTATTTATTTCTTTGTCGGGAATTGCCTGTTGCATGCTGTCTAGAATAACAACTGACAGATAAAGAAATTATAAAGAATGCATCTACGGACTACTGGGTGATGTGCTATATTTCTTGTATGAAAAAGCAGTCTCACAGGACCTGGGTAGAGGTCGACTATAGCGCCATAACAAAGAATGTACGGACACTCAATGCCTTTTTGGCTGACTCTGTTTCTTTGATGGCTGTAGTTAAATCAAATGCCTATGGTCACGGTATGGTGGGGTCAGCTAAAGCGGCACTCGCAGGCGGGGCACAGTGGCTTGCGGTGGATGAAATTGCTGAGGCGCTCGCGCTGCGCAAAGAAGGAATAAAGGCACCGATTCTCGTGCTCGGCTATACACTCCCTGAATTGTATAAAGCTGCGTCTGATAAAAAAATCTCAATCACCATTTCTTCACTCGAGTCTCTTCAGGAACTTTCAAAAATGAAGTTCACCAAGCCTCTTAAAATCCATATCAAGTTCGATACGGGTCTTCACCGACAGGGAATCATGAAGCCCCACATCCAGCAGACTATACGCATCATTTCTACAGACAAATTCCCGGCTGTAATCGAGGGTGTCTATACACATTTTGCTGTCATGGAAGATCCAATGCGTCAGGAGTATTCAAATATGCAGAGAGATGCCTTTAAAGAAATCATCGCAAAGCTCAACTCTAAAGGTTTTACGCCAATCACACACGCATCAGCAAGTTCAGGTATTCTTTTCTCAAAAGATTTCCATTTCACAATGGCGCGTGCGGGGATTGCAAGCTACGGCCTCTGGCCTTCGCGCGAAATGCGATTATGGGCTAAAGACACGACCCTCATTCCTGCTCTTACATGGAAGGCAATTGTTAGTGAAGTGAAAATCATTGAGAAGGGTTCTAAAGTCGGCTACGATCTGACTCACGAAGTTTCTCGATCATCGCGTATTGCAATTATTCCCGTTGGATACTGGCACGGATTGCCTCGAGCACTTTCAAATACCGGGTATGTACTCATTGGTGGCAAAAGGGCTCCTATTATCGGACGAGTATCTATGGATATGACGATTGTGGATGTAACCGATGTACCAAGTGTGCGCATGGGTTCTGAGGCGGTGCTCATTGGAGTGCAGGGTAAAGATGCCATTACAGCCCAAGAAATGGCCGAAAAGGCAGGCACAATCAATTACGAGCTGGTTACTCGTATAAACCCACTTTTGCCGAGGATAGGGGCTTAATTTGCGGTTTTAAGGGCTTTATGATACTATCCCTCTACAACATTTTGTATTAAATTCCATGTCACAGGTACAACTCATAATTCTACGAAACAAAGAGACTGGCGAGGTCTACCACACACGCAAGAACAAGCGAAAGGTAGAGCGCAAGATCGAGCTCAAGAAGTACTCAAAGAAGCTTCGAAAGCACGTTACGTTCAAGGAAGCAAAGAAGTAAAAACAAAAAACCGCTCTAATGCGGTTTTTGTTTTGTTACTGCGGGCGATGAGGGAATCGAACCCCCAACAAAGCGTTTGGAGTGCCTTATTATACCATTTAACTAATCGCCCGATGTAAGGCAGAGCATAGCATAACGGGGCCTAGATTTCCAAAAAATTACGGAGATGGTTGAACGGTACAGTTGGCGCAATAACCAGGATAGGTATATACCTCACTCAAGTGAGCCCTACATCTTCCGCCGATACAGTAGTAATACGAACTGTTTACACCGAAGTTTGCTGCCCACGATTCAGGAGGAAAAACACAAGCTGAAAGTGGTCCACCAGCAGGGCAGAAGCGAATGCTGATTTGATAAATTTTTTCTCCCGGATAATCAGGATCATCCCAGTTGTCCCAGTCATAGACACTTCCAGGCCACGGCGCGTCAGGCCATGCTGCGCTTTGGTTGCCTCCAAGGTATGCACCGAGCCCCGGTGGAAGGTCGCGCGACACATCAGCAGGATAGTTACCGTTGTTATCATTACGATAGAGTTCAAGTGCAGTCGCCATCGTCTTTAATTCAGAAAGTGTTCGAGATTTTATTGCCTTTTCACGACCGCCATTTACAGAAGGAATTATCACAGAGGCGAGAATGCCGATGATGGCAATAACTATGAGAAGTTCGAGGACGGTGAATCCTTTTTTCATGCCTAGTAGTATACCAATTTTTCTGTACTATACTGGGGATATGGAGCCACTCGCATCTAAAATCAGACCCGAAAGCCTCAAAGAATTCATCGGCCAAGAACATTTGGTTGGGCCAGGAAAACCTTTGCGCAAAGCAATTGATGATAAACATCTCTTTTCTTTTATATTGTGGGGTCCGCCAGGCGTTGGAAAGACAACCCTTGCTCGAATTTATGCGAACGCTCTCGGTGCTCGATTTTATGAACTCTCTGCTGTGTCGGCAGGTAAAGATGACATTCGTCGCATCATGGATGAATCGACAATGCTTGATCAGCGTCCGAAGCTTTTGTTTTTGGATGAAATTCATCGCTTTAATAAAGCGCAACAGGATTATCTTTTGCCGTTTGTTGAATCAGGAAGGCTTACGCTTGTTGGTGCAACAACAGAGAACCCAAGTTTTGAAGTGATTTCCGCGCTTCTTTCACGAACACGTGTTTTTGTTTTGAAAAGTTTGGAAGCAGAAGAAATAAAAACTATTTTGAAGCGCTCGAAGATAAAGATTCCTAAAGATGCACTTGAGTGGCTCACAAATATGGCAAACGGTGACGCACGCATGGCGCTTACCGCTCTTGAAAGTACTGCAAAATTGTACGGAACAATTACGCTCGAAAATCTCAAGAGTACATTTGATCAAATCTTTATTCGTTTTGATAAAAAAGGTGAAGAGCACTACGATACTATTTCTGCATTTATAAAATCGATGCGAGCGGGGGATGCAAATGCTGCTCTGTATTATTTAGCACGTATGGTTGAAGGTGGAGAGGATCCAAAATTTATAGCACGCCGAATGGTTATTTTTGCCTCTGAAGACGTTGGATTGGCCCAGCCTACAGCCCTGGTGGTGGCAAATGAGGTATTTCGCGCAGTAGAGGTGATTGGCTTGCCTGAGGCGGCTATAAACCTTGCTCATGGTGTTGCGTACCTGTCACAGGCAGCTAAAGATCGATCGGCATATGATGCCTACTTTGAAGCAGTTACTGATGTGAAGACGTTCGGCAATCTACCGATTCCTTTAAAGATTCGAAATGCGCCTACTAAGCTGATGAAAAATTTAGGCTATAAAAAGGGTTATGAAATGTATGATACGGAAAGTCTGTTGCCGGATAAATTGAAAGGAAAGAATTATTTGAAAGGTAAAAAGAAGAGTTAGTTTTTAAGAAACTTTTTCACTTCGCGAGCAATCTTTTTGTTTTCACCGGGTGCAAACCATTTGATGTCTGTGTTTCGCTTGAACCACTGCATCTGGCGTTTTGCGTAGTGAGCGATTTCTTGTTCAAGCTGGGTAACCATCTCTTCTTTAGTGATTTTCTTCTGGAGGTAGAGTGCGACGTAACGGTATTCAAGACCAAGGTCGTGAAGGCGTTTCCAGGACAGACCTTTTTTGTGCAGGTTTGAAATTTCTTTGATCATACCCACATCTATTCGTTTAAGAAGACGTATGTGAATCTTTTCACGAAGTTTTACGGAGTCGAGAGTAAGCCCAATGAACAGTGTTTCATAGCGCTTTACGCGTTTCACCATTGGTACAGAGCCGAGTGCACGAGCAATTTCAATTGCGCGGATAATACGCACTTTATTAAAAGGGTCGAGCGCCTTTGCTCGGCGAGGGTCGAGCTTGGTGATTTCTTTCATAAGGGCTTCGGCGGATTTCTTTGCGAGTATTGCACGAAGCTTTTTGTTTGCTGGTACATCAGGAAATATTTCACCTGATATCAGTGCGTCAATGTAAAAACCAGTGCCTCCAGCTACGATAGGAAGTTTTTCGCGAGAGACGATGTCTGCAATAGTTTTTTCTGCTTTGGTTTTAAAGAGTTCAACATCGAATACTTTCTTAGGTTCGATAACATCAAGGAGGTAGTGTGGGATACCTTTCATTTCTGATACGGTAATCTTTCCGGTACCAATGTCCATGCCTTTATAGACCTGGCGTGAGTCTGCTGAGATAATTTCTCCGTCATATAAAAGTGCCACCTCGACGGCGAGATCGCTTTTACCTGTAGCTGTAGGGCCTACGATGGCGAGGACTTTAGGAAGCTTCTTTTTCATAGGGGTTGGCCCGCGCGAAGCGCGGGCCTGTGTGTGCCGGAGGAGAGACTTGAACTCTCACACCTTTCGATACACGATTTTGAGTCGTGCGCGTCTACCATTCCGCCACTCCGGCTCTCTGAGGGCTGCCCATGAAATCTACACTAAAATGCGTCTTTTCTCAATTTCCTACGGGGTATGTTAAAATCTCTGTATAAACAATTATTTTCATGGCATCCCAATTTTACGGCGACTCAATATTTTGGATAGAGACAGAAAAGATTCAACCAAACCCTTATCAGCCACGTAGGGAATTCGACGAGGCGGCACTCCGCGACCTTGCTGAATCAATCCGTATGTACGGACTTCTTCAACCTCTCGTAGTGACTCGTGCTGAAACTCAGAAAGAGGACGGTGGATTGGTTGTAAGCTACGAACTCATTTCAGGAGAGCGACGTCTCCGCGCTTCAAAGCTCCTTGGTCTCCAGCAGGTGCCTGCAATCATTCGTGCAAATACTGACGATGCCCGGGTAAAGCTTGAACTTGCTATCATTGAAAACCTCCAGCGCGAAGATTTGAATCCTGTTGAGCGTGCTCGTTCTTTTGACCAGCTTGTTCGTGAATTCGGACTGAAGCACGTTCAGGTTGCTCAAAAAATCGGAAAGTCACGCGAATACGTTTCAAACTCAATCAGACTCTTGATGTTGCCTGAAGATATTTTGACAGCGCTTTCACAAGGAAAGATTTCTGAAGGTCACGCTCGACCCCTCATGATGCTTACCGATCGACCCGAAGAACAGTCAACTCTCTTTAAAGAAATTATGTTCAAGCGTCTTACGGTGCGTGAGACTGAAATGATTGCTCGTAAGATTGCAGTAGAGAAGGCTCGCAAGAAGGAGCGAGCTTTTGATCCTGAAATGCTTGAGATTGAACAGAGACTCTCTGAGACATTTGGCACTCGCGTATCAATCGAACAAAAGCAGAAGGGTGGTAAAATCACTATCGACTTTTTCTCACCAGAAGATTTGAAAGCAATCATGACTATCGTGGGCAATCGAGAAAAGAAGAATCCGGGCGAACTTATGCAAAAGCATATGGCAGCTGCTGAAACTCCTGCTACACCTGTGTCTGTGAACCCAGAAGCTTCTCCTGTAATTGAGGTAGCGACTACACCTGTAGCACTCTCGGAAACGGTGCCCCTCATGGACGATCGTTCTAAAGAAGAAAAGAAAGAAGATGACAACACTGAGGATCTCTACTCAATGAAGAATTTCTCACTCTAATTCATAAAAAAGCCGCTCCCAAGGGAGCGGCTTTGCTGACTGTTCAGAACCTACGCGGCGACCGGGTGAAGGAAGACCAACACACCTTGATCGATTTTCGGTTTCTTGGTGGACGAAAGCGGTCTGACACGAGAACTGGTGCAAAGAGCAAGGCGATTGGTTTCCGGTATCCGAACAATCAGACCGCGCTTGAGGAGAGGTTGTCTCCATGAATCGGGGATTTGACTGAGGGTGCCGATGGTTCCTTGGTCTTTGCACGCAATCCACGAAAGAAACTCTTCCGGGTTGTTGAATGTTACAGGAGTAGCTATGGCCCGTGCCAAAGCTTTGGGGAGAACAGTATGGGGAGGCATCAACAAGCAAGATACCTGTATAAAGTAATTCTGTCAAAGCTTCTTATTCAGCTTTCTTCTTTGCTCTAAAACCTCGTTTCTTTTTTTCCTCGCTTAAAATTTGGAGTGCACGTTCAAGGGTGATTACATACACATCATCAGGTTTCTTCACTGAACGGAAATCACCATCATGAACAACATACGGACCAAAGCGTCCGATGTTTGCTGTGATTACTTTTCCAGTAACAGTGTGTGTACCAAGGCGTCGCGGAAGGGTAAGGAGATGTACCGCCTGAGCCATGGTGATTTCTGTCGGATTTATTTCTTTTGGTATTGAAGCCATTTTTGCTTTTTGTGACACAGGTTCTGGTTCTGCTACAACGGGTGCAGGTACTATACCTGCTGCGAGGTCAGCTGCAATTTTCGCCAATTCCTTTTTGGTTGGCTTCTTCTTTCGTGGCTTTTTTGGAGCCTTAATAGTTTCTCCCATCTGAACGTAGGGGCCGTATCTGCCATTCTTTACGGTAATATCGAGGCCTGTTTCTGGATGTGCACCAAGCACGCGATCCTTTGGCACTTCAGTACCGTCGAGCATGAGGGCACCATTACAATCTGGATAACGAGAACATGAAAGGAATTTACCCGCACGTCCGAGCTTTATAGTCATTGGTGATCCGCAGGTAGGGCAGACGAACTTTGGATCTGCTTCACCGAGGTTGGTTGCTTTTGCAAGCTTGTCCTTTTCTTTTACGTCTTTAAGAAACGGTTTATAGAACGTTGAAAGAGTTTTTTCGTATTGAGCAGAACCATCAGCGATGAGGTCGAGTTTGTCTTCCATTTCTGCGGTGAACGTATCACTGATGTAATTTCCAAAGTTTTCTTCAAGGAAAGAGCTCACCACGTCACCGGTGTCGGTTGGTTTGAGCGCTTTGTTTTCCTTTGTGACGTATTCACGTTCTTCGAGGGTACGCAAAATAGACGCGTAAGTAGAAGGACGTCCAATGCCTCGCTTTTCGAGTTCTTTGATAAGACCTGCTTCAGAGTATCGGCCTGGTGGTTCAGTCTGTTTTTCAAGTGAGTCGAGGGAAACGAGTTCAAGTTTTTCACCAGCAACAACTTTTGGAAGTTCTACATCTTCACCACGAGCACCGGGATCAACAGCAAGCCAACCAGCTGACACGAGTCGTGTTCCGTTTGCCCAGAAATCAGGAATGCTTTTTGTCGTAGTGTTTGCGACAATTTTGGTGCGGAGAATTCGTGCATCAACCATCTGTGATGCAACGGTTCGTGACCAAATGAGGTTATAGAGAGCGATCTGTTCAGGATTTGCACCCGCTGACACTTTTGAAATGGTTGTTGGTCGAACAGCTTCGTGGGCTTCCTGTGCATTCTTTGATTTTGCACTGAAGGTACGAGGTGTGAATGATTCTTTACCGTGATTCTTCTCTATATATGCACCTATCTGACCGACAGCCTGCTGGGAGAGGTTGGTAGAGTCGGTTCGCATGTAGCTGATGAGTCCTGCTTCGTAGAGTCGCTGAGCAACTGACATGGTTCGAGAAGGAGAGAAGCCGAGGCGTGTTGAAGCAGCCTGCTGGAGTGTTGAGGTGGTGAAAGGTGCTTTTGGTGAACGCTTTGCTTCAGTTTCATCTACAGAGACAACAGTCCAGGCTTCCTTTTTGCCGGTTGAAAGGATTCGGTCTACTTCTACTTTGTCTCGAGGTTCGATTGAACAGTTGAGATTGAGAGGACTTTTACCTGCAGTTTTTGTAGCAGCTGAAAGCACCCAGTATGTTTCAGGGATAAAGGCACGGATTTCACGTTCGCGTTCCATGATGATGCGGAGAGCAGGAGACTGCACGCGTCCTGCAGAGAGTCCGTAGCGAACTTTTTTCCAAATGATTCCTGAGAGGTCGTAGCCCACAAGTCGGTCAAGCACGCGTCGCGCTTCCTGTGCTTGGCGAAGATTCTGATCAATGTCGCGAGGATGGGTAAGGGCTTCTATAATAGCGTCCTTGGTAATTTCATGGAAAACCACACGGCGTACAGGCTTCTTGCCAAAGTTGATTGCTTCAGCGATGTGCCATGCAATAGCTTCTCCTTCACGGTCGGGGTCGGTTGCGAGGAGGATTTCCTCTGATTTTTTTCCGAGGCGCTCAATGTCAGCAAGGACTTTATCTTTACCAGCACTAATTTCATAGTGAGGAGTAAAGTGCTCCATGTCGATAGCTTTTTTGTTTGATTTTGGAAGGTCTCGAACGTGACCTATCGAAGCGACTACGGTGTATCCGTCGCCTAAATATTTTCCTATTGTCTTTGCTTTTGCAGGAGACTCTACTATAAGCAGTTTTGACATATGTTGTGCCAAGTATTACACGAAGAGAAAATATTTAGCAAACTTTTCGTATATTTCCAAGGGTTTCTTCGACCAGTCCTTTGAGCTCAAGAAGCGAGAGTGCAACACTCATCGCGCTACTATCTAAAGCCACTGTTTCAAAGAGTTCAGAGCGAGACAAAGGATTGTGAAGTGCTTCAAGAATACGCTCTTCATCCGGGCTCAGATTGAAAGTTGTTTTTGCATCGCGTTTGGTTTCTGGTGTAAAGCCGAGGGCGAGGATGAGGTCGTCTACTGAAGTGATAGGTGTTGCTCCGATTTTTAAAAGCATGTGCGGACCTGCGCTCTTGCTCGTAAAGATAGAGCCGGGGACAGTGAGTACGTTTCTATTAAAGTCGCCAGCAAATTTTGAAGTGATGAGTGTACCCGAACGAATGTCTGCCTCGATGACGAGGGTGGCGTGAGATATGCCGGCCATGATTCTGTTCCTGTGGGGAAAAGTCCACTGCGCGGCGGGCAAGGTGTCCTCGAAGGGTGATATAAGTGCCCCGCCGCGCCGAAGTATCTCCTCAGCCAACCGCACATTCTCCCTCGGATACAGAACCGAGTCATCCAAACCCGATCCAGGAATAGCAATCGTCTTTAAATCAGCGTCGAGTGCCGCACGATGTGCAATGGCATCTATCCCATAGGCCAAACCCGAAACAATGACCACGGGCAGCCCTCGAAGACCCTCTATTAGTGTCTCGGTCACTTGTTTGCCATACGCACTGTATCTGCGTGAGCCCACAATTGTCAGAAACACATTGTCATATGACGGCAGCACGCCTCTAAAAGAGAGTGTTTCAGGTGGTTTAGGTATTTCCTTTAAAAGTGGGGGGAAGTCCTCTTTATATAATGTGTGAATGGAATTCATGGTCGGTTTATTGTAGTATGTGAGAGTTAAAGAAAACCTAAAATGCTAGATATAAAATTCATCCGAGATAATAAAGACCTTATAAAAGCCGGTGCGGCAAAGAAGCATGTAGAAATCGACATCGAAGCCCTTTTGGCTTTGGATGAAAAGCGACGCTCTATCCAGACTTCGATTGAAACCAAGCGTGCTGAACAGAACAATGTTTCAACAAAACTTCCTTCAGCAAGTCCTGAAGAAAAGGCGACACTCCTCGATGCAATGAAGAAGCTCAAGGTGGAGCTCCAGGCTGAAGAAGAAACTCTCAAAGAAGTTTTGAAAAACTGGCAAGGACTCATGCTCCAGGTTCCAAACATTCCTGATATGTCAGTACCCGAAGGTGCAAGCGATGCAGATAACAAAGAAGTAAGCGCATGGGGAACAAAGCCTGCTTTTAGCTTTACTCCAAAGAATCATATTGAACTCGTAGAAAAGCTCGATCTCGCTGATTTTGAAAAAGGCGCAGAAGTCGCTGGTTTCCGCGGATACTATTTAAAGAACGAAGCAGTGACCATGAGTTTTGGTCTCTGGCAGTTTGTTATGGAGCACTTTATAAAGAAGGGATTCACGCCAATGATGGTGCCGTCACTTGTGCGCAAGCAAACTCTCTACGGAACAGGGTACCTTCCACAGGGTGAAGAAGATTTGTACAAAACTCAGGACGCTGACTACCTCTCAGGTACTGGCGAAGTAGG